>JBLGBJ010000021.1:0-49236 GCA_047617605.1 Pseudohongiellaceae bacterium | reverse complement strand
AGAACGCTTGATCAACCTTCTGCTAACTGTCACGTATACCCAACTTTCGTAAGCGGTTAGCGACCGCGGTATGGGACAAACCCAAGCGGCGCCCTAACAGTCTCGCACTGGGATAGTCTCGATATAAAACTCCCAGGAGTTTTCTATCTACATACTCCCTATATTCCCTATAACCCAATTCGATGGCTCCCAGATTCAAAGTCAAATGTAACGCGCCATCCAGTCGCTTGGCTTCAGGCAGCTTCAGGTCCGCACGGGAAACCGTTCTGGATTTTGCGAGAACTACAGTTTGTAATAGGATCGTCTCTAGTTCACGTAGATTCCCTGGCCAGTGATATTCGCGCAAGGCCTTATGCGCAGAGTCATCCAAGTTTGGCATAGGTTTGCCCGTATGCTTGCAAGCCATGTCCAGTACATCCCGGACACACGCACCCCAACCATCATGGCGCTCCCTTAGCGACGGTACCAGCAATCGATAAGCACCGAGAGCATGTCGAAGCTCAGGTACTAACCGGTCCTGCGCTCCCTCTTGCACCGAAACCATCAATTTGAGAGATCTGTTCGAGGCCTCCCACTCATCATTGAATTGTGCCAAGCGCACCTGAGCCTCGACCCCCAAGCGGTGAATATCGGTCAGATATAGGGTGCCCGTGGTGTCTGGATTATCAAGGGTAATTCGGTTCAGGTTCTCTAAAAGTTCTATGTCACCGACACCAGTACAGTAAATTTTGCGAAACGGTTGTGCAGCTTGATCGCCAACCAAATGGCAGGCTCTTGCCAATCGCTCCTTGCCGACTCCTGCCTCACCACTGATCCATAACGGAACGTTGAGTCTAGCAAATTGTTTGGCTTGCTTTACCAAGACATCCATGGCCTTCCCATGGGGGTAGAGTGCTCCGAATCCTTCAGTTAATAGCTCTCCGTTTGCAGATACGTCTTGTTCCACGAGTAACATTTCTTTTAGCGTAATGACGGCGCCGGCCAGAGACGCTTCAGGATTGTGCGTAATGATGTCATTGGCATAGACGGGGGTGATATCTGCTAACCAGGTCTTACCGTTTATGATAAGGGGCAATGCGCGAAAACGTGCATTGTGCCGTTCAATCATCGGCATTAAGTCAATGTTTTGGACGTGTGTCTGCAGAGATAACCCGGGGACTTCATCCACACGCTGGCCGAATGCTCTGGCTGCTGCCCGGTTCGCCGCAATGATACTGCCTTTTGTGTTTATCGACAGCACCGGATGATCCAGGGCGCTCAGTAATGTTTTTAGTTCGCTGTGCCGACGTTCGCTGGGCATTAGGGAAATTAATCGCACCCGGCGAACGCCAGGCAGCTTTTCAATCATAGGTTTTATGCTGGCATACTGAATCTTCAGCATGCCGGGAGCATAGAAGTAGATCGCATTGCCATCATCACCCCCCACCTCACCTTTGGCCAGATTTATCCGAAACTCCACGAGTATGCCCATAATGCTGTGAAGTATTCCCAACCTGTTTTTACAAATAACTTCAACTCGCATGTACGCTCCTTTAAAAGCACTACTGGTGTAAAGATAAGTTTACGCTTTTTCCGCCCAATTGTCCGTTTTTACCTCGGCTCAGCAGCCTTCGGTATTGAAGGCTTACATGCTCAGAAACAATACTGTACTGGTGAAAATGACCGATGCCAGATTTGCATCCGGAAATGCAATAAAGCCGTCAACGAGGCCAACAATGAATACAGTCACTAAGAACTTGCGGTTATATTCTGTAACACATCCTGAATTCGACTGGCATCGAATCGCCCGAATTCTGCTCCAGTCACGTGCCATCGACCACATCGAAGAAACCGAGTTGGTTCCAGCCAAACTTGTGTTCAACCAATTTTCCGCACGCGGCCACGACCTTGCACAGATTGCACTCGGGTCTCTGCTTACTCATCCGCATGATGCTGCCACTGGCTATTATCGATCGCGACCGTTTGTACTAACGCTTGGACTGGAACTAGAAGACGCGATTGCTCCTTGCATGGCAAAGGCCGGTGGTTACAGCGATGGACGTGATATCGGAGTGGTCTGCAATTATCCCAACCCAGAAAGAGATGGTGCCATGCTGTTTCCCATGTGTGGTGGTGTAGGCGCACAGTACTCGTCGATTTCCGGCTGGGCGCAATCAATCCGGTACCATTATGACGAACTGGGTGACGAGAGCTATCGAGGTGCAATCGGTGTGTCCATGGGCGGCGACTCATCGATGTCCACAAATGGATTCTGGGCTGCACTTAACATTTCCACAACCAACCGGCTCCCCCACCTGTTTTTCATTGAGGACAATGGCTACGGAATATCCGTGCCGCAAACCGTGCAAACACCTGGTGGGGATCAGGTCGCTAATCTCGCCTCATACCGCAACTTGAAAATCCTGGACGGTGACGGCACAGATCCCGAAGTGACCCCGCAGTTGATAAGCGAGGCGGTACAGCATGTCCGATCTGGCGAAGGCCCATGCCTGCTGCGATTGAAAGTACCACGTCTGTGCGGACACACTTTCCAGGACACTCAGATGTACAAACCCGAGAAGCTGGTCGCGGCCGAACAGGCACGTGACCCCTTGCCGAAATTACGTAAATTCCTCGCTGACAGGAAAATCATCAGCAAAATCGAGTGGAACAAACTGGAAACTGACGTCTATGATGAGGTTCGCTCAGCGGTAGAGCGGGCAAAGCAGCGCCCGGAGCCTGATATAGCGCGTCTCACGCGGTATACGTTCGCTGAAGCTGGACCGGATGGAAAGCCGGAGACTCAACTACGCGGAGGGCTTGCAGCAGACGGGCATGAGATGAGCCTTGGTACCGAAACTCCGTCACCCACCGGGCCCCGGCTTAACATGCTCACTGCGATCCGGACTACTCTCGATCGTGAATTGTCCATAAACCCCCGGATGATGGTCTTCGGGCAGGACGTGGGGCCCAAAGGAGGTGTTCACGGTGCCACTCTGGGGCTTCATGAAAAGTACGGCGGCCGTCGCGTCTTTGATACTAGTCTGTCCGAGGAGGGCATCATTGGCCGATCCGTTGGACTTGCACTTTCGGGTCTCTTGCCAGTACCGGAAATTCAATTCCGCAAGTACGCGGAGCCCGCCGCCGAACAAATTTCCGATACCGGTATCATGCGGTGGCGTACCGCCAACCAATTCGCTGCGCCGATGGTAGTCCGTATCCCTGGCGGCTTTGCCCGGCGCGGCGATCCGTGGCACTCGATGAGCGACGAGGTTGAGTGGGTACATAAGGTTGGCTGGCAAGTTGCTATGCCATCTAACGCTGAGGATGCGGTCGGACTGCTGCGCTTTGCACTCCGAGACAACAACCCCACCATCTTTTTCGAACACCGTACTCTACTAGACGACACGTGGGCACGACGGCCCTATCCCGGCGATGATTTTATCGTGCCATTTGGAAAGGCCAAGACACTCTATGAAGGCTCTAAACTGACGATTGTAAGTTGGGGCGCTATGGTCGCCCGGTGCGAAGCGGCTATCAAGGAATACGAGCGCGAGCACGACCTGAAATCCGACGTCAGCAAACCCGGCCACATAGAGTTGATTGATTTGAGAACTCTACAGCCTTGGGACAAGGACTGTATTCTTGAATCTGTGAAGAAAACTGGGCGCTGCCTGATTGTCCATGAGGATAACCGCACTGCCGGATTTGGCGCAGAAATCGCCGCAGTCCTGGCTCACGAAGCATTCTTCGATCTTGATGCTCCGGTAACCCGCATTACGATGCCGGACATTCCCAGTCCGCACAATATTAACCTCCTGAATGCCGCATTGCCGTCAATTGAAACCATTGCGTCGAAAATCAACGACCTCATAACAATATAAGAATAGAGGGGATAGCAATGGAAAACTTGAGTGCACAAAACAATTCTGGCCTCGTCGACGTGACCATTGAAAGCGACCAGATTGAGGGCACAGCTGCTCGCTTTTCACAATGGCTGATCGAACTGGGTGCTTTCGTTAAGGCTGGCGACCCATTGCTTGAATTGGAGACCGACAAGGTTGCCATGGAAGTACCTGCTCCAGCTGACGGGATACTGGTCGAAATGATGGCGGTACAGGATCAGGAAATCACTCCAGAGTTCGTACTTGGGCGAATACAGACAGACGCCTCGGGCAGCGCCTCAGCCACTCGGCCACAGGCATCGCCCACCGCAAGTAACTCCGTGTCAGCCGCATCACCGGAGGCCCCGCAGCAGAGCTCTTCCGGTGCGTCTCTCGAAGCAGGAACAGCGAAATGCAATCTGGTTGGTCCTGCTGTAAGGCGCCTAGTCCGGGAGCACAACCTCGACCTAGACAATTTATCGGGATCAGGGCGAGGCGGACGGGTTACGCGTGATGACGTCCTGCATTTTCTGGAGTTGCAGCCACAACCATCCACATCCGAGAAGAAACTATCCGCACGCTCGGAGCTTCGAAGTCGTAAAGTTCCGCACACCAGCATGCGCAAGGCCATTGCTCGGCACATGGTAAATAGTCTGCTTGAAACATCTCCCCACGTAACCAGTGTTTTTGAGATGAATATGAGCAATGTGATTGAGCACCGGCGATGGCATAAAAAGGAGTACGCCGAACAGGGGATCAATCTGACATTCACCGCCTATTTTCTTGCGGCTTCGGTCGCCGCTATACAGGAAGTTCCAGAGGTCAATGCGCGTTATCATGATGATTATCTAGAAATTATTGAGGACGTGAATATTGGTGTCGGTACAGCGCTAGGGAACAAAGGGCTGATTGTCCCGGTAATCCAGCAGGCACAGGATATGTCCCTGTTCAAGATCGCAGAGTCTCTCCAGAAACAGACTGAGAAAGCCAGATCCGGTAACCTGGCTCCGGCAGATATGCGCAATGGAACGTTCACAATCTCCAACCACGGAACCAGCGGCAGCTTATTTGCCGCGCCGATCATCATCAACCAACCACAGGTAGCAATACTGGGTGTCGGCAAGCTCGAAAAGCGGGTAGTTGTCGAAACGATTAATGGTGAAGACGAATTGAAAATCAAGCCGATGTGTTATGTGTCTCTCAGCATTGACCATCGCGCCCTAGATGCCTACCAAACCAATCTTTTCTTAGCACATTTTGTACGAACTATGGAGCAGTGGGGGCAGTAGTTACTGACGTCTTGTATGTAAAATGCCCGATCATATGGAAATGATCGGGCATTTTTTTTGGGGATGCGATCAGAGTATCAAGCGAACCGTGATGAATGTTAAACCGACCAGAACGAAAAATATCATACCGGCCCAGCTGAGCAGGTACATGAACCTTCCCGGTTTCATGTTGTCGGGAGTGTGATCTGACATGATTAACCGGAAATTGAGGTATCCGTAGATAGGGGCAGACAGGAACGCCATGATTGTCACTATATCTATCAATCCTGTAAGCGATTGCGCAAACAACATGATGATCACCAACGCACTCAGGCAGATGAAAGCCATCCAGCCGAGATAGAGCCAAGACAACTTTTGCGTACGAGAACCCGCTAGCTCCACCCCCACTGTCAGTGACCGAGAGTAACCGTCAATGACAGTAATCGTTGTAGAGAACATTGTTGCAAGTGCGGCCACTGCAATTAACGGCCCAGCCCAACTGCCAAGCAATTGCACATATACATCGACAAATTGAGTGACAAAGCCGCCGCTCGAGTCAGGCAAGCTGACTCCCGTGCCATACAAGCCCAATGCGCCAAGGCTGAGAAAGGCCACTGCAAGCAAGGTACTGAGGCCATACCCGACGTTGAAATCTACACGACCTTCTTGTTTTGTAATTTTGGTACCGCGAGAGGCTCCTTTGGCCTGCACCCAAAGGGATTGGAAAACAGACACTTCGATCGGCGCCGGCATCCAGCCCATCAGTGCCACCAAAAAAGCAAGAGAGCCAAGTGTCCATGGAGTCGGCGCAACAAAATTCGGCGCCTGCATCGGTTCGCTAAAGATTGCTCCCATAAGTGCTATCAAGGTCGCCACAGCTAGCACGGCCATTATCGGTTTTATAGCCCGGTCAAGTAGTCGATACTGACCACCTTTCAAAAGGAGTACACAAACCGCCATGACGGCTGCGGCCCAGACGGTCTGTGGCACCATGGCGCCGATAAAATGCTGCAGAATTGCAACCGTGAGGAATGTTACCGCTGCAGTGGAAGCCACGGCGGAAACGACCGCCAGACCCAAAAACAGATAAAGGAATCCTTTTCCCATACGTTTATAGCCATCGAGCAAATTCTCACCTGTCGCTATTGCGTAACGATGGCCGTACTCAAAGAATGGGTATTTCAACAAATTGATCAGCAGGACAAGCACTAACAGTTGGAAGCCAAAATCAGTACCGGCCCGGGTTGACTGAACAATATGAGAGGTACCGACGGCCGCGCCGGCCATCAACATACCTGGGCCGACGTACGCCCAGAGCTTCCTCAAATTTATTTTTTCACTCTCTTGCTCAATCACTTCCGGCTGTGAAGTCTGTTTATTATTCATATTATTGCCTCATCTCGATTAACACGCCTGACACAGTATCAGTGCATGACTACATGCCTGCTCGGCGGTGACTTTCCCCTAGAGTTGGTCCAGTCGTTACGTAAATAGGTTGGTCGCTCGCCCTTTTAGCATTCATTAAGCTTGCCATGATACAGTGCCGTGGGCTGCCACGCTGGCGGTCACGCGCTGGGGAAAACAGTTTAAACCGCCGAGCCCAACGGCCCATAACCAAACTCATCCTGTTAATCCTTCTTCAAGCTATTAAATTTGCCAAGAGCGGCAATTATGCGCTGAAGCTTCGCAGACTTTTGCGACACATGTCAACCATCTATGGCGGTAATTTCGTATCGGTTGGTGCCATGGATCACTCCCCACTAATGCTTCGCAAACACTCTTCAATGTAGGCTTGGTCATGGCGTATTTCCTTCTTTTGTTGTGATCGTCGTGCTGCTTAAGCAACAAGATACCCCACCTAATTAGGTCAATGCCATACAACTGAAATCAGTGAAACTCCTTGTTGCAGGGCGCTGAGCGTTTTGGCTGCGTTCTTCCATCGGTCTAAACAGTCTCCCTTGCATTCTAGCTTCTGAGAGTGTGCCGGCTTAACTCCAATATCTAAGCCGGCTTGTGAAGGGGACCGGCTGCCGCATGCCGGTATTATTAATCGGATCTAAACCGGTGGCAGTTTTATTTATGAGTTATTTTTCCTCAGGATATTTTCGATGGTTTCAGTACTGTTAGTCCGCGGTGACCCTGTACTTTTTTAGATCAGCAAGATTTCAGCTAATATAATACATAAAATTGACTTTAATCATTCATTGCGTATCATTAGTTCAGTTTTTATAATTCCACCTGTATGTAATGTGCTGAAAAAAATACTGGAGAAGTCGAATGAAAACGAAGAGTTACGTTTATGGAGAATGGTTTGAAGGGCAAGGCGATGGCAAAGATGTGCGCCATGCTGTGACTGGTGAGCTTGTCGCCAAAGTTTCCAGTGAAGGTATCGATTTCTCGCGTGTGCTGGCTTATGGTCGCGAGGTTGGGGGGCCTGCGTTGCGCGATATGACCGTTCATGAGAGGGCCGGGTTGCTGAAACAGCTAGCTAAACACCTAACTAGTAAAAAGGATCAGCTCTACAAGATCTCTGCGTGGAGCGGAGCGACCAAGCGCGATAATGCCGTTGATATTGACGGAGGGATTGGCACCTTGTTCAGCTACTCCAGCATGGCTCTGCGTGATTTTGGTGATGAAAAATTTATTGTCGAAGGTGGCCCCGAGCGTTTGTCCGCTGACGGCAGTTTTACTGCGCGGCATATTTTGGTCTCTAAACAAGGCGTATCAGTTCATATCAATGCTTTCAATTTTCCCTGCTGGGGAATGCTGGAAAAAATTGCTCCCAGCCTGATTGCAGGGGTTCCAGTGGTCGTCAAACCGGCAACTGATTCTGCGTATCTAACGGCAATGATGGTCGAGGAAATTGTAGCGTCAGGGCTGTTGCCCGGTGGGGCGCTACAGCTCATTTGTGGCCGTACGGGGGATTTGTTTGATCACCTTACCGGACAGGATGTGGTAAGTTTTACAGGCTCCGCAACCACAGGCAAAATGTTACGAAACGATCCTAATATTGTTGAAAAAAGTATCCCTTTCAACATGGAGGCGGATTCGCTCAATTGTTGCGTGCTGGGTGAGTCGGTTGAGGTCTCAGATCCTGAGTTCGATTTGTTCATTAAGGAAGTGGTCAGAGAGATGACCGTCAAGGCAGGGCAGAAGTGCACTGCCATCCGCCGAGTTCTGGTGCCCAAATCGAAAGTACAGGCCGTCACTGATGGCCTGAAGGAGCGGCTCGCTAAGGTAGTAATGGGGGACCCTCTGGTCGAAGGCGTCAAGATGGGGCCTTTAATCACGGCTTCGCAAAAAAATGATGTGCAGCGCAGCGTTGAAGCTTTGTTGGAGCGTTGCGAGCTGCTATATGGTGGGCGTGACGATTTTGAAGTGATGGGTGAGGGAGTAAGTAAAGATGCATTTTATCCGCCCACCCTTCTATTGTGTGAAGATCCGTTGGACGCGTCATCGCCCGCGCATGCGATTGAGGCCTTTGGTCCGGTTGCGACGATCATGCCTTATGAATCCATAAGTGAAGCGGTGCAGATTGCCAGTCTTGGATTGGGCAGTTTGGTGAGCTCCGTGGTAACTCATGATGTGCACGAAGCACAGGAGCTGGTGCTAGGCTTTGCACCCTATCATGGCAGAATACTTGTTCTTAATCGGGACTGCGCAGCCACATCTACCGGACACGGATCACCCTTGCCTCAGCTTGTTCACGGCGGCCCGGGCAGGGCTGGTGGAGGAGAGGAGCTAGGTGGCGTGCGCGCGGTCAAGCACTATATGCAGCGCACATCGGTACAGGGCTCTCCCACAATGCTGATGAACATCGCTCGGGAATATATCCCCGGTGCCAATACGTTCAGCACGGATATCCACCCCTTCAGAAAGCACTTCGAAGATCTCTTGATCGGTGAGAGTCTCACTACTCATCGGCGCACTGTCACTGAAGCGGACATTGTTAATTTTGGTTGCCTGAGCGGTGATCACTTTTATGCCCATTTTGACGAAATTGCCGCGCGGGACTCTCTTTTTGGTAAGCGTGTAGCGCATGGCTACTTCGTGATCTCTGCAGCAGCGGGCATGTTTGTTGAGCCCTCTCCTGGTCCTGTTCTAGCCAACTATGGTTTAGAAAAATTGCGCTTCATTGAGCCCGTGGGTATCGGCGACACGATCCAGGTGAAATTGACAGTAAAACAAAAAACTGCCAAAGAAAAGCGCGCCGAGCAAGACGTAGCAACTGGTGTGGTTGTCTGGGATGTTCAGGTCACCAACCAGAACGGTAAGTTGTGTGCGGACTACGATATCCTGACGCTGGTAGTGCGCAAAGACGGTTGATGCTGAGCATCAGGGTTCGTGCTGACCTTGTGTGAAGCGAGGGCGATTTGGCTGGGGCTGGACAATGGTTCAGCCTCTCGCGGAGAGGTCAGCGAGCGTTGGGTGAGTTCCTGGTATTCACGAGAGCCAGGGGTTTTCCAGTTTATTTCATCCTCCGTAAGTAATCGTTTGACGGTCCCCGGGTTGCCCAGCACGAGGCTTCTGGAATGGCATTCAAACTTGGCTTTGATAAAGGCTGTCGCTGCAACAATGGGTTCTGGCCCGATTATGGCTTCGTCCATGATTACGGCATTCATGCCTATAAGCGAGTTTCGACCAATACGGCAGCCGTGGAGAACTGCACCATGACCGATGTGCCCGTCCGCTTCAATGACGTAATCCTTTTCGGGAAAGCTATGGACCACGCAAGTGTCCTGCAGTTTCGAGCCGGCTTCCATGATTATTCTCCCGAAGTCGCCGCGCGATACTGCGTTGGGACCAACGTAACAGTTGTCGCCAACACTGACATCGCCTATCAAAACAGCAGTGGGGTGGATGAAAGCGGTAGGCGATACCACAGGCATCAGATCTTCAATAGCGTAACAAGGTATGAACTGGATTCCTTAAATGTAAATTGGTATCGGCGAGCTCTAATATACAGATCCTCTCCGTTCACGTGTGATGAAAAATAATAATAGGAAGGAAAGTATTATGGATTACAAAAATATTAAGTACGACGTTAAAAACGGTGTCGCAACACTCACCTTGAACCGGCCAAAATCTCTCAACAGTTTTACAGCTGAGATGCACGAAGAAGTTAAGCAAGCCATGAAGGATGTGCGTGGTAATACCAATGTTCGTTGCCTCCTTATTACGGGCGAAGGGCGTGGCTTCTGTGCCGGGCAGGATTTAAATGATAGTGCTGTCAAGGTGAGTGATGAGCACCCTGATTTGGGGGAGTCCGTAGAGAAATACTACAACCCGTTTATTCGCGGAATAATGACGCTGGAAAAGCCGGTGGTTTGCGCGGTAAACGGTGTGGCTGCCGGGGCGGGCGCTAGTATCGCGCTAGCCTGCGACATTGTTCTGGCTGCCCGCTCAGCAATTTTTGTTCAGGTATTTTGCAAGATCGGTCTGGTTCCGGATTCTGGTGGTAGCTGGAATCTCCCCAGAGCGATTGGCGTGCCCAGAGCGAAAGGGCTGGCTTTGCTGGGAGATAAATTGTCGGCGGAGAAAGCCGAGGCTTGGGGCATGATTTGGCAGTGCATTGATGATGAAGCGTTAATGCAGGAAGCCATGAAAATGAGCGAACATCTGGCGACTCAACCTACCAGAGGTTTGGCCGGCATTAAGCGGCTTATCAATGAGTCCTACAATTCATCTTTGCACGAGCAGCTGGAGAACGAGAAGGCTGCCATGCGCACGCTTGGTTACAGTGAGGATTACCAAGAAGGTGTTGCCGCCTTTTTGGAGAAGCGTAAACCTGCTTTCAAGGGTGAATAGACCATATAGTTACTGTAGTTAATCAACTCAAGCGCGTGACCGGCCAATTCAGAGGGCGCTCTACGCGGATTGAAGGTTCTGATATTCCGGAGAAATCATGAGGAATATGAGATTGGCACTTATTTGCGATGCAGTTCGCACGCCTATCGGTCGCTACGGTGGCGCCTTGTCAGCTGTGCGGGCCGACGACCTGGGCGCAATTCCCGTCAAGGCCTTGATGTAGCGTAACCCACCAGTTGGTTGGTCAAGGGTTGATGATGTTTTTTATTGTTGTGCCAATCAGGCTGGCGAGGACTATCGCAATGTGGCCAGGATGGGCAGCCTGCTTGCAGGGTTGCCAACATCGGTACCGGGAAGCACGCTGAACCGCTTATGCGGATCGGGGATGGATGCGGTAGGCAGCGCCAGCCGTGCTGTTAAAGCGGGAGTAATCGGACTCGCCATCGCCGCAGGTGTCGAATCCATGTCTCGTGCGCCTTTTGTCATAGGCAAGTCGGATACAGCGTTTGGGCGCAATGTGGAGGTCTATGACACCACGATTGGTTGGCGATTCGTCAATAAAGTTTTGCAAAAGCAATACGGTATCGATTCTATGCCGGAAACAGCAGAAAACGTTGCCGAACAGTTTGATATTGACAGGAAGTCTCGTCTCCGGACGAATTTGCGCTGCGCAGCCAGCAGCGTGCGGTTGCAGCACGAAACAGTCGGATCTTCACCGAAGAGATTGTCCCTGTGCATATTCCGCGGCGCAAACAAGAAGACTTAGTAGTCGAGCATGATGAACACATAAGGGGCGATGCCTCGTTCGAAGCACTGTCCCGATTGGGGACCCCGTTTCGCGAGAATTGCAGTTTGACGACGGGAAATGCCTCTGGTGTCAACGACGGTGCCTGCGCAATATTGCTCGCATCAGAGGAGATGGCAAGAGAATTTGACCTAACACCTAGAGCGCGGGTGGTTGCTATGGCCACTGCCGGCGTTGAGTCGAGGATCATGGGCATTGGTCCGGCGCCGGCGGACCGCAAAGTATTGGCTATAGCGGTTTGAGTCTGGCAGATATGGATGTCATTGAATTAAATGAAGCCTTTGCTGCGCAAGGACTAGCTGTTATGCGGGACCTCGGATTGCTGGACGATGCCGCCCATGTGAACCCGAATGGCGGTGGGATCGCGTTAGGGCATCCGTTGGGCCAGCTTCTGAATACTGCCACCTATCAGTTACACCGTACAGGTGGTCGTTTTGCCCGTTGTATCATGTGTATTGGTGTTGGTCAGGGAAGAGCAACTAGTATCGAGCGTGTATAAATAAAATATGATACCTCTGATTTACATTAAAACTAATTGATGTATCATTAAGCCCAAGCGCAATAGTAGAGGTGTCTCCGATGGCTGATTACAGAATGAACGAAGCTGAGCTGGAAAATGTGTTTCAGGAGCGAATCGATGACGAGCAGAAAATTGAGCCCAAGGACTGGATGCCTGATACCTACCGCAAGAACTTGATTCGCCAAATGTCGCAACATGCCCACTCTGAGGTGATAGGTATGCAGCCGGAAGGCAACTGGATTACCCGAGCACCGAGTCTGCGTCGCAAAATTATATTGCTTGCCAAGGTGCAGGATGAGGCCGGGCATGGTCTCTACATTTACAGCGCCGCCGAAACTCTGGGCGCAAGTCGGGAAGAAATGGTCCAAGCATTGCACGAGGGGAAAGCAAAGTACGCGTCGATTTTCAACTATCCCTCCCTGACCTGGGCCGATGTCGGCGCGATTGGCTGGCTTGTGGATGGCGCTGCAATCGTGAACCAGATTACCCTACAGCGCACCTCTTATGGTCCTTACGCTCGGGCCATGGTAAGGGTCTGTAAGGAAGAGAGTTTTCACCAGCGCCAAGGTTATGAAAGTCTGATGGTGCTTGCTTTTGGCAGCAAGGAACAAAAACAAATGGCCCAGGACGCGCTTAATCGTTGGTGGTGGCCTTCGTTAATGATGTTTGGCCCCCATGACGCTGAGTCCGCACACAGTGCTCAGTCCATGAAGTGGAAGATTAAGCGAAAAAGCAATGACGAGCTGCGTCAGGCATTTGTTGATCAGTCGGTTCCGCAGGCAGAATGCCTAGGGCTGAAAATTCCTGATCCGGATTTGAAGTGGAATGAAGAGCGCGGTCATTATGATTTCGGCGAGATTGATTGGGATGAGTTCTATAAGGTTATCAGCGGCAACGGAATGTGTAATCGCCAGCGAATTTCTCATCATTGCCGCGCTCACGACAATGGCGCATGGGTGCGAGAGGCGGTAGTAGCCTACGATGAGAAGCAGAAGGCACGCAAAATACAAGCTGCCTGAAATATTCAGTGAGAGGTATTAATTAGAATGGCGACAACAAGTGATTTCCCTCTGTTCGAAGTCTTTATCCGTTCCAATCGTGGTCTGGACCACAAACACGTGGGTAGCCTGCACGCAAAGGATTACGAGCAGGCGCTGGAATATGCACGGGATTGTTATACCCGAAGGAGCGAAGGTGTGAGTATATGGGTTGTGAAGTCTAGCGACATCGTTGCTTCACAGGAAGAGGACGCAGTGAGCTTTTATGATCCTATGGACGACAAGCCTTATCGACATGCGTCGTATTACAAGTTGCCCGAAGCGGTCAATAATATGTAATGACCTGTAGGGTCAACATCATACATCTGGAGTCGGTGATGAACGATACAAGACAAGAACTTTTCGACTTTGTGGTCGCCCAGGCAGACGATGCCATGGTGCTGGGTCAGCGACTCTCCGAATGGTGCTCGAATGCACCCTATCTGGAGGAGGATCTGGCGTTGACCAATGTTGCTCTGGACTATGTTGGCCGAGCCAAGATGTTCTATGAATATGCATTCAAGCTGGACGGCGAAAAGAAGAGTGCTGACGACATTGCGTTTATGAGAGATGTTCGTGATTATCGTAACCTGCTCATCATGGAGCTACCGATTGGTGATTTCGCATTTTCAATGACGCGGCAGTTCCTTATTGATGTATTCAACGTCGAATACATGACGCAATTACAGAAGTCAGCGGATTCAGAGATTGCTGCCATTGCAGGTAAAGCAATAAAGGAAAGTCGCTATCATTTGCGGCGTAGCCACGAGTGGGTAGTACGACTCGGAGATGGGACCGAGGAAAGCCATGAGCGAACTCAAAAAGGGATTGACGAGCTTTGGGGCTATATTGATGAACTTTTCATGAACACGGATTCAGAAGTAGCGCTGATGAAAGAGGGCGTTGCAGTTGACAGGGTTTTGTTGCGCGAAGGCTGGAACAAGCAGGTTGATGCTGTATTGGAAGAAGCGACCCTATCTAGACCTGGCGTTGACTGGTCGGTAACGGGAGGGCGTAAAGGCATTCATACAGAGCACTTTGGACATATGCTGGCAGAAATGCAGTTTTTGCAAAGGGCTTATCCGGGTCTGGAATGGTGAGGAACTATGTCTAGTATTCCCGTCGTTTCCGCTGAGTTCAATGAGCGCTCCGCTCATCGGGAATCAAGCGGCAATAAGGCAATCTGGGCGCTCTTGGATCAGGTCAAAGATCCGGAGATACCTGTTATTTCCATCTGGGATTTGGGTATTTTACAGGATGTTCGCAAAGAGGGAGGAAAAGTATCCGTCGTTCTTACACCTACCTATTCAGGTTGTCCTGCTTTGCGTGAAATCGAACAGGATGTCCATCGTGTTCTCGAACAGGCAGCCTATCCGAATGTGGAAGTGATTAGTCGACTGGCGCCGGCCTGGACTACTGATTGGATGAGTCCGGTAGGGCGTGAGCGACTTAGGGAATACGGAATAGCCCCTCCTCAACAAGTTGCAGGTAGAAAGCTGCAGTGTCCCCAATGTGGGTCAAGCGACACATCACTAATCAGTGAGTTCGGGTCAACATCGTGTAAAGCATTATTCAAGTGCAACGAGTGTCTGGAACCTTTTGATTATTTCAAATGCATCTGAAAGGCAAAAATATTGAGCAATAATACATTTTACCCTTTGTCTGTCTCTGAGATAAGGCCTGAGACTGACAGCGCCGTCTGTATCACCTTTGATATTCCTGAAGAGTTCAAAGAAAAATTTCGGTTTGTCCAAGGACAACATCTTACTCTCAAAACGGTAATAGACGGGGAAGAAATTCGTCGCTCCTATTCTATATGCTCAGGAGTCGACGATGGAAAGTTGCAGGTAGGCATAAAGCGAATCGAGGGTGGTATCTTCTCAAATTTTGCCAACAGCGAGTCGAAAGTAAAGGACACCATTGAGGTCATGCCACCGAGTGGAGAGTTTTACACCTCGTTGGACGCCGGCAACGCTAAGAACTACATGTGCATCTGCGCCGGCAGCGGAATTACACCCATACTGTCGATAGTCAAATCCATATTGTCGCGCGAACCCCTGAGCCGCGTTACCATTTTGTTCGGCAATCGAAATTCGTCTACTGTCATGTTTAAGGAAGACCTAGGATTCCTGAAAAACCGTTATATGACACGTTTGAACTGGCTCAACATTCTCAGCCGGGAGCAACAGGACGCGGAAGTACTTTTTGGCCGTCTTGATAACAAAAAGGGGGGAGAGCTGAACAAGGCGAAATTGATTGATATCGCCAGTACGGATGACTTTTTTCTATGCGGACCCGAGTCCATGATATCTGAAGTTTCCAGAGGATTGCGGGACTCCGGCATCGCTGAGAGCAAGATACACTATGAATTGTTCTTCTCATCTCCCGAGGATGCGCAGGCTGCGATCGAAAAGCATCATGAGCGGGCCAAACGGTTGGTTGGCCGGGTTAGCGAAATTGATGTGAAGGTAGGTGGCCGTTCAATCCGTTTTGATCTGACTGCTGATGGGGAGAACATCCTTGACGGTGCGCTGCGCTATGGGGCCGATTTGCCATTTTCCTGTAAGGCAGGAGTTTGTGCCACCTGTAAGGCCCGTTTGGTGAAAGGTGAGGTTGAAATGGATCTTAATCACTCCCTGACGGCGCAGGAGGTAAAAGATGGTTTTATCCTGACCTGTCAATCCCATCCTGTCAGCGATCATGTGGTCGTCGATTTTGATCAGGTCTAATGCATATCATGTGGAATAGTAGAGCTTGTTTGCGATAATTTGGATTTTCTGAATCGCAATTTCGAGCTTTCATCTATAAGGATCAAGTAGCACTGGCTTCTGTTATCGTCGCTTTGACGAAATTTTGAAAATGAGATAGTTCACTGGCTGCGAAATTCTCACGGCTTTTGTTCACTGGAGGTTCCATGATTTGTGTTGCCGTTATGTATCCTAATGCAACCGACGTAAAATTTGATATTGATTACTATCGTGATCAGCATTTGCCTCTGGTTCGTGATTGTTACGGGCCTTTCGGTTTGTCGGGGCTTGAGATGGATGAAGCGCTCAGTAAGCAGGGTAAAAACGCATCGCCATATCTTGCTATCGCCTATATGCTTTTCTCATCGATCGATGAATTTATGAGGGCATATAAGGAGGTAGGAAAAAAGGTGATGGGGGATATCTCAAATTTCACTGATATTGAACCAACCATTCAGATCAGTCATAGGGTCTCAATTTAATCGCGTCCGTATATTCACCTAGCGCAGCAGCTAGACTAATAAAACATGGGTTTAGCACGGTGTTTTGAGGAGCAGCAGTTTTCGCCGAAGACAGTGTGCCATGATGTCTTTATTCCACTACGTCTCCATGTCGGTAAGGCGTTCTTGTGCCTTAATACACAAACAGTACAGGCTTATCAAAGTTGTTTCGGCGAAGGGGTATTTGAACGTGACTGAAGAACCTTTCAAGGCCTGGAACGATTAGCCCATATTCTAATCCCGCTGGCGTCCGGAAGTGGGGTTTTTAGCCAGATTGCATTGGCGGTAGCTGACTCATCGTCGCTGGGTTTGCCGTTACCACCAACGGCTTGCTGGTCTTTGTCTCCCGCTTCCGGCGGGACAGCAGATTGGCACCTAGCCGGCGAACCTGCTCGGTGGCACCTTGTTTGAACTCGGGGCTGAACTTCCTACTCTTCGACATAAACACTCCTTTTGCCTATCACAAGGCTATTCTAAAGTGTCCGTAAAAACGCGGTAGAACCCGGACGTCGTGTTGACATGTCAGGCTCATCCGCTAATCTCTCGTGAGGCGCTAGATTTCGATCAGAAATAGATTCGATGTCGACGGCCATTTCGTTTAAAATCGATGGTCGTCTCGGTCAACGTCTGCTTGAGGTGCTTGGGGGGAAGAATCTATTGCTGAAAGGGGTGCGAACCGATGATACAAAGGAATGTATTGACCAGAGTGTTGACTGAAATCAACAAGGAACAATCACTTAGCGGCACATCAATCATTGTTACAGTGTTTGGCGACTCCGTGTCCCAGCATGGCGGGAGTATTTGGCTTGGAAGTCTTATCCGGGCGCTGGCTCCTCTGGGTATTAACGAGCGCTTGGTTCGTACCTCCGTGTTTCGCCTGGTGAATGATCGTTGGCTGTCCGTACGGAAGATTGCCCGCAGGAGCTACTATAGCTTTACTGATTCTGGTAAGAGCCAGTTTGAACGTGTGGCTCGCCGCATCTACCAGACAGAGCAACAGGAGTGGGATAACCGCTGGACCTTGCTGGTTTTGAGTTCCGTGCCGGCAGAAAAGAAAGATGAATTGCGCAAGAAACTGCTATGGCAAGGATTTGGCCAATTAGGGCATGACCTGTTCGCACATCACCGTTTTGACAATCAGTCGCTAGATGAAATTATGGATGAAACAAGTGTGATGAATGATGTTGTTATCCTTCACGCTGAGGCTCATGAATTCCACTCCCGTATGGCGCTTAAGGCGCTGGCTCAGGAAAAATGGGGCATCGCAGAGTTGGAGGGAAGGTACAAGCGTTTCCTTGTGATTTTTCGCCCGGTGCTGGATGCGATAATAAAGAAAATCAAGCTTGATCCGGAAGTATGCTTTTTGCTCCGCATACTATTGATTCACGAGTATCGAAGAATACTATTGAAAGACCGTGACCTTCCAATCGACCTGTTGCCCAGTGGTTGGCCGGGTCTAAATGCGCGAAATCTGACAGTTAACCTCTATTCAAAGCTATCGCCTATGGCGGAAGACTTTATCACATCTGAGCTTGAATCCGCCGAGGGCCCGTTGCCGAAAGCAAGCTATTCCTTCCATGAGCGATTTAACTAAGGTCAGGTAGCGCTCTGCTGCTGATTTGCTTTGCGACAATATCTTCAAAGAGATGTTCGAATAGATGCTCTTATTCTTTTTGTTTTATCTAATATGTGTCGTATTCGGTTGAGCCAGATCAGAAAAGAGCATTTTGGAGTGTCCAGAGGGCATTAAAGAATTCGCCGCCCGCAAATGTACAAGCAATCTCAATATCGAATTGTTCGCAACCATATGTGCGGACTTGTTATTGCCTAGCTGGCAGTTTCAGCGTCATTAACCGTTCATAGCGACATGGGCCTTCAACTGTTCGGTAAATCCTCATTGGCCCTCGCTCCCACTGCCAAACAGATGTGTAGTGATTCAATAGATTCGATTGTTCGGTGACAATTAGGATGTCCGGTTTGACGACAACTATCTTGGCCGGTTAGGTGCAACAACCAGTACCTTATTTTCCAGATGGAGAGTGAAGTGCCAGGTCGAAAAATCACCCGACAACAAGAGGAGTTGTATATGCACCATCGTCAGAATGGCTGCACTACAAAAAGTAGCCGCTGCGAAGTAATTAACGCGTCGATACCCTAATTGTCATAACAATGGCTTAGGGAGGGGGTACGCATTTCCCCTTGTAAGACAAATTCACAAAGTATACCCATCAGTCATCAACATTCGGGAAGGTGAGGCCCTCGTCCAGATATAGACGCCAGACTCTCTGTCTAAGACTAATATTATTCCTCCTGCGAGATCCTCAAAGATGTTTAGGGCAGTAATGTACTGACCAGATTGGCTAGTTATCTTTAGATTTCCCGAGATAGTGCGGCACCATCAGCAACGATATCCAGTCGTTGTATGGCTATTTGCGGAAGGAGCCCCATAACGTTTTCATTAGCAACTCGCTTACTATCCATCAGTGTAAGGGTTGAGCTGGCGCCTAGTCCGCGCAGATCTATATTGGGCTCAAGCGAATTTGTGCCTTGTATCGAATTGGTTGTAGATGAAGCGGCGCCGTTCACAAAGGCTAGGTTCTGGATAACCTCACCCATATTCATTGTGCCCTGAGCCTCCAAATCCACAGCTGTTAGCGGAAGTAAGGAAGAAGCTTGAGTGAAGCCTTTTGAGCGTCGAATGAAAGAACCGGTTACGACGACCTCTTCTATAGCATCTTGTGCAAAGCTAGAACTTGAAATTGGGAGTAAAGATAGTGAAATTGCGGTGCGGAGCAATCTGCGCTTGCAAGGAAACCAATACTGCATATAGTCTCTCAGGGGTTTTTGCATTGGTAAAATGTTTGATCTTTATAATATTAACTACCGATTTCTTGGTTTTTATTTTATGCGGTTACTTGCCGGCAGTAGAGATGTGACGGCGAGGTTCAGGAATCGAAGAAGTTATGGACTAATCACTTCTAATTCGACTTTAGTGAGTCCCAACAACACCTATTAGCGCCTCAATATCCAGTATTTCTATTTCTCTATTATTTACCAAGATCAAATCCTTTTTTTGTAAGCCGGTAAAAACCCTACTCACAGTCTCAACCGTTAATCCTAAATATTCGCCTATGTCCCCTCGAGTCATCGGTAACAAAAATCTAACTGGCGATAAAGAAATGCGGGCGTATCGGGCAGACAGCCCGAGTAAGAATGAGGCAGTTCGTTCTTCAGCAGAATAACTACTGAGAAGCGTATGTATTTGCTGATCCTTGGCTATTTCATTTCCCATGATTGCGAAAAAATGATGTTGTAAGTTTGGCAGCTGATGACTCAGTCTCTCTAGCTGAGAGAAGGGGATTTCACAGAGAGAAGAATGCTCAAGAGATTGAGTGGAATTTGCGTAATGCTTACTGGATATCCCATCCATGCCAATAATTTCGCCTGGTAAGTAAAAGCCGGTGACTCGTCTTTGTCCGTTTCCGCTTAACATGTAAGATTTGAAGCTGCCTGAGCGAACAGCATACACAGACTTAAATTCGTCGCTTTGACGGTATATATGGTCGCCTTTCTTATATGGACGGTTTCGCTCAACGATTTCATCAAGCTGATGAATCTCGGTTTTATTTAACGCGATCGGCAGGCAAAGCTCATTTAGCCTGCAACTGGCGCAGGATATTCGAGCGTTATGTGGACATTCCTTCTGTACAGAATCACTGATATGCAGTGGGATGATGCTGCCTTTGACTGGATTCAGTGAATCTGACGAGTTACTTGAGGTCAATTGACTCTCCTTAATGGCTTATAATTTTTCTTAAATTGTGCCACTTATCTTCTCTTTGCACAAATTGAGTTACTATTTTAATACAATATTCAATTCAGTATTAAGCCACTGATATAATTGCTTAATACTAATTCCCTAATATTGAAGAGAGATTTCTTTGCCAGTGATAATTGATAGGGTCTTGATCTAGATTAAACGGTCAGACGTGCCTCTGCGCTACAGTGAGGTTTCCTTTCAATGGCTAACCGAGGCCCTAGCAATGATGGACTTAACTCGAATATTAATAGTGATTGAGGCTGATGAGCCAAATCAGCCTGCATTAGATAAGGCGGTGATGCTCGCCAAGTTTGCTGATTGTGAATTGGAACTAATTGTGTCGGACTTTAACTCCTTTTTAGAAGATGGCTATTTCTATGACCCGTTGCAGGCAAAAGAGCTTCGTTACCAGCACGGTGAGCACCGGCTAGCAGAGTTGGAAGCAATGGCGGCTCCACTGCGGGAGCAAGGATTAACTGTTAGCGTGTCAACCGCGTGGGAGAATCCTCCGCACAAGGGCGTTTTGTCTAGGGCGAAGATGCTGGATGCTTCCCTATTGATTAAGACTACCCGCAAACACAGTAAATTGGCCCGCCACTTTCTGTCGAATGAAGACTGGGAGTTAGTGCGTTATTGCCCGATTCCATTACTGCTAGTTAAAGATTTACCATGGAGCCGTAAGCCGACATTTATAGCGGCGATTGATCCTGAACATCGCCATGACAAGCCTTCTAATTTGGACCAAAAACTAATTTCAAGCACAGTTGCTCTGGCAGCGATTTGCGGCGGTGATATGCACTTATACAACTCATCGTGGAAGCCACCGCTGGGGGGGTTGTATCCATTGGATGCGGATTCAGGTCGCTCAGAGCAAGCGCTTTTGGCGCTAGCACAGGAGTATGAGATTAAAGAAGAAGTTTGTCACTGTGACAATGAGCCGGTAGCCTTAGGCTTGCCTAAACTTAGCGAATCGATTGGTGCTAGCGCGGTGGTGATGGGAGCGATTTCTCGTTCTAGAATCGACAGGATTATGATCGGCAGCACCGCAGAGAGGCTACTGGATGAGTTAGAGTGCGATGTGTTTATTATCAAACCAGATCATATGCCCGCACTCAATCAATTCCTGCTTTAAAATAGACTCAGATTAGCCGATGGCTAATCTGAGTCGTCACCTACGTAAACAGTCAAAACATCACAAGTAGCCCCGTGTAGAACTTTAATTGCAGTTGAGCCGAGTAGAATCTTCCAGCCGCTGTGACCGTGACTGCCTATTACTATTGCATCGGCGTTGATCTCACTTGCAAGAGAGCGGATCTCAGATGCTGCCGATCCTAGCAAGGTATGAGTTCGCTCAGGGGCTATGCCTAGTTTTTCTCCTAGTGCTTTGATCCGCTGCTGCGCGAACGCGATAGCCTCTTGCTGAAGCTCGCCGATATTTAATGCATATATGTCCATGCTATATGCGCCAGCCACGGGTTCGACTACATGAATTAAATTTAGTTTGCTCGGGTCATTGCCGGCCAAACGTAAAGCATTATCTACGACAGACTTGGTATCGCTGGAAAGGTCTATTGCAACAAGTATGTTTTTATACCTCATAGTGCTACCTCCGTTTTTATTCTTGAAACCGTTAAAGACTAACTCTTATGTCCGTCCGTATTTCTATTGAAGCGCTGTTTCTTACAATGACACTTGATCTACGTCAATGCTACTGTTTTTTGGATCATCGAATTATAAGTAGGGGGTGAATAACCAGGCCACCGCGTTGCGAATTCGTCTAGCTAGTGGCTGATTCTGAAGGGACTCTGGATTTAGTTTCTCGCATTTAGCCAGCTTGCTTTTAAAATAATGACTAAGTTCATCATTAAACTCTTTGCTAAAAATTTCAACGCCAAGCTCGAAGTTAAGGCGCAAGCTTCTTGGATCAAGATTAGCAGAGCCCACTAAGGCGTAGCTGTCATCGATAACAATTGCTTTGGTGTGAACAAAGGGGGCCGGCTGCAGGAAAACTGTTAATCCTCGTGCGTGAATATGTTGCAAACTGTGCTGTGTTGCCCAGTGTGTGATATGTAGATTGGTTCGAGCTGGTAATATTATTTTGACATCTACTCCGCGATGTTTAGCGCCAATCATTGCTCCTACTAGGTCATGCGCAGGCAGAAAATAGGGTGTCATTATCCAAATTCTTTGTTTCGCTAGAGCGAACATGCCGACAAGTAATTCGTTAAGCCGGTCTAGGTTTTCGTTCGGCCCATCCAGTATTACCCGAGTCCATGCTACCGATCCTTCATGATTTCTATATTTTGGGATTGGCTTTGGTTTGGGTGTTGGTTTTGCTTTTGATATTGAGAGTGAAAGTGGCTCGCTGGAATGCGAGCTGCAACTTTCCCAATCCTTGAGAAAAGTTTTTTCTAACTCGACAGCGGTTATACCTGTAAAACTAAAATGGAGATCCAGCGCCTTTTCTTTATTATCGGGCAGTTTAGCCAAGTGCCTATCGCTGATGTTTTGTCCGCCGGTAAAAGCCATTTCTTGGTCAACTACCAACAGTTTGCGGTGATTGCGCATGTTGATATGAAGGGAAGGGGGGATTAATTTTGCGGGATCAAAAAGGCGGACCTTTAGATTGGCGCTGGAAAGTTTTTTGTCGATGCGAGGCGGGTAAAGAATAGCGCCGAGACCATCGATAATAATTCGAACATCAACTCCGCGGTTTTGTGCATCGACCAGGGCCTTGAGAAAAAGCTGGCCACTAGTATCGTCTTGGAAAATATAACTAGATAAATAGACTCTATGTTTAGCTGTATTGATGGCAACTAACATTTTTGGATAGAGGCCCTCGCCGTTTTCCAATATTTCGATCGATGAGCAAGGAAGGACGTTTCTACCGCTGACGCTTTTCCCTATGATAGCAAAAGGGATAGTAGCCTCTGTCGGCATAGCGGCATTTTCAGAGCCTGTTTGGGCCGGCCCGTCGTCATACAGCTCTTTTGCTTTAGTTTGTATACGGTTAATGCCGAAGACTAGATAGAAAATGGGGCCAGCCAGCGGCATGAATAAACAAAATGCCACCCAAGCAAGTGCTGAATTGGAATCCCTTTTGCTAAGTAGTGCGTGCGTGGCAGCTAAAACAGAGCTAAGTACGACCAGGGCACTGATGAAACCGAAAAGTATCACAAGCAGTAAATCCTCTTAGCATTTCTTGGTTTAGCGCTGGGGTAGTTTTAATTCAGCCCTAAGTGGGCAATGATCGGATAGCGTATGCCATTGCTCGCCCGCCAAGACTTCAGCATGATGAATCTCAAAGCCCCGGGTATAAATCCGATCCATCGCCAGCATAGGTAAGCGAGAGGGGAAGGTGGGTGCCAGCTTCTTATTCTTGGACTGAAAAGTTTCTACCAGCCCAAGTTCAGCTATGAGCCGGCGATGGCACTTTCTGTTCCAGTCATTGAAGTCACCGGCTAGCAAAAGCGGAGCCGTGCTTGGCACTGTATCAGTAATATGCTGAATCAATTTATTTATTTGCCGTTTTCGTTCACTTTCAAACAATCCCAAATGCACGCAGAGAGCATGTGCTCCGTTTTCCAATATTCCATGCAGAAACCCACGTTGAGAATATTTTATCAAAGAAATGTCAACATTTTGCGAGGTGGAAAAAGGTATCTCACTTAAGATGGCATTGCCATGATGGCCGTGTTGATATATTGCGTTTTTACCATAGGCAAAGTGGCTCCACACAGAATCGGCGAGATATTCAAATTGGTTTTGCTCGGGCCAATTTGTGACATTGTTTTTATGCTTAGCATTCTCGCCAACGACTTCCTGCAGGAACACAATATTACTTTCGCTCGCGCGTAACTTTGCACGAATTTCTTTTAGTGTGAAGCGAAGATTTCCGCTAGAGAAGCCTTTGTGAATGTTCAGTGTTAGGACGTTTATATTTTCCAATGAGCTATCTCGTTCGGCTATCTGGATCGGTAATCTCTTCTTAAAAGAATCTCAATTATGGCTATCGTTATTGTGCTTTAAAAGTGAGTAAAGATTTAATGTTGTTCGACTTGTTTGCCACAATACTTACAGAAGCTGGCATCCAGATCGTGACCTCTGGATTTGCAGTTCACACATTTCTTACTATCATCGCTATTTTCGCCACCTCGAGACTGCACTTGATGCATCAGTTCAGCTCCAATTATCCCTGTAGGCACAGCGATAATTGCATATCCGCAAATCATTGCAATGGCGGCAACTAATTGCCCTAAAGGAGTTTGTGGGGATATATCTCCGTAGCCAACTGTCGTAATGGTCACGATGGCCCAGTACACCGACTGTGGGATATTGCTGAACCCGTTTTCGGGTCCTTCAATGACAAACATCATCGCACCAAAAATGATTATTAGGGTGATAACGGAAAACAGAAAAACAAAAATTTTACGCCTTGCTTGCAGCAGGGCTGAAAAGAGTAAGTTGGCTTCGCCCATATAACGAAAAAGCTTCAGTATTCGGAAAATTCGAAGCACCCGCAAGATGCGTATAACAATTAGGTATATCGCTGAGGGGAATAGAAAGGCTATATAGGTTGGCAGTATTGAAAGCAGATCAATAATGCCGTAGAAACTAAAAATATATTTGCGGGGTTGCGGGAGGCTGTAGAGTCGAAGAATGTATTCAAGAGTGAAAGCAACCGTAAGAAAAAGTTCTAAGCTTCTTAGATAATCTCCATAAATGGCGTGAATGCTAGCGACAGAGTCGAGCAAAACCGCCAGCACACTGACAATGATGAATACAATCAGTGTGATATCAAATCGCTTGCCAGCCTTGGATTCGTAGCCAAAGATGACATCGCGTATTTGCTGTTTCAAGCTGATTTTTTTCGGTGTCGTAGAAATTCTATGATCTCTCCGGGTGGGCAAGCCTAAAAATTAAAGGTAGATGATATCACGACTGCTCATTAGCCGCAGATGATGACTAGAGTGCCTAGTTTTGCCCTGTTTAGACTTAGGCATTAGGGATTTTTACTACTAAGATGTCGCAGGGGCAGCTCTCCAAGATTTTTTCTGCAGTATTACCAATAATAGCTCGCTCAATTGAGCTTCGAGAAAGTGAGCCCATCACCAGTAGATTAGCTCCAGACTTAGCCAAATACTGGATTAACGCGGGAATGAGTTCGCCTTGGCACAGATGTACGTTTTCTTCTTCGAATGCGTGCTTGGATGTCACGAGTTTTAGTTTTTCTTGGTGCTGCAATCTAATGCGTGAAAGGTATTCTTCCGATTCTCCTCCCATTGGAAACAGTGAGCTAGCAAAGGGAAAGTATGAATGAAAGAGGTGAGGTTTGAGGTCGAGCCAATGTGCCATCTGGCCGGTTAGAGTTAGCAGTAGTTCATCTAATGTAGACTGCTCTGACCTGATATGCATTGGGTCAATCGCTGTTACTATGCTGCCGGATATCTTCCACTCGTTAGGTTTAACTAGCATTAGTGGCACAGGACATTTTCTTATTAATATCCAGTCTGTATTGGTAATCAGGGTTCTCTCTATGAGGCTGTGATGGTGAGTGCTTTTTAAAACCAGGTCTGGCTTTGACTCATTTACTCTTTCGATGATGGCCTCTGCTAAGCTATTGCCGCTGGATAAGTCGGCGCTTGCCTCGATCCCTGCTTGTGTGAACTCTGTGACCAGGTTGGTGAGCAGCTTTTCATGCTGCTCTTCAAATAACTTTCTTTGCGTTTCGAAGAATTCAGTGCTGATTCCTTCATAATTGAAGTTGTGCCGTGAGAGTGCATTATTGTTAATGAAAAGCTTAATTTTTGCATTAGTGATTTTAGCAAGCATCATCGCACGTTCAACAACAAAGTCTCTCTTGACCGTGGGATCTACCACCACGAGTAGCTTCTGAATAGATTTCATTACTTTCGCTCCGATGTGTGTCTGTTAATGTAAAAGTCAGATCAATCTATATTTCATGCTCCAGTGGTTATTGCCACTCCAATAACCTCTGATTTGCGGCTTGATATTGCTAATTCAAGTGCTTGTCTAGTTTCTTTTCTTTGCTTGCGCACCGTCATTGATTTAGGTCAATAGTCGGGCGATTAATATGAGGATACTAGAGTCTGCTATTAGTAATTTAGGGTTAACAATGCGCAAAATATCATCTGGTTTGACAATGTTAATAGTAGTTTCTTTGCTGGCTGCTTGCGGCAGCGGCGAAGGGGTGAGTGAACGGCTGCCTAGAACCCCAGTTGCTTTTGTAGCGCAGATTAGCATCAATGAAGTCATGGTGGCGCAGATTGATCATGCCTCACATTTTATTTGGGAGGCAGCTAATCCTAAAAATACTGCCCTTGACGTGCAGTGGCAGGAAGTAGAACATCGTGCTATTGCGCTGATTGCCAGTGGTAGTGCAATGACCATGGGTGGCACTGGTGTCAATGACGCCATGTGGGTTACACAGTCTGGTTGGCGGGACTTTGTTCGTCAGATGAATGCGGCTTCAGTTCAGGCATTGAATGCCGCAAGAGATAGGAATTTGATAGCTCTTGGTAGTGCCGGGGATAACTTAGTGGAATCTTGTGAGGGCTGTCACCAGCAGTATAAGCCGTCTATACCTACCGAAGGGTTGATGCACTCACACTAATAACTGCTGTACGCTTTATCTCCCAGAAGAGACTTGGTGATAAAGCGTACAGCATTTAAGTAGGTGTGGCTGACATTGCACCAGAGATTACTAGCTCGCGCCTTTTATTAAATTACGGGCAATGATAATTTGCTGAATTTGACTTGTGCCTTCATATAAACGAAACAGTCGGACGTCGCGGTAAAAGCGCTCAACTGCATATTCAGAAATGTATCCGGCGCCGCCGTGAATCTGTACCGCTCGATCAGCCACTCGGCCAACCATTTCGGTTGCAAACAATTTACACGCAGAAGACTCGGTGCTGATATTCTTTTTATCATCGCGCATTCTAGCCGTTTCCATTGTCATACATTTGGCGGCATACATTTCTGTTTGCGAGTCTGCCAGCATGGCCTGAATTAGCTGCTGTTCGGCAAGTGGCTTGCCAAACTGTTTGCGATTCATCGCGTATTCTAATGCATCTTTTATCAGGCGCTCAGCAACACCCACGCTGACTCCAGAAATATGCAGGCGGCCGCGGTCGAGTACCTTCATTGCAGTGATAAAGCCTTCGCCTTCTTCACCAATAATGTTTTCAGCTGGGACTTTGCAGTCTTCGAAAATAACATCGCAAGTCATAGAGCCGGCTTGGCCCATTTTCTTGTCGATAGCACCAAGTGTGATCCCTGGAGTGCCGCGTTCGACAATAAACGAGGATATACCGCGGGCACCTTTAATGTCAGGGTTGGTTCTAGCCATTACGTTAAATGTGTCGGCTACTGGCGCGTTAGTGATGTAGCGCTTGGTGCCGTTGAGCACGTAATAACCATCTTCAAGGCGAGCAGTTGTTTTCAGTGATGCGGCATCCGAGCCTGCGTCGGGTTCGGTGAGACAAAAGCAGCTAATCCATTCGCCGCTCGCGTATTTGGGCAGATACTTTTGCTTTTGCTCTTCGGTGCCGTTGAATACCACCGCTGCCGATCCGATTCCATTGTTGGTGCCCATCACAGAGCGGAAGGCCGGTGAGGTTCGGCCCAAAGCGATTGCCACCAGTATTTCTTCTTCCATGGTTAGACCAAGGCCCCCGTATTCCTCGGGAATAGTCAGTCCGAATAGGCCTAGCTCTTTCATCTCCTGCAAGATGTCGTCTGGTAACTTGCCTGATTCTGCGAGCGCATTTTCTGCCGGTACCAAGCGCTCGCGGACGAAGCGCTCGATCACGTCGACAAGCTGTTTAATTGTTTCCTGATCTCTTATCATTTTGGTTCCCTAAAACTAAGACGCTAAACTAGCATATGCGCTTTGAATATGCGACTGCAGCCTGCGTGTTTACTGGCCTTGCAGTTAATTCCACCGCTGCAAAGCCTATGCTAGAATGATGAACCCGGTCAGGCTCAAATGCTGTAGATATTCGGTAATACGAGCAACAGGCAGATATTGGATGTAGATGGGGTGCCTATGTCCGCAGGCAAGGTCACTATGGTGTAAGCTTGTCGCAGCTCACATCCCTTTGAATGTATTAGGTATATCCGGTTTTAGGCTATGCCGCGCACGCTTAGTCGAATAGAAACGACTATCAATCAATGAAAAAATAATTTTAATCAGAGAGAAATAAATGTCCAACAATTCCATAGTTGATGCCTTCATTTACGACGGCGGACGATCTGCCTTTGGCCGCCACGGCGGAGCGCTTTCACCAGTTAGGCCTGATGATCTATTAGCTCATGTCATAAAAAATGTGGTTGAGCGCAATGGCTTTTCACCCAAGAGCTACGAAGACGTAATTATGGGAAATACCAATGGAGCCGGGGAAGACTGCCGCAATGTTGCGCGATTTGCGTTACTGCGAGCTGGTATGCCGGTAACAGTTGCCGGTTTGACGGTTAATCGGCTTTGTGGCTCAGGACTGGCTGCCACTATTGATGCGGCTCGCGGGGTTAAAACTGGAGAAGGTGAGCTGTTTTTAGCTGGTGGTGTTGAGTCTATGAGTCGTGCGCCCATTGTGATGTCAAAAGCTCAGACTGCTTTTGACCGGACTCAGGAAATAGCCGACAGCACGCTGGGTGCCAGATTTACTAACCCTGCTTTTGCAGCAGCCTATGGCAATGACACAATGCCTCAAACGGCAGACAATATAGCTAGTGACATTGGCATTACCCGTGAGGAAAGCGATAGCTTTGCTGCCGGCTCTCAAGCGAAATACGAAGCTGCACGTGTTGATGGCTTTTTTAAAGACGAGATCATTCCTATCGATGTGCCTC
Organism: Pseudohongiellaceae bacterium; assembly: GCA_047617605.1. Classification (GTDB taxonomy): domain Bacteria; phylum Pseudomonadota; class Gammaproteobacteria; order Pseudomonadales; family Pseudohongiellaceae; genus UBA9145. Next base: position 19,994 of record JBLGBJ010000021.1, on the reverse strand, counting down.
AAGGGCGGAAGAAGCCGCCTTTGACGGTTGACGCTGACGAACATCCAAGAGCCCAATCCACTGTTGAGGCCCTAACCGGTTTGCGAACCTTGTTTCCAAATGGGGTGGTGACGGCTGGCAACGCCTCTGGCATAAATGATGGCGCCGCCGCACTTATCGTAGGCAATAGGGCTGTCGGTGAAAAAATAGGCGCGAAGCCACGAGTAAAAATTATTGCCGGAGCTGTTGCCGGTGTCGAGCCTCGAGTGATGGGATTTGGGCCGGTGTTCGCGATTCAAAAAGCTTTAGCTAGGGCAGGCTTAAATCTATCGGACATGGACATCATTGAAATTAATGAAGCCTTTGCGCCGCAGGTGCTTGGTTGCTTGAAAATGCTAGAAGTCGATTTTAACGATTCGCGAGTCAATCCAAATGGCGGCGCTATCGCAATAGGTCATCCACTAGGCGCATCTGGCGCCCGCATTGCTATTTCAACAATGCGCCAGTTGGAGCGTACGGGCGCTCGCTATGCAGTAATTAGTTTATGCATTGGGTTAGGACAGGGAGTAGCGGCCGTCCTAGAACGAGTAGAGTAATATCAATTAAGCCTGTGGTTGAGTTTGCGGGCTTTTTATTGATCACATTTAAACAACAGATAAACCTGAGAAAGTCATCAATTTAATCGAAAGAAGGAAACAATATGTCGGATGTAGTTAGCTATCAAATCGTAGATAATATTGGTGTTGTCAGTGTTGACAGCCCGCCCGTGAACGCGCTTTCTCAAAAGGTTCGAGAAGGCATTTTAAACGCCGTAACAGCGGCTCAGGGCGATGCTTGTGAAGCGATTGTTTTGCGCTGTGATGGACGCACGTTTATAGCTGGCGCTGATATTACTGAGTTTGGCAAACCGCCAATGGGGCCTAGTCTACCTGAGTTGCTTGCTGCAATTGAGAGCAGCAGCAAGCCAGTAATCGCCGCGATCCATGGCACGGCTTTGGGCGGTGGCTTTGAAGTGTCGCTGGCTTGTCATTACCGCTGTGCTATTGCCTCTGCCAAAGTTGGTCTTCCAGAAGTTAAATTAGGTCTGTTGCCTGGCGCGGGTGGCACTCAGCGCGTACCTCGAATAGCGGGCGTTAAAGCCGCTTTGGATATGATTACAAGTGGTAACCCAATAAGCGCCGAAGCGGCTCTGGGAATGGGCTTGATTGATGAGGTTATCAGTAATGATGATCTGCAAGCAGGCGCAGTTCAGTATGCTAAAGATTTGGTTGACTCCGGTGCGCCGCTTAGACGTATTCGCGATATTATTATTGATCCGGCGACTGTTGAGCCGGGTTTCTTTGATGCGGCAAGAAAGAAACTAGCCATGCGAGCGCGGGGCGCAATCGCCCCTGATAAGATTGTTTCCTGCATAGAGGCTGCCGTTGAATTACCAATGGATAAGGGCTTGGAGCGCGAGCGTGAATTGTTTACTGAGCTGGTGACGTCTCCAGAATCGGCGGCCATGCGGCATATTTTCTTTGCTGAGCGCCAGGCGGCAAAAATCAAAGACCTGCCCAAAGATATCGTTATGCGCGATATTAAGAAAGTAGCGATTATTGGTGGCGGCACAATGGGTGGCGGTATTGCCATGTGTTTCGCCAACGTTGGTATTCCTGTTGTTATGGTCGAAGTTACAGACGAAGCTCTGCAGCGCGGTTTGGGAATCATCAAAAAGAATTACAGTATTACCGTTCAAAAAGGCAAGCTAACCGAAAATCAAACGCAAGGCCTTCTTGGTTTGATTTCTGGGACCACTGATTACAACGACATTGCCGATGTAGACATGGTAATAGAAGCGGTTTATGAAAACCTGGAATTAAAGAAAGAGATTTTCACAAAGCTAGATGGAGTCTGTAAGCAGGGAGCAATATTGGCGAGCAACACGTCTTACCAGGATATTGATCAGATCGCAGCAGCGACTAAGCGGCCTGAAGACGTTCTTGGCTTGCACTTTTTCAGCCCAGCCAATGTCATGAAGCTTTTGGAAGTGGTACGTGGAGAAAAAACCGCTGACGATGTACTAGCCACTTCTATGGCCATCGGTAAGAAAATCAATAAAGTGTGTGCGCTTTCTCGCGTTTGCTACGGCTTTATCGGCAATCGCATGCTAGGCGGTTATGGCCGTGAATCACAGATGTTGTTGATGGATGGTTGTACTCCAACACAGGTTGATTCTGTTCTGGAGGGTTTTGGTATGGCAATGGGGCCGTTGGCAATGGGCGACCTTGCCGGTCTAGACGTGGGTTACAAAGCGCGTGAAGGCCGCACAGACTTGCCGGACGATCCTAAACTTTACCGTATGGGGACCTTGCTAGTTGAAATGGGCAGACACGGTCAGAAAACCGGTTCCGGTTTTTATAAATACGATCCAGAAACAAGACGTCGATTAGCTGACCCTGAAGTTGAGGGGATGATCGTTGACGAGTCGAATAAGCTTGGTATTGAACGCCGTAAAATAGGCAACGATGAAATTCTTGCGCGTTGTCTTTATCCGCTAATTAATGAAGGTGCGTTAATTCTTGAAGAAGGCATTGCTCAACGCGCTTCTGATATCGATATTGTCTATGTGTTCGGCTATGCATTTCCAGCAGCTAAAGGTGGCCCAATGCATTACGCCGATCATGTCGGTCTTAAACATGTTTATGACAAAATCTGTGAATACCGCGATCTTTATGGCGAACAGTATTGGAAGCCTGCGCCACTGCTAAAAGAACTTGCTGAATCTGGTAAGACTTTTGCCCAGTGGGACAAAGAGCGAGGTGCTAGCTAGTGATTTCTTATCAAACTGCCGAGCGCGGCGAACCTTTAGTCAAGGTTGAAGGCGATATCCCTTTGCCTGCGGGCAGTGAAGTAGTTGTTAAAATGCTTGCCTGCGGTGTTTGTCACTCAGATATTCATATGCATGATGGGGTATTCGAGCTAGGCGGCGGCAAGCAACTAGAAGTCGGCCGTGAGGGTATGGTTCTTGGCCATGAAATCTTTGGCGAGGTGGTCGCTTTTGGCCCTGACGCCAAAGATGTTGAAATAGGTGACCGGCGTGTTGTTTATCCTTGGATCGGTTGCCGCGAGTGTGCTTCATGCAAACGTGGAGATGAGCATCTTTGCACGCCAGGTCAGGCTTTAGGTATCGTCAAAAATGGCGGCTTTGCAGAATACGTGCTTGTGCCTCATAGCCGCTATTTGTTTGATAAAGGTGACGCGTCTGACTCTTTGGCGGCGACCTATGCTTGTTCTGGTCTTACCGCTTATGGTGCTTTGAAAAAAGTAGGTGCTTTAGAAGCAGGTGATGAAGTTGTTATCATCGGTGCCGGTGGCGTTGGTAGTATGGCGATTCAGGTGGCTCGAGCTTCGGGAATCGACCCTATTGTCGTCGATATCGACGAAGCAAAGCTGCAGGCAGCTCGCGATTTAGGCGTCACTCGCACCTACAACTCAAGCGATCCAAAAACGGCGAGAGCGTTGAAAAAATCTGTTGGTGGCGCCTATGCTGCTATCGATTTTGTTGGTGCAGAATCTAGCGTTAATTATGGATTAAATACCCTGCGCAAGGGAGGCAAACTAGTTGTTGTTGGTTTGTTTGGTGGAGCATTGACATTGCCTATCCCATTCTTACCAATGAATGCGCGTATTATCGAAGGCAGCTATGTTGGTAGTCTTGCTGATATGGGTGAACTTATGGCCATGGTCCGTGATGGCAAAATCGCGCCAATTGAAATACAAGAGCGGCCGCTGTCCCAGGCCAGCGATGCACTCAACGACCTTAAGGCTGGCAAAGTGCAGGGCCGTCAGGTACTTGTAAACAGCTAAACAGTTAATTCTAATTTTCTGGAATATCAGAATAGAAAGTAGGAGTAGTCATTTGTCAGCTTTAAGTGATTTTCAGGCAAGCACCCGAGCCTGGTTAGAAGAGAATTGCCCGCCAAGTATGCGTGCGCCAATGGTGCCGGCAGAAGTCGTCTGGGGTGGCCGCAAGCCTGAGTTTGTAAACCCAGAAAGTAAGCTGTGGTTAGAGCGGATGTCTGAAAAAGGCTGGACTTGTCCAACTTGGCCTAGTGAATACGGTGGCGGTGGCTTGAGCAAAGAAGAAGCGATTATTTTAAGCAAGGAGCTGAATAGGCTTAATGCTCGACCTGCGCTTAATAGTTTTGGGATCAGCATGCTGGGGCCAGTGCTGCTTGAATATGCCAATGAAGAACAAAAAATGCGTTTCTTGCCAGATATCGTGCACGGAAAAACTCGCTGGTGTCAGGGTTATTCTGAGCCGGGCGCAGGCTCGGATCTAGCAGCACTTGGTACGAAAGCTGAACTTTTCGGCGACGAGTACACGATTAACGGTTCTAAAGTTTGGACGTCATATGCAGACCAAGCGGATTGGATATTCTGCTTGGTTCGCACTGACTCCGACGTGCCAAAGCACACTGGTATTAGTTTTATTTTGTTTGATATGACCAGCGAAGGTGTCAGCACTAAGCCAATTCAATTGATTAGCGGCTCCTCTCCATTTTGTGAGACATTTTTCGACGATGTGAAAGTGCCTGCTGCCAACTTGATAGGCGAGCTTAACGCCGGTTGGACTATTGCTAAGCGGCTTTTGCAACACGAGCGCACCATGATATCTGGCTTTGGTCTGGCGAATGACTCAGGTGATAAGGGTGGAACCACCTCTACGGTAGCAACGCTCGAAGGCGCTGCGATGCATTATCTAGGTGACTCTGACAAGATTTCTGATCCTGTGCTAAGAGACAAAATCGCTCAGTTTAAAATTGATACTGAAGCATTTGCTTTTACCTCGCAGCGCTCGGTTGAAGAATCCAAACAAGGCCAGGGGCCAAACGCTACCTCATCAATGCTTAAGTACTACGGCTGTGAATTGAATAAGCGACGTTATGAGCTCTTGTTAAAAGCAATGGGCAGTCAAAGTCTGGGCTGGGAAGGCGCAGGGTTTGCAGAAGATGAGCTGCAAATCACAAGAGAATGGTTGCGTTCGAAAGCCAATTCCATTGAGGGTGGTACGTTGGAAGTACAGCTCAATATAATCGCTAAGCGTGTGCTGGGGTTACCAGACATGCTGAGCATGAGTAAAAATTAGACGCCCCCTAACAAAATACGGAATAGTGTAATGGCTTTAGTATTAACCGAAGATCAACAATTATTAAAAGACTCCGCCAAGGGGTTTTGTCTGCACAATGCGCCGATTGATGTCCTGCGCAGGCTTCGTGACAGTAAAGATGAAACAGGATTCGATGAAACAGTTTGGGCTCAAATGATAGAACTGGGTTGGCCGGGCATGGCGATACCAGAAGCTTATGGTGGTTTTGAATTTGGCTATGGCGGTCTCGGCGTTCTTCTCGAAGAAACTGGACGTAGCTTAGTAAGCTCACCTCTTATTGCATCGGTTCTCCTTGGTGCTACCGCAATCAATAAGCTTGGCACTGAGGAGCAAAAACAAGAAATGCTGCCTGCGATAGTGTCTGGTGAACTGTTGTTGGCGCTAGGTATAGATGAAAAAATGTCACATAAGCCAGCGTCAATATCGACTACAGCGCTCGCTAATGCAGATGGCTACATAATTAGCGGTTGTAAAACATTTGTACTGGATGGTCATGTTGCTAATAAGTTAATCATTAGCGCCCGAACCTCAGGTGAAGTAGATAGCGAAGAAGGTGTTAGTTTATTTATTCTTGATGCGTCTGAGCAGGGAGTTAGCATTACCCGAACCTGGATGGTTGATTCTCGTAACGCCGCTAACATGAGTTTTGATAACGTGCAGGTTCCGAAAAACGCCATGCTTGGTGAGATAGGCGCAGGTTTTGCAGGATTAGATACGGTGCTTGATGTTGCACGGATAGGTGTTGCCGCAGAAATGCTTGGCAGTATGCAGGAAGTATTTGATCGCACTTTGGATTACATGAAGCAGCGTGAGCAGTTTGGTGTTTTGATTGGCTCTTTTCAGGGCTTACAACATCGCATGGCGGATATGTATAGCGAAATCGAACTATGTAAATCTACTGTTCGCGCAGCACTGGAGGTACTTGATAATGCAGACAGCACGGCTAAAGAGATTGCGATAATTGCAAGTGTTGCCAAAGCGAAGCTTTCAGAAGTGATGGAAGTGGTTAGTAACGAAGGTATTCAGCTCCATGGCGGCATCGGTATGACTGATGAGTTTGATATTGGCTTCTTTATTAAACGTGCTCGCGCTGCTCAGCAGTTTCTAGGCGATGCTAGTTTTCACCGAGATCGCTATGCCACTTTGAATGGGTTTTAACGGATAGGTTTTAACGAATTAATCTGTAAAACTATAAGGCAAGGTCGGGTCAGGTCTAAAATTTATGACAGTTAAGCTACGAGACTTTTACGAAATAGGACAGAAAGTCAATGATGACCCTTTGGTCTATGTGTTTGAAAATTTTGTTTCTGAACAAGAAGTTAATCAGCTGCTGGCAGCGGCTAAGCCCAAGCTAAAACAGGCGTTGGTTAGCTCTAACAAGGCTGGTACTGAGAGCATTGGTCGGTCGGGAAGCAACTGTTGGATACCATTCAAGCAGCACCGATTAATCGAAGACCTGTCACTGCGGGTAGCTGAAGTAGTTGGGTTGCCTCTGGATCAAGCTGAATCCCTTCAAGTTATTTATTATAGTCAAGATCAAGAGTACGCTCCTCACTATGACGCTTGGGACGCCGCAACCGAACGTGGGCGTCGTTGCATGATTAAAGGCGGCCAGCGTATGGTTACCTGCTTGTTATATCTAAGCGATGTTGAGGAAGGCGGTGGTACTAGTTTTCCAAATCTGGAGATGGAAGTGCGGGCTAAAAAAGGGCGTATGGTTCTTTTTCACAATTGCTATGGTGGCAGAAATCTGCGCCACCCCGACTGTCTTCACGGCGGCTTGCCGGTGGTAAAAGGTGAGAAGTGGGCCTGCAATTTTTGGTTTCGCGAATCTGTTTACCAAGATCCGGAAAAAGTACCCAGACGTAAAGCCCCTGTTGCATTACCTCCCAAATTTAGCAGAGTAATTTAAAGTATGCCAATATTAATCCTCGGTGCGGTACTTGCAGTACTCGCTTATATGCCAGCTTTTTGGGTGCGTAGAGTGATGAAACAACATGGAGCCGAGATCGAAGGATTAGCCGGCACAGGTGGTGAGCTGGCAAAACATTTAATCAAGCGCTTTGAGCTTTCGGGTATCGAAGTCGAAGAAACCGGGGTGTTTCAAGATCATTTCGATCCTGCTGCCAAGAAGGTTCGATTGGGTCCGGAAAATTTTCACGGCAAATCACTCACTTCTATGGCAGTAGCGGCTCATGAAGTTGGCCATGCCATGCAGTTTCATCGGAACGAGAAAATTTTCGAATTAAGGAAACGCTATCTTCCCACTGCGGCCCGATTGAGTAAGGTTGGTATCGGTCTTTTGATGGTGTTACCCGTTGTTGGTTTTGCAGTGCGCTCGCCAATTGTGATGGGTGCGATAATCGCTGCGAGTTTGTTACTGCAATTGGCAGGCGTACTAGCTTACCTTATTATTCTGCCAGAAGAATGGGATGCAAGTTTTAACAAAGCGATGCCGGTATTGATAGAGGGTGAATATATTAATGATGCACAGATTCCAGCGGTGCGTAAAATACTCAAAGCCGCAGCACTAACCTATTTCGCGTCAGCGTTGGCTAATATGCTTAACATTGGCCGTTGGTTCATGATACTAAGACGCTAAGAGTAGGCCTCGAGACTCTAGTTGCCTACATATTGGGCCACTTATCCGCCCATTTATTTGTGAAAAAAAGGAGGCATTATTATGGATGAGCCATTAAACGTATTAGGCGAGCCCTTAGAGGTTTGCGGACAAGACCCTGTAACCGGTTTCTATCGCGATGGCTGCTGTAACACCAGTGATGAGGATTTTGGTTTGCACACCATCTGCGTTGAAGTAAATCTAAAGTTTCTGGAATACACGCGCTTTCGCGGTAACGATCTTTCTACACCGATGCCTGATTTTGGGTTTCCTGGATTGCAAGAAGGGGACCGCTGGTGTTTGTGTGCTAAGCGTTGGTTAGAAGCTGCCGATGATGGCATGGCACCGAGAGTGTTGCTGCAATCTACTCACAAGCGCGCGTTAGAAATAGTGACGCTAGATAAGCTAAAAGAATTCGCCAAGGATCTGAGTTGATGGGGTGGTTTTCAGTTTTATACTTTGGAAAAGTCAAATGCAAGGACTAGAAACCAAGCGATTGCTGCTTCGTGAAGTTTGTCTTGGTGATGCTGAATTTATTTTGAAGCTAACCAATGAGCCTGGTTGGCTTCGATTTATTGGAGATAAAAATATTGCTTCGTTAGAGGACGCCAAAACCTATATTCAGGAGTCTATTATCGCCAGCTATCAAAAAAATGGCTTTGGAATCTGGCTGGTTGAATTAAGAGGTTCAGATGGCAGCCAGGCACTTCCTATAGGAACTTGCGGCCTAATCAACAGGCCTACCTTAAAAGGTGTCGATTTAGGGTTTGCATTTTTGGCAAGTATTGGCGGCCACGGTTACGCCTTTGAAGCTGCGAGGGTTGTGATTGAGTATGTTAAGAAAACTGGCGATTTAACACGGCTTCTGGCCATTACTTTGCCAGATAATGAGCGCAGTATTAACTTGCTCAGCAAGTTAGGTTTCAAGAATAAAGGGACTATTGAATTACCAATTGCCGATGGCACCGGGAAAGAGACATTGCTGTTATTTGATCAGTCGCTGTGAAAGTTAGCGAGAATATGATTGCGGTTTTTAAAGTCGGTTTAAAGGCTGCGGGAATGTTACCTCAACATCCATGCTTAGACTAAAACCTGCCAACATAAAAGATAGGGCTAAAAGAAAAAAACAGTAGATCAATAAGAAAAACCACCGAATATTAGAAGGGTCAGCCAACATCATGATTGTATTGGAGTTTGTAGAGGCCGCACTTTGGCTTGGGCTGCCTATGGCTGGCCTTAGTTGGTTCTTGTTTAGCTGGCTTTACAACAATGGAGATATTGACCGCGAGGCAGATCAAAAGTCGACCAAGGAACAACTCAAGACTCTTGGGAAATCCTTTAAAAAGGAGAAGAAGCTAACCGATCAGTCACAAGCGGCCTATGTCTATGGCCGCTGGGCTGCCTTCGGTGGTGGATTTTACGGTTTAGCGGCACTATGGACTTTTGTTGTAATCGAGGTGTCTCAATCAATTAGTTTTGTTTTTCACTTTCCCGGTTTTGCTGAGCTTTTTGAACACGGACTCATCAGTTTTGCAGTTGAGCTTCTTATCAACCAGCTAGGCAATATCGTTAGTGCTTTTGTTTGGTTTGCTTACTGGCCCTCTGACACCATGATTATATGGGTGTTAGTTGCTTATCTTGGCTATAGGCTGGGGGTGAAACTTGCCAAGCAGGAGAAGCAGCTAGACATTGATGAACTGTGGCGTAAGTTCTTTGATAAATAGGCTGAATTTGGAAGGATTTAACTAGATAATAATTTAAATTAAGGTTTTATCTAATACTTATAGTCTTTATAAGGTTGATATTGTGTCCAGACAGCATTCATGAAAATATCCTTGTTAGGTGAATCTGCTTTTCCTTTACCTAACTATAATAATTAAAAGTCATGGAGGTTGTGGTGTTAATTCATCGACGCACTTTTTGGCTGGCTCTCGCCGTTAGTTTCATTCCATTTTCAATTCATGCCCAGACCAATACCGAAATGATTGTGCACGCGGATCAGCCTCTGCCTGATCATCTTAAAGCCGGGGCAATGGTATTCAAACACGATGCCGATAGTGGCGAGCGTATTGTTTTGAGGCAGGGGAGTAATCAAGTCGAATGCCAATCGATGAACGAAGATGTTTTTACTCGTTGTGGAGCAACAGCTGAAGGGCGCCGTAGAGGCATGCCGGCGAAACTGTCCGCGCAGGGCTTATCTAGTGATGACATTCAGTCTGCTCTCCAGAAGGCCGAGAGTATGGGGTATGTTAAGGCGAGGGCTTTTGGCGCCTTGAACTACAGGCTTTAGAACAAAGGCGACCGGATTCAGCTCCTGTGGGTGGTGTCGGTTCCTAATGCTACCGCTGCACAGCTTGGCTACCCAACCGGTTCGCAATGGGATAATTCTCTTGCCGGACGCGGCACGCCTTGGATGATGCGAGAGGGCACTTCAGGCGCGCACTTGATAATCCCAATTAACCGGACTGAACTTTCTAACAATCCACATAAGCATTGAATTGACTGCGATTCCCCATAGCAATCGAAGTGTCGGTGGCGTAGTGGCCAGTACCAAGTACCGAGTGCTCAGTATGTTGAATTTGGAGTTAAATCTGGGTTCACATCTCCATATACTTCTTCTGGATCGACATCGTTGGCAAACAAAACTTCCCTGACCGCTTCAATATGATCGAGAACCGTTTGAAATCGATCGCCGTACTCATACTTGTTCACTTCTATAGCTTTGGGCATATAAGTAAATGCAATCTTCAGTGCCTCTAAACCTGCTTGCTCCATTTTCTCTGACATTTAACGATCCTAGTATTTAATCTGATGGCTAAAGCCTAATTGTAGCTGTCCTTTATGTAGATTATCAGTCCACTGGTGCATATAGCCGAACTGCAGCTTCATACCGTCTTTAAATCTGTGGTTAACTCCAGCGTAACTTCTGTTCCTGTCAAAAAAATCTACGCGGCGATTGCTGCCAATCTTTCTCTCACCATTGAGGAACAGCTCATTAGAGACCATGAGGCTCCAGGCACCTTGCTCGAGATTTGATTGATTCAGCGGCACCTCCATTCTAAGCGAGTAGCGATAGCGAGTTCGGAAATCTTGATTCTCTATCCAGCGCTGCTCTACACGCACACGATGGGATAGGTGAATACGCTCGCCCACGCGCTGAAGAAAAGCGGCTTCTTGGAATATTCGACTCTCTGTATTGGTGTCGGTGCCATCGCCGAACTGGCTCGAGGTTACGCTTGCTAACCCAATTGCGTAGGTGACATTGCTAGAATCTGGAGAATAAGTGACACTCGCTCTAACCAGATGCTGTTCCAAATCTTTGTAGATATCCCAATTACGAAGCTGGAAGTCCCCTTGTGCGCCCCAATTGCTTTTGGCAAAGTGTGTGCTCCAAGCATAGGCTGTCCATATGCCTAGTTGGTTTTCGTCTATTTGGGCTAAGGCGGGGTTTTGTATTACAGTGAACAACATGGTGAACAGCACCCTAAAGGCGATGACTTTCATTCCGGCTCTCTTGGTTAACGCATTGCTTGTGCGAAGCTATTTAGGTAATGCCAGTGAAAATAGTCCGGCTACTGTTAGTTAATAGTGGCGCGAGACTGCTAAAAAACTCTGCCAGTTTATCAATGCTTTAAGGTTCTGCAATGTTGATACCTTTCATGCCGTTACTTGCATCGAGAGCAGCAGCGCCCACAGGGTAGTCCATTTCAGAAAGAATATAGGCGATGATGTCTGTATATTCTTGATCTAAAAGTGAACCTGGATTATCTGAAGGCATCTCGGCGACAATGCGGTAATAGAAATCGATCAGCGCTTTGCCCTGCCAGTAGGGCCAAATATCTTTAAAGAATTTCAAGTCATGACAGGTGCCACAGTTTGCGTCATAGGTCTGTTCACCCGTGCTGGCCTGTGCTTGCGAAAATACACCCTCGGACGTGTCTTTAATTTGCGCTAATGATGCTGGAGAAAAATTAATTCCTAACAAAAACACAGTGGTTACTAATGGGATGGCAAAAGTCTGCTGCATGGACATACCTTATAATTCACAATAATTTCCTAATATTAGAGACGCCGCTACCTTGCCTGTTCCCATTCAAGTGCGCCATGATTCCTGTTTGCGAGACCGCCTCACGATAGCAGGAAGGCTATCTGGTATAGTTATTCTACCTGATCTTGGGTGTTCCCGTGTCAGCATTGATTCTATCCAGCGACGGACCTTGGTAGCTGTTCATCAGCAAATCTACCGTTGCTTGCCCGTATTGATCAAACAGAAAGTCACCCATTTTTTTGAGTTTGCTTATGTTGGCCTTACTTATATCGTCCATGGCGTCGTCAGGCGGATTAGGCAGACCCGGTTGCGTACGCATTTGTGCATTGACTCGAATATAGTTGCCGGGCGTAATAATTGTGTGAGCCTGGTAGGCAACGACTCGCTCATCGGTAAGCACATCAAGAATATTGCCTTTTGTGAACCATTCAAGGGCTCCCCATTTTTCTGAGGCGGGCCCATTGATTTTGCGCGTTCTATAACCGGTGCCTACCGATAAGACGCGAAGCTCATTTATTGGATTGGTAGGCCAAGCCTTTATAGCCTCAGCGATTGCGCACATGGTTGGGTTGTTAGCTGTCACTCCACCGTCAATCAACCAAAAAGCTTGCTCAATATCACTCATCTTAAGCTCTTTGGTAGGAAAGTAAGTGGGTGCGGCGCTAGAGGCGTCAGCTACTTGATAAGCGAGTAGTTTGCGATGAGTTGCATTGGTAGATTTTATAATCTTGGGTTTGCGTTGCTCAATGCCATAGGTTACCGCAAGCACATGTTTGTTGCGGGGCACAGCGCTGAGTTTGGCTTTGCCAAATTCTCTTTTAAGGACGCTGGTTTTGCCATCGCCTTCATATTTGGGCGCATTGATACCATCAATTTGGAACCAGCCACGATTGTCGTTGAAAATTTTTTTTGCGTTTTGATAATTATAGAGTTTGTTGATGTCTGACATTTTCATATCAGTAGTCGCGAGTGCTAATGCAATAATACTGCCGGTGCTGGTGCCAGCATAAAAGTCGGCGCATTGGCGAACAGATTTCTTATGCTGTTTTTGTAGAAGCATTTCAACTTGGCTGAGAAATTGGGTAGTAGCGGCGCCGCGAACGCCGCCCCCATCAAGTGAGAGTATTAGCTTTGACATAGTTATTCCTCGCTCTTTCGGCGTATTAGAATAGAGTTAGTGGAAACTGCCGATTGCTATGGCGCTTCAGTAGTATTTTTTGATGTCACTCTGCCCAGTTGTTCAAGCGCCAGAATGAACTTCTGTTTAGGTTGCTTCGTGTCTTTTTGTTAGGTGCTGTATTTTTACTCAAACCTTTGCTGGCCCCGCAACTTGTCCCTTGACTGAGCCGGCAACTGTTTTCGTTTGTCACTACTCTTTTCTCTCACCCTTTTACGTGTCTGACTATTCTTTTAGCTTAGTTTTTCTGCTATTTTTCTGTGTTCAAATCGCATCACTGACGCTGGATAAGTTGAAGTTAGCTACTTTGATTGCAGGCACAACAATTGGAGTGCTTACCGAGCTGCTTTCAGAGGCGGCAACTCTAACTGATGGCGATAACATTTGAATATTGCGCAGCATATCCACAAGAGACTGATTGAATCTAAAGTTAGTTACTGGTCTTGTAATGCGGCCATTTTCAATAAGAAAGGTGCCGTCGCGAGTAAGGCCGGTGTAGGAAATGATTCTGGGATTAAGGCCGCGGATATACCAAAAGCGAGTAATCAAAACGCCGCGGCGAGTGGAGGCGATCATTTCCTCTAAAGAGTCATTGCCACCGGCCATAACCAGATTGCTTGGGCTGGCGAGCGCCTGCTGATTTTGCTGCTGGGCCCAATAACGTGAGCGAGCCAATTCTTGTAAGCGTCCGGAGCTTACCCAATTTTGTCGAGCTAATGGCTGGCCCACACTATTAAAAGGTGAGGTCTCTGCATCAAGGTAAGAAGGGTCGCTGAATATATTGACTTTGTCATCAAAGAGGCTTTCGCCTATGAGATTGCCACCGCCTGGTTTTGAGAAAAAGGAACGGCCTTCATCTGCCGTGCGCTGGTTAAAGACATTGAGCATGTTGCGCATTAGCATGCCCACAGCGGTCGGTTCCAAAATAGCGGTGTATTCACCTGGCTCTAATGCTGTCTTGCGCCAGTCGCGGCACTTGCGTACGGCATCATCAGCTACTCGCTGACTCTCGATATTATCCCAGTTGTTAGCTTCATCTCCGGCCCAGCCGGACTTTTTACCATCGGAGCTGCGAGAGGTTAGAGTATAGGCAACCCCGGTACTGGCATGAGAGCCATAGAACCCATTGGAGGTGGCTAATGCTGTTGAGCCTGCATTTACGTCCATATAAGAAGCCACTATCTGATTGGCAGATTGGGCCTGCTGGATCGCAAGGGCCGCACTTGCCGCTCGTGTTTGAGGGCTAAGTTCCCCGGTGGAGTCATAGTAGGCGTCGATAGGTGCCATGGTCTGTGGCCCTAACTCTGCCATGTATTCAGGGTCGACTGGGGCTATGCGAGCCATATCCTCTGAGCGTCTAACGGCTTGTCTAAGATCTTCATCGCTGAGACGGTTGGTTTCCACCGAGGCCACTCTTTGCCCGAACACACTGGTAATATTGACTGAGGTTTTTTCTGAACCTCCGGCGCTGGTGATGCGGTTGGTGGCAACGCGAGTGTAACCGCGCCAGCCTGAATTAATTCGAACGCGGCAATGGTCTGCCTCGGAGAGTTCTAAAATTCGGTTGCTGATTGACTGGAGATCGTCATCCGAAAGACCTTTTGCTTGTGCCATTTCAAATTCCTAAATGAATTTCATTTTTGCCGTGTTGTTTTAGTTGGTTCTATTTCACGCTTTTAGGCCGTGTTAATAATGTCAATGTCTCGAAATAGTGACACCGGGCAACCGTGGGACACAGCGTTTACTTGGATTGGTTGGCCTTTGGCATCGCTAAAAGATGCGCCTAGAAAGTAAGTGCTATCGCCACCAATCACATCCAAAGAATTCCAGAACTCAGGGGTGCGGCCAACATAGGCAGCATCTCTTAACATGCGATGTTTTTTGCCATTTTTGATTTCCCAAAATACTTGGCCGGCGAACTGAATATTGTAGCGCTGCTGATCGATCGAGTAGCTGCCTCGACCTTCGACAAAAATACCGTGGTCGGTAGCGGCTATAACATCGTCTTCGCTGAGGTCTTCTTTGCCTGGCATTAGGCTTACATTAGGCATACGCTGAAACGGCATGCTCTCCCAGTTTTGGCCGTAGGCACAGCCATGACTGCGAGTAATGCCGGTCTGCGCCGATATCCAATCTGCCTGATCGCGGGTGGTTTGATAGTCGACAAAAATACCGTCTTCGATTATAGGCCATTCTTCGGCTGGCACACCTTCGTCATCCCAGCCAGTGGTAGCGCAGCCGCCAAACTCGGTGCGGTTGCCAACAAACTGCATAAAGTCCGGGCCGACTCGGGTTTGACCCAAGGTCTGCTCGGGTGGATGCAAAAATGAGGTGCCGGCATAGTTAGCTTCGTAGCCAAGCGCGCGATCTAACTCAGTGGGGTGACCGATAGATTCGTGAATAGTTAACCAGAGATTTGAAGGGTGTAAAATCAAATCCCATTTTCCTGGTTCCACTGGAGGAGCTTCTAATTTAAGTGCCGCTTGCTCGGCCCATTTTGGCGCGTTGCCTACTAAATCTAATCCCAAAATATACTCATAGCCACGGCCGGCAGGTTCGACTACTGCGCCCCGGGTTTGAAAGTCATTGCCATCATCAGAAATGGCAGTGATGTTCATGGAAGGATTAATGCGGAAAAAAGTTTGATCAATAAAAGAGCCTTCCGAGGTCGCGACCAATCTCTCTTCTTTGACACAAAGGATATTGCTGGCAACAAAGCGCACGTTGTTGCCGCGCAAAGCTTCCTCATTGGCTTTTAAGAGGAGTGCTGCCTTGTCTTCAAAGGAGACTGTGAAAGGATCAATCGAGTGAGGGGTTACCCAGCTGGCAGTAGGGTAAACGTCGACTGGCGCTAGCACTGCAGTGGATGGCGCAACAGCATTGCTTGCGGTGGCTATGGCGACCGCTTCTCGAGACATTTGGGTGACAGCTTGACGGGTGAGAACTTGCGTAGCGGAAAAACCCCAGGAGCCTCCCACTAAGACTCGAATATTGATGCCAAAAGAATCTGTGCTTTGAACTCTGGATACCCGCATTTCTCTAGCGCCCACTGCCTCGAATTGAGTTCGTATCACGCGGCCATCTGAATAGTGAGCACCTGCGTCCCTTGCCACATCTATGGCTAATAGGAGCAGGGCTCTCTCGCTAGAAGTCATGCTTTGAGCGGCAGCCGGGGCGGCACTTATAATTGA
Organism: Pseudohongiellaceae bacterium; assembly: GCA_047617605.1. Classification (GTDB taxonomy): domain Bacteria; phylum Pseudomonadota; class Gammaproteobacteria; order Pseudomonadales; family Pseudohongiellaceae; genus UBA9145. The sequence continues at coordinate 3,827 of JBLGBJ010000021.1, read as the reverse complement.
ACCTGCAGTAGCACCGGCACCGGCGAGCTTCATGAAGTTGCGGCGCGAAAACTGTTTAGGGTCATGAATCGGCGAACCTAGATTTGAAACAGAGGGCCGGTGATTAATTGGAATCGGAAGAGGGCGAAGGGCCATTTTTTGACTCGCTGTAAAGAGTGTTGATGCTGCCCTCGAAAGGGTCGCAATGAATTTTTAAAATAGAATAACTCACCGCTGATCGATTGCCAAACGTCCAGCAAGCACTGGTTTTAGCTATCCAATTGAGAGTCTGCTTAATCGTCTACTTTGCCGGTTTGTTGGTGCGCAGAGGCTCAGTCAGTCTATCCTTGGTTCCTCCAAAAAATGAGGGCCTATGGGATAAGTAGCCATCTCAATGTTTTCCTTTTACAGTTCTATCAAAGGTTCTATCAAAGGTTCGATTAAACGTTGAATAAGCTTTGTTGGTTTTCTAAAAAAGATGTTGCCTCGTATGCCATAGCTGATATGCAAGCTCGCCTCAATGATTGACGCAAACTTAATAGTCGTCCAGCCCTTCAGTGAGTTCAATGAGCGTGCCTGCCGGATCCGTAAAAAAAGCCACTTTGAGTCTAATGGCGGGCATGTCCTGATAGGGAGAATTCATAGCGATACCTTTAGCTTCTAAGGTTTTAATAAAGGCGTTTAAATCATCCACCTCGAAACCAATATGATCGACGCTAGAGCCTTTCGTCGCATTTCTTTTTATCTCAGCGTTGGCGAAGCTTAAATTTAAGCCGGGTACATTGGTTGTGGTGAGGATTATGCCCCGAGGTTTAATGTCTAACTCAAACAAATTGGTGTACCAAGCCAGCAAAGCTTGGTGTTCCGGCAGATAGTAATGAAGGTGATAGCCGGCAACTTCCTGCGCTAGCGCCTGATCTTCTTGAAGTTCAACATACAGCCCGTCAGGGAGTGTAATATAAGCATTGGTTTGTTTTTCCGCGCCGGTAAATACCTCGTCGACCTCAAAACCCGCTACTTGCCACTTTTCCAAAAACCTATCCATGTCTCTAACCTTAAAGCCTAGGTGATCCATCACCGTTGCTTGTGATTCCATTGTGGGAGCCATTTGAGTCAGGAGCAGAAAAAGGTTGGGCAGTTTGATGGCAGTAAGAGGGCCTTTTTCAATGACTATGCCGCCAAAATGTTCCACCCATAGACGCTTGTGGTATTCAATGTCACTGACGTTTAAGTGAACATGGCCAAAGGCGAGACCGGCGGGATTGGGTGTTGCTAGCTGTGCAAAACTCGAATGAGGGAGAAATAGGATAAATAAGACAGAGAGGCTGAATATTTTCAAGGCGATATTCCTACGTTGTTTGAGTTACTTAACGCTTGTTTTAGCAAGGTATAAAACATTCTCAAGCAAAAGGCGCTTGCAATAACACTGGTACATAAGCGGGCTAAGTTACCAGGCGTCGGCTATCAATTGGTAGCTGTGGCGACGTGCGTTCACGTCATGGGTGATAGTGATTAGCATTAACTCATCTAGCTTAAAACGCTCCACTAAACTTTTCAGCTTGGCAGAGACTTGCTCCGGTGTGCCGACTATGCGCTTGTCCCGAGATTGCGCAATTGCTTGCAATTCACCTGGAGAATAATCATCGTAGCTAAGTGCTTCTTCGACGCTTGGAAAGGGGCCGGGGCTGCCTCGAAGTAGGCGTATGTACCAGAGGTCGCGGCTGCTCGAAAGCTTTATGGCTTCTTCTTCAGTGTCCGCGCAGATAGTAAATATGGCTAGGCAGCTATGGGGTTTGTCTAAGTTAGGCCCCGGTCTAAATTGGCTGCGATAGTGGTCAAAAATATCAGGCCTGATATTGGGGTTTATAAAATAAGCGAAGTTGTAAGGCAGGCCCATGCTGGCGGCAAGACCGCAGCTGTCCTCGCTCGATCCAAGCATCCACAGCTCTGGCGGAGTTTTAACTTTTGGATACGCCCGCGCATTTTGCATGCCCGGTGTTGCGGGGTCGGTGTCATTAAGCAGTGCTTGTAAATCTAACACCATATTAGGGAAATGTTCGGGGCCGACTGTGGAGCCGTAGCGAATTGCCGCCGCGGTGAATGGGTCTGTGCCTGGCGCTCTACCTATCCCTAAGTCGACTCTGCCGGGGTACAAGGTTTGCAGTAGTTTAAAGTTTTCTGCTACTTTATAAGGGCTGTAATGAGGCAGCATGATGCCCCCAGAACCGATACGCATTTTTTTGGTTTCCGCACCTAAGCGCCCCAGCAATACCTCTGGTGAACAGCCGGCGAGGGCGTCAGAGGCGTGATGTTCAGCTACCCAATAGCGGTAATAGCCTAGCTCGTCGGTAAGTTGAGCCAGTCTAATGGTTTCTTGTAATGCGGAGTAAGGATCGCTGCCAGAGCGAACTGGGGACTGGTCTAGTACCGATAATTTTACTGAATTGTGCATAATTTAATCTATGATCGCTTGATAGATGCCACTGCGAAGCTTGCTGTAGTCATCAATTCCTTCGGCTGGGATTAACTGAGTCAAATATACCACGACTAGCTCTTCTACCGGGTCTACCCAGTAAGTGGAGTGATAAGCGCCGCCCCAGCCATATTCGCCTTCAGACCCCAATGAGCCGCGGGTGCCTAAATCAGTTACAACGGAAAACCCTAAGCCAAAGCCTGAGCCTTGGCGAAACTGAATGTCACCTAAATGGTTAGCCGTCATCAGCTCGATGGTTTTGCGTGACAAGAGACGCTCGCCGTCTAATTCTCCGCCATTTAACGTCATTTGTAGGAACTTGGCATAGTCGGCGGCTGTGGATAGCAAGCCTGCGCCACCTGAAAAGCTGACCCTCGGGCCATTGTTATACATGCCCTGACTGCGCATTCCGTCCGTCGCAGGAATAGCTTCAATACCGCCGCCTGATAGCGGTCGATAGACTGTGTTTAAACGGCCCTGTTTTGATTCGGGCAAATAGAAATGCGTGTCCTCCATGCCTAATGGTTCTAGAATCTCTGTGCGCAAAAACTCATCAAGGCTGAGACCGCTAGCTTTTTCGATAACTACCCCGAGTATGTCCGTATTGTAGCCATAGATCCACGCTGTGCCGGGTTGAGCATCCAGAGGCAGAGACCCCATTCTCGCAATGGAATCTGCTATCGGTTCATCGCGATTGGCAAAATACCATCCTTGAAAGCCTGCTGTCTCCCAAAGCTCTTTTGCGGGGCCGCTGCCGTAACTAATGCCTGAGGTATGGGTTAGCAGATGACGAAGTGTGATATCGCGCTCGGCTGGTTCGAGCGTGTAGCCGCCATCTTCTGTCGCCACGGCAACCTGCATGTTGCTCCACTGCGGTATGTAACGGCTTAAAGAATGGCTGATGTCTAATTGGCCGCGCTCGTGAAGAATCATAATAGCGGTGCTCACAATCGCTTTGGTCTGTGAGGCGATTCGAAACATAGAGTCTTCCTGCATGGGAATGCCGGCTTCAATATCCTGCATGCCGTTGGCAGAGGAATACGCGATTCTGCCTTTTCGCAGAACCAGGACAACTTGACCTGCCAGCTGCTTTGTCTCAACGTAGGACTTAAGAACGCTATCTAAACGATCGAGACGTTCTGAGGACATTCCTAGTCGTTCGGGCCTTGAACGTGAAAAATCAGCAGCGTGCACTGCCGTTGTGATAAGGCTAAATAAAAGGGCGGCGAATATTGGGCGGGATAAGATGATGCTCATTGTGGCCTCTCAACTGTTACTTTTTCCAAAGTATAACGTCTAAGAGGAAAAGAGGTAAGAAGTTGCTTATTAGTGATAGGAGGGCAGAATTCAAATCTCAAATCTCAAATCTCAAATC
>JBLGBJ010000020.1:0-56099 GCA_047617605.1 Pseudohongiellaceae bacterium | reverse complement strand
CGAATCTAATTGGACGATCTAACTGCGTTATAAAAGTCACCTGATTTTCGGACTATTAGTTAGGACTAAACAAAGCAGCGGCTAAAAAGTGAATTAAAGAATTTAGCGCGGCGGCGCCCCCCCCCCATCTCGAGTTAATGAAAAACCTGCCGCCAATAGATCCTGCATACCTAAAGCCGTGGTTTGCAAAAGGTAATAAATTTCATGTTCCCGATAGAAAAAAAGATGGCTTTCAAGCTCCCAAAAAGTCCGCTGGATTTTTTGCAATCTTTTCGATATTCCTATCTATGTCATGGTGGGAGGTGCCATACATTAGCATTTATGGCTAGTTAGCGGGCCATAAGGAGTGCGCAGAGTAAGTTTTGGAGATGTGCTCGCGCATTCTTTGTCCAAACTCGAAGAGAAGGGAGGAGCGTTTTGACTGTTAAGATACTTTGGGTCATGGCAATGAGGATGTGACTGTGATGGTAAAGCCCGACAACTTCGATGAGTATTTAGTCTTAGTGCTGTCAGACCTCACTTGCCACAGCGATTCTCAGGTTACTGCATTTGAAAAGAGTGGTGTTCTTCAGATACAGCGTTGGGTTGGTGGTGAGAAGCAGGCTAATAATTCCAGCCCAGCCCAAATACCTGAAGCGGTAAGAGATTGTATTTAATAATCGTTAGCTAAGTATTCTTGAGCTGAGCTTTATAAAGCGTTGCTGGCAACAGGTCGCTCCAAACCGAGATTTTGTTACAGTATTTTGCTTGCCCACTAACCCACCTTCCACTTTCTTACTAACTGCTGACTGCAGGGCAAGCAAAACATTATGTAAACGCTCAGTCCTACTAGTATTCGCCTGCTGCCTTATCTGCTTCGTACTGCATCTTGGAAAGTCTGCGAAGCTGCTGAAGAGATGTTAGGTGGGCATATATCATGGATAACAAGCCCTTGCTGCGAAGCTCTAAAACGTCTTCGTCGCTTAACTCATTTAAGGCAGTTTCGTTTATCGTATAAATCCCATCGATATTATAAGTTTTGCCGTCTGGGCGATGCTGAAGCTGAACCTGGTTAGTTGTGAATAAGTTCTTCTCTTCAAAGAGCTTGCAAATAGCTTGAGTTTGCTGAACTTGTTGCGCAACATGAAGTAGAGACTCAATTCTTTTCTCAAGGTATTCTGTTTTTTCTCCGCCTTCTTTGAACAATGGCTCGCCATCTGTCTCACCCAGCATTGGGCTTTCTTCATCTATAAGTACTACAAATTGCTCCCCTTCAGGGTCTGTGCGCGCAATAGAGAACGGTGCATTGTTGAAGCTTAATGGGACTACTTGCGCCTGCCACTCTTCGGTTGCACAGTACAGATTTTGGCCTTCACGCAGACTCATGACAGCCACGGGAATGAATTCTCCTGCCTCGTTGTTTTTCACGAACACCACGGGGAATTCAGCGGCTAAAGTGAAGAAGTCTTGGGCAATAATGGGTATGAGATGCCTTTCTTTATGGCGTGTGTAATCACCAGATTGGGTGGTTTTGAGGTTGGCATGTTTGTCATTTTGCAGAGGAACTGGGGAACTCATAGTGTTTGGACCTGGTCAGTAAAATTAGTGAGTGGATGGTAACTAGAATGACGCAGGAAAAAAAGAACCTAATGACGCAATAAAGAGCTAATCCTGCATCTTTGATACGATCTGAGGCTTATTTACTCCTTTTGGGTTTTTGGATATTCTAGCAATAGTCTGTATTTATGACTTAGAGGCTACTTCAGTGAACACTATGGCTCATGGCAAGGCGAGGAATGAGCCAAATCTCTTAGCTGTATGAGGGTAAATACCTTGGTTCTGTATCTTGTTAGGAAATATACTGAAAATCCTTTTTTTAAGGCTGTGAGTTGCGCTTGGCGCTGCGTTCTCATTGATGTATATTTATTCAACTGAAGCGAGGCGCTCATTTAGAGAGTGCGATGGATCGACCCGCGGACAAAACGCAAGGGCGCATTCACAAGTTTGGTACACTCGCACCAAACGAATACGCAGCCGCCAGGTCTGCTGAATAACAAACGCGAGAAGCAAAACTAATTAGAGCAATATGCGGCGAGCCTATTTGTCGTAGTGTGTATTGGAGGTTTCGTTGAATCGGTTTTCTAAATACTTAGGTTGCCTTGCAGTGATTGTTTTACTGTCCTCTTGTGGATTGCCCCAGGCACGATCTATTACTGAATTTGTTACTGTCGAAAATCAAAAAATATCCCTTACTTTATCGATGACAATCGGCTCAACGATGAGAGTAGATCAAAGATGGTTGGCAGAATTCCAAATTTACAACAACAGTCTCAGTGCGGTGTCTTTCTTGCCTTGGGGGACGCCGTGGGAAGGGACGTTTAGTCGAGATATATTTTACATAGAAAGTGCCGGTCGTAAAATCGAATACATAGGACCGATGATTAAACGCAGCGCACCATCTGCGCGTGACTACATTGAAATCAAGCCGGGCGCATCACAACTAGTTAAGTTAGACATCAGTAATGGCTATAATTTAGAAAACAGAGGCGCTTACTCTCTTACATATCAGCCTGGCAGCCTTTCCCTCATTAATCAAGGGCAAGAATTTGTGGTGGCCACCCCTTCTTTGGCTCCAATGCTAGTTAAGGTAGGGCAAAAATAGGAGTGAAAGCAGCACGCTGTGCGCAGACGCGATTTAGATAACCACGATTAAAGTAACACCAACAATCAAAGCTAGAACAAACAACAGCATGAGCGTACCAGGCAATGAATGATAAGACACAAGGGGATATTTGGGGACTAAGCTTCACTAGCCATTGTAAGAGTGGTGCTGGAGGTTTTTTAGAGCAGTTCAGCAAGCGCAGTGTGATACAGGTGCTATTGTTAGCTGTTTGGCTAATTGGTCCAGGTGTTCAAGCGCAGACCAATACTTTGCGAGCTGAATTGAAAGTGACCGACCCAAATAGCCTTCAGATTGCTTATACGCTCGTAAATGAAAGTAAACAGGATCTTCAAGTATTGACATGGAACACCCCTTTAGAAGGTGCTTTCAATAACGATTATTTCGATGTCAGTTTTGATGGGAAAAAAGAGCTGGTTTCAGTGCCTTATAGGGAGCGGCATATGAAAAGAGCTGCCGCTAGCGCCGAGGATTATATTCTTCTTTCTGCAGGAGACTCTATATCTATAGATCTGGATATTTCACACGGCTACTTAACTGAGCGAGTCGGCTATTACTCAATTCAATTCGATGGTTTGGTTGAATACTACGCAATTCCGGTTGCCACTAATGCGAGCGAATATAAGTTTGATGTGACAGACAGGTTTCAGAAAAATCTACAATCGAACGAAGTGGTTGCCTATCAGTCCTTAAGTTTTGCAGCGATAGAAGCCAAATTGCCACCGACATTTAGCTCGTGTGATGCTGATCAGCAAACACAAATTGACACGGCACTAACCGCGGCGGAAGCCATGGCAACGGAGGCTGCTGAAGCGCTGAACTCTACAACTGTTGGTCAGCGTGCGGCTGCGACTCGCTATACTACCTGGTTTGGTAGTTATCTTTCGTCCAGATACACAACAGTATCAACTCACTTCAATGCGATTCAAGATGCGACCGCGAATAAAGCGTTAAAATTCTCTTGTGGTTCGCCACGATGTGGCCGTACCACTTTTGCGTTTGTTTACAGTAATTCACCTTACGAAGTTTTTTTGTGCCCTGCGTTTTGGGGCGCGGAACTTACCGGTACAGATTCTCGTGCTGGAACGATTATCCATGAGCTTTCTCATTTTACCATCCTTGGCGGCACTGACGACCATCAATACGGTCAGAGTTCAGCCAAGCAGCTCGGCGCTACCGATCCTAACAAGGCGATCAACAATGCCGACAGCCATGAATATTTTGCAGAAAATACTCCAGCTCTTTCCATGAGCGGCGGGACTACGGCGCCGGGTGTTCCAGAGCCTAGTCCAGTGAATGAAACGCTGACTTTAGGCGCTTCCGTGACCAGCAATCTGGAGTCGGGTCAGTGGCTTTATTACGAAGTAAGCGGGGCGAGTGAGATATCCCTATTTAATATGTCAGCTGATATAGATTTATATATAGGTAATTCTGCTCGGCCAACGGCAAGTAATTACCAATGCAGACCATTTTCAGGTGGAACAACCTCTGAAACCTGCAATGTCGATGCGTCAAAGAAAACTTTTATCGGTGTACAGGGGGTGGCGGGCAGCTTTAGCCTAGTTGCTAACGCAGCGCCTGTCAGTGGTGGCGAAACTGGAAGTGGTTCATCGGGAGATGGCAGCCAGACCCTTTCATTGGATATTCCCGTTACCGGTTCTGTAGAGGCTAATGGCTGGACTTACTTTCAAGTTACAGGTGCGGCAGAGATAAGCTTGTTTAATCTGTCAGCAGATTTGGATCTTTATATTGGTGAGGGGGAGAATCCCACGGCAGAAAGTCATGTGTGTCGACCTTTCTCATCGGGAACAACCGAGGAAACCTGCCCGATCAATGATGCTTCTGCCACCACCTTTATTGGTGTTAATGCATTTTCAGACGCTGGTACTTTTAGTTTGATTGCTCGTCAGCAGGGCGCTACACCGACAAGCAATGCGCTGTCACTAAGCGTTGGCGTTCCCGCGACAGGGATGTTGGATGCGGGGACGTGGGAGTACTTCGAAGTAACTGGTGCCTCGTCTATTAAACTCTTTGATTTAAGTGCGGACCTCGATCTTTACGTCAGTCGAACAGGGACTCCAGCGGGGGAGCAATACGATTGTCGCCCCTATTCTTCAGGTTCCACTGAGGAGATCTGTAGCCTTGACCCTAGCGGGACAAGTTATATTGGCGTTAAAGCTTTCGAAGGAGGTAGTTATTCACTCCTCGCAACAGCAGATTCAGGCAGTGACGGAGGCGGCACGGCTCTAACTATCGGTCAAACCGTCACGGCAAACGCAGTGACTGGAGAGTGGGTCTATTATCAAGTAACGGGTGCTAATTCGGTTAAGCTCTTTGATCTCAGCTCAGATCTTGATCTTTACGTTAGTCGAGCCGGGACTCCTACGACAGAGCAGTATGATTGCCGGCCATTCTCTGGGGCTTCCACAGAGGAAATCTGTAGCCTTGACCCTGAAGGAATAAGCTATATCGGCATTAATGCTCTTGGAGGTGGTAGTTACTCACTCCTGGCCACATCAGACACGGTGAGTGGTGGAAGCGGGACTCCAGCGGGCAACACGGCTCTCACTATTGGTCAGGCTGTTACGGGTTCAGTGGCCGCCGGCGAATGGCTCTATTACGAAGTTGCTAATGTAACTGAAGTGAGTCTTTATGGTTTGACTGCAGATTTGGATTTGTATGTCAGTACGTCTGGGCAGCCATCGGACTCTAATTACATTTGCCGCCCGTTTACTCCAGGTGACAACCTCGAAACCTGCAGCATCACAGCGCGCGGCACTATCATTATCGGTGTCAATGGTTTTGATTCAGGTAGTTTTTCCTTAGTGGCTAATAATAGCGCCGCTATGAGTATAGGCGAAGCTGTTGTAATGGAGGTTAATCAGGAGGTTTTAGTTGCCGGTGATCCGCTTTTTGTGACGATGACTATAACCGGTGATCAAAGTTTCGATACTTATGCTGCTTTGATCCTCCCGTCTGGCGATCTGTTTACGTTTTCACCTCAGGGTGATATCAGGGCTGACAGTGAGGGAGTGATTGCGTTCCATAACTCGCTGCAAGTTAACGGCGAGCAAACTCATACGATTCTTAATACCACGTTGCCTAGTGGCCTGCCGTCAGGGGTTTGGCAAGCTTGTGGTGTGCTGATTAGAAGCGGCCTACAGTTTGCCGTAGAGAATTCGCTTGGTTTAAACTGCGTGAATTTCATGGTTAACCCTAGCAGCGGAAAAGTGGCGCCTAACACCAGTAAGGGGAAGCGTAAAAAGAGCAAATAACTGCTCCCATTTAGCCAGTGCAAACCGATTGTGTTTTAGTGCAGTAGCTCGTGGTGTTAGTTCGGAGCATAAGTTTGCAGAATGGGCTAGAAGTGATTAGTGAATTTTAAAGGCGTGGCAGAGATGTCACGTCTTTTTTGTGTCTGTTGCTTTTACATTTTGCGTTATATTTCAGAAGCCTTCGCAAATTATCTTGCGCAGACTTCGGGCGTTAAGGACGTGTATGAAAGTTTCTAAGGTGCTTCTTATAGCTTTGCTTAAGAGAGAGGTCCGATAATCTTGGTATATCTAAGCGCTCTATTTAGGAGCAAAAGGGTGCTGGCTCATAGCAACGTCAGTCGCTGACTTATAGAAGTTGCTCACCCATGCCTAATTTTGCTAAGAGTGACTAAAGAAAGACTAAAGGCAAAAAGAGGAGCAATACCCCACATGGATTTGAATAGCATCTGTTCTGTCAGTGGGGATCGCTCATCTGAAATATAGGTGCTAGCGCCGCGTAGGCCCTTACCACGGTGTTTGGTGTAACACTTAGCGCGAGCGCTCTAGTTGGAGATATTTCTTCTCCTGGTATCAAAATACCGGAAGTCACCATATAGCGGATTTGATTTGCGATTTGCCTGTAAATGGGGACACCATCTTATAGGCTAATAGTGATTTTCATATTTTTCTCACGCTTGCGGTTTTTTGTTGCATTGTATAAGTGCACCCCTGTTCTGATACAACTTATGAATAAGTCAAGATTAGCGCTAAAAAGCTTTATAACATGATCGGAAACACGAGGAAGTTGGAGGCCGAGCGTATTGATCTTCTTTAACCTGAATGATTAACGGCGAGCGCCGGTATATCAGGTTCACTCGAAAGGAGATCCTTGTTTTAATTGGGATAAACTAGCCAATTGTGTAGTATGTTATGGCTACAGATTAGGCGGTACATGGGCCAAGTTTGAAATCAGAAGTTAGGGCGAAAACCTTAGTTAATATGCTATACGGCACCTAAATGCAGGAAAGTGCGCTAGTGCCAAAACAAGAAGATGATGACGAGCTAAGCTCGCAAATTAAAGGAGAAACTATGCAAGCTTCTATGATGAATTCCCAGTTAATGATCTCGTCGATACTCACACATGCTGAGAAAAATTTCCCGACTACAGAAATGGTCTCGGTGACAATAGATAACCCGCGCCACAGGCAGAATTACAAAACTTTTGCAGCAAGGTGCCGGCAATTAGCTAACGTGTTGAATTCTTTAGGCGCTAATTTCGGCGATAGGATAGGCACTTTAGCGTGGAACGATTATCGCCATATGGAGCTGTATTACGGTGTTTCATGTAGCGGTATGGTTTGTCACACCATCAACCCAAAACTTTTCCCAGAGCAAGTGGCTTATATAATTAACCACGCACAAGATAGGTTTCTTTTTGCGGACGTACTGGTAATGCCGCTAATAGAAGCGCTAAAAGATCACTTGACCGGCGTAGAGGCGATAATTGTGTTGACTGATAAGGCAAATATGCCGAACTCCAGCCTTCCTAACGTGCTTTGCTATGAAGAGTTACTCAGCGCCCAATCCGATGATTTTGCTTGGCCGGAGTTCGATGAGAATACAGCTAGCGGCATGTGCTATACCTCCGGTACTACAGGTAATCCTAAGGGAGTGGTGTATAGCCACCGTTCCACATTATTACACGCTCTTGCCGGCGCGCTCCCTGATGTAACTGGAGCGTCGAACATGGTAACCAGCTTGCCGGTAGTGCCTATGTTTCATGTTAACGCTTGGGGCGCTCCATATGCGGCTCTTATGGTGGGGACGAAGTTAGTGCTGCCTGGTCCAAAAATGGCTGACGGAGAAACTTTACACTCTCTCATGGTTGAGGAAGAAGTGACTTTTAGCTCGGGCGTACCGACTATCTGGTTGGCACTTTTGGACTACTTAGAGGCAAATAATAAAACAGTTCCAAGTTTGGAGCGGGTGAGCGTGGGAGGGGCTGCTTGTCCCAGAATCATTGTTGAACGATTTAGAGAGCAGCATAATGCCATAGTCGTTCAAGGCTGGGGGATGACAGAAACTAGCCCTTTAGGCACAATATTTAGTTTGAAGAAAGGTATGGAAAATTTAAGTACGTCTGAAATAACTGATCTTCAGTGTCTGCAAGGCAGAGGCGTATTTGGCATCGAAATGTGCATCGTTGACGAAAATAATGAAGATTTGCCTTGGGACGGTGTGGCATTTGGCGCACTTAAAGTTCGCGGTCCTTGGGTAGCTAAAGGCTATTACGGTCTATCCGAAGTGCCAGGGGCAGAGGGTTGCCCAGTAGATGAAAAGGGTTGGTTCGAAACCGGTGACGTGGCAACGATTAATGCTGAAGGCTATTTGCAGATTACCGACCGCACTAAAGATGTTATTAAGTCCGGTGGTGAGTGGATCAGTTCTATCGAAATTGAGAATGCTGCGGTTAACCACGCGGACATAGCGGAAGCCGCAGTGATAGGGCGAACTCATCCTAAATGGACCGAGAGGCCACTGCTTATCGTGGTAGTGCAAGAGGGTAAATCTCTTACAAGGAATGATGTCTTAGAGTTTTTAAAAGACAAATTACACAAAATGGCTATGCCTGACGATGTAGTATTTGTTGATGAGTTGCCGCATACCGCGACAGGTAAGCTTAATAAGCTCGGGCTGCGTAAGACATTTGAGGATTATCAGTTTCCTACTGCTGGCTGATTTGTTTTAGCCTTTGAAACGAAACTGACCCGCACTTACGCTCTAGATACGTAAGTGCGGGCTGGTCCCGCTTAAAAGGCTGAGAGAGGTTGAGAAAGGGTTAGAACCGTCAGATAAAGATTAAAGATAGGTTGCGGGAAAGCATGGGCGCCAGCGCCCAGTCTAAAGCACGCAGTGTGCCCAGATAGCTGCAGCGTTAATTGCTTTGACCGAAATCTCTTAAGTGCTAAATTAAAAGCTGTGTTTAAAAGCTGAATTTGAAAGAGAGGAATATGCCTATGTCCGTTGGACAAATCATTCGTGGCGACCAAGTTGAAGTTGTCTTCGGTAAAGGAGTCGATCCATTGGTGGGGAAAGTTGTTAATGCCCCACACCGGGAGGAAACTCATGAAAAGCTTGGCTGGATAATCCAAGACAGCGTAGGAACTGTCTATTCTCTTGGGAATTACGTTTATATCAAAAAGCTGAGCTGACCTTTTGCTGGATATTGAGTCAGCAAAGTCCTCGTATTTTGCTACAACTTAGATATGAAGCCTGCTATAGCGGGCTTTTTTTATGATTAGAGCTCATGCTGAAGTGGCATCGAATCTTGAGCCCCTATTCGTGTAACTGAAATTGAGGCCGCTCGGGCCGCGAAAATCACTGCTTCGCGCAAAGTCTCCTTACTGGCTAACGCCACCGCGAGTGAGCCATTAAAACAATCGCCGGCCGCTGTAGTGTCGATAGCTTTTACTGTTGTTGCAGGAATTACCTCGCAGCCTTCGCTATTAGCTAAAAGCACTCCCTTGCAGCCCATCGTTAGTGCAACGTTTAACACGCCCGCCTTCAATAAAAAATCAGCTGCGTTTTCAGCGGATTCTGGAGAGTCGACTTTAATACCTGTTAGAGTTTCAGCCTCTGACTCATTGGGAGTAATCAAATAGAGATTTTGCAGTATCTGTTCAGATAAACTTTGAGCGGGGGCAGGGTCTATGATCGCTCGGCAATTATGTGCGCGGGCTAAATCAACGGCACGGGCTACGGCAGGCAGGGGGATTTCCAGTTGCAGCAGTATCAAACTGTCGCTTACCATGGCATCAAAAGCCAATTCCACCTGCTGCTCACTCACACACTGGTTTGCCCCAGGTGCTACCGTGATTTGATTCTCTCCAGCGCAATCTACGCTAATTAGCGCAACCCCCGAAGGCTGAGTTTTACTTCTACTGACAAGGCTGCAATCAACTTTTTCTTGCTCTAGCCGTGTTATGGCATCGTCGCCAAAATTATCTTGGCCGATACACCCAAGCAGTGAAACTTGCGCGCCAAGGCGAGCGGCTGCCACGGCCTGATTCGCCCCTTTGCCACCAGAATTCATAAGGAATTTACCCCCTACAAGGGTCTGGCCTGGACGCGGCAGGGTTTTAGCCTTGACCACCATGTCGGTGTTGATACTTCCAATAACCCAAATTGGGTGCAAGGCTGATTTGCTCCTTTTATTTATAATTTAGTCCAGCTAAGGCAAGCGTGGATTGATACAAGGCTAGGACAGCGGGGGCGTTTACCTGCGTACAAATCGTGCAGTCCGCTCCATTGTCCCAAGCATCAGGCACATAAGTCCGCAGACTATTGCCGTGAATAGTTTGTCCTAAAGCAATGCCCTCGGTGACCACTCTCACTGGCTGACGTATTGTTGTAAATAAGTCAGGGTTGAGAAGGTAGGCGACTGCACAGGAGTCATGCAGTGGGCATTCATTTTTGCCGCTTATGCTATGGTAAAAATTGAAGTAGTGTTTGCTGATTTTTTTTATAAACTGCCCAGCTTGGCCTCCTTTTTTAGCCAATGACTGAATAAATAAACTGCTCATAATGACTTCTTGGGTAACGTCCAAGCCAACAATTACTGTCGGTATGTCGCTAGTAAAAACAATGTCCGCAGCTAACGGGTCGCTCGCTATATTGGCTTCCGCATTGGGGGATACATTGCCGGTGTGCTGGTTGTAGCCAAAAGCGCCTCCCATAACTATGAGCTCTCCAACTCTTGAGGGGAACGTAGGATCAAGCGCTATTGCTACAGCGATATTTGTAAGTCCGCCGACAGCAATAATTGAAACTTTCTCCTCGCCTTCCTTGCTTATTTCAACTAAGGCTCGAGCTGCTGACCATGTTTCGGTCTGAAGCTGGGGTTTATCGAATTGGATGTCCCCTAAGCCATTTTTACCGTGTACATGTGAGGGATAGCCTTTTCCTAATCTGATCGATATTGGCTCCGACGCGCCTTGGTATACCGGCGCGCTGATGGCAAACATTTCCTTAATCAGCAGGGCATTTCGGGTAGTGTCTTTAACGCTGGCGTTTCCATATTTGGTTGTGATGGCGCGGATGGAGACATTTGTTGCATAGTGGGCGAATAACAGCGCCATGGCATCATCGATGCCTATGTCGGTGTCAAAGATTACAGATTTCATTTCTATGCTTCGACATTATGATAAATATTTTGGACGTCGTCTAAGTCATTTAGCATATCAATAAGCTTTTCAAAAACACCAACGTCTTCGCCGGTTAACTTGAGGGTCGCCTGCGGTAAAAACTGAATGACATCGGTGTCAAAGTCGATTTCCCCTTTGTCGCCGCCAAACCTATTGCAAAGTGCTTGGCGGGCGGAGCCATAATCTGTGTTGGGCGTAAACGCGGTGATAAATCCATCTTCACTTTCAATGTCGACCACGTCGACGTCAGCTTCGAGCAATGCTTCGAGCACTGCTTCTTCGTCGTCGGCTTTTAGTTTAAGAATGGCGCAGTGATCGAACAAATGACTAACATTGCCCGGTGTTCCAATTTTTGATTTGGTTTTTACGAAGCACTGCCTGACGTCGCCAAATGTTCGGTTAGGGTTGTCTGTTAAACAATCAACAATCAGCATGCTGCCAGAGGGACCAAATCCTTCGTAGCGTGCCAAGGAAAAGTCCTCGCCTCCAACTCCCGATGCTTTTTCTAGAGCTTTGTCGATAACATGGGTGGGAACTTGATCTTTCTTGGCTCGTTCAATCAGCCCCCGCAGGCTAAGGTTTCCTGCGGGATCGGTGCCGCCAGATTTTGCTGTTACATAAATCTCTCGGCCATACTTGCTGTAAACCTTGGTTTTAGAATCCGCCGTTTTGGCCATTGATTCTTTGCGATTTTGGTATGCTCTGCCCATGGTGTTAGTGATCCTGCAAAATTGGAAACATTGAAAGTATATTCTATTCTGAGCTTGTAGTCGGCAGGGTAGTTAAAACTCCGACAAGAAAACTGCTTCTTACATGCTGCCAACCGGATCTGAATATAGACAGTCAATGTAGGCCGCCAATGAGGGCATCACTACTGACCTCGATTCTTGATGTTGTAGCGTTACACTCGGAAATATAACCGAGGCCTACTAATTCTTTTTTTCGCTTCAATGGGCTTGGATCGGCGGTTATAGTAATAAGCTATTGAATTAGAAAAAGCCACCTCGTGACGCAAATATTCAATGCTATTAGTGGCCATGAGCGCTGGCTCGGGGCATGGTCAACCCTCTAACTAATTCGTGTCTGCGGCAAGCGGGATGTTATAAATCGACTAGCTCAGTGGCGAAGAGAGGGAGGCCATTCCGAGGGCTCTGATTCTTAAGAAATTTGGGGTTGCGGGGTGTGGCATTTGCCTGCGAGTAGTAAATGCTACTGGATTCTGCCTGCAGGCCAAGCTTTAGAAATGGTTTGGAATGAGGTCCTGACTATGGAAACGCTTGGGCCAGCATTTTTTTGGCATCCGCACTGGCGGTATGACTCAAATTTTCAATCACTTCTGCAAGCACCTTTGCCGCCTCGGACGCTTGTGCACTGGCTTGGATAGCGGCCATGGCGCCTTTGCCTCCCTCGTTAGCTGCGTGTTCAATATTGGCTACAGTGTCTGCCATTATCAGGACTGTCTGTGAAATCTCACCGCCGCTCATTATTTCTTCTAAAGTGTTCATGTCCGCATCCGAAGGAAAATGATTGAGGCCGGCAACTATGCCAGCAATTTGCTTTAAGGCTTCAGTATCGGCGTCACCTTGAGCTAAAGTAAATTGTGTAAAAAGGCCTATCGTGGTCCCAAGTATTAGCTTCCTTAAAAATGGCATTGTCATAGTGATCTCCGTGATATGCGGTTGGTATAAGTTTAATCGTTTAAGTCTATCTCACAGTCTACGGAATGCCCAGCCATAGGAACAAAGAGCCGCTTGGAGCGAGATGTTGAGCTGTCACTCGAACTTTTTTCATAGTCATTGTCGTTATGCTATGAGTTAGAGGTGGAAGAAGTGCCAGGGGGTGGTTTTAGCTTTATGGTCGCGTTGGGAGTTAAGTTGGGGGGATTTTTCGGTGTATAATGTCAAATTGAATTGCACTGTTATCAGTTCACAGCAGCAAGGCTAGCAAGTTTCAGGTTTCGAAGATGCGGGTCGCTATATTTGGCGTTACAAAAAATTACAAAAACGCGCCTTAATTTGGAGCTAAGCGATTGATATTGCTATGAGTTTTTTGCAAGCTCAAAAGCTAAAGGCTTGCTTGTGAGCGATAGATTGCTTATCCTTCCCTCCTGCTCGATATTTTGCGAATGCCACGTGCGCCTTGATCATCCCAACTTGGTGTCACGTCAGTAGCTAGGCAGCACGACCGGCTCATTAAAGAGTAGGCGAGAACAAAGAATTAAACTCTGGAGAGTCTAAAATGATCACAACAAAACGGTTGGTTTCTTCGTTTATATTGAGTGCAGGAATCCTTGCACTTGCCCCAGCTGCCATGAGTCAGTCCGGCACGGACGTGTACGCCGGCGATTGGCCCGATTATGGCGGCAACATGGGGGCGCAGCGTTATTCGCCGTTGGATCAGATCGACGCTGAAAACGTCGGTTCATTAGAGATCGCATGGCGCTTTTCAACGGCCAACTTTGGCCCAACACCTGAGTCTAATGCCACGTTTACACCTCTAGAGGTTGGCGGTGTTTTGTATACAACGTTGGGGGCTACCAGAAATGTTGCGGCCTTGGACGCTAGTACGGGTCAGATGCTTTGGTTATGGCGCCCTGATGAAGGTGCAAGATTTGATGCGGCGCCACGCAAAGGCTCTGGCCGAGGTTTGTCATTCTGGCGTGACGGAGACGAGACTCGTATTTTAATGATCACTCCGGGCTTTTTCCTGATATCACTTGATGCTAAAACAGGTATTCCAGATCCAGATTTCGGCGACAATGGCCAAGTAGATATGTTTGAAGGGCTTAGACTTGGTGAAGGCCGCGAAGATGTTGATATCGGCTCCTCGATGCCTCCTTTTGTGATGAACAATGTTGCGGTAGTCGGTCCAGCGCATAAAGTGTCCATGCGCCCCCCTTCGAAATTCAATGTCAAAGGCGATGTTCGTGCCTTTGATGTACGTACGGGTGAGAAGTTATGGACTTTTCGCACTATTCCACAGCGAGGCGACTATGGTTATGAGTCCTGGCTAGATGGCGGAGCTGAGATAGCTGGTAATGGCGGTGTTTGGGCGCCTATGTCCGGCGATCCAGAGCTCAACCATGTGTATTTGCCTACAGAATCAGCCACAGGCGACCGCTTCGGTGGTGACCGTCCTGGAAATAATTTATTTGCTAATAGCGTGGTGGCACTTGATATCACCACTGGTGAGCGCAAGTGGCATTATCAGTTAATTCATCACGATATCTGGGATTGGGATAACCCCTCTGCACCAGTCCTAGCCGATCTACCTAATGGCCGCAAAGTGCTCATGCA
This sequence comes from Pseudohongiellaceae bacterium, assembly GCA_047617605.1. Lineage (GTDB taxonomy): Bacteria > Pseudomonadota > Gammaproteobacteria > Pseudomonadales > Pseudohongiellaceae > UBA9145. Next base: position 41,686 of record JBLGBJ010000020.1, on the reverse strand, counting down.
AGTGACCAAGCAGTCTTGGGTTTATACTTTTGACCGTGAGACAGGGGAGCCAATATGGCCGATAGAGGAATTGCCGGTACCTGCAGGTGATGTCCCTGGTGAGTGGTATTCACCAACACAGCCGATCCCCACTAAACCTGCGCCGTTTGATCGTCAGGGTGTTACTGAGGATGATTTGATTGACTTCACCCCTGAGCTTCGCGGACTGGCTTTAGAAGCTATTCAACGTTTCCGAACTAGCTCAAATGTTTATGCGCCGCCATCGCAGGCAAATGCTGCTGACGGCACAGTTGGAACATTGAGCTTGCCGGATGCAATCGGTGGCGCTAACTGGGAGGGTTCTGCACTGGATCCTGAGTCAGGTATTTTGTATATTCCTTCGCGAACAAATGCAGCGTTATTATCAGTTGCTAAAGACGATAATTCTGACGTCGATTTTAGTCAGTCCTATGGTGTGCGAGTACCACGCATCAAAGGCCTACCTTTGGTTAAGCCTCCTTATGGCCGCGTAACCGCAATTGATATGAACAGTGGCGAGCACGTATTTCAGGTAGCTAACGCCGATACGCCAGATCGTATTGCTAATAATGCGGCCTTAGCCGGTCTTGATATACCTCGCACGGGTGTTGCTACACGTTCGGGATTGCTGGTGACTAAGACGTTATTGTTCATCGGTGAAGGCGTGGGCGGCGGACCTACGCTGCGGGCTCATGATAAGTTGACTGGCGATATAATTGCCGAGATCGACTTGCCCAATACGCAAACCGGCGTGCCTATGACGTATGAGCATGATGGCAAACAGTATCTAGTTATGACTGTTAGTGGCAGCGGCTCCGCTGCGGAAATCGTAGCTTACGCACTACCATAATTTTTTAATAGAGAGATTTTTACTATGCGAACTTTGTTATACCGAGTGGCTTTAGCGCCGCTCATCCTAATAGTTACTTTACCGGTACAGGCAGCTACTTGGGTGCTCGACTCTGAACAGTCTAGTGTTATTTTTGAATATACTTTTGGTGGCGACCCTTACGAGGGTGAGTTTAAAAATGTAGAAGGGATATTCAATATCGATCCTATGAACCCTGCCGCTTGTGATTTTCAAGTGACGATTCCAATTGCTGACATTAACATTGACTCCCCTGAAGCTTTGGATTATTTGCATGACTATGAGTTATTCGATGTCGACCAGTGGCCCACGGCGAGCTTTAAAGCGCAGAGCTGCAGCTTAGAGTCATTGAGCTCATTTGTATCCGAAGGCACTTTGACAATTCGTGATCAAACCAATCCAATGAGCTTCCCGTTTAACCTAGACGTCGACATGGAAGGTGGCAAGCTAAGTTTTCACCTTACCAGTGAAGTCACAATTAACCGTCTCGAATATGGTGTAGGCCAAGGATACTGGGCTGGCACAGGTGAGATTCCTAATGAAGTGACTATCAAGGTTGATGTGCGCGCTGTTTCTCAATAATTAGTTAAGTTTACATTAATAGGTTATTTCAATGTTTTACAGATCATCTAAAAAAGTTTGTCAGTTTGGACTCATTATGGCTTGTGCGGGTTTCTTGGCATCGTGTGATAGATTGCTGACTCCCGATTTTAATACCGACGTGACTGAATTACGGTCTGGCGCGTATGTGCTTGATCCAGAGCATGCCACTTTATTATGGAAAATTAACCACCTTGGATTCTCAACGTTCATTGGTCGATTCAATGACTTCGATGCGTCATTGGATTTTGATCCTGAAAACATTGAAAATTCGTCACTAGAAGTTGTTATCAATGTAGCTGGTTTAGATATCAACAATGAAGCCTTTGCAGAAGAGTTGCTTGGGTCAAATTGGTTTGATGCAGAAACATTTCCCCAAGTTGTCTATAGATCGACCTCTTTAGTTGAGACAGTTGATGAAGATACTTTTCTGTTTGAAGGTGATTTAACGCTAAAAGGCGTTACCGCACCGGTGCAGCTTGAAATTAACTTTAATGGTGGTGGTCGAAATTTCTTAACACGTAGTTACACCATGGGTTTCTCCGCAGGGGGTAAATTTATGCGCTCTGATTTTGGCTTAGATAGGTTCACCTCCTTCGGTGTTGGTGACGAAATTGAGTTAGAGATACATGTTGAGTTTCAAGAGGCTAGCGAAGAGACGTAGTATCTAATCGATATTAAAAACCCCATCCAGTTCTGCTTGATGGGGTTTTTTTTGGAAGCTGTAAAAGCGAACGTTGCTGAAATCTTGGCCTAGAAAAACAGCCGATTCGGGAAAATATTTAGAGTTTAAGGGGTTGCAGAGAATGCAGCGCCACCGCCTTAGAATTTCACAAGCGATGGAGTGTAAAGATTAAAACGTCAGTTTGATTTTTGCCTGTTCGAGATTAATGCGCTGCTGAATGGTTGATGGTAGAGCTGATGGGGTCACTTAGCATTTAAAGTTTACAATCTAGTACCAACAAAGAATGGAGTAACAGCCCGTTTTAGCGGTCCTTTTACAAGCACAGATCTAGTCTGTGCTTGTTGATTGGTACGTCAAATCATAAACAGATTCTTTTGACTCTTCAGATTCGGTCTCATTTTTGCCACGAAGCTTAATTTGCAATCCCATTAGAAAGTTTCGGAGAATTTGATCTTTACACTCTCGATAGTGTTTATGATCGGCTCTGCGAAAAAAAGCTGACAGTTCATGCTTACTGATGCGTAGATCAGCCAATGCCAATATTGACAATATTTCTTCTGCTTGAAGATCAAAAGCAATTTTTAACTTCCTAAATATTGTGTTGTTGGTTAGCCTTTTTTCGGGATCAGCTTGAACGCCATCTTTTTTACCGCGTTTCAAGTTGATCAGCCCGTTAAGGAATAACGCGAACACTGCGTCGTTGCATAACTCATAATCAGGGTCATCATCTTTTTTAAGCCAGGCGCTAATCTGTTCTCTAGTAACCGTGTGCTGCGCCTCAGCGAAAACACTAATCATTTTCTGGTCGTCTAGATCTAGTATGTAACGAATGCGTCGTAAACAATCATTTCCAGTCATTATTTCCTTCCTTCTTCGCGCAGAGCAGTAATGGGCTTTCTAGATGCGGTGTTCATTTTGGCAGGTTTGATTTTTTTAGGAATCTTTGGCGCGGGGCTTTGAGCCGTCGATGAGAGCTTGATAAAATACTTGTTTTCCTCAAACTCAATTGTGTCTCCAGTTGAAATTTTCTTGCGCTTTTGAGTCTCAACGAGTCCATTCACCAAAACCAGGCCAGAGCCGATTACCATTTTGGCCTCTCCGCCGGAGGCGACTGCGTTCTCGAATTTCAGCACTTTGTAAAGCTCTATAGGCTCTCTTGTCAATTCGATCAGCTGGTAGCCATCGGGTATTTCGAAATCTGTATCAACTGGGCTATCGCTCATGTGCTTTCGCTCGCATATATAAATAAACTGTAGTCTGTGTTCTAAGACTTATCAGGTACTAATGTCAGTTTGTCTGTGGTCAGATAATAGGGCAAAGAAGCGGCTGCTTAGACCGACTTACTCGGTGCGCATCTGGCGCTACTTCATCCTTTTTGTCAATCAGAATCTAAATCTATAGTGAAACTTTAGGCCTCAGTCGGAAAAATAGTGTTGAAGCTATTGCCCCTATCGCGATCTTGAACATTATGATTTAGAACAATAAAGGCTTCATTCCTGGGCTTGGGAATCCATCGTGGCGGCGTATTGACTCCTGCTTGTTCAGATAAGCTGTCATATTGGGCTCAGTTAATCGAATAGAGCGTTGAGGAAAATGAAATTCGACTGTTAATGCTGGTTAACTTGGTAACGAAATCACCTTGGGTTAACTCAACATCATCCTAAGTCAGTGTCACGCTGAAGTGGCGGGATTGAATTCAGGTGGATTGGCGCTTACTTTTATCCGTTTACCAGCGAAAAAGCGCCACTTTGGTAGCTGAAAGGTCGGTGTTAACTGTTAGCGCGGTATTTAATGAAGGAGTTAGGCGATAGAAGACGTCAAGTGATGGCTCAAGACGTTCGTCAGTACCTGACTGGTCTATAAAGCGTTGTCAAATTGCGGCCTCTGGCGGCTCGTTACCGTTGCCAGGCCGTATCCGGCAAACGTCAGTAACCTTACGGGCTTTTTGGCACTGCGGGTCATCCAATATGCCACTCATTACAGGTACTGAGTCGACTTTGATCGCGCGCAGCGATTTAAGGGCAGACAAGTCAACAACGTGTTCGGAAATTGAATTATCTTGCGCATGACATATCAGAGAATAGCTTACACAAAAGCAACATAGGTTAATCGCATTTACTGGTTTTAGAGTTTTGTGTAACCTTGTTGGTGTTATTAATCTATCTATTATTTAGTTCCCCTGATAGCCGCGCAGTCCATTAACGATAAAGGCATGCTTAGTTTTTGGCTGTTTGTGAAGTCAGAATGTACCGCGTACCTTCAGTGCTAGAACTGGCCCGGCATCGGAACAGGAGTCTTCAATCTCGTCAATCTGTCCGTTCGCAATTGTGCCATTAATGTAGCGTGTACGAATACGGCAGCGATCTCGTGAGTCTCGGAATTCGAAGCGGTATACCAAACCACCCCATGCTTGAATTTCAGCCCAGCTGGAAATAGAGCCCAATTTTGGGTAGCGTTCTATCTTATCGACATCGAATACTTTGAAATCGTTATAAAACTCACGGCGATAGTTAAATCCCCAGTTCATATTATTGAGCGAAGGAATGTCGTGGCGAAAGCCGAAACTGTATTGACTACCATTGCCGCGCATTGAACGCTCACGTTCAATGTTTAAAAACGGGTCGGTAAGGGTAGACTCTTCAATATTCAATCCTGCAGTAAAAAGCATATTAGGCTGATTAAACATCAGCAGGCGTATACTGCTATTCAGGTTGATACCGTACTGTTCGCCGGTGCCGATGTTGCCTCTAGCCCCCAAAATATCTGTATCTGTCGATACATCTACGTTGTCGATAAGGTCATCAAAATCGTTATAGAACAGGTTGCCACTCAACACACCGGCGTCATTAGGTAGGCGGTATTCTAAGTTAGTCGAATAGCGCCAAGACTGCGTCTGGCGGAGATCAGCGTTGCCTTCGAAGGCATTCTGCTCATCGTCTGAGGAGTCGATGCTAGCGGTAAAGTCAGAAAAACTGAGCTGAGCCACATCCTTCTCCACCGTAGTTCGAAGCTGGATTGAAGGCGTAATATCAAACCGGTAATCGATTCTGGGTCTAAAAAAAGTGAAGCTACGGGACCTTGATATGTCACCGGATTGAGAGATTTCACTCTCTTCAAACAACAGGGTTGTCTCCAAGCTCATGCGTCCATTGATTTGCCAGTTGTTGATGGCGAAATATTCATAGCGCAGTTCTTCTACTGTGCCATTGGCATCGGTGACTGGAGATAGACCACCAAACCGTGGGTCACCTGATAGGGCGTCTGCATCGGTGCCTAGCAGACCGAGCTGTAAAGAGGTATCCAATATGGTTTGCGCTCGTTCGACACCCGCTTCCAAGGAGAGCGAGTCACTAAGATTAAAGACATAGGATGAGCGGATAATACGTTCTTGAGTATTCACATAATTGGCGAGGAATAAATCCTTAGCGACAGCAGCCCCATCAATTTGAAGACGATCGCGGCGTTCATCGGTTTCATCTTCGTTGACAATGAACAGCGTTCGCCAGCGACTACCATTTTCGAACACGCGCATGTAATCACCGCCAATTTCCCAAGAGTTATCTTCTGTTGGGATTTCATCACGCTCTACGTTGACAGTGGCTGGGTCTACTCGAAAGTTGGTGATGATGCGATCGGCGTAGGAAGTGAAATCATTATTGGTGAGCCGAAAGTTCAGGTTAACAATATTGCGCTCGTTAAACTCATAGCCTAAGTTTGCGGCAAATGCCGTGGGCCAGGCGTCTTGACCTTGGTCTCGATCTACCGTTTCGTTGCGAGAGTTATCTAAATTGAAGCTGGTTTCAAAGCCATCACGAAACTCCCAACGAGGCTCAAGCTCGGCGCTGAGAAAATAGTTAAAGCCGCCATTTTGGCCTGTTGCAGCAAACTTCCCGCCAGGTTGATATTTGCTGTCTTGGTACCGGTCCATATTGATTTCATAGGCATAGGAGGTGCTGGACTCAGCCTCCAGCAACACAATATTGATAACCTGAGTCCCTCCGCGTACGTCCAGATCGCCCGAGGTGCCGCGAATGATTTCGATATACTGCACTTCAGTGGCAGGAATCCTAGAAAGCTGCTGGTTACCCTCGTTGCCTTTACCTGCTATGCGGCGCCCGTTAATGAGCACCTGATCACCGCCAGCGCCAAGTCCGCGGCGATTGCCGTCTGCGCTACCGGCACCGCCTCCGCCAAGGGCGAGGTTGATGCCAGGAATACGAACCAACATGTCGTTGACAGAATAAGGCTGGAACTGGGCAAAGAAGCTAGCAGGGTAAGTAACGGTGGAGTCATCTGATGTAGTGGGTTGGTTTTGAGCTATTGCTAAGGGGCTTAAGCTTGCTATTAAGATTCCAGTCAGGCCAATGGCTAGACCTAATTTACGTGAGGAAAATACTGCTTTCATTGAATTTGGGCTCCGTTATTATTTTTCTAGATGCCTGTTCCGTTCAAACATCTGAGTGCACCGAACAAGCTACCGCAGGGCATAAGGCGCAGTATGCACACAACTAAGGACTAGAAAAACAATTTTGGGGCTTTAAAGTATAACAATTTGTAATAGAGCTAGTGATTCTAGTTTGAGTTGGGGATAAAAAGCGCGGGAATGGCGAGAGTCAACAGAGAAGATTAGCGCAGCACAGGGCATGAGGGACACCTGCGCCACTGAGGATAAAAAAACAGCGTGATGAGCAATAGTATTGGCGAGAACAGGACGTTAGCGCAGATCTGATTAAGAGGCTTTTCTCTAATGTAACGCCTCAGGACTTGCGTATTATGCCTTTTAGGCGCCCAATTGCTGAGCTAGATCGAGGAAATCCTCAGCGATGATATCAAAATTGCCTTCCGGGTTTCTATTAACGGGTTTGTTCGGGCCTCGTTCTAGCGGCCGGATTACGTACGCTGTGCGTAAACCGGTTTTAGCTGCGGCTCGTAAATCACTTGGATGAGTTGCCACCATTAATATTTGCTGAGGCTCTAGATCTAACAGTTCTGCTGCTTTCAGATAGGCTCTTGGGTCCGGCTTGTAGTGGCCAGCAAGTTCGGCGGATAAAACTGCATCCCATGGAAGACCTGCGTTTTTAGACATATTGATGAGTAATGACACATTACCATTGGATAAGGTAGTAATGATGTATTGAGATTTTAATCTTTCCAGACCGACGACGGTATCTTGCCAAGGGCTTAGTCTGTGCCAGGCTCTATTGAATTTAACGCGCTCGGTTTCTGATAAATTAGGGAGGCCAAACTCTATTATAAGTTCATCTAGGATAAGCCGATGCAAGGCATCGATGGTTGTCCAAGGCATTTCTCCGGTGCGCACCTTGTTCATGGCGGGTCCATAACCTGAACGCCAGGCATCAGCAAATCTACCCCAGTCAACTTTATCCCACTGTGCTTTATCCGACTCAGCTTTATCGAAGTCAACTTCACCCCAGTCAGCTTTGCGTGAGTCGATTTTGCCTGAGTTGACGTCATAGCCCTTTCTAGAGGAAAGCAGTTGACCTTCTCGGATAATTGATCCTCTCCAATCCACCACGGTGCCGAACACGTCGAAGGTGATCGCTTTGATGTTGTTTTTATCAAAACCGCTAGCACTGCCGCTGAGGCTAAGTGAGTGTATCAACGGCGCTGCTGAAAGCCCTAGAATGAATGTTCTTCGACTTAAGCCTTTAAAGCTTTGGTGGTGAGCAAACTGTGTTTTCCGATCAATGCTTTTCACTAACACCTCTTAAGAGCTTATAAGGTTAGGGTATTTTTTATCGAAGCTAATTGAAGCCTGCATATCAGTGATTTAACAGTAGTAAGAGGCTAATCCATTTTGGCTTAGATAGTAAGCTAAACCCGGGGCTCCACATACCTATCATTCTAATTATCTACATGAGGCCCTGAAAATACTATAAGATCAGGACTGTAGGTCAGACGCACAGTTTAGCTATTAGACTGTGTGTTTCATACCTAGTAGAGACTGGGTAGAAATCGAGTCGAGATTATTAATATCCTATACGAGTGCTCCGCCAGCATGGCCAGCCTAACAGTGGGATGAATTTACAATATAACTGGAGAATAAGTCTCCAGGAGGTAGTGAATGAGCAACTTGTTAAAGAAGGCTGCGCGGATCGGCGCCACTGTGATTGTATCTTCAGCGATTTATTCTTCCGCAATAGCTCAGAGCGCTGAGCGGCCTGACTTGGGGGGCATCTGGACGAATGCATCGTTAACCAAGCTTTCTCGTCCAGACGGAGTGGAATCCCTGATTGTTTCTGCTGAGCAAGCACAAGTTATTGCTGCACGAACGCCAATCGCTGGAATTGAGGGTGGGTTAGATGAAGGGGATGGTATCAACAACACACCTTCAGCATCGGCGGATGACTTTGGTGTTCGAGCCTATAATAATTTCTGGGTTGAGCCAGGGTCTAATCTGGCGTTGATTAAGGGTGAGTTTCGCACATCTTATGTGGTTAACCCAGAAAATGGGCGAGTGCCACGGTTGAGTAATCCGCAGTACGACTTTGAACGACGAAATTTTGGTTCCCGCTATGCAACCGGTTTTGGTGATGCTCGAGGCCCCGAAGCCATACCTAATGCTGAACGCTGCCTGTTGGGGTTTGGCAATAAGGCTGGACCCGGCATGATGGGTGCGTTGTACAACAATACTTATCAATTTGTACAAACAGACGACTACGTCATGATTTTGGCGGAAATGGTACATGATGCCCGCATCGTTCCGGTTTTTGATTCACCGGAACAAGCCAGAGCGGGTCGACGACCAGCATCCTTGGAACCGTGGTTTGGTGATTCTGTCGGTTGGTACGAAAATGATCAGCTTGTTGTGGAAACCGTAAACATTCATCCTCTGCAACTAGGTCAAAGTTCTGTACCCATTACCAAGGAAGGATTGATTACCGAACGCTTTAGTCGCTACTCAGATAATGAGATTTTTTATCAATTTACTGTCGAAGATAGCAATATTTACAGCCAACCTTGGACTGCCGAGTTAAGTTTTTATGCCACTGAAGATGGATTATACGAATACGCATGTCACGAAGGAAACTATGCAATGCCTGGTATTCTAGCGGGGGCCCGCAGGCTAGAAATGGAAGAAGCCGCGGGCTTGTCCAAATAACGCTTGGTTTTTATCGTCATTAAAAATTAGCATTTTAGCTGGCCGTGATAGCCGTTTTGGGGAATCAAGGAGGTGAGATTTCAAATTCAATGACTTCGAGTTCATCTTGTCCTAAACGGTCATATCGCAAGTAGACATCGTAGCTCTCCAAGTCGGTGCCAGCGGGGGTGACTCGCAAATTTGGCAGATAAAGAAGGGCTTCTTCAGAGAAAAAAGTAGCTTGATGTTGCCAATTTAAAGGCGCTTGTACAGCCTCGATACGGCTAATAGTGAACAAGGGAGAAGTGTTTGATGGAGGCTGCAAAGTTATCGCATAGTTACCATTGTTGCTGTAGCTGTCTCCGGACAAGCTCATTGAATTTATCGAAAGTGTCCCCGAGCTTACATCAAATTTATTATCACCAAGTACCGCAGCCCGATTGTTGCGAGGGAAACTGAGAATGTTTTCGTCGAATTGAAAATTCGGGTCATAGCGGCAAAGGTTAGGGTTGGGGGCTTGGTTCAAGCATTCTTGCTGCAAGTCGCTTGCTGATGGTTGTGATTCGCCCTCAGTCCAGCTGAGCAGTTTATTCCAAGCAGCAATCACTTCGTTGTCATTGAATGCGCAGTGGCTCGGTTCTTCCTCCACCACAACCGCCAAAGTTATCGATGTGTCTGGAAATAGTTTAGAGAGAGTGAGTTGATTCTCTACTTTTACCAAATCATCTCCCGAAGTATGAATCGATACTATCTTGGCAGAGCCTACATTGCCTTTAGGTGTGTAGTTATTTAGAAATGCATGCCTTGATGAGGGCAGGGCGGCGCTGCGTTGAATTCGAACATTAATGTCGTCATCACCATAATCAACACCGGTATTATCAAAAGGTCTTAAGCCGTTTAGTTTCTTAGGGTCACTAATAAGGCTTGGAATTTCGAATACGGAATAGCCCAGATCAATAAGCAAAAACTCCTTACTCACCTTGCTTAAATCCAATATTCTATTCAATCTCTCTTTCTGCCCGCTGCTGCGAATGGCATCAGCAATTGTAGGGGAGACTAACTGATCTGGAAAAACCCCTACGCATTTGGACAAGGAGTCTAAAAAATCCAACTCGCCTGAAAGTAAGGGGGGCTCTTCATACCATTTATTGGAAGGCAGACCGGCTCCAGATACCTGACCACATACCGCTTCATAAATCATCCGTAGATCGAATGCGTTATACCAGTTTTCAGCGCCACCGACCGCGCCGCACATTAGCAGCGAGCCCTCTATAGCAGGAAGCAGGTTCGCTTCAAGGTCTCGTAAGCTAACTATTCCGCCCATAGACGCGCCTTGAATATAGAGCTTTTCTGGAGTTTGATACAACTCTACGAACCTTTCATAAAGTTGCTGATTATCTATGTGAGAGTTAAAGACCGCCCAGCCTGTTTGATTAAAGCTTGAGGCGGCGAGGGCAAACCCTTGTTCAAGAACTAGTGACTCTAGAGGGCCGAGGGAAGGCTTGGGTTCAGGTTCTTTTTGCATATAGCCGGTATAGCCATGATTCCAAATGACCAGTCCATCGCTGGCCTGCCAGCCATCGGGGACGGCTATCGTATAGAAGGCCGCACTATCAGTTTGTCCTTGGGTTTCGGTTACTTGGGCAAAGGAAATCTGCCCGCACAGTATGACAAAAAATAATGAGCTAACAGTTATGATGGAATAGGTTTTGTGAAAGGTGCTATCTGTCATCAGGGGTGTCCATTATTCTTATCGTTATGACCAACAGCAAGTTCACTCAAATCGGCAGGTATGTGCACGGTTAGGCAATCAACCAATGACGTAATCGCTAGCAGCTAGATGGCAGTAGCTATCATTAACTCAATTTCAGTGAAGCCGCGTGATCTGGCTTTATAAACTTGCTTAGTGCAATTCACATAAATGCCATCAATAGTTTAATCGTCAAAATAATAGTGGTACTACGAGGCATTTCGCCGTAAATCTTCTTATGGAGGAAGGTTTGCGGAGACGCTATCTCACCTTCCTTCCATTTTCGCTGTTTGTCCTGTGTTTTATTTATTCTTTAATAGACCAACAAGGAGTGTAATTCACATAATCAATTTTCATACGTTTTTGAATTACAAAAGATTCTAGTAAGTCTTCCAATTTCTGCATGATGCTTGGGTCTCCTTGCATTTGATACGGCCCGTGTTCTTTTATCTGTTTAACTCCAAATGATTTGACGTTACCAGCAACAATTCCAGAAAAAGCCTTTCTCAAGTTTGAGGCAAGCTGATAAGGACTTATGTCTTTAGTTAGCTCTAGTGATGCCATATTTTCGTGAGTGGGGTGGAAGGGGGCCTGTAATTCCGAAGGGATGAAAAGCTCCCAATTAAAGCCATAGGCCGCATCGCTTTTCATGCGATGTTTTCTAATGTCTGTGACATGGCTCTTTGCCCTGCGAGCAATTGTTTCACTGTCACCCACTATGATTTCGTAGTGCTTTGTAGCTTCCGTACCAAGCGTGTCCTGGATAAACTGGTCCAATACTTGGAAGTATTCACTGCTCTTTTCGGGGGCCGCTAATATTAAGCCATAGGGATGGTCATTGTTATGTTCGTGCATCAGTATACTAAGAATATAAAGCAGTTCTTCAGCGGTTCCGGCGCCACCAGGGAACACTATAATGCAATGAGCGAGCCTCACAAATGCTTCTAAACGTTTTTCTATATCGGGCAAAATCACTAGTTCAGTAACAATAGGATTTGGTGCTTCTGCGGCAATAATACCGGGTTCGGTAATTCCGATATATCGTCGCAATCTCTGCTGCTGTTTGGCGTGCCCAATCGCGGCGCCTTTCATTGGCCCTTTCATAGCACCGGGTCCGCATCCCGTAGCAATGTTAAGGCCCCTAAGGCCGAGTTGGTAGCCAACTTCTTTGGTGAAATCGTATTCTGTCCGCCCGATTGAGTGCCCTCCCCAGCAAACTACCAGGTCAGGCTTAAGGTTAGGTTTTACGATATCTGCGTTTCGTAATATGTCGAAGATGGCATCGGTTATTCCGCGCCTGCTTGCAAAATCATAATTGCCAATGGAGGAATAATTCACATAAACGATATCTCGCAATACTGAAAATAGGTGCTCCTGAATTCCTCTAATCATATTGCCATCCACAAAAGCAGAGGCAGGTGCATTCTTTACAGACATCATTGGGCCGCGAGATTTTGGGGTGACTTCTATTTCAAAGTCCTGAAAGGCTTCTAACAGTTTAGTTACGTCGTCTTGGTCGTTACCCGTATTAAGTACTGCCAATGCACACTCTCTGAACAGGTTTTTAACTTCATACTCAGATGACATAAGGCCTCTGATTTCTTGAGAAGATAGCAAGTTAAGAGTTCGAGCCGGGTGTAAATTGCCTCTGCTTATTTTTTCCATAATGTTCTTCTTGTGTTGCTAAGTAAGCTGTTGGGTAAGTTGCCAGATAGGTTGCCAAGTTTTCTATATTACTTGTTTAGCGCATCAGTATAAGCCATTTAAGAGGTGTATTGGCCGCCAAGTCATTCAAATTTGAGCATTAGCGTTATATAACCTATTATATAACGCTTGATTGAGCCGCACTGAGGTAGGCTTTGTATGGCGGTAATTAGGACATCACTTCTCATAAAACTATTTATCCAGGTTTTTATTCAACTATGCCTATTTTCAGTGGGCTATCGGGCCACAGCAGAGGAGGCCACTATTGCCGTTGCCTCCAATTTCATTCAGCCAATGACAGCTTTAGTAGAGGAATTTGAAGCTAACAGCACACATAAGTTGCGTGTGGTATACGGATCATCTGGACGCTTGTTTGCCCAGATATCGAATGGAGCGCCATTCGACATCTTCCTGTCAGCAGATTCGGTGAAGCCAGCGGCCCTGATTGAAGATGGGTATGGGGTCCCCGGTTCACAAATGACCTATGCAATTGGTAGATTAGCATTATGGAGCAACAAGGCTGTAGTTAAGGTCGATAGTGAGGAAGCCCTACTGAATAATGAATTCAGTGCCATCGCTATAGCCAATCCACGTCTAGCACCTTATGGCTTGGCAGCTAAGCAAAGTTTGGAATCGATGGGCTTTTGGGAGCGGTTAAAAAGTAAACTCGTACAAGGTGAAAATATATCTCAAACTTACCAGTTCGTTTTTACTGGTAATGCGGATATCGGTTTCGTTTCTTATTCTCAATTAGGCAATGGAAACAACGGCGAGATGACAAACTACTGGCTTGTACCTAGTGAGTATCATGACGCTATCACGCAAGATAGCGTGTTGCTCGCGCGAGCAGCGGAAAACAAAGCTTCACTAGATTTCATTGACTACCTTAAAAGTGATTCAGCCAGCAAACTAATTGAATCTTTCGGCTACCAGCACCCCGTAACAAGCATTGCCGGACAACTAGATGCTGTAGGTCATAAATAATGTTTTCAGAATCCGACTTCATCGCAATTTGGTTAACACTGCGTTTAGCTTCAACCGTCACGTTGATTCTGCTGTTGATTGGCACGCCAATAGCTTGGTGGTTAGCGAGGACGAAATCTTGGCTTAAAGGACCAGTTGGCGCCTTAGTAGCATTGCCCTTGATTTTGCCACCTACTGTCCTCGGGTTTTACTTATTAATTTCAATGGGACCTAATGGGTTTATAGGCCAATTTACAAGCTGGTTAGGTTTAGGAACTTTACCCTTCTCATATTGGGGTTTGGTTGTTGGTTCTGTTTTTTACTCGCTGCCTTTTGTCGTGCAGCCAATTCACAATGCATTTGAAGCTATCGGTGATCGACCGTTGGAACAAGCGGCAACATTGAGGTTGAGTCCGTGGCGGGCGTTCTTTTTTGTTGCCATTCCAATGTCAAAGCCAGGCTTGGTAGCCGCATCAATCCTCGGTTTTGCTCATACGGTCGGGGAATTTGGCGTGGTGCTAATGATAGGCGGGAATATTCCAGGTCAAACGAGAGTTGTGTCAGTGCAAATATACGACTACGTCGAATCACTTGAATATACTCAAGCTCATTGGCTGTCTGCGGCTATGGTTCTATTTTCATTCTGCGTACTTTTAGTTGTATACACTTCTCTAAGTAGGGATGAATCTGGAGCTAAGACATGACTGAGAACAGCGTCATATCAGGATCGAAATCGGCGGATAAAACATGCTTGAGCGAATCAGAGCAGGTATTAATATCTTTGAATTTTGTGCATAAAAAAGCGCGAGGTTTTTTTCTCGACGTTGATTTGGCGCTGCCTCTTAGTGGCGTCACTGCGATTTATGGTGCGTCTGGTTCTGGCAAAACTACCTTGCTTCGATGCATAGCCGGGCTGGAGAAGTCCGCTAGCGGATTTTTGAGTGTCGGTGGGCAGTGCTGGCAATCGGAGTCGCTGTTTGTGCCGACACATCAGCGCGATATCGGTTTTGTATTTCAGGAATCGAGCTTGTTAGCACATTTAACTGCACGTCAAAATCTGCTATTGGCACACAAGTACACTAAGCAGAAATTAGCTGAGTCTCATCTACAGGAAGTTATTGAGCTAATGGGGATACAGGAACAGCTTAATTCGATGCCAGCGCAGCTCTCTGGTGGTGAGCGCCAACGAGTCGCTATAGCAAGGGCGCTAATATTGCAGCCTAAGTTGCTATTAATGGATGAGCCATTGGCTTCACTAGATGGTGAAAGAAAGTTGGAATTGTTTCCCTATTTAGAGCGTCTGCAAAGCGAATCTCAAATCCCCATTCTCTATGTGACTCACTCAGATGATGAGGTGGCTCGACTCGCAGATTTTTTAGTGGTTTTAAATCGCGGAAAGGTTGCAGCACAGGGGCCTTTAAATGAGGTGATCACTCAATTGGATTTGTCATCAGAGCTCGGCTCTAATCGGGGTGTGGTGTTGCACTGTGAGGTTGTCGAGGTAGATGAAAAATGGAGCTTAGTTAACGTTAGTTTTAAAAATGGCACGCTTTGGGTTAAAGCTGAAAATGACAAAATTGGTGATAAGGTGCGGGTTCGAGTGTTGGCAACTGATGTAAGTATTGCGCTAAGCGATCATAAAGATAGCAGCATACTTAATCGGCTGCAGGCGACCGTTTCTGAAATTTTGAAAGATGGCGATGCTATAGCATTACTAAAATTACAAGTAGGGGAGGGCGTCTTACTTGCTCGGCTTGCAAATCGATCCGTTGAAGAGCTAAAGCTGCAGGTAGGTAGTTCTGTCTGGGCTCAAATAAAATCTGTGGCAGTCGCACGTTAGTCTGCAAGCAAAATGACGCTTGAAGCTTTGAATAAAGCAAGTAGTGTTTGGTTTTTCTTTACGCAGAGACGTTCAGCACTGGTATTAGTAATTATCGCGCAAAGCGTTTTTTCATTTCCTATGTCCATTACAACTTCACTATTTACTTCTCCTTTTTTAAGGCGTAATACTTGGCCTACGATATTATTCCGCGCACTAGTGGCTATAGACACATCGGTGCTTAGCAGAATCCAAGAAGATTTAATTAGTGCTGTTGCTGAATCATGTTTCTTTAATTTTAAATTGCGCTGACTATCGTTAGTAATAGTGGCTACAATCGTAAGAGATTCGCCTAGTCTTAGTTCTATTTCAGTGTTTACGGCACCCCTAGTTACTTTTTCAACGTAGCCTCCAAATTGGTTTCGAGCGCTGGACCTCATTCGGTTTTTGCGCGAAAAGTTTTCAAAATCTCTGATGGAGGAAACATCGGTGCTTAAGTTGTCTAAGAAGAGTTGATGCTCATGCTTAATTTTGATGAATCCGGAAACAATGTTGTGACCTAGCTTAGTCAGAGTTGTGCCTCCACCCTTAACACCCCCCACAGACCTTTTTACCAAGGCTTGGCTAGACTGGTTGTTCATCGATTCCACGCGGTCCCAGGCTGTCTTATAACTAATGCTAATGTCCTTGGCGGCGGCACTAATGGATCCGCAGCGATCGATGGCCTGTAGTAAAGTTATCTGTTTTTCTGAAAAACTTAAGTTGTCAGCTGCCTGCAGTGAAAAATCACTTTTTAAAACCGCTTTGTTCTTTTTCATATAGCGATTGTCTTTAGTGACGAATGAGACCGTTGATATTAGCAGCAACTTTAATAATTGCTAGTGTCGTAGTAACTGCCGCGGAGGGAGTGACAAGCCGAGTTTGGACTGCAAAACAATTTTAGTTTGCAGAACCGGCTAGCCTATTCACGTTTGCATTTTTATGTTTGTCAAAATAATCACATAACTCTGGTAGGGAGCTCAACTTGGTTAGCGCAGCGCTACTAATTGGTTTGATTATTAGGTCTGTAACTAATGGGTGGTCTTTGGCTCGGGAAATATCTTTGGCGGTATTGGTTGCAGAAACCATGACTATAGGAGGAACTTTTTTTAAACTTTGCGAGAGAGGAGTGAAGCCATCTAAAAACCCCCATCCATCAAGAACAGGCATATTGATGTCTAGAAATAAGATGTTAGGCCATACTGCTGAGCTCGAATCTGAAGGTAAACCATAAAGATAATCCAATGCTTCTTGCCCATTCATTTTGCTAACAAATGAATAGCAAAAGCTCACATCCTTTAAGTACGCGGCCATTAGTATTTGGCTTGAGTGGTCGTCGTCTATAGAGAGAACTAACGGTATCATTCAGCGGTTTCTTGGGTTGCGGCTTTATCTCAGAGGTCCACATTATAGAGGCATTCCTTGATAAGCTCGGTAAGTATCAAGGGTTAAATGCTAAAACTTAGAGCTGGGTCACAAAAAATGCATTTTTGGTCTTAATAGCCTTGGAATTTTCTGCGGAGACGAGTGACTATTTTAGCTGCCAGATGGCATTACTCGATTATTGACGAAAATAAGAAATCAACGTCACTCTGGTCCAACTGGGCAGCGTTTGTACTCTACTTCGGCAGCTGTCATCAATACGGGAAGATTTTTTAAGTTGTCGTCAGCTCGCACAGCTTTGAGTGAATCAATACCCTGCATTTGAGGCATGTCCCAATCAGATACCCAAAAATCAAAGTTTTCGTTTTTTAGCACAGGCAGAGCAGTGGAACTGTCATCTGCTACTTTGACGTTGCGGAAACCCAAATCATTGAGTACCTGTTTTACTATCCTGCGCATGCTTTCATGATTGTCTGCGATCAAGATTTTCATGTCTTTGTTAATTTCCATTAGATATGTGTTCCTATCAAATCTTTTCTAGGTTCAGTGGATTAAGAGAAAAGTTGTTTTAATTAGGTATGGCACATAGTTTTGGCCTGGTTTTAAAGTTGAGAAATAGCAGAGAATACCTCGTCGGAGTTCAGACCAAGACCTAGACATGGTCAGCGGAACAAGGAAATGGTTGTCAGTACCAATTAGCCGGTAACATCGCCACGCTTAAAAAAGTGTGGTTTTAAAATTAAGGCGAAAAAAAAGGCGAATATTAAATTCGCCTTTTTTTTCGCTTTAGTGACTACTGGCCATTTATCGTTCCCATGCCCGTTACTGAGGGATGTACTGTTTTTTTACAACATGCTTAGGGTTGGCATCACTTTTTGGTACAAGCTTCTGAGGCCGGCCTGCTTGGTTGTCAGTGCCGTAAAGATTGCCATCTTCATCAATTGACATTGAGTGCATCTCTATCCAGAAATCTGCGCCTTCGGTTGGTAGGGGCCAAGTATATTCGCGGCTACCATCGAAGTTAAACTGCACAACTTTGGGCGGCTGCAAATCGGTAACCCAAGCGCTTTCTTCGCTTACATAAACATCGAGAGGCAAACCAAGGCCGCCCCAAGTAGTTTGGTATTCAAAGATTGGGTAGTCGCTTGAGTCTCTGGCGGCTGTTTGTTGGTAAACCTTCACATCCTTATTGTCGCGATCCAGCGCATACAACATTTCATTTGGTCCAAAGGCCATGCTGTGCACGCTAGTGAATTGATGGGGTTCAGTGCCTGCTTCTCCAAACTCAGAATGATAAGAGCCATCGGCGTTTCTCACCACAATTCTATGATTATTACCTAAGCCATCACCTACTAAAAATTTGCCATCCGGCAGAAAAACGATGTCTTGAGGAAGCGAGTAATGGGTCTCGTCATTACCTTCGACATTTTTTTCACCGAGAGTCATTAACAGATCTTCGCCATCGTTTGAAAACACATAGATAATGTGACCGGTTTCATCAATAACCCAGACTTTCTTTTCTGGATCGTATGGGTTTTGAGTAATACGGTGTGGCCCGGGTCCATCGGTTCCTGTAAACAGGTGATCCCATTGGTCCCATACTTCCTGTACTTCACCATCGCTGTTAATGATGTAGATACAGTTTCGCCATACTCGTCCGCGGCCTCGTAAGACGTTCCAGCCCATAGATCCCGCAAAGTTTGTGTAGTTATCGGGAAGCGGATCAGGCAGTTCGGTTTCACCGCGCTGCAATAGAAAAATTCGTTCGTTGGATTCCACAAAGACGCTGGAATTGCCGCCCCAGGTAAACCCATCCTCGGCAAATGGTTGCATCCAGCTCTGGGTTATAAACTCGTAGGGACTCGGTCCGATGATCCCTGTGTCTTGCGCAAAAAGGTTGCTGCAAAGGAGTAACGCTGCAGCTGCGTTAGCCCACAATGAAGTGATTTTCATTTAACTCTCCGCTCTAATTCTGATTATTGTTGTCGTTAAGTAGCGAAAGTTAACACGGGCTTAATACGAATTAAAGATGGCTTCAGCTTTAGGAGATAAACACGGGTTAGTTGGATAAATAGGTTTCTAGGGTATTTTGGCGCTAGAATGGTGCGTAACTTAACTGCAAGCCTATCTGGGAGAGCTCCATGCGTTTAAAAAATCTACAAACAGCTTTATTTTTATTACTTGGCTCACTGTTTATAACCGCGGTCAGTGCCGACGTGACACGTTACCCTTTACCTAATAACTCAACTTTCCCCATTGCCCAGGCGGTAGAGGTGACAAGTGGAAATATTGTGTTCTTGAGTGGAGCAACCCCATCTCCGGCAGATGCCAGCGCTGGGGTTGGAAATCCTGCTTATTATGGGGATACAAAAACTCAAGTGATGTCTGTGCTAAGCAAAATAGAGCAAAATCTCGAGGGTATGGGATTAGAAATGGGTGATGTGATTAAGTTGCAGGTCTTTCTAGTTGGTGACCCTGCTAATGAGGAAATTATGGACTTCGCTGGCTTCATGGAAGCCTATACTCAGTTTTTCGGTACCGACGAACAGCCCAATTTACCTTCGCGCTCAGCGTTTCAAATTGCTCGTCTTGGCGCGCCGCTGATGTTTGTGGAAATCGAAGCTACTGCGGTTAGAAATTAGCTGCTAGTCTCCTGCGCTTAAGGCAATCCTTATAGGATTCGAATAAAACCATAGGTCTGTCCATGGGTCTTCTCCTCGTGCATCAGGAGAAGGCTCCTGCTCAGAACTATTGGTGCCACGCACGCGAATATAGCTGCTACCTTGCAGGGGTGGCAGCTGATAGCTGACCTCCCTATATTCTTCTCCATTCACTTCAATTGATTGCCACTGAGAGCTATTAAATCGGTAAATGACGCGGGTGCTGAGATTAGTGTCGTCAGTTAGGGTCTCGGTCGGGCGTCCCAGTTCGCCCATTATTAAATCTACTCGATTTACCTCAGGATTTTCGCCGTTGTAGTTTGATGTTTGCGGGTCTTTAAACCGTATAGTCACTGTTAGACCGTCAGGCCGGTCACTCAGCACTCGATCGCCGATTGAGGCTGAAAAAGTCTTATCCCGATCTGTAACTGTGACATAAAGCTCCTCTATTAGGTCGCCGGTTGTTACAAACATATTGCCATTTCGAATTCCAGACATCACCGAATCGTAGGTTTTTTCTGCCCACACATAAGTTTTTGAGTATTCGCCGGGCCAAAAATCTGATCCGCCTTCTGTGTAGTGGATATGAGAATCAGAGTTGGCGGTGATCCACCAGTCTCGGCCTTCAGCAATCATGGAATCCCAAAACCCACCAACCTTAGCCGTAAGCTGATCGAAGCCGCCGAGTGTTGGATATCGACCGTAGCCGCCGCGAGCATCTTCCGGGTTCAATGAGCCATCACGGTTGAGGGTTGCTGCTTGGTGGCCAGGCGCCCCAGCCATACCAACTGCCACGTTGGGTGCTGTGTTGTTCCAATTTCTGAGTTCCGCTGGGGTGTCCAGTCCATAGCCCCCTAGATCAGAGGCGGACCTCGATGGATGGTTTGCAATAAGTAGAGGCGGCACGTCAAGCTGAGCCATCGCTTTAAGAGCCTGTAACATTTTAGGCTCGCTGTCCCAGCTTGGCTCGGCTGGCCAAGGCTCACGTTTAGCAAAGTTTGATTCAAGCTCGAAGAGCTTAGTTGCCTCATCATCTGTGAAAGGAATTATAAGGCTTGAATGATCAGCGCCCGGCGTGTCCAATTCCATTCCATAGAATTGCAAAAGATCGGGTACTACGAGGCGGGACTTTAAGAGTTCGGGGTATGCCAGTTCAAAGTTAACCTTACTGTGGCCTGGACCGCCATGGTCCGTTGTCACCATCCAACTCAAGCCAAAATATTTGGCCATGAGCGCATTCATAGGAGTAGGGTAGATGGCGTCGCCGCCTTTGATTGGAGCGGGAGGCTCAGCAGTTCTATCCCAGCCTACGCTATAGCGGCTATGAATATGATGGTCGCCGGCATGCCATGCAAAATCATCGGTCTGTGCCTGAGTGGTATTTTGGGCACAGGCGCTTAACAACAAGGTGCTTAATAGCTGCTTGATGATCACTGCCTTTGTTGTTTTCATCTGCTGTTTTCGCTTAGGGTGAAGATTGATAGACGGCATTGACATGATGACTCCAACGTCGATTCTAATAATAATTTGATGGCTATTGTGATTGCCGAACAAAAACTTACGCTTCTTGAACTCCCGGTTCGCCGGCCTCAACAACAAAGGTTTTGCGTGTGCTAATGGGTGCTCCAGCTTCGGTGATTTTCTGCAACACCTTATAATCAGACCGCCAAAGAGTGGGTGTAATCGTTGCCGCTATATAGCCACGTTGGGCATTATAAAACTTCACATGGGGATTGTTTGCTAACAGGGTTTGTCCGTACTTTGTCATATCCGCTCCGTCACCACCGGAGGTAATAGAAGTGCCAACAAATTCAGAGCCAACAGTTTTTGAAGTCTGCTTATCGAAATCCAGTTTAAGATCTGCAGCCCAGTTGGAGTGTATATCTCCGGTGAGCACCACAGGGTTGGGTGTTTTAACTTGATCTAGGTGCTCGAGTATTTCTTGGCGCTCATGGGGATAGCCGTCCCAAATATCCATCGGCCATAAATCTTCGCCAGATTCGTTTACAGACCTAAGGCTCGCCATCATTATTTGTTGAGCCAGAACATTCCATGTTGCGTCAGCGGTGGCTAGACCTTGTTTTAGCCATTGCTTCTGAGCTGAGCCTAAAAGAGTTCTGCTGGGGTCCTGATGGACAGCACAGCTCGGTTTTCTGCCATCGCCGCAAGCTTGGTCGCTTCTATACTGGCGAGTGTCGAGCACATTCATCTCTAGCAGCTTGCCAAAGCGCAGACGGCGGTGAATTGGCATTGATGGTCCTTGGCGGCCAATAGGCAATCGAATGGGCATGAATTCGTAGAATGCTTGATAGGCGGCAGAGCGTCGCAGTAATAGCTGCGCCGGAGTTTGATCATCCTCTCCAATGTCAGCGGCATAGTTATTATCTACCTCATGATCGTCCCAGGTAACGGCCCATGGCGCTGACGCATGGGCGGCCTGTAAGTCAGGATCAGACTTATAAGTGGCATAGCGGGCGCGGTAGTCGCTTAGGTTGATTATTTCTGGGCCTTCATGGGCTCTTACTCGGACATCGCCCCAGCTGCTTTCATAAATGTAGTCGCCTAAATGCGTGATGAGGTCGAATTCTTCTGCTGCCATGTGCTCATACGCGGTAAAAAATCCATGTTCATACTGCTGGCAAGAAGCAATGGCAAAGCGAAATTCCTGATTGTCAGCATTCGCCGCAGGTGCGGTTTTAGTTCGGCCAACAGGGCTGGTTATGCCGCCAATATGCCAGCGGTAGAAATACTCGGTATCTGGATTAAGCCCTCTAACTTCTGCGTGGGCGCTGTGGCCAAGTTCTGGGGTGGCGGCAATAGAGCCGCTTCGAATGATGTTTAAGAAGGCTCTTGAATCAGCTATCTCGTAATCGACATCCACGGTATCCAATTCGGCATTTGCAGCCGTCATGACTTCACTGGCTAGGCGTGTCCATAAAACCACGGAGTCTGAGGTTGGGTCGCCTGAAGCGATGCCAAGATAGAACGGGTCGGCTTGCAAATGACTAAGCCGCTTGGAAGCGCCATGTAAAAAGCTAGGAAGGCCGCCCAGTGTCAATGCGGCTGTTAAATTTGCGCTGCCTTTAAGTAGGTTGCGGCGGGAAATAGGAGAGTTTAGCAGTGATTGCCAAGGGTTAGGTTTGTTGGACATGGGGGCTCCCGCAGTCTGTAATAGTTGATCTTAAAAGGGTGTTTATATAAAAGTGTGTTTAATCTTAGCTGTGGATTGTTGCGCAAACATGACCGTTTGGGAATAGGCCGTGAGGAGTATAGAGGGTATGCAGTGTGAAGAAGGGTATAGACGGGGATAAGGAAGTTAAATTAAGGGGTAAGTGGCAGAGGCAAAAGGCAATAAAAAGAGGGGGAAAGCGCAAGGGGGGGGAAGCTGTTCCTAAACGCCTAATCAAGCTTTTGCGGGATTTATTGAGCACAAAAAAAAGGGTGGTAAGCAATGCTCACCACCCTTTTGTATTACCTAGCAACGTAATTACAGGCTGAAGTCAACTCGGCCATAGTAGTAGCCGCCAGTCCAAGGCAATGGTGAACCGGAGTGATAGATTCGACCACGAGTGTCTAACTGGTTTAGACGTATTTCGTCTGGATACTCATCGAACGCATTTCGAGCGCCGACGGTAAACCGAAGCTTATCGTTGAACTGATACTGGCCTTCGAGGTCGATATACAGCTCTGGGTCGAATGTCTGTGACTCGAAAACCGATCCATCGATTGATACGCCTGAGCCTGGGCGCTGGGCTACAGAATACTCGCCGAAGAAGCGACCACGAGCCACGAAGGTGAAGTCATTAAAGCGGTGAGTCGCTGACGTTATGGTGTTGCTCTGCAGCGGGTTTTGCTCGAAGTTAAACTGCGAGAAAGGAGAGAAGAACTGACTTACATTTCCTTCCAACTCTTGCTCGTTGTAGTTGTATGCGAACGTGAAGTCAGTGGCATGACCGTTGCCCCAGTCGTAGTTATAAGTTGCAACGATATCGACACCAGTATTTACTGTATCGAAGCTATTTTCATACCAGTTCAACTCTCCTAAAGATTCTGGATTAGGTACATTGTTAGCGACCAAAAGCTGGAAGTTTGCAAAGCCATCAGAGGTAGGGTCGCTGGAAACCGGACGGTTTGTCACTGAGTTGACGCGGCCTTCGATTTCAATCTGATACCAATCGACGGTTAGCGAGAGGTCGCCAAGACTGGCAGTGAAACCAAGGGTGTAGTTCACAGTATCTTCAGCGTCGAGCGGCTGAGCGCCTAATGCAGCAGCGGCCGGGCTTGTCGGCGGGAAAAGACCCACGTTAATCGGCACACCGAACGGAAGGGTAGTTCGGATGTTGGTAGTGAACTGCTGACCTGGAGTAGGTGCGCGGAAGCCAGTACCGGCTGAACCGCGAATCGCAAAATTGTCGGTTAGGTAGTAACGAGCGGCTATCTTACCTACTGTAGCACTGCCGAAGTCTGAGTAGTCTTCATAGCGGATTGCAGCTTGCAGAAGAAGTTTGTCGGTAACATCCGCCGATACGTCTAGGTAGGCGGCGACAGAGTCACGCTCGTTGACACTGGCTGCATCTGGGCTAAAGCCTGGGAAGCCGTCTGAGCCTGCGCTATAACCGTTGTAAACCGAATCGGAAGAGTCGGCACAGTTAAGAGTTGAGCCATTGCTGATGACAGCCTGTCCGGCTAGTGTTGCTGTCATGTCGTCCGCGCAGAAGTCAAACGGATCCCGGTTTGCCCAAGGGCCTACGGCGAAAGATGCACTGTCTTGCGCCTCGACGATCTCGAAACTCTCTTCGAAATAGCTGGCACCGAAAGCAACAGTGACCGGGCTGGCTAGCCCATCAAAATCGAATTCCTTGGTAAAATCACCTTGAAACTGAGTTTCTTGGTTGATCTGGTCGCCAACGTTCATATCGGTTGGTGAAAATGGCCCAAGAGAAGGGTTCCAAGTGTTAAAAAGACGGTATTCTATCTCGCTGCTACCGATACGGGCACTTAAGTCCCAAATTAAGCCGCCTTCGGTCTCACCGCGCACGCCGCCAACGGCCGAGTAATCTGTAACTCGTCCTTCGAAGCGTGGCGTGTAGCCAGAAAAGTAGTCGGGCCCAACACCTTGGTTGGCGCGTACGCCCCACTCACTGCCGTCGGCGAGGCGACGCATATTGCGCACGTTGCCGGTATTAGTATGACGGTAGTTAAACGGGCCATCGCCAAGGCTTTCAGAAAAGTTTGCAAAGCCGTAGAGTTCAGTGCCACCGCCAAGGTCGTAGCCGGTGTTAAGGAATAAGCGAAACGCCTCGTTATTAGGCTGTCCCCAAGGCTGAACTGTGCCACCTTCGACTTCGACTCGTCGAAGGTTTTGCTGGAATTCAGGTGTTAGCGCGACTATGCCATTTGCCGAGGTAGGGTCAAAATCCGGGCTGTTTATATCAATACATGGGTTTGTGCCCCCGCAGTACTGATCGTTTCGCGCCACGGGCTCTACGTCAGAGTACTCAGCGGAGATGTTTACAAAGCCAGCATCGCCGAGCGCAAAGCCAGCATTCATTTGCACAGTTTGCTGAAAACCGTCGCCTTCATATTGCTCACCAGTGTCGTAGGTAAAGGTGAGTCCTTCTGTGGCATCTTTCAAATTAAAGTTGACTACGCCTGCGATGGCGTCAGAACCGTACTGAGATGACGCTCCATCGCGTAGTACCTCGATGCTGGCAATAGCCACCGAAGGAATTGTGGCAACGTCAGGGCCTTGATTGCCAGAACCTGGCTGCAATAGCGCTGAGCGATGGCGCCGTTTACCGTTAACTAAAGTTAGAGTGTACTGTGGGGGTAGGCCGCGCAGGCTGAATTGGCGAATAAAAGTTGCACCGTCCGCGATCGGTGAACGTGGGTTTTGGAAAGATGGTACGAGTGACTGCAGAATGTCGCCAGTTTCGACGAACGATACAGCTTCTAAAGTTTCGGTATCAAAGGTGTCAATGGCGACTGGCGCATCAGTGACCGTGCGTGGTTTGCCGCGTAGGCCTGTGACTATAACTTCCTCAATGCCGGCCTCTTGAGCTAGTACCGCTGGCGCAGTAGCAGCCATTGTGCCGGCGCTGATTATAGCGACCGCTAGCAAATGCCTGGGATGCTTTCTAAAATTCATAAAATTACTCCTGGTACTAAAAGTCAAAAGTGGGTTCTGTCAATTTGAACCAGCAATTCTTGTGCCAGAAGGAGGTCGAAGGGCAAAACCACTGTAGGCCTATGTAATTAAAGAGACTTAGGGGATATTGGAAGGAAGTAAGAATGGGAGATGTAGCAATGATTGCACTGTTATGGCGATTACCGTGCTCAAAAAAGTACTTCTTGCCCAGAAATAAGGCGTACTAAATTAGTGCAAGAGTCAGATGTCTTTTTTTTTAATGATTCTTTATGGGTTATATATCATGCAGGCTTTACTATCCATGCGCTAGATTCGCATAACATGATTGCCTCACGGTAGAGGCATTTCTGCACTATCTTGGTGACGCGCTGGCGTGAACGCTTTTATTGGTTGCGATGATCGCACTTGTTCTAACCAAAATACGCCGTCAAATGGTGCGCTGTTTCCCCTTGTGCTGACGAAATCAATGTCACCGTCTTTGTCCATATCTTTGGCAATAAATTTGTCAAACATGCCGCGTTTACGCCGAGAGATATCATGCCTTTTCCAGAGCGAGGTTGCATCGTTGGGGTTTTCAAACCAGCCAATGCGGCCCAAGGAATCATTTATACCTACGTCTCCATCGCCGGTTCTGGGCCCTCGGCTGTAGCTGCCAGAGATCAGGTCCTGATCGCCGTCCCCATCGATATCTGCGATCTCTATTCCGGTAATGCTATCGGGTAAAAAGCTACCAATAGGGTGTGAATTCCAAGCGTCGTCAAAATTGGCTGGTTGTTCTATCCAGGCAATTTTATTTCCAGCACCTCCTATTATATCAAGCCGACCATCGCCGTTTAGGTCAGCATAGGAAAGATTAAACCCCCCCATGTTGGGTCCATTTATACCTATAGCATGCTCGGTAAATTCGATTTCAGAATTTCGGCCGACATTCTCGAACCAGGCCAGACGGTTTTCTCCGCGACTGCCAATAATAATGTCTAGGTCTCCATCGCTATCTAAATCAACCGGCTCTGCATTTTGAGGAATGCTGTAGTTTCCTAATACGATTTCACGCCAGTTGTCTCCTATTAATGGATCACCTTGCAACTGGAATATGGAGACAGGGGTAGAACGGGCAAAATCTTGCGGACCTGGTCTTTGCGCTCCTTTGTTCGCCGCTGTAATTTCCGGAATCCCATCGCTGTTGAAGTCGCCTAAAAACACCCTTATGTAAGATCCTGTACCTTCCGTCATTGGTAGAATTAATCTCTTCCAAGTTTGTGACCTAGCGCTTCTACCTCCAGGATTTTCAAGATAAATAAGATGTGACAGCTCGGCGGCTACGACAACGTCCAGAAACCCATCCTGATTTATATCAGCAATTGCGACATCCTCGGGCGCGGCGGCGTCGGTGGCTTGAGCGATGGTTATGTTGTGCCAGCTGTCTGGATCAACTGAAGCAAAAGCTATACGAACATGCCCTTCGGGTGGGGGAATGAAATCGGGGTCAAAGCTTGAAGAATCATATTCGGAGTCAGATTCATGGACAGAAATCACATCGTCCATGCCGTCGCCATCAATATCCCCCATTACTAAACCATCGCTGCCACTGAGCGCAAATCCAGCGATTACGGGGTCGTCGATGATGTGTTCCTGCCAGCTGATGAATTGGCCATCTTGGCTGTTTACGTTGCTAAGGGTGTCGCCAACAGGTGTTTGGCTGTAAAGAAGGCTGGAGCATGCCAGTGAAAGTATGCTGAAGGGTAATGTAAGTGACTGAATATTTTGCATTATTATCTAAGCCCACTGTGTTTTCTTCCAGTCTAGCAATTGTTGGCTCGCCACTAAAGAGCCGTGGCTCGAAAGGTGAAAAGAT
Organism: Pseudohongiellaceae bacterium; assembly: GCA_047617605.1. Lineage (GTDB taxonomy): Bacteria > Pseudomonadota > Gammaproteobacteria > Pseudomonadales > Pseudohongiellaceae > UBA9145. The sequence goes on along the minus strand of JBLGBJ010000020.1, from coordinate 14,092 downwards.
CGCTACTATTGAAACGTACCGGGTATCGAATAGGTGTTTTTTAAGTAATAGGGTCTGTCGGCTTTCTTCGCTGCTTATCATTCTTTTTGTTCTTGGTCTTATTCCGCTATTCCTGCCTCTCGAGATTCATCTATAACACTTGAATAAGTTCGATTTTTTGATGGAAACAACATGCTGCGCCAATAAGCTCGTGACAATAGAGGAATGCCTACGTCAGCAAGAAGAAACCTAATCTGATCATCTAGTAGTTCGGGGAAATGGCTAAGGGCTAGCAATGCGTGTAGCTGAAAATCTTCAGGCAAACTTTTTGTTGCTTCCAAACATTTTAGTTAAATGATTCAGGTAAAGATTTTTCCCTTCTCGTTGAAAGCCCTAGTCAGTTGGAGTGGCAGGTTAACTTAACTAGCGCTGAGGTTGGTTATAAGTGGGAGCATCAATTGAGAACAGTGAGTAGTAATCGAGAAATGTGGGGGGTAAAAAACACTCCTTGAATCGCTTTGAAAAATAGATTGAAAGGGTTCTCATAGCCAAACGGAATAACAATGCACTGAGCTATGTGCAAACTAAGGTAGGAGTTTTCGCTATTTCCCCGCGGTTATCCATTGACGTTAGTAAAAACCCGCTAAATGAGAATTTTTGACTAGAAATTAGTCTACAGTATAGGTAGCTAAACGTGTTTAAAGCAGAAATTGGAATTTTAGGTTCAAAAAGTGTGGCTTAGTTCAAATCTTATGTTTTGGTAAGCTGTAATGTTAATCATTGAAATGTTGCTGTTAATCTAATTTGGGATTTTGATTATGCCTAGTGAAAGACGAGTTTATCCGCGTATCGCTGTCGATGGGGAAGCCAATATACTAATCTCCGGAGCTATTCGCAGCGCCACGCTGCTAAATTTATCCCCTTCCGGTATCGAGCTTGAATGCAAACATCAGCTGGTTGAACGAATGTCTCAGTACAAGAGGGATTCAGGCCTTTATCCTAATGTTGATTTAGAGTTCTCGCTCCCAGTTTCTAATAAGGGCCAACCCAAAGTTAAATCTTCCTGTAATGTTTCTCACCTTAGGCGACTAAGTCACGACACTTACCATTTGGGTTTGAGCTTTATTAGTTTAACGGACGTTGACGAAAAGCGTGTTTCAGATTTTATCCGGCACACTTGTCAGCACCCCCAGTAGCTGATTCGTAGTAATTCTGCCGTGTCCGGCAGAAAAACACTAAGCTCAAATTGTCGCAAGTCCTTGTCATATTTAGCGCAATAGCCTGATTCTACATTTTTCATTGCCGCCTGATTCCAGTATCATAGCCTCATGAAAAATCTAGCCATATTCTTATTTATTTGCTGCACTACGACTTCTCTCATTCCCGTTTATGGGCAACAGGAACCCCTTCGGCCAACTTTTAAAGAGTGGCTTCAGGATCTCAGATTGGAAGCTGCTAACAAGGGCATTAGTGACACTACACTGCGCGCACTTGACGCTGTTGAGCCTCTTGAGAGGGTGCTTGAGCTGGATAATAGTCAGCCTGAGTTTGTGCAAACCTTTACTCGATATATTGGGTTACGTATTACCGAAAATCAGGTGAGTCGGGGCCAGGCGCTATTGGTTGAGCATGCGGATCTGTTGGAAGAGGTAAGGCAGCAGCACGGAGTACAGCCTCATTATTTGGCAGCATTTTGGGCTATTGAGAGTAATTTTGGACGTGCCACGGGTGGTTTTTCAGTCCTGCAGGCATTGGCTACGCTTGCTTACGACCCTCGGCGAGCCGGTTTCTTTAGGGCTGAGTTATTAACTGCGCTTCAAATCATCGATGATGGCCACATTAACGCAGATCAAATGAGCGGTTCATGGGCCGGAGCCATGGGCCAGTTGCAATTCCTACCCTCTGTATTCTATCGCTATGGTATTGACGGTGATGGAGATGGTCGCATCGACATCTGGAATAGTCTTCCCGACGTATTTCATTCTGCCGCAAACTTTTTATCCAACTCCGGCTGGCAAGGCGATGAGCGTTGGGGCAGGGAAGTCTTGTTACCTAGCAATTTCGATTATGCTTTAACTGGTACGCAAACCCGAAAGAGTCTTCAGCAATGGCAAGACCTCGGGATAAGGCAAGTCAGTGATGGTGTTTTGCCGGTAGCGGATATACAGGCATCTGTAATCTTACCTGCCGGTGCGGCCGGGCCTGCGTTTTTAGGTTATTCGAACTACCGAGCGACTCTGGCTTACAATCCATCTACATTCTATGCGCTAACCGTTGGGAATCTCGGAGACCGGTTTACCGGCGGCCCACCAATCCAGCGCATGCCGGTTAATGAGCAAGCGATGAGTTTGGCAGATGTCTTTGAGCTGCAAGAGCTTTTAAATGCTAATGGCTTTGACTCCGGTGAACCTGACGGAAGAATAGGCCGCATGACCCGCGCAGCGGTCCGTGCCTATCAGGGTGAGAACGACATACCGATGGACGGATACGCCTCTGCTAATTTACTTAAGGCACTGCGGAACTAATTTTTCAAAACTCAAATGACCCAATATATACGGGTTTACTTTTATAGGCAGGCTCGATCTACTAATGAACAATCCTAATAGTCAGGCTTTATTAAACTATCGAAAGATGGCAGTTATCACCCTTGCTGCCGTGTATTTTCTTATATTGGTTGGTGCCACGGTTCGTGCCTCTGGTGCTGGAATGGGCTGCCCTGACTGGCCGACTTGTTTTGGGCAGTGGGTCCCGCCAACTAGTGAGTCACAGCTGCCTGCAAACTACCAGCAGGTCTATGCAGAATTAGGCTATTCTGATACACAATTTAATGTTGTGAAAACTTGGACTGAGTATCTGAACCGTGTTTTGGGTGTAAGTATCGGGTTCATGATTTTTATTACAGCTATTCTCTCTTGGCGCACCAGGCGAATTGATCCATTAATAATGAGGGCAAGTGTCGCCGCATTTTTAATGGTTGGTTTTCAAGGTTGGCTTGGTTCTAAAGTTGTCGCATCAAATTTGCAGCCGGGATTGATAACCGTACACATGCTGGTGGCTTTAGCTATCGTTGCCACGCTCTTGTTCGCTTTGGCGCAGGCGCGTAGAGAACTGATGGAAGCTCAGCCGGTTCATAGTATCGATCCGAAATTCGAAAGATGGTTGGGGATAGTCTTAGTGATGACTGTTATACAGGTAGCTATGGGCACCCAAGTTCGAGAGATGACTGATTTTATCAAAGAGGCTCAAGGCGAAGAACTTAGGTCGTCGTGGATAGAGGCAATGCCTTGGTTTTTCTATGTACACCGAAGCTTTTCTGCAATCGTGTTGTTTTCAAATTTGTGGCTGGTGCGAATATTGATTAATTCTATAGGCTGGCAACATACGCTTACTCGCTTGAGTATTGCAATGATTGGCGTAATTGTTTTATCTGTAGTCTCTGGCGCGACACTTGGCCACTTAGGGATGCCAGCATTAGTTCAGCCCACTCATTTGCTAGCGGCGTCATTGCTGTTTGGTTTGCAGTTCTTAATCTGGATGAGCTATCGACATTCTAAAATTGGCTCAACGGGCCGTTTTGAAAGCAAGGGGCCGGTCTCGCAGCTCGGCTTAAATGCCCGCAGCGCTAGCGCTTAGTCAGTAGATTTTCCAGACTTTAAGCTCGCCTGCGTTCTTTTACGCGGCGGGTTTTGTTCTTTCCTCCTTCATTCCTTTCCCAATAAAAGAGTTGCTTCCAATGACTACTAATAAAGAATTCGACCTGATCGTGTTTGGCGCAACAAGCTTTGTTGGGCAGATACTTTGTGATTATTTAGTCAATGCTTATACCGAGGCCAATTTGACTTGGGCGATGGCTGCCAGGTCTGAATCTAAATTGGAGGAATTAAAAACAAAACTAGGCGCAAAGGCCAATTTAGTGCCGTGTCTACTTGCCGACTCAGCGCACGAGAGTAGCTTGCAGCTGCTATGTAAAAAAACTTCCGTAGTTATCTCAACAGTGGGCCCCTATGCTTTGTATGGGGAACTTCTGGTAAAGGTTTGTGCAGAAACAGGCACCGATTACTGCGATTTGACTGGGGAGGCGCCGTGGATACGGTTAATGATTGAACGCTATGCTGAGACTGCCCAGCGCACTGGAGCCAGAATAGTCAACAGCTGTGGCTTTGACTCTATCCCTTCAGACCTCGGCGTGATGTATTTGCAAGATCAGGCCATTAAGCAATTTGGCAGCATGTGTCCGACGGTAAAGATGCGCGTTAAGACAATGAAGGGAGGCGCTTCTGGAGGGACTATAGCCAGTGGCATTAACATGTACAAAGAAGCGGCAGGAAACTCTACATTACAAGCAGAAATGAAAGACCCCTACTCGCTTTGTCCGCAAGGTCATAAATTTAGCCTGCAGCAGCATCAGGTTGATGTCGAGTTTGATGACGCTTTCGATTCTTGGGTTGGGCCTTTTATTATGGAGGCTATCAACACTCGTATCGTCTTTCGCTCTAATGCTATTCGCAAAGGTGGAAGCTACAGTGATTTATTTCGTTACGATGAAGGCACATTGACCGGAGCAGGAAAGAAGGGTGAGAAGACGGCCCGACGAATTTCGCTAGGCACTAGACTGGCGCCAAAATTTCTATCATCAAGTTTAGTGCGTAATTTCCTCGTCAAATTTGTGTTGCCTAAACCAGGCGAGGGCCCTACAAAGGATGAGCAGGACAATGGGTACTATGATTTGAGATTTTTGGGGCTGACTGAAAATAACCAGCAGATCAGTGTTAAAGTTACGGGCGATAGAGACCCAGGTTACGGCTCTACTGCCAAGATGTTAGCGCAAGCCGCTATTAGCCTGCACCGTGATATTGACAAGGGAGATTCTCCTGGAGGATTTTGGACTCCGGCTACAGTGTTTGACAATAAGCTATTGGATAGACTGAGAGGGCATGCTGGTATGACCTTTGAATTAATTCCAGATGTACAAGACAGTTAGAATTTACCCATAAGATTTACCATTAGATTAGAAGTCAATTTTTGATCCAATGTAAAAGAACGCGGTCTGGGCGTGCGCTAAGTTTTCAGCATTCAACAAGACAAAACCGGTATCGACACGGACATTTCCCGGCACCGCTGTCCATCTAGCTCTAAATTCTAAATGCTGTCCCAAGTAGCTGTCAGTATCCCCGGTGATATCCCTTTGTCCGGTTCTGCCCCAGCTGTCTTTGCTCTGCGCTAGCCAAAAATGTCGATAGTCGGCCATTAGATTCACTCCCCTCCATGGCGTTGCTGTCAAGCGAATGCCAGGGCTTATTAGATTGCTTCGATTGAAAGGGGCATAAAGAGCTACCGGTCCAAACTCAAACGCAGTTACCCCGAATAAAGAATCAAAGCGGCCGCTGTCTTGATCCAAGGGATCTTCGTCACCACTGGCATAGTTGAACTCAAAAATTGCTCTTAAGTTGGAGGGCACATTAAAACTGTAGGCTAATTCTGCTCGCTGAAAGAATGCATTGTGGTCGAGATTCTGAGTATCTACTGGATTACTAGAGGCGCGTCGTTTACCCGATTGAAAAATCGATTCCAAATTAACATCCCAGCCATTGAGTTTTGGCGCGGATCTAACGCGAAAACCAAACGTATGCAGGTGCCGGTTTGAGGTTTCCAGCGTACTTGTGTCTTTTTCTTGGAGCAATAAATAATAAGTCTCTAGCTCTAAATCCGGCAACGCACTCGGTAGAATATTTGGAAGCATCGAAGGCAGGCTTGCAAATGCTCCATGGTAGCGCTGAGCCGAACTGGACTTGTCGGTCTGGCGGTCATTGTCGAGTAGGCTTAATCGATCTCTGGGCGTGCGACGCACTGGCTGGGTTGATAAAAATTTAAACTCATTGCCGCTTTCCCGCTTATGAATAAAGGAAATGCCATCGAAGGTATTGATCGCATTTCGGAAGCGGTTTCTCGCCACAAGGGTTCTGCTCCCCCAGTCTTGAGTAAATCGACCTATGCGGATTTCGCTAGTATTTGCTGTGCCAAAAGTATAGCCAACATTAGCTTGAAGGATATCAATGACGCTAGCATGGATATTTCGAATGTCGGCGTCTTTGTCCGCAAGCTGCTGACGGGCATCTTGGATTTCGAGCTGCGTACTAAAGCTGCCTATATTGTATTCGGCTTTAAGCGTAGTGCGTAGGAATAAGATTTTGTCGTTATTACTGACGCCAAGTTGCACAGTACCATCGTAGTGTTCGAAGCGCGCTTGGTGCTCGCCGCTTAAGGTGAAATTTTCGCTGAGGCCTAAGGCATCTGAAAGCTGCCAAGGTCCATCTGTAGCGTAAAGAGGATTAAGAGTGGCTAGTAAGCCAAAGCTCACGACTAATGACTGCACCGCTAGGCCAAATTTTGTAAAGCACATAAGTTTTTTTCTTGATTGAGTTTAATGCGCTAGCAATGATACGCGAGTCCTGGGTTTTCTTCACGCCGGCATTTAGTTGCCATTCGGTTTCAGGTGCACCAGCGGTGGCGGGAAGCTACTTTAAACCCATAAAGCACTCAGGCGAGTGCAAGTTTAAAATTTGCTAGAACTCCATTAAAACCTCGCTGAAATGCGCAAATAGGCTTGATACGCTCACTAAGTTGTTTGGCGAGTACCAACGAGTCATCTCATGAGCGGCTCACTTGGTCTTGGATGATTGTAACCTTTGTGAATTCCTGTCGTCTAAGAACCGAAGCCAGAAATTGAATTCGCTGTTAGTGTGTGGGTTTCACTGCGCTTTGTCTGCCCTTCAGCTTGATCCCTCTCAGGCTGCGGGGTGGACTTTTACGCGCGTAAATTAGCAGTGAATGATGCATTTTCTCTGAGCCGATTATAGCTGTGATGTGCTAATTTTTTGCAGTTCGTATTTTTGAGTTCGATTCTTCGTTAGACTATAAAAAAATCAGATCTAAAAAGGCGCTTCCGATGAAAAGATACTGGCCATCGACACGTAAGTTTCTTGTGTTTCAATTGAAGCTCTATATCGATGCTTTCCGCGATGTATTCTTATCCATATTTTCTTTACTCGCCTTCGTACTGGATATTATTTTGTTGAATCAAGGCCCTGAAAGCTATTTTGAGAGAGTTCTGGCTTTCGGCCGAAGAACGGAAGTCACTATTAATCTGTTCAATCAATATGATTTTGATGAGCAGGGTGGCACCAGCGTCGATAAGATTTTAAAAGATGTGGAATCCTCGTTAGAAAAGAAGCTAAGAAAGCAAAAGTTATAGCGGGTCGAGGAGATTAAAAGCTAGAAGGCATATAACTTGACAGTGACACAAACAGCAGGCGAAAAAAAACGGCGATGATGTTTCATCGCCGTTTTTTTATTCGCTAGGCTTAAAATCTAAGCAGCTAGCTCACAGCGGCCTGCTCTATAGCGACCAAAGTGCGCGCGCATAGATGCGTCGGCCCCGGCCATCAAAAACAGAGCGATCAAATTCTTGGAATCTGAACTGTGGTATTTCCTCATTGAAAGCATCGATCATACCAACAGTGAAATTGGTAGAACCAAGATTGCTGTTGCCCCAAGCATGGGTGTACGTGTAGTTCATATCCCATGTCTGATAGCTCTCAATTTTTGGCTCAAGAAACGGTAGCAAAGCATCAGAGGTGGTTGTTAAACGACCTGCAAACTCTAAAGCATCGTATGAACCAATATGGCGGTTAATCACGGTCAGTCTGTGACCGTCTTTGGTCCAGCTCATGTTGATATTGCCGCGGTTATCAGGAAGTGAGCGAACGATAGGTGCTTGGCCTGAGGTGCCAGCCGCGTCAAATCGGCCAGTCTCTGACAGTCCATTTCCTAGCCCTGGAATATCACTCACATCATATTGACGAACGTGAGTATATTCAGCAGCAACACGGAAACGACCCCAGTTGTTATCCCATGTATAACCGGCTTTAAGGTCGATACCGTCAACGACGATGCCGCCAGAATTAATTGCAGGTAAGACAATAGTTACCAAATCACCTTCAGTTGAACCTGCTAAGCGCTGAATTCCTTCTACGCGGTAGGTGCGAGGATCAACCACACACTCTAAACGCTCAGGTGAATCAACACCGAATTGGGCCGCGATTGCAGTAGGGTCGCATGAGGCAAACTGCGGGCTAGCATCTGCCTGAACGGAGGCGTTGTCCACGTAGTTTGATAGATCAGCTGCGGCAAGTGCAAACGCGTCAAGCTCAGGCTGTAAGGCTGCAATAGGCGCCTGCGGCAATACGCGGTCTGTAACTTCGAAGCGCCAGATATCTGCGCCAATGCTTAAACCGTTAAGAGCGCCGCTAGGGGTCCATTGAATCCCAATGTTAAATGTATCCGACTCTTCATTACCCAAGTTCGGATTAGGTGAGCCAAGGGTAAAGCTGTTCTCACGTTCACCGTTTGCAACCGTTGGTGGCAGTAATCCTGCACGCACGGCTTGAGTACTAATTGGGTCTCTGATCTCTGTTGATGAAGACTCAAAAGATTCGAATAAAACACCAATGTTCGGCGCACGGAAGGACTGTGACCATGACGCACGAAGTAAAAGGTCTTCGATTGGTCTATAGCTGGCGGCGATCTTAGGCGATACATTGCTGCCGATTTGCCCCCCATAGTCTTCATAGCGAAGCGCGATTTGAGTTTCTAAATTCTCAATGATCGGCAATGATAATTCTAAGAACACCGATCTCACATCGCGGGTGTGCTCAAAATCAAAAATACAGTTAGAGCACTCAAGGTTGTTAGTGCTGTAACGGAACTCATCAGGTGTGCCGCCTGCATCGTAGCCGGTAATAGCCTGAAGGCCAGGCAAGTTAAGTGCAGGGGCTCTTGAGCGAGCGCTACGCTCTCTATACTGAGCGCCGGCTGCAAACTGAGCAGTACCGCCGTTTAGTTCAAAAAGCTCGCCAGAGATAACCGCATCGAATACCGCTAACTTGTTACGCTTATCGGCGCGTTTAACATCTTCAGTCATCCAGTCTTGCAGTTCCGGCGAATTTGCTAAAGCCGGATCCGTTAACTTAGTCAAGAAAGGATTGAAGAACTCACACCCTCCCTGGCCTTGGTTACTGCTGGTTAGGCCTAGGGATAATGACTCGCGCAAGTTCAGGATATAACCTGGAAACGGGAAGTCATTGAAGTTGTTAGATAGTCCGCCTAAGACCGCGCCGGTTGGGTCATTGGCAACAAAATCGAAGTCAGGTGTACCGTTTGGAGTACAGTTAGGGCCACCTAAGCCTTGTAGCGCCAACTCTGTGTTTTCACGGTTTAAGGTTAAATAGTTTTGTTCAAAACTGGTGCCACTCCATGAATAACTTACATCCCAGTTAAAGCTGCGATCGCTCATAACGAAGTCACCACGCAGTCCGGCCTGAACACCTGAAGTGACGCTTTGATTCGAGCGAGTGTTGCCGGTTCGCGGATCACCGGTTCGAACTTGGCCGCCAAACATACCTGTGCCAATGCCGCCGTTGCGAATATCAAGCGGAGAATTGGTAATGTCATTTGGACCTGGGCGAACGTTACCTGCTGCGGCTGCAAAAAAACCTAACTCAGCTACGCTGCCAACAAAGGCATTAATGGGGCTTGGGCCAGGACCACCCGGTCCAGGGCCGCCGGCTAAGCTAGCACCGGGAGGAGGCAGCATAAGGTGAACAGATCGGGAGGTTGCGACACCATCATCTTCGATTTGAGTGTCTGAATCGGCATGTTGAAAGAACGAATAAAATTCTAAGTTGTCGTTAAAACGATGCTCGAAACTGGCAGCGAAACTTGCACGCTCCTGGCCCAGAGATATAAAGGTATAGTCTAAATCAGACTCGAAGCAGTCAGCTTGGTTTTGACCTAGGTCGCTGTATCGGTTGTCCGTGTATAAGGGGCCGTTTGGGCCCGAAAGCCCAGCACAGAGAGGGTCGCCCAAAACGGTGTTTCGGTTGCCCGTTTGGGAAATATTTAGAGCTGTTAAGTCACTTTGGATATAGGCCGGGTTCAGCACGTTGCCTGGCAGGACCAACGGCACACCTACACCGCTGACTTGACCGTTGTATTGACCTGCATCGGCATCAAAGAAATTGGCATACTGTTCACCGACAGGGTCGCGTTCGAAGTACTCGCCAGAGATTACAAAGTTGGTATCGCCGTCATCACTCTCCCAGCCCCAGATCGCACTAATAGTTTGATCAAAAAGATCGCCAGCAGCTTCAACGCCTTGGATGTCGCCATAGAGCTCGAAGCCTTTGAAGTCTGTGCGCATAATAACGTTAACCACACCGGCAACCGCATCAGAGCCATAAAGAGCAGAGCCGCCATCGGTCAGGACTTCAACACGATCGGTCATAACTAGGGGAATAGAGTTTAGGTCGACAAATTCTTGACCTGCATTTGTGACGACGGCAGCTGGGGTGAAGCGCTTGCCGTTAATTAGAGTGAGGGTAGAGTTAGCACCTAAATTTCTAAGGTTGACCTGAGCGGTACCGGTTAACTGGCTTGTGGCTGCGCCACCTGGATCGTTGGAGCCTGCTACACTGGTGTCAGAGCCGGAATTCACTTCCATATTTCTGATTACGTCCCAAATGCCCGTAGCGCCTTGGGCGTCTATAGCCGCGCGGTCGATCACATTAACTGGAGACGGGGCGTCGCCTGGGGTGCCGCGGATAAAGGATCCCGTGACAATGACTTCTTCAATTTCTGAATCTTGAGCAACAACTGGTAAAGCAAAGCCTGTGCTAGCAATCATGACTGCTAGGCTTAGGCCTCTACGTTTGCACGGAAAATTACTACGCATTACGATCTCCCTTGATATGATTTTTATTGGTTGTTTTGCTTTGTTGTTTTGTTCGCCTTTAAAGACTTGCTATTGACCCTGTTAGTGCGTCGGGTTGGAATTGTCGCGCGAGTATAAAGGCATATTTTCCTGCACGCAACGATTAGCGAGCCGTCGCTCGGCAGGCTGAGTAAAAAGGTAACACTATGATATATAGCTCCTTTTCTGCCTGTTATTGGGGCTTGTCTGCCTCATGGCTGTTGGATGAGCTGCCAATGCATCGGTTTAAGCTTGGCCTTTTGCGCAAGAGTTCGGTTATGCAGTTTACGATGCGTTGAAGTGTATTTAAGGTGCGACAGATTTTTCGAGGCTGGGTCTTGGTATTGAAAACCGTAAAAATTTCAGTGGAACCAGGCCTTTGTGTTTTTTCTCGGCTTCGGTTAAGGTCAAAGCCGCAGAATCGCTCGTTGTAGGAATTAACTTTGCCGAATCCAATGCTGTTATTCACAGCTCAAATAGTCGCTATTCTTTCTATTTTTCTACTGGCAGCTGGCTATATAAAAGCTGAGCCAAAAGCTGCGAGTGCCCGTGTGTTCGCGGTAATGGCTGTATTTACTACCTTTTACCTTCTTAACAGCATGACAGGTCAGCACATCGATCCACAGTTTAGATTGGATCTGAACGGTTGGCGGCTCTTCTTCGATATAGGCATCAGCTCTGTCTGTGGCCTTTTCATGATCTACTGTTTCTTGATTTTTCAAGAGCAAGACCGCTTTCCCATGTCTTTCGCCATGGCCTTTGGATTTCAGGTGTTGGTGGACTTCGGACTTTTATTATTTAATTTGGTAGAGGAGGGTGCGGCTGGCAGTGAGGTGGTTGCTTTGATAGCAGCTAGCTTGGATGTTTTGCAACTGTTCTTTGTCGGCTTCGCCATATACTGGACATTGAAAGGGTGGCGTGCCGATTTAGTAGATGATCGACGAGTACTGCGCTGGTTTATCATTGGTGTTCAGGGCGCGCTTATTTTTAGTGTTGTATTTGTGGAGAATTTCCTTTTAGAGGGAGTCTCCGTAGACAATGCCAATGAGAGAGCGGTTATTATCTACGCAATAGCGCTTTTGGCCTTTGGCATGCTGCTGGTGGCTTTGAGGTTCGACTATGTATCATTAATCTCCGTGATACGAAAAGTTGTGGAATTGACTGAGGAGCCATTCGAAGAATCTACCGCCGCATTCGACATCGAGTCCTTCAACAAATCTTTTAGCGATGGAAAAATTTATCGAGAGGCTGGGCTAACAATATCCATGCTGGCGAAAAAATTAAACTTACCTGAATATAGGTTAAGGGCGTTTATTCACAAGCAGCTTGGATTTCGAAACTTTAATGCAATGCTGCATAAGTATAGAATTGAAGATGCCCGCGCGGAATTGGCTGAGAAAGCTAACGCCAATGTGCCTGTGCTGACTATTGCGTTGACAGTGGGCTATCAGTCGATAACACCCTTTAACAATGCATTTAGAGAGATTACGGGTGTGACTCCCTCGGAGTATCGAAAGCGTAATACCCGTGGCTAGGGCCGAATTCCGAAGCGTGTATTGACTTGGATCAACCAGACATCGACATGCTGCATTTTGAGGTGGACTCCCAGGTTAAGGATGTTTATCCTCTTCGAGCGCGAAATTTAGGTGCAGATATCAAGAGAATTAACTAGAGGTTTAAATTTTGATTAACGAATTACTGTTGCAATTTGGCCAGTGGATGGAAGCGCAACAATATAGCCAAATGTTAGTTGCGGGCTACTATAGCTATAGCTGGTTAGAGGCAACTCACGTACTGACCCTTATGGTTTCTATAGGATCATTATTTATAATCGATTTTAGAATGCTGGGCTGGATTTTACCTAACGTCTCCGCCTCAACTATAGCAGAACGTCTTCACAAGCCGATGATGATTGGTTTTGCGGTTATGTTTATAACTGGGTTTTTGCTTGTCTATGCAAAGCCCGTTGAAACAATACAAAGCCTTTGGTTTCGAATCAAAATGATTCTGTTGGTTCTAGCCTTTATTAACGCTTGGGTTTTTAATGCAAAAATGAAAGCAGCAGGCGGTAGCTGGGACAATGATTCTGTAGCTCCTAGAGGCTTACGAACAGGGGCAATACTTTCGCTAGTTCTTTGGTGTGGAGTCGTGACAATGGGACGCTATATTCCTTACGATTGGGTGGATTGTGATAAGACGCAAAACCCAACGATCCTTTGGGCCGCAGGCTGTGTTGATCAACTAAAGGTATTATAGATAAACCGTTGGAGAACATCTGAGTTTGGCAAGGTACAAAATTCTCCAGATTAACAAATTTAAATTTTAGGAGTTAGCATGTTCAATACAATTTTAAGCCAATACAAGGCAACCTTGTCGGTGTTTGTCGTATTGCTAGTGATTGTAGTCTTAGAGCTCTTGCAAGTGCGTGCGGCGATATATCCAAGCTTGCTGCCTGCTTTTGAATGGTTGAAAAACTCCACTCCACTTGGCTACATAGGTACAACTTATGGCTCTATTTATGCCACGGTTCAAGCGATGCATTTGCTCACAATGGGAACTCTTGGTGGTTTAGTTCTCGTTACTGATCTGCGCTTGCTTGGCGTAATGTTTAGGACTACACCTTCAGAAGTTATTAGCAACGGAACGCATAAGGCATTTAAGGTGACACTTATCGCGGCCGTGCTAACAGGGATTTTTTGCGCTGCAGGTGTCGCTGATAAGATTTACTATATGCCTGTGTTCTGGGTAAAAATGTTGGCGCTGGCGGCGGGAGCTGCTTTTGTCTTTTTGATCAAACAACCGTTACTAAGCAGCAAACCGCATAGCGAAATTAATCCTTGGATTATTCGGGGGATGGCAGTTACCTCAATTCTTGTTTGGTTTACCGTAGCAGCTAGTGGTCGATGGATCGGATTCAGTTAAGAGGGTGTCCCTCGTTCAGGTCGAATTAGGAGAGTAGTAATGTCGGATAGTAAAAAAATTGGTGACAAAGAGCTTGCGGCTATAAGTGTCTCGGTGATTATTTTTGGCGGTGCAGCGTTTCACTGGGTCGCCGAGATGATCTCGACAGTTGAACTGCTTGAGTTGGCCTATGGTACCGTTAAATTCTTCAATAACCCTTTGGTATTTTAGCGCGTTCCTTTGGTTGGTTTTTCTTTAGCCTAGGGTTAAAAATGAGTCGAGTTAAGATATGTGTATTAACTCGATTGCGCCGCTGGTATTTGCGCGCACTTAACCTTTCTCAACTAGTCCCTCTCAACTACAGCCTCTCAACTACAGCCTCTCAACTACAGCCTCTCAACTACA
>JBLGBJ010000019.1:0-59320 GCA_047617605.1 Pseudohongiellaceae bacterium | reverse complement strand
GAGCACTACTGTCGCCGCCGCCCTGGCCTCCGCCAGCGCCCTGACCACCAGAAGGCCCTTGGCTTCGACGAAATTCCTGATCAGTAGGAATAACTTGTAAAAAATAAATATCCGACACCACCTCGGTAGGGCCATCAAGGCCGTTATTGTCCGCGAGAGTAAGGTAGTAGCTGACAAAGTCTCCTGGCTCAACTGAAAGATCTTCCAGATAAATTAGCTCATCGCCAGTAATTTGTTTAGTCTGCGTTAAAGGAAGAAAATCCACCTCCACCTCATCAGCTCCGACCACGCTGTAATTAAGCGCAAACTTGCTTAACCCATAGTCATCCGACGCGGAAACTTCGATAACCACCTCTTCGAGCGGCATAACGTCTCGATCACTGCCTGGACGCTGCAAAGCCAATTCTGGAGGAGTATCTTCAATCGCTCTAATAAAATAGTCTAGCGGGTTAATGCTCACCAAATCGTCGAAGTCTTTCGCGGTTATTTGATAAATACCGTCTCGGGAAACAGTAAACTGCCCGCGGCCAACATTGCTCTCGATGAAATCAAGCTCAATATTTTCATAAGGAGCCAGCTCTCCTATTTTATCTTCCTCATTTCCTTCAGCTGTGCCTAATCCGCCGAACATCACCACCGCTTCCCGAACCGGCTTATTAAACGTTACTCTGAAATCCACCACTGTACCCTCAGGCACAATCATGTCACCTGAATTTTCTTCTCGATAATCGTCAAGCAAGGTGTATTCAGGATAATCAAAGTCCAAATCTATGGTCTCTACTTGAGGAAGATCAAATAGGGTGATTTGATACTGGGGTGAGCTTTGTTCGCCCCCCTCATCAAAATTGACGTAGTAGTTAGTGTTTTCATCTATTGAGGGGATGAAGAAACTGTAGCTAGCTGATTCGCTGCCACTGCCCTCTCGATTCATTGTGACATCCCGCCAGTTCACATTGTCGTTCTGTAGACGCAGATTAATGGTGCCGGGAATTGCATTAATGACGGTGGCGACGATGGTCACACTTTCACCACGCTGCATGTCGATAGTGCCTGGCTCTACCCTAATCTCGATAGTGGGCCGAACTTCGACTACCCTGATCGGCTCTTCGATCGCGAAGGGCCAAACCAGACGACTAGCGGCGTTAAACAGCGAATCTGAGCTGGCCACTAACGCAAGCACAATGCTGGTGGCAGCTGCAGCGCCTGCAAATGAATACCAAGAAGCGTTTGCTGGCGTTACCGTATCGACCTCATGCTGCTGCTGGTTAACATGAATTTGCGCATCTTGCCAAAGCTGCTGAATAAACTGCTGAGAAACACCTTTCTTGCCGGAGAGGAGCTCTTCCTCAGAAAATTCGAGAGACGTCATTAACCTTTGTTCAAGGTCCGGGATGTGATCTTCGACATAGTGCGCGAGCCTGCGATCATCGGTCGATTGCTGATTGACAGAGCGCAGCAGCAGCCAGCCCAGCCCAACTAGAATGAAAAGCATACCGACAAACAAGACGATGGTCTGATTCCTGTCCGGCTGCCACCACGTAGCAAATAGCAACGCCGCCAAAATGGCTATGGCGGCTGCGATACTTAAATAACTACCTTGCTTGAGAAAAAGCAGATTGCGCCGACGCCGGCGCAGGTTTTTGAGGGTTTCGCGGAGACTTTCAAATGTTGTAGAAGACATAAAAGCTCTGAACGTTAAGTAAATAGGATACGCGCTAAGTAAGAGGCTAAGATTCGCGACCGTTGATTTGGAGCTGTTATTGCCCGAGAATCTTCTCCGAGCATTTACTATCGAAACTTATGCTCATCAGTTAGTTCAATACTGATTTCTTAGAGATTTAGTTCAGTTTAAAAACAGATATCGTCGACTTTATGCCTCTCTAAGACCCGCAGGCGACGGCGATAAAATTCAGCCAATCATTCTTAACTATCCCATTAACCAGCCACCGAAAGCAAGAACTTAGCCGCTCCAGACCCGATAGAACCCCAGCCCCATAAGTTAGTCCGAGTAGCGCGTTTTGAGGTCATAAAACCGCCCTGTTTTGGACTGCTTGTGGAGCTAAACTGAAGGACTCAAGCTGGCGAATCCGCAGGCGAGCTAACAGCCCATTTCACTGGGTCGATAATAGGGAGAATCGTCAGGGAAAACGCGAATATCACCTCGGTTCAGATACTCATTAAGAGCACTCATGGACTTATAGGGCGCGATATCCTGCAATGTCACCGTGGTCGGCCGAGGAAGCACAAACAGCTCTGAACTAGCCTCCGCTAAGGCAGCACTGGGGCTAACCCATCGATGGTCGAGGATTTCTTGATTGTCGACGTTGACCTTGACCGGTTCAGTCATCAGACACACAAAGAACCAAGTGCTAAAACGTCTTGGTAGATTTGGAGGCGTGGTCCAGTGAGCTGTGTGCACCAGTTGCGACTCCATAATATCAATCCCTGCCTCTTCTGAGGTCTCTCGCACCGCTGCACGCTGAGCGGCCGGATACTCCAAACCGCCAGCGCCGTCCTGAAAATCACTAGGGTCTACTCGCCCTCCAGGGAACACCCAATGACCGCCATGAAAGGCCAGTTTAGAATTTCGCAGCAGTAATAGAATTTCGAGGTCATCCTGAAGCTTTGACTCTCTTACTAAAACGACGGTTGCGGCAGGTACTGGCTCGATATTTGGCATGTAACTAAAAATCTCATTTGGCTAAATAGGCGGATCATGGACGATACACACATAATAACGAACTTTTAGCCTAGGACACAATTCACTAACAGATAATCTAAAACCGAGGATACGAGTCTATTGATTGCAGCTAGCGCAGCAGCAGAATAGAATCCTGCGGTAACAAAATGCTCACCAATGATTAATTAAAGAGGATTCCCCATGACAGTAAGTTTTGAAAACCGAGTCGCTATCGTTACTGGCGCAGGCGGCGGGCTAGGTAGGCAGCACGCCCTTGAACTGGGCCGCAGAGGCGCCAAGGTGGTTGTAAATGACCTCGGCGGTGGCGTAGATGGCGTTGGTGGCTCAGTATCGGCAGCTGAAAGCGTTGCAGAGGAAATTAGAGCAGCTGGAGGCACCGCCTTTAGCAATGGCGCATCAGTCACTGACATTGACGCGGTAAAGGGCATGATCGCGGCCACTATGGAAGAATGGGGACGCATCGACATAGTCGTTAACAACGCAGGCATTCTCAGGGATAAGACTTTTTCTAAGCTAGAGCTAGAGAACTGGCATGCGGTAATAGATGTGCATTTGACTGGCAGCCTGAATGTTACAAAGTGCGTGTGGCCGATAATGGTTGAACAGGGTTATGGCCGCATAGTTATGACTACTTCTACCTCTGGCCTGTTTGGCAATTTTGGCCAAAGTAACTATGGCGCGGCAAAGTTGGGCTTGGTTGGATTCATGAATACGCTGCGCTTTGAAGGAGCCAAATACAACATATTTACCAATGCAATAGCACCAATTGCGGCGACTCGAATGACCCTTGATTTGCCAGGATTCGAAGACAGTTCAGAGAAATTGGCGCCTGAGCTAGTAACCCCTGCAGTTGTTTATCTGTGCAGTGATAAAGCACCTAATGGACGCATTATCCAAGCTGCCGGTGGGCGCTATTACTCAGCGGACGTGCGCGAAAACGTAGGTGTTGATTTGGGTCTTGATGCGACAGTAGAAGATATAGAAGCAAATATCGACACTATTTTAGACATGACTAGCAATGCAGGAATCCTCGAAAGAATCCCGCACCGCTAGCCAAACCCGATGGATTGGCGGCCAAACAGCTTAGGCTTTTTGGTCTGCCAAGACTTTCTGAATCGAGGCCCGCTCATCCATTAGCTTCATTAGATTTTTAGCTCCCTCAAACTCCCCTTGCGCATTCCAACCCAGCCCTTTCTTGCACACCAAAGTCGCTAAATTAAAACTAAAACGGAAATAAAAGTCTGCATAGCTGACTTCTTTACCGGCAATGTAGGGATCATACTTAGCAATTTTGGCAAGTGCAGCAAAACCCTTCTCTAGCTGCGGTCTTACTTCAGCCTTTAATTCATCGCTGGCTGGCTTTCCGAAAAACACATCACCGTACAATCTGCGGGCAGGCAACTCTACGTAAAGCTCCAAATAACGAATGATCTCTTGAACCTTAGCTTTCTGGTAAAGGTCTTGAGGATAGAAACTTGGTCCCTCACCGAGAGAATCGAGATAATCCATCATCACGCCTGTTTCAGTCAAAAAACCATGCTCAGTCTCCAGCGCTGGCACTTTTCCCATTGGGCTTATGCTTAAGTAATCCGCATCTTGATTTGGCTTGACCAAGACTTCTTCAAATTCCATGCCCTTTTCTATCAATACCGCTTTTACCATGTTGTAGTAATTACTGATTGGAAATCCGTATAATTTAATGCTCATATTATCCTCTTCACGTTATGCTTATGGCCATTCTAATTCCTGAAAGAAATTATCCTGAGCCTATCTTGTATTAATTATCTTATTGAATCCGTACTTCTTAATTAAATGTAATACTAATAAGTGCCTAATGATTCATTAAGCTAAGTAAAAAACTGATCAGGCCAGCAAACTAACCTGTTGCAATAACTTTTGCAAAATCATTGTGCGTACTATGAACAAACCCCGAATTTTATTGCTATCTGCCTACGATGCAATCAGCCATCAGCTCTGGCGCAAACGCTTGAAAATGTTGTTTCCCGAATATGAGTGGAAGGAACTTTGCCTACCCCCGCGCCATTTCACTTGGCGAGTTCGCGGCAACAGCCTGATTTGGGCAACCACGCAGCGGGAGGTCTTGGAGCAAAACTACAGCTTGTTAATAGCCACTTCAATGGTGGACCTGAGCAGCTTAAGGGGCTTCGTGCCAAATTTGGCGAACATTCCCACACTATTGTATGTGCATGAAAACCAATTTGAATATCCGCAAAATCGTAGCGACAGAAAAAATGTAGAGCCCATGCTAGTGCCGCTCTACGCAGCCCTTTGCGCCGACACTGTTGCGTTCAATAGCGATTTCAACCGGAACAGTTTTCTCAAAGGCACAGCCTCTCTTTTGAGCAAATTACCCGAACAATTTCCGAGCTCAATAATGACTCAGCTCAATGCCAGCATTGTCTTAGCCGTACCGCTGCCAGAACATAGTTATCGCTCACCTGCGCCAAGAACAGATAAAGTTCTTAGCGTAGTTTGGAATCATCGCTGGGAATTCGACAAAGGCCCGCAACTGTTGTTGGCGATAGTTGGAGCTATCGAGGCTCAAAAGTTGCCAGTGCAGCTGCATGTTGTCGGTCAGCAGTTTCGAGAGCAGCCGATTGAGTTTAAACAGATCAACAGCCTACTCGATAAACACGCCAAGGAAACTGACATAAAGCGAGGCCTGTTCGGCTTTATTGAGGAGCATAGCGCCTACGTCCAGCTGTTAAAAACCAGTGACGTTGTGCTTTCCACTGCTATTCATGACTTTCAAGGACTCGCCGTCCAAGAAGCCTGCTTAATGGGATGCGTTCCGCTGACGCCAGATGACCTCGCCTACCCTGAATACATACCCGAAAAATATCGCTATCCAGTTCACTGCTCAGTAGAGGCCACGGCAGATGAGGCTCTCAAGCAAATGCAAAAGTATTGTGAGTTGAAAAACAGCGGTGAACTAGTCTGCGACATAGATCTGAGTGCCTATCAGGGAGACCGAATTAAACTTCAGTACCAAACTCAGTTCGACAAGCTGACCAGCGCCAAGCTCTAGAACTAGTTAACTGCTTCAAGTACGGGGAAGATTATTTCTTGGTCAATTTGAATACGCCCAAAGTCCAAGCCTGGGTTGTATTGGCGCAGCAACCAAATCGGCGCAGAGTATCGACTTCTAGCAATGCGGCCAACGTTGTCGCCCGCTCTAACTTTGTAAGCTTCAACATTCTGAATTCGGTATTTGCTGAAAAATTCTCGCTGCAGGGAAGAGTGAAAATCACGGCGTCGTCGTTCAAATTCGGCGATGGAGACAGTATCAAAACCCAGTCGCAAACGATCACCAATAATAACCGGGTCACGGTACTGCATACTATTCAGGCGCCTAATATCCCACGCTCTAATTTCTAACCAATCTGCGTAATGCCCCAAAGTCTCAGACGCTTGAATTTCAATCGAGCGATTACTGGCTACCGAATAGTCAGATGGGTCGACGGCAAGATCTTCGGTCAGCTGTTCATTACTGCTCTGAACAGCGCTAGCGTCATCCGTTGCCACCGCCAATTCCTCAGAGGCGTTAATACCCGATTCTAGCTCCTGATCGTCAGGTAAAACTGCCGCAGGCGGCAGCGGTTCGTCATCGAGAACTGCCACAGACGTCAAATCTGCATCTAGCACTTCGATTGATTCCGCTATTTGTTCTGTAACATCGACACTGACCGCAGCTGCAGGCACAGCAAGCGGCACACTCGTAGACTGCCCTGCAGCAGTAGATTCAACAACCAAGGCATCTGAGTATTGGAGCTCAGTAGGCGGGGTTGGCGCTAAATTGGCATCTATCGCTGCCACCTGTACATTGCCAGTATCAAAACCTGGAAGGCGCAACTTCTGACCGGGGTAAATTCGATTTCTGTCGGCAATTCCGTTCAGGCCCAACACCGCTTGCTCCGTGGTTCGGAACCGATCCGCAATAACAGAAACCGTGTCCCCTCTTCTTACCGTATACAAACCATCAACATTTGCAGACGCAAATGCCAACTGCTGACCATCGCTATCGGCTTGAGGTAAAATCAATCGTTGACCAATCTGGATCCTGTGACTACTTGTCAGCTGATTTAAAGAAACAAGTCTGACCACAGATGTGTCGAAACGCCGCGCAATCACCGAAAGGCTATCGCCTCTTTCAATTACGTAGGCCACATCAGGTGTTTGGATGGCAAATTTATAATCGCTCCCGACCATCGCTAACAAATCAGTTGTTGGTACTGTTGCCGCACGCACTTTAACTGGAAACCCTCTGGGAATCCTTTTGTTGCCCTGCCAAACTACCGGCCGCAGCGATGGGTTGTCCGCTCGAAGCTGTTCGAGGCTGACTCCTATTGAACTTGCAAAAACCTCAGCGTCGATGAATGAATCCATTTTAACTTCTCGAAACACAGGAGCCCGGTTCAATCGAATCTCACCAAAGTGCTCTAGCGCGTTATTTTCAACTTGAAGCACAGCCAAAAACTGCGCATAAAAATTTCGCGATGCGAACCCAAATGCCCTGCCTTTATAATTAGCAACAATGGTTTCAATGTCAGTTGTCCCAGTTTCACGAACGGCTCTGGCAATCCCTCCTGCCCCGTGGTTATAAGCTGTTAAAGCGAGCGGCCACGTGCCCAATACCGAGTAGTTATACTCGAGAAGGCTCATAGCAGCATTGGACGCTGTATAAGGATCCATGCGCTCATCGATGATATGGTCAATGCGCATAAAACGCTGCCCTGTTGTCCGTGTAAATTGCCACATGCCTGCAGCAGAAGCACTTGAATAGGCACCAGGATTAAACGAAGACTCAACATGTGGCAGCGCACCTAATTCGATAGGCAGCCCTTTTTCTCTTACCACTGAGTTAATGTGACTGCGATAAGCGCCAGAACGCTCTAGCCCACTTAAAAATCGATCAGACTGCCCCAGCTGCCAGCGAACATTCGTTGCCGCCCGGCCCAGCGTCTGATTGCTCACATCATCCGGCCAGAGCGCTAAAATGTCTTTCTGACTGCGAGTTAACAGATCACGTTTACCGGTAGCCAATTCTCGGAGGTCTTCCTGAATACGCTTGCGCCTAGAATCTATCTCGGAGCGATCTCGAGCCAGCTTAGTATAGATAACTCCGAGGTGTTCAGAATCGTGAAGGTAGCCGCTGCGAGTATCGACTTCGGTGTAGACCTTAACCCAGAAGTTAATGGCAGGTTCAAGCTCAGGGGGACGAGGGAAATCAATAATAGATTGCCCAAAAGAAAGAATTGGCAGCACAAGGCCGGCGCAAAGAACCAAAATGGGTGCGCGTCGAGAGACCGCTTGAGGATTTAGATACAGTATTGTCAACCAACTTAAACTCAAATTCACAAATTTCAACCTAGCTAATTCATCTCAAAACTGCGCTGAACATAGCAATTATGGATCGGATCGCCAAGCGCTAAATGCCCAATGGTAAACCAGAAACGACCGAGCCCTCGATGAAGGCACCGAAACCATGCTTTGAGCTTAGACGGTGCTATCTAAATCGGCACCTTCTTTGATGGGAATCATTAAGTCTTCTTTAGTAACGTTCATATAGAGAATAACGCTGGATGCTATGTAAACCGAGGAATAGGTACCAACCACCACCCCGATAATCAAGGCGATAGCAAAGCCTTGAGTTGATTCACCGCCTATTAGCAGAATCGAAACCAAAACCAACAATGTAGTTAATGACGTAATTAGTGTTCTGCCGAGGGTCTGGTTTAAAGAAACGTTAACCATTTCTGTCGGGGTGCCGCTGCGCATGCGACGAAAATTTTCTCTAATACGATCTGATACGACAATGGTGTCATTCAAGGAATAGCCAATAATCGCCAACATGGCAGCTAAGGCATTTAGATTAAATTCCAAACCGAATACTGAAAATATGCCCAAGGTAATTATCAAATCGTGTGCTAACGCAACCACGGCACCTACCGAAAACTTAAACTGAAACCTGACAGAGATATAGACCATGATAATGCCAAGAGCCACAAGCATCCCGAGCCCACCTTGCTCAGCCAACTCTTCACCCACTTTGGCGCTGACATAATCAGAGCCTAAAAGCGTGATCTGTGAACTACTGGATTGACGTAACAACGCCGCTAAATTCTCTCCAACTTCAACTGCTTCCACCGCTTGATTTTCAACGGAGACATCCGTATCCACTGGCAAGATAATTCGGATATCTCGGTCCGAACCAAACCTAACAACAACCGCAGTTTCATACCCAGCACCCACCAAAGCGGTATTAACTTCTCTGATATCTACCGACTCGGAATAGCCCAGTCTGACTGAGGTGCCACTGGTAAAATCTAAGCCAAATTCAAGCGAGTTTATCGCCAAGGAAATAATCGAAATAACGATAAGAATCGCAGAGCCAATAGCCGCTACCTTGCGATAACTCATAAAATCGAACTTTTTATCCAAAAGCATTGTATTTATTACCCGTAAAAATCTTAGTTTATGCCGCTTGCGGCTTTGGCTGGGAGCCACCGATGGACAACGTTTTTACCGTTTTGCCACCGTAGATGAGATTAATAATTGCTCTGGTGCCAACAATCGCTGTGAACATCGATGTCACAATGCCGATCATTAAGGTGACCGCAAAACCTTTGACCGGCCCAGTACCAATGGTAAACAGAACAACAGCTACCAAAAATGTTGTTAAGTTAGCATCCAGGATCGTGGTAAAGGCGCGGTTATAGCCTGCTTCAATTGCTTTCTGGGGCGATATACCTGCCGCTAGCTCTTCTTTTATCCTTGTAAAGATCAGTACATTCGCGTCAACCGCCATTCCCACCGTCAACACTATACCCACAATGCCAGGCAATGTGAGGGTAGCGCCAATAGCTGACATCACCGCGAATATCATTAATATGTTCATGATAAGTGCGGCGTTGGCGGCCAAGCCAAAGACTCTGTAGTAGGCAAACATAAACAGTATCACTAGGGCCGCTGCAACCTGAACGCCAAGAATGCCTTGCTCTAAATTCTCTCTACCCATTGTAGGGCCAATTACTGATTGCTCTACGATTGTCATCGGCGCCGCAAGAGACCCGGCACTTATCAGAAGAGACAGCTCATTAGCTTCCCGGCTGCTAAGACCGGTAATAACAAAGGTTCTACCCAGTGCTTGCTGGATTGTGGCATTGCTAATCAAACGCTCGTCTTCATAGAACTCAACTTCTTCGACTTCCACGCCTTGATCGTTAAGAGATGTGATGGTGCGAGATTTTGTTTCAATCAACAAAATCGCCATGTTCTTACCAACATTGTCCCGAGAAA
Organism: Pseudohongiellaceae bacterium; assembly: GCA_047617605.1. GTDB lineage: Bacteria > Pseudomonadota > Gammaproteobacteria > Pseudomonadales > Pseudohongiellaceae > UBA9145. The sequence goes on along the minus strand of JBLGBJ010000019.1, from coordinate 49,299 downwards.
TTCGATTGATCTGATTGCCGCCCTGAGCATCCAAATTAATTTGGACTTGCGGTAAGCTGTTCTCATTCAAAGTTGATCGAACGCTGCTTATTCTGTCCCCTTGCAAGATGAGATCGTTATCGATATTACTGATAATCCCTTGGTACTCATACTGCTGATAGGACGTCCGAGAGGCGCCAATCTCAGCCTCCATATGAAATTCTAGCGTCGCAATACGCTGCAAAATACGTATAGCTTGTGCGGGATCTTGCACACCAGGAAGCTCGACAACTATTCTGTCTGCACCCTGTTGTTGAACCGTCGGTTCGGAGACACCAAGCGCATTAACACGATTGAATAAGGTAGTTCTATTTGCCTGTAAAGTATCTCGCTGAATTTGCAACATGGTGTCAGGTGTCATGCGCATGTCGAGAGCGAAGATATCCCCCACGTCACGATTCTGCATTTGAATCTCTGGGAAATTATCGACCAGTTCGCGACGAGCTCGAATCCGATCATCGGCATTTGCAAATCGCACTTCTAAGTGAGCGTTATCGACAATGGTTAGACCGCGGCTACGAATTTTAAGCTCTCGCAAAATAGTTCTTACGTTGCTTCTATTGTCTTCCATGCGGCGCTCAAGCGCGGACTCCATATCCACTTCCATTAGGAAGTGAACACCACCCTGAAGATCAAGTCCCAAGCTCATTTTGCGAGCACCAATAGCTTGCAACCAAGCGGGGGATGTCGGAGCAAGATTCAAGGCAATTAAAAAGTCATCGCTAAACGCATTTTCAATCGCTGTTTTAGCTCGAAGCTGATCGTCCACACTGTCGAATCTAACAAGCAGCCGAGACTCGTCGACCTCTTTGCCAAACGAGTCAACTTCTGCAGCTTCCAATGCCGTGGTAACCACCGCCATGTCAGCTTCACTCAAGCTGACATTTTCATTGGTAATTTGGATCGCTTCATCATCCGGATAGATGTTCGGGATTGCATAGACAAACCCCAACACAACAACTAGAAGAATGAGGATGTTTTTCCAGAGCGGGTATTTATTTAACATAGGAATTCCAATGGGGCACGATCAAAGATAACACAAGCAAAGCTTGGCTTGATAAACTAGATCTGCTTTATAGTGCCTTTAGGTAATGCCGCGGCAATGGAGGATTTTTGTAGTTTTAGCTCAACCCCAGAGGCAACCTCAAGCGCCAAATAATCCTCATCGACACGAACCACTTTACCGAGAAGACCGCCAGAGGTCATAACTTCATCCCCTTTTGAAATACTTCCAATCAATTCTTTATGTTCCTTCGCGCGCTTTGATTGAGGGCGCCACAAGATAAGGTAAAACAGCACTATCATGCCGCCAAACAGAACCAGATTAAAAGCAACCGAGGGTTGACCCGGCTCTTGCGCATAGGCGGTAGAAAATAATAAATTCATGGTTTCTCTCTTACACTTTATAGTTAATAAAAATTGCTAACAGGCAATAATCGCTTATTTTGTAATTCGGAACTCGCTCTTTAAACATCGCCACTTCGCCTTAATTTGTCTAACCTGGGCTTAGGCAGCCCCTTGCTTATATCATTGCAACCGACGTTAATGCTTTCGGTGCGGCTGAGCTTATTCCTTTTCTTGATCCTATCCGCGCCACTGCAGCAGAGAATGCCTAAAGGCTAAAAACCTGCCTCAGCCTCGCCGCCAAGCGGTATATTCTACCTTGACCGGCGCCATGAAGCTTGAATAACAACCTCTTACACAGGAATGGGTGGCGTACCCTGATTGTTGGGCTTTAGAGCGAAAATTCAAGTGCTTAGCGCTTGATTGTTAATATTAAGACCTAGTCTTTACCGCCCATCTCAGCTTGATCGTGTTGAAACTGGCTCACAAAGGCGCTCAATCTACTCTCATGTATAGCCTCGCGCAAACCCGCCATTAACGTCTGGTAATAATGTAAATTATGAATGGTGTTGAGTTGCGCGCCCAAAATTTCCTTACATTTATCAAGATGATGCAAATACGCTCTGCTAAAGTTTCGACAGGTATAACAATCACAATTTTCATCTACCGGCCCGGTATCACGCCGGTTTGCAGAATTACGCAGCCTCAGTAAACCTTTAGAGGTAAACAGGTGGGCGTTACGCGCGTTGCGGGTTGGCATTACGCAATCAAACATATCCACACCATTGACGACCGCATGAACAATATCAGCAGGCGTGCCCACACCCATCAGGTATCTAGGTTTAGTGGCTGGCAGCGCATGTACACAGTTCTCGACAATCTGCGCCATTTCATCTTTCGGTTCACCAACGGACAACCCCCCCATCGCATAGCCAGGAAAATCCATCTCAACTAAACGCTCTATGGATTCAAGGCGTTGGTCAATGTACATCCCGCCTTGCACTATTCCGAACAGCGCTGCTTCATTTTCTCCATGAACATCAATGCAGCGCTTTGCCCAGCGCATAGATAGCTCCATAGACTCTCTAGCTTGCTCCGGTGTCGCAGGATAAGCGGTGCATTCATCAAAGGCCATGATGATGTCTGAGCCCAGCGCGTGCTGAACTTCAATGGCTGATTCTGGCCCTAAAAATATTTTCGATCCGTCCACCGGAGAGCGAAAATGAACCCCCTGCTCGGTGATTTTGCGCATTTCTCCGAGACTGAACACCTGAAACCCACCGGAATCGGTAAGAATAGGTTTGGCCCAGCCGGCAAAGTCGTGAAGATCACCGTGTAAATTAATGATCTCGGTGCCCGGTCGCAGCATGAGATGGAAGGTGTTGCCCAAGATAATGTCAGCGCCAGTTCCCAGCAGTTGTTCAGGGTTTAATCCTTTAACAGTGCCATAGGTGCCTACCGGCATAAAGGCTGGAGTCGCAACTTCGCCTCTTGGAAACAACATCTTTCCTGTTCTGGCTTTGCCGTCTGTGGCGGCAACTTCGAAGATCATATGACAATCTGGCATCTAACTAACCTTCAAATGCTTCGTTATAAATTTAGTGAATAAATTAGTGTTCACGTGTCGCTCTAAACTCTATCTCCGGCCAACGCTCTTCCATCAAAGAAAGGTTCACTCGAGTCGGAGCCAAATAGGTAAGATATCCCCCCCCATCTACGGACAAATTCTCATGGGCCTTCTTTTTAAATTCTTCCAGCTTAGCCTTATTATCGGAATCTACCCAGCGAGCGCTGTAGATAGTCACTGGCTCGTAAATGCAGTCGACCTTGTATTCATCCTTGAGTCGAAATGCCACCACTTCATATTGCAAAACCCCAACGGCACCTACAACGAGATCATTATTCTTAAGCGGCATAAAAACTTGCGTGGAGCCCTCCTCAGAAAGCTGAGTTAAGCCTTTTTGTAACTGCTTAAGTTTTAAAGGATCTGCAAGCCGGATACGCCGAAAAAGCTCTGGTGCAAAATGCGGGATTCCCTGAAATTTAAGATCCTCGCCTGCGGTGAAGGTATCTCCAATTTGAATAGTGCCATGATTGTGAAGGCCAATAATATCACCGGATACAGCACCGTCAGCTTGGCTTCTGTCACCCGCTAAAAACGTCACAGCATCCGCGATCTTCACATCCTTACCCAAACGAGTGTGCCGCATTTTCATGCCCTTGGTGTACTCGCCCGAACAGATACGCATGAAGGCGATGCGGTCTCGGTGCTTGGGATCCATGTTGGCCTGAATCTTAAATACAAAACCACTAAAGCTTGCCTCTTGAGCTTTTACTGTCCGGGTTTCTGTCACTCTATCTCGCGGTGCTGGCGCCCATTCCACAAAGTCATCGATCATTTCTTTGACACCAAAATTTCCTAATGCGGTGCCAAAATAGACTGGGGTCAGCTCTCCCTTTAAATAGGCGGCTTTGTCAAATTCATGGCTTGCACCTTTAACAAGTTCGATCTCATTGCGAAAATCTTCCGCATAGCTTCCCATCAACGAGTCAGCCTGCGCGCTGTATAAATCTTTTATTAAAACTTCATCCGGAATTTGGCTGCCCTGTCCTTTGGTATAAACATGGATGGTGTCAGTGTAAAGATTGTAAACGCCCTTAAACTCCTTACCCATTCCCAGCGGCCAGTTTATGGGTGCGCACTTTATATTTAATACTGTTTCGATTTCATCCAACACGTCAATAGGGTCAAGCGTATCTCGGTCGAGCTTGTTTACGAAGGTGAAAATCGGAGTATCTCGAAGTCGACATACCTCCATTAACTTAATGGTTCGAGCTTCTACTCCTTTCGCACCATCGACAATCATTAACGCAGAATCGACAGCTGTGAGAACGCGGTAGGTATCCTCGGAAAAATCTTCGTGGCCCGGGGTATCCAGCAAATTTACCATTCGCTCTCGATAGGGAAACTGCATTACCGATGAGGTAACTGAGATCCCTCTTTGCTGCTCCATAGCCATCCAGTCAGAAGTCGCATGGCGATCTGACTTTTTACCCTTAATTGTGCCGGCTACTTGGATGAGATTGCCAAAAAGTAATAACTTTTCAGTGATCGTGGTTTTACCAGCATCGGGGTGGGAGATGATTGCGAGAACTCGTCGTTTCGCTATATCTTCCTGGAGAGACTCCAGACTCATGATAATCGTCTCAGCTGCGTAGGTTATATAAAGTAGGTTATACAAAGGCGCGGGATTATAGCAGTTACGCCGAGCAGGTGCATACCGACCGAGCATTGCCGGCGGGCTATCCAACAGCCTTTATCATCGGTGGTCTTAGCCATACCTGTGGGTATGGCTACAGGCTGTCTTGTTCTAGGATACCTAGCCGCTCTACAATGCCTTGTTATAAGCCCTCAAATAACACTTTAAATCACATCGGAGAATGCATCATGGATTTTAATCTTTCTGCTGATCAATTAGCCCTACAGCAGTCTGTTCGACAGTTTGCTCAAACCGAACTACCTGATATTGCAAAGAAAATAGAGGAAACCGATGAGCCTGTTAGTCTCGAGTTAAGGAAAAAATTTGGTGAGCTAGGCTACCTTGGCGTTAATTTGAGCGAGGAATATGGCGGCGCAGGCATGTCCCATCATGATGCAGTGATCGTATTAGAAGAAGTCGCCAAGATTTCTATTGCTGTCGCCTTTCCAATCTTTGAGTCTTGCTTTGGACCGAGCCTGGCTATTGCCCACTTTGGAAGCGAAGAGATGAAAAAAGCGGTGCTGCCAAAGGTTTGTAGTGGTGAAATTGTGGTGGCAGTTTCAATGTCTGAACCCGATGCAGGCTCTGCACTAACCGATTTGAAAACCCATGCAGCGGTAGAAGGCGATAAAGTGATTCTCAATGGCACCAAACGCTGGTGCTCTGGTGCAGGCCACTCGGAAACTTACGTGGTTTACTGCCGAATGGACGGATTAGCTGGAGCTAAAGGAATTGGCGCTGTGCTAGTTCCAAAAGAAACGGCCGGATTTACCTTTGGCAAACGCGATCATCATATGGGCTTTAGGGGTGTTTACAGCGCCGATATGTATTTCGACAATGTCGAAGTGCCTGCTAAGAATATCCTAGTGCCCGCCGGTGGATTTGGAAAACTCATGGATGCTTTCGACCTTGAACGTTGCGGTAACACCACAATGTCCTTGGCGGTGGCTCAATCGGCCTTCGATTTTGTGCTCGAGTATTGCCAACAAAGACAACAATTTGGCAAGCCCCTCATCGACTTTCAAGCGGTTCAAATACAAATTGCCGAAATGAAAATGAAACTGGAGGCCGCTAGGCTTTTGCTTTACCGGGCCGTGGTGAATGCCGAGAAAGGTTTGCCCTCTATCGGCGAAAGCTCTATTGCGAAGTGCTTTGCCAATGAGACTGTAAGAGAGGTCACTGGCAAAGCCATGCAGCTCATGGGTGGCTATGGCTATTCAAAAGAATTTCCAATCGAGCAGAAAATGCGAGATGCCTGGGGCTGGGGAATTGCTGGCGGGGCAATAGATATCCAAAAAGTCAATATAACTTCCGCTATGGTTGGTCGGCGCTTCAACCAACGATCAAAGTAGCAAGCCTAGCGCCACAGTGCGCGATCTGAGAGGTGACTTACGGCTGTCGGAGCATTACAGGATAAGTGGGGTCGATGGATAAATAGGATGAAAGAAATAGCACAGACTTGATGCAGCGAACGGGCAGTGGCTAACAAGCCCAGTCGCTAATGAAGTACAGCAGATCCAGGCCTAACCTGATCTTCGGCGAATTCAGGGTGAAGCACATCAATTCTCTTTACAAGAAGAAGATCATGGCGATTAAGCTGATCGTAATCCTCCACTGTTCTAACATCAATGCTGTCAAGTAAGACACAGACAACGTCATCATCATCGATATCGACAACAACACACTGCTTAAAACCGCTAATAGTGTTTAACGAGGCGACCGAACCAACTTCAAAGTTGTGTATCGGATAACTGCCGTCAGCTACTTTGAGGATTCCGTAAGACGTAAATGCAACGCCAAATCCCGCCGCAGCGACAATGTGAATTATATCGATGATGTCTGGATCCGTTAAATCAACACGCACGGTCTCAGATACGGGCTGGTTTTCGATCAGCTGACGGTGATTGACGAGTTTTAAAAATAGACTGATATCTTCTTGGTTCCACTCGAGAATTTCTTCACTTTCGGAACGCGTACTATCTGATGACAAACTAACGACGCTAGTCTCGATTGTTAAGTCAGTTACATCGGTTTCTGGAGGGCATGGCACTACCATTGACACGGAACAGTAGCCTTCACTACTTTCAGCGCTAAGTCGCCACAAAAAAGGTATCTCGCCGGTCAGCTCAATCATTTACTACATCATATTACAGATTTGATTAGCGACAGTAACACAGTTAAATTACATACTAAATTAATTAACAGAACTCGGCGGTTTTTAAAAACTTGGTCTATACTGTTTCGGGGGGTTACCGAGCTTTGCTAATTCAGGGTTGTAGGAACCTCTTCTAAGTCATTGACCTAATACCACTTTCCAATTTTGTCCTTGACAAATATTTTGTCCACAGAATCTGTGGATAAGTCCGTGCATAGTTTCCTAAAAATAGCCTAAACCCGCTGATTTACGCCCACTTAATACAAGTTGGTTAATTTTTAACCAATGAAATTTATTCTTAATTATCAATGGTTTAAGAGTTTTGTTACGATCGGTAAATAATAAAACGTGCATAATTAAAGACTTTTGTGACGGCTAGGTAATTTTTGTGCATAAAAACGCGAGGTATTTGCCAAACACGGTAACAAGGCCTCTATTTAGCGCTGTTTTTATTGAAGTTTTTTAATCTATAATACCATTCGTTCATTAAGCACATTTTGCTTCCAACTCAGTGAAATCAATGATTAATCGCAAAACTTTAGTACTTGGCTCGTTAGTAATAGCACTCACCGTTATCAGTATAATTTTAGGCTGGGGCATAATCCGAAAAACGCAGCTCGACACCAGCAGTCAAACTGTCGCGCTGGAGACAATAGAAACAGTTCTGAAAGCCCGCGACCGCGACGCTATGCTACTTCTTATGAGTGACGACAATTTTGATGCCCAACACAAGGATGATTATGCTACTAGATTTTTTAATTTAAAAAGAAACGTTGGCGCCTTGCAAACAATAAGCCGTGTCACTGGCGCCTCCAGCGTCCCGTTGCTGCCCTTCTCGACATCCCCTACCGCGACTTACCAATTCGATCTAAACATGCTTGCTGGGCCGATCACATTGACCTCAAGCTTAGTTTGGACCAATGGCAGCTGGCAGTTTTCAAGCTTTAGATTTGCCGGCGATTTGCTTCTAAACTAACCGCTTAACTATTCATTAGCACATAGACCGTAGGAACAAGGATTAGAGCGCGCCCAGCAGCGCATCTCTATCCAAATTTATTCCTGATAGCATAATTTCAGCGAGGTTAATCCCTACCCCCCCCTAAAAAGCACAAGCGTGGTCAGCCAACTTCTACTCGCCAGCACTCAGGCGGCAACCGAGAAGACGAAAACAAAGTTATTTCCTATTCCAAAGCGAGACAGGGTTTCATTCGCAATGGATATCTCAATCGTGACAAAGACAGCAAAGCCATAGGCTTGGTACTTTTGCTGCCTTGTTCCATGAGATCACCTGAATGAGCATCAAAGTGCACGAGTAGAATTTGTTTGAGGGCAGGCAATAACTATAAAGCAGCCTCGCTGTTTTGTGCCAAGCTCGATTGCAGGACTTTGAACCCGTGCAAACTAGAGTTGTGCACTAGCCAGCAATATAAGCTAAAAGGGACGGATCAGGCGTTTAAGTTCTTGGCACAAGATTGCCTAGCGACTGAGGTGAGAGGGGAAACGAAGGTCTATAAAAACACCATGACCAAGCCCTGTTAATAAAACAGGACTATGCCAGGGGCTGGATAAAACACTGCTTAGAGCTCTGAGAAAGACCTCTAAGCAGGTTTCCTAGGGGCTATTCGGCAACTATTCCGCAACTACACGCAGTAGTTGCTTGTAATCGGTTAAGCCCATGAAAATTTTATGAATGCCATCTTGTTTCATGGTGCGCATACCATCTTTTAAAGCTTGCGCACGAATCACGTCGAGCTCTTCCTTCCTGTAAATCATGGCCTGTAGCTCATTTGTTCCGACGAGAAGCTCGTGAATACCGGTACGACCTTTGTAGCCGGTATCACCACAATCATTGCAACCTGCCGGTCCCATGAGCTCAATGTTATCCTCATCATAGCCAAGGTCCGCAAATTGATCTCGCCCATAGGCATCGATTAGGTGATTAAGCTCCTTTTCGGTGGGCTTATATGGCTGCTTACATTTACCGCAAAGGGTTCTCATCAAGCGTTGCGCGAGCACGCCCAAAAGCGCATCGGAGAAATTCACCGGATCTAGACCTAGGTCGAGCAAACGAGTAATGGTCTCTGGCGCCGAATTGGTATGCAGAGTAGACAAAACCAAGTGACCCGTTAGAGAGGCCTCAACACCAATGCTGGCGGTTTCATGATCACGCATCTCACCAATGAGAATAACATCTGGGTCAGCGCGCAAGAATGCGCGCATCGCAGTGGCAAAAGTGAAATCAATTTTTGGCAGCATCTGCACCTGCTGCAGACCCGGCTGAGTAATCTCCACTGGGTCTTCTGCGGTCCAAATTTTTCGCTCGGGCTTATTAATATGGCCAAGGACAGCATGCAGCGTTGTTGTCTTACCAGAACCTGTTGGGCCTACCACTAAAAAGAGGCCGTGAGGATGGGCACTAAGCTCAATAACCTTTTCATGATTTGGCTTGCTGAGATTGAGCTTGTCTAGCGGCATCGCACTGCCAGCTGCAAGAAGACGTAATACAGCACTTTCACCCTGCACTGTTGGGACTGTAGCAACCCGCAGCTCAAGGCTCTTGCCTCTCACCTTAAGCTTACACTTCCCATCTTGAGGCAACCGCTTCTCGGCAATATTAAGCCTTGAGATAACCTTAATACGCGCGATCAATGCCGCGCAGTGTTCTTTCGGTATTTTCAAAAGTTCGCGGCAGATGCCATCGACACGAATTCGGACCCCACCCGGCAAATTGTCTTTGCCTGGTTCGATATGAATATCCGACGCACCCATTCGATCCGATTCGGTAATAATGCGATTTACTAGTTGAATAATAGCAGACGTGGAGGCAAGGCTTTCATCGTCATCGCCGCCGTCGTCGTGAATCTCTGCACCGCCCTCAGAATCCAGCGCTGAGAACACATCATCGAACCCGGACTCCAGATCGCCATCTTCTTCGCCTCGCAGGTACTGAAGAATATGCTCTGGCAGACCGACTCGAAATACGTAGTTGCGCGCATTGACCACACCCTGAATTTCCATGATGCGCTGATAGTCAGAAGGATCGTCAATTAGAATTACCGCTTCTTCTTTGTTTCCGGCAACAGGCAACCACAGGTTGCTCCGCAAATAACTAACACCAATGTTTTCTAACAAGTCAGTAGGTAATTCGTGTGCGGAGTCATACTTCATGTAAGGTACACGGTAGTAATACTCTAAAGACTTACCGATTAAATCCGCGTCTATATTATATTCATCCATAAGGTTACGTGTCACAGAACCGCCATAAAGGCCAACCTTGTTCTGCACATCTTCCAATTCAACGCTTGAAATTTTACTTTTTTGCACGAGGTAGTCATAAGGCCCCTGCGTACTCTGCAGGGAAGCTCTAAACTGTTTGGCCAGCATTTGGCTAACCATCATGGCGTGTTTTAAATCGGTCTTGGTAAAATCCCTGTCGCCTTCAAAATTGATCAGCTGCATTACACCCAGCAATATCTCATCTTTGATGGGAACTACAATCTGGGATTTGACGTTCCAGCCTTTGGCGTCAGAGAAACTAGAATCAAACTGGAGTCGCGGGTGAATGTCTGTCAGCTCTTCGCTGTCTTTAACATTTTTAACTACCAGCGCGCGCTGGCTCAGAGCGACGTACCCTGCTAATGATGTTGTACTAAAAGGCACCCGAATCTCGACTGAGTCATCATCCTCCGGATCGCCGCCCTTGATCGAGGCAAAGATTTCCTTGCCGTTGTCCACGCTTTGCCAAATAGTAAACAATCGGACGCCGAGCAAATCCAATAGATCCTGCTCCACCTCTTTCATGGCTGCCTGCAATTTTTTGCTGTATTTGAGGCGCTGATAAATTTTTGAAAGAGACGTGACAAATTCATCAGGAGAGACTGCGGGGGCCTGTGCGGCAGCTGCAGGCATCTCTATGATGACCTCATCGTTATTTGTTGTTAAAGTTTGAACCATAGTTATTCACGTGTTTTAAGGGTATCTGCCGACATTCTTTTTACTATCAAGAAATGTCCAGCTTTCCGAAATCTCTTATGATTAGCTAAGCAGTTAGCTAAGTGTTTCAGGATATTGCAATGAGTTAAATCTATCAGAGCGAGAAGCCGATTTAAAATGCCAGTAATTTCAGTAAGTTTCAACAGATTTTTAGGAATTATGGGAGCTCTATTCGGGCTCATCTCCAGTGCCAACGCACAATTACCAAGGCTATCGTCAGCCGATTCCCAGTGGCTAGGACAGCAAATCTACCAAAATGAATGCAATTCTAATTATCCATGCCTTACTAGTTGGAACCAAGGAGAAGATTTTCCTTCTTTGGGGATAGGCCATTTTATCTGGTTCCAGGCAGACCAAATCGAGCCGTTTGAGGAAACTTTTCCAGCTTTATTGGACTATTTAAGAAGCCAGAACAGGACATTACCAACCTGGATAACTGACATGCCTGTTGCCGAATCCCCCTGGCTAGACCGAGATGAATTTTTGGCAGAGCTTAATTCTGCGAAGATGACAGAACTCCGAGAATTTCTTTACGATACCCGTGAACAACAATCTTCGTTTATAGCCAAGCGCCTCGTTGAAACACTGCCGCAGCTCCTGAAATCGACGTCTGATGAATCACGCCTCACCGTGGAATCCAATTTTTACGGCGTTGCCCACGCTTCTCCCCCCTACGGCCTCTATGCACTGATCGACTATGTTCACTTTAAAGGCAGCGGGATCGATGAAAATGAGCGCTATCAGGGCGTAGGCTGGGGCCTTCAACAAGTATTATTACAAATGGACAACAGCGATCTGTATGCATTTGTCGAAGCTGCGCAGGTAGTGCTGACTCGTCGGGTTCAAAATTCGCCGGTGCAGCGCAACGAAGGCCGTTGGCTTCTGGGTTGGAAGAACCGCTTGCAAACTTACCTACCTTGAGAGCCAAAACCTTGATTCGTCAAATTCTGACCATCGAGTGTCAAAGCTGGCATTAATCACTATCAGCGTCGCTCTGAGCTAAGTTAAGCTTAAACCCCAAGGCGGCTGAAGAAGACGCACATTTGGACTCTACTTATTATTTCTGTAGTAAGCTTAACTAGTCTTAATCGCCATTAACCGCCTTTAACCGCCTTTAAACCGCTCTTAATCTGCAGCAAGAAGCTAATTAAATGACTTTTGAACGCCCTAATATCGAAGTAATGAAAGGATATATGCCCGGAGAACAGCCCCGGGGCAATAATATTGTAAAACTTAACACTAATGAAAATCCTTACCCACCGGGCCCAAAAGTGGCGCACTGTCTAAGTCAAATTGGGGTAGATTCCTTGCGCCGCTATCCCCCGCCTCTGGCGAATGACTTTAGAATCGCTGCTGCGCAACGGCACCAAGTAATCCCAGAGAACATAATACCAACCAACGGCGGGGATGAGTTTCTGCGCCTTGTTATGACAACGTTTGTCGGTGCTGGCGAAACCATAGCCGTCACCAAACCCAGTTATTCGCTGTATCCGATTCTTGCCGAGATTCAAGACAGCAAGCTTGTGGAGATTGCACTAGAAGACGATTGGTCAATGCCTAAGAATTTCGCTCAAAGACTCAATGAACTGAATGCCAAGCTTGCCATTATTGTAAACCCCCACGCACCAAGTGGGTCGCTTCTTGATTGCCATTATCTTGCCGAGATTGCACGTCAATTCAAGGGCGTACTGTTAATTGACGAGGCCTATGTCGATTTCATTGAACCTGAACTTGATTACGATTCAATTCCGCTCATAAATCAATTCCCTAATATTTTGTTTCTTCGCTCCATGAGTAAAGGCTATTCTTTAGCCGGCTTGAGATTTGGCTACGGTATTGGGCCAGAGCAGCTAATTAATCCGATGATGTACAAGACTAGAGACAGCTACAACACCGATTTTATTGCCCAAAAATTAGCGACCGCCGCAATCCTTGATGCAGCCTACGCTCAAGATACCTGGGATAAAGTTAGAGCGTCTAGGAAAATGCTGGCTATAAGCTTAAATCAATTAGGCATCTCATCATCGCCAAGTCAGGCCAACTTTCTGCTCTGTGACATACCAGAGGTCCCCGGCGCCTTGACGCTTTATAAGAGCTTGAAAGCAGAAAATATTTTGGTCCGCTATTTTGACCAAGACCGCCTTAGAAATAAGCTGCGTATATCCATAGGCAATGACGCAGAAAACCAGCGCTTGGTTTCCGCAATTGAGCAAGCTTTATAATGAGCTAAATTAGTAAATTGGGCCTAGTTGTCTACACTTAAGATAAGGTTACTTTTTCATACTATTGGCGCAATCAATTAAACATGCACGAACTCAGGCGCTATCGCCGACTTAAAATACCTCTGCAAGTGGAAATCCGGCATCCCGCTATCGGAACTCTGCAGGTCCCTGCCGCGGATATGTCAGACGGTGGCGTATTCCTGCTGATAGACGAATGTTTTCAATTAGACTTAGGTGAATCCGTCATCGTGAGGGCGCTGGGTTTGGGCCCACACGCCGAAGAAACTGGCCCAGCCTTGGTAATGAAAGTGGCCCGCAAGAGCCATCAGGGAATGGGTTTAAGCCTTGATGAGTCCGCCTCAGCAAACCTCGAATCGCTCAGCGCGGAGCGCCGCAGTAAGCACACGATCCTGCAAAGCCTTTTCATTATTAATGATAAAAATAGAGTCTTGTTTCTTAATTCACAAGATAGTTGGCGCTTGCCTTCTCGGCAATTGGCTGGCCATGAGTCTTGGCCAGAAGGATTGCAAATGCTTGTTGATAAGCTCAAATCCGACTCTCTGCTGAATAACAACTCATCGATTCGTATTGAGAGCAGTTGCTACCCTAACTCCTGTCAAATTTCACCCTTCGTTAACCTATTGATCCCTGTTTATTTAAAAAACAGCAGCAAGCCCGACCCAAACCTAAGTCCAGACCTACTCCCAAAATCAGAGCTGCGCTACAAATGGCTCTCTAGTGCAGAAATCAGTCAACTAAACACAATGCTTGATCAGAAACTAGTTGACAACATACTCGACCAAGTTTGAAACTTGGCCGACCCGCGGTGCTTTTAATTCATATTACTCAACTAACTCCGGCAGTTAAGTCGACCTATTATTTAGCATCCACCAAAAACACTCGTCCCAGCTATGAGCAAGAACACACCGCCACCAGAAAATAGCCCAATTCATGTCTGCCCCAGCTGCAAATCCCCTCTGCGCGCGCTTGTCGGCAAGATGGGGCCCTTTTGGGGTTGCTCTACATTCCCTGATTGTAAAACGACATTGAACGATGTTGATGGCAAGCCAACGACGGCGATTAATGAGGAGTATCGCTGCCCAATCTGCACGCGGCGTTTGGTGAAGTCCGATAGGAATTATTGGTTTTGCAGCGGCTATAGCAAGGGCTGTAAAATCACCCTCGAAGATGAGAACGGTGTTCCTAAGGCTGCGTTTCGCTGCGGAGAGTGTGGTAGCCTGTTGGTTAAAAGAAATGGTAAAAATGGATTGTTTTGGGGCTGCAGTGAGTACCCCGAATGCTCAATTACCTATAGCGATTTTGACGGCAGGCCAGACTATTGATTTTCTCCTTATTAAAATTACGCAAGAAGACGGCCACTGTTGTTGGCGGAATCAGCACGGGTGCTCTGTGTCTTTGGGCTCTTGCCATGTGGCAAGATGTATCCATTGAGGAGCTCACTTCACTCCTGCTAAGCACCCTACTCATGCTCGGCGTCATTATCTTAGCGGCACTTTTAATAATTGTGGTATTTAAAGGTATAGTTAAATTAGCAAAGCTGATAACCGGCAAATCATGACGCCATTAGATCGCCCTAAGTCGTGGGCAATGATCGCGACATAATCAATGCATCTTCTCTGTCGCTGCCATTTGGATAGTAATTTTTCCGCTCCCCTACTTGAATAAAACCCATCGAGCGATAGAGTTCAATACCAGGGATATTTGATTTTCGCACTTCCAAAAAGCACTCGTGCGCATCTAGTTTTACAGCGCGGTCGAGTAACAAGTTGAACAGTTTGCGGGCCAACCCTTTGCGCTGATGATCAGGGTGCACACAAAGCGTTAGCAAATGACATTCACCAATAGCAACTGACATCACGCCATGAGCAACAATATTCTGTTTGTTCGCAAGCACCCAACATTGATAACCCCCTCGCAAGCAGTCAATGAATATACGCTTAGTCCAATAATGCGCAGAGGCCGCCGCTTCGTTATGGACTACTAGGTCTAGATCGCTGTTGCGCATAGTGCGCGCGAAATATTGAGAGGAATTATCAACTTGATTTGGCATTAGAGTAACTTAATCTCGAACAAGGCAGGCTAAACGGCAGCTGCCAGTCTTTTCTTTAAAGGTTGCAAGTGAGCCCAAACCTGCTTTTTCAGCAAGGGGTAGGACAACATTGCAGAGAGAGTAGAAGTCAATGTCATGTGATAGTTCTGCGGCATCTGAATAAAATCTTGAGGATTCTCGGCCGCTCCTCCTCCCTCGCTCATGGGCTCAGTCAAAATAGCTTCAATTTGGCCGGCAAACACCAGCAGATTTTTAAATTTATGGACTGCATATCGCTGGGCTATAAATCCTTTCAATATCTGCTGCGCTGCCAATTTTGAATCACCGTCAATTTCCATTTGAGAGTCAATTGGCCAACTAAAACTCTCAGTACGAAAATCACTGTCGCTCCAGTTCACTTTAAGGGCAGACAATATTGCTTTTAACAGCTCTATCTTTACCCCCGACTCTTCATCTCCTTGCGCGTAAGGGAGCTCATCAATTACGGCGAGCTGCTCGTTAATATAAAAATAGCGGATTTTGAAGTTGAATTCGGTGGCTGCTTCCCCCTCAACGGAGGCAATAGGTTCATCGGCTTGCGCTGCTGGCATCTCATTTTCACGAAGATTAATCGAGCTTTTCCCAGTTGCCTGCCTCAGTTGCGCTTTCAGGTCACTTAATCCGACGGGTCGATTGCTGTCTCTGCCCGCACCCGTGCTCACTGCTGAATTTTCCTGGCCGGATGAGCGCCGCGCAGCAGACCCTGTTCCTAGCAGCACAGCCGCTGGACTAGCTGACGTGCCAGATTCATAGCTGCTTTGGGGATAATCATAGCTGGGCGAAGCTTTAGCAGCCGGCAGCGCCTTTTTAAGATAAAAAGGCTGTATATCCAATACCTTAAGGTAAGCTTGTCTTTGATATTCATTCATCAGGAGGATTACGTAGGGCGCTAATATTCAAAAAAATAGTGAGGCCACGAATATACTCGCTTGCAGACTTAGCAACAATAGGGCTTCGCTATTGTACTGGCTGTTTTTCCTGTTTGAGTTCAAGCTGATTCTCTCGATTGAGTTCAAGGATTAAACATGGTTGAATCCGCCTTCGTCGTTAAAGAGATAATTCAATGAAAGCTATAATCTGCAGTTCTTACGGCCCCCCAGAAAACCTAAGTTTAGAAGAAATAGATAACCCAGTTGCAGGAGACAACGAGGCCGTTGTCGAAGTTTATGCTGCTGCTTTAAACTTCCCAGATGGATTGCAGATCCAAGGAAAGTACCAGTTTCAACCCCCCATGCCATTTACGCCCGGCTCGGAAGTTGGCGGCGTAGTGATCTCCACAGGCCCCGGCCTTGAAGGTTTTGCTGCTGGCGACAGAGTTATGGCAACCCCAGGCATTGGAGGCCTTGCTGAGCAGGTAGTTGTTAAGGCCGACGGCCTACGCAAAATTCCTGACAGCATGGATTTTAAAACCGCCGCAAGTTTCGCCATGATTTACACAACTTCTTACTATGCCCTGAAACAGCGCGCTAACTTACAGCCCGGTGAGACTCTTTTAGTACTGGGCTCAAGCGGCGGTGTAGGCTTGGCTGCAGTAGAACTCGGCAAAGTCATGGGAGCAAAGGTAATTGCTGCCGCGAGCTCTGATGAGAAATTAGAATTTGTCAGTCAATTCAAGCCAGATGCCACCCTAAACTATGGCGATGGTGAGCTAAAAGAGAAAGTAAAAGAGCTAACCGATGGCCGCGGAGCCGATGTGATTTATGACCCAGTGGGCGGCGATTTATTCGACCAAGCCTGCCGCTGCATCAATTGGAACGGCAGACTGTTGGTGGTTGGCTTTACCAGTGGCCGAATTCCCGAATATAAAGCCAACCTTGCTTTATTAAAAGGGTCTTCAATGGTGGGTGTTTTTCTAGGCCGATTTCGAAAAGAAGAGCCTGCCGAATACGAAAAGAATTTTGCCGAATTACTTGATCTCTACGGCGCAGGTAAACTTAAACCTATAGTAACTCAGTCTTTTGCGGTGAACGACTATGTGCAGGCGTTTAACATCTTCACTGAACGCAGAGTAATGGGTAAAGTCACCCTTGAGTTTAAAGCAGGATAATCACTAGATATATGTTAACTGACGAAGAGATCCTTGAGGATCTGGAAAAATTAAAAAATATTGTTGCTGCACACAAAGCGCCAGATGCCCCACTAGCTACACATAGTGAAGTAATCGGCGGTATCGAATATGAAGTGTTTTCGAAAGTGCCTAGCAACCTCAACAAGCTATATGAACTTGGTTTGGCGGCAGGAGAAAAAGCGTTTCTAGTCTATAACGACGAACGCTTAACTTTTTCTGAAACATTAGCCTTAAGCCGACGTCTAGCACGAACATTGCTTGAGTCCTACGACATCAAGCTAGGCGATCGCGTTGCTATATGTGCTCGTAACTCCCCTGAATGGTGTATTAGCTACATGGCGGCCACCATGCTCGGCGCTGTGATTGTGCCAATGAACTCGTGGTGGAAAGGCCCAGAACTTGAATACGGGTTGAACGATAGCTCAAGCAAACTTTTATTCATTGATCCTGATCGTCTAGTCCTGCTAGATCCACACTTGGACAATGTCGACGTAGAGCTCGTTATCATTAGGCCCACTCAAGATGGCGGTAGCTATCCTGAATTTCACAGCCTCATCGAAGGAGTTCTCCCACTAACGAATGAGGAAATCGAAGCAATCAATGTACAGCCAGAGTCCAACGCCAGCATTATGTACACATCTGGTTCAACTGGCATGCCCAAAGGCGTGCTATCGACTCACCGCAACATCATCAACGCTCTTTATACGTGGTGTTTTGTTAAAGAAATAACCGAGATTTTGCGCCCTGAGCTGCTGGAAGAAAACCCAGAATTTGACCCTGCCATACTCGCTAACGTACCTCTATTTCACGTGACCGGCAGCCATGCACAGTTTTTGGCGTGTTTTATCTATCTACGAAAATTTGTCATGATGTTTAAGTGGGATGCTGAAAAAGCTTTGGAGATTATCGAGAAGGAACGTATCAGCGTGCTGCATGGAGTCCCCACGATGGCATGGGAGGTCATGCAATCAGACAAATTTGATAGCACCGATCTAAGAAGCTTGCGTGGCGTCCAGAGTGGTGGCGCGCCAAGACCTCCTGAGCACCTGAATATGATGCTCTCTAAGTTCCCAGAAAAGGCTATTCCCGGTCTCGGCTATGGCCTCACGGAAACAAATGCCATTGGCGCAATCATCTCAGGAAAATTCTACCAAGCGCGACCAAACAGTACCGGTCGGCCAACACCGCCTGTAACCTCAGTAAAAATCGTCGATGAGAATAACAATACCCTAGAGAACGGTCAGGTTGGAGAGATCTGCATTAAAGGCCCAACGGTTATGAAGGGGTATTGGAATAATCCTGAGGCCACCGCTGAAGTTATCAAAGACGGTTGGTTTTACTCTGGCGATATAGGCATGCTAGATAAGCTTGGCTTTCTAATTATTCTTGATCGCGCGAAGGACATCGTGATTCGAGGTGGCGAGAACATTGGCTGCGCCGAAGTAGAGTATGCTATTGCAGAACATTCCTGTGCAAGCGAAGTTTCAGTTTATGGCGTGCCCGATGAACGACTGGGCGAAAAACTCTGTGCTACAATTATGCTGAAAGCTGGCACAGTGTTGGATCAAGGAGAGTTGAAAGCCTTCTTAAAAGAGAAAATCGCAGGCTTTAAAGTACCCGAGCTGATATATTTTCAATATGAACAACTCCCTCGCATCGCCTCCGGCAAAATTGCCAAGAAAGAGATTAGAGCAAATACTTTAAACCTGCTTGAATCTGCCTAACTTTCATCAAGCTGTCATTCCACTGACCGACAATCGCGCCCTTAAACAGGCGTGATTGGTTCGCCCCCCTCATTATCTCTCAAATTACTCATTTTTTACTGAAGATAAACCGTCAACTTAACGATAACTATAGCGTGTACGCAAATATGGCACTACTAATCCGTCAGCGAGACTTTGAGGTCAACCATGAAAGAACAGGACAGGGATGAAACTATAAATGCACCGGCCAAGCTGTCAGACGCATCAAGCCTTCCCTTAGCAGGCGAGAGAAAGGAAGCCGAGCCTAAAAAGTCTTCAAGCGCTCAAAGAACTGAAGTCACTGAGCTTCGCCGGCGCATCGAAGAGCGCTTGGAGGCTAAGAGAATCTCTCTTGAATTTGACTACGAAGAACTCGATAACTGGTCTGACAGCATCCAATAAAAATCGCTTTTTCAGACCGAGACTGCTTCTAAAGCTCTAAGGCAAGCACTGCCAGGCCGGGAGCACCGCCCACTTTACAGCCGCATCGAGAGCTGCGGCCTGCCATTGTTGAAGCCTGAAAATTAGACAAATTTTATGTATTCAGCTCCAAGTTTACTTAGTATGATTGTCGGCTTGTTTTGGCAAGGACTTAGGAATGACGTATTGTGTGGCAGTGTCGGTGAACGCAGGAATTGTGTTTTGCTCAGATTCATTGACCAGTGCTGGGGTCGATCAAATCTCGACTTATAGCAAGATGTTTCGCTTTGGAATCGATGGCGAAAGGCAATTCGTAATCCTATCGGCCGGCAATCTCGCGACCACTCAGGCCAGCATTGCTAAAATCAAAACTGATATTAAGCAGAAAGCCGACGTTAATCTGTATAACGTAGAGTCCTTAGAAGAGGCGGCTGAGTACCTTGGTGATGTCAGCTGCGAACAACAAGAAAAACGCTCAGTCGAAGGCAAGAACTTTCAAGCTAGCTTTATTATTGGTGGGCAAATTGCTGACAACCCCCATAGCGTTGTCCTCGTTTACCCTGAAGGCAACCACATCACGACTTCCCGCGATACGCCCTATCTCCAGATAGGCGAAAGTAAATACGGTAAACCCATTCTTGATCGCATTGTCGCCCCAGATTTAGACCTTGATACCTGCGCCATGTCGGCCTTGGTATCGATGGATTCCACCCTTAAGAGCAATTTAAGCGTGGGGCCCCCTATCGAAGCCCTAATCTACCCAACGGACAGCTTATTGCTGGACAAACCTCATCGTTTTGAAGCTGACAGCGATTTTCTTCGCAGCTTAAGTCGATCGTGGGATGAACGTTTGAAGGAAGCATTCAGACAAATGCCTCCACTGTCTTGGGCCGCTAACTGGGATAAATCGAGTCGTGGACAAAACGGAGCTTTTTAAGCATTTTTCCTGCGAGGGTGAAGGGGTAAGCATCTTCCAGTCCCATACTTCTGTTTAACGAATTTAAAACCATCGCAAGCTGAGTCCACTTCGCAAGAGTTTCACCGAATTCGTCAAATCGCTTAGCTCCTTGTTCAAGATTATAGTCTGCCGCGGTTTCCAGTGTATCGATCATATGCAAATAATGAGACCAAACCTCTGCCCAATCTTCGAACGGATGTGATTGAGCATAGCGACTTATGAAGTCTCCATTGCGGCACAAAGCAGGCTTGTTTGCATAATACTGTCTCAAGGCGGCGCTATAGTCCGCACGTTCATCGCCAAACAATGCTCTGAATTTTTCGCGAGACCCTTCACTGTTAATAAGCTTATCAAAGTAATAATGCCCGCTTTCATGGCGAAAGTGACCAAGTAAGGTCCTGTACAACTCCCCTGCGAATGCCCTGCTAATCTCGCGAGTAACATCATCAGCCTCAGTAATGTTAATCGTTATCAAACCCTGTAAGTGGCCGGTTGTAACGTACTCTTCTGCAACGCCTGGGTCGGTTCTTTTATCTTCAATAAACTGAAATGCTAAGCCATTGGATTCAACTGACCTGCCGTTAACCGGCAGCCCCAAGCTGAGTAGCGAATAAATTAATCTGCGTTTTGCATGCTCCAAACTCTTCCACCAACGCCTGCGGTTCTTAAGAAGTAAATTGGGTATGGTTTGATTCAATTCACAAGATATGCAGTAAGACGAACCTGGTTTGGTTACCAACCAGTTGCAAACGTCATAGTCCAACCGATTTTTGCAAACTTTAGGCAAGCAATTTTGTGCATCCACTGATATCGGATACATAGACATTTGCACTGGATCGAAACTCACATCTCTATTACAGCTTAAACAGCGAGTATTTTCGAAGAACAGCAGCTGGCCACAGCTGCAAGTGAAGTTTTTCATGGGATATTCTAAATAAGAAACCAGGTTGCTGCGATTTTTTGGTGTATTGATCCTATCTCAACTTGCATGACATCGATGTAGCCGAAAAGCCCGTCCACTAGAAGCTTATCTATCTCTCCACCACGCACAACGCGCAGAGACTTGTTGACCTGAGTAGAGACCTTGCCGTGATTTGGCAGCTGTTTAAGAATGACTTTCAGCTCGTTCAAATTATAAACAACGGCCCGCGGGAAGTTTTCGTCTTGTATGAGAAACTCAACTACATCTTCGGCATTTACAGTATCTTGAACATGCTGCCGGTACATTTGATAGGCAGACAAAGAACGCAGAATGTTCATCCACATTATATTTTCATAAGGCTCGACCGCTTCCACTTCCGCATTCTCATCAGTGATTCCGGGTAAGAGATCACCTGACCCCACATCAACGATTCGAGTGGTCATGTCAGCTCTTTCTACGCCCCGACCTAACAAAATAAAGTTATAGGTATCATCACGGCTCATAGTGCCGGACATCAGCCCAGACAGCTGCTGGCAGCCCGTAATAATCTCCTCTAAAAACTCATGCCTAGGGCCTCTCTTCTCGCCTTTTACCGCGTTCTCTTTAGCATAGTGATACAAGTAGTTAATTTGCTCAAAGGCTTCTGTGGGCATAACTTCGCGGGTCGTCCGTGAATTTTCGCGCGCCATGGCAAGCATGCTAGACAATGAATAACCATTGTTTTCAGCTAAGAGGAATTTCATAACAGAACGCTCTTGCGCCTGTTTATACTTTTCATCAAAAGCTTGGTAACTACCGGTAATTTCTACCAGAGAATGCCAGCCGAGCTTCGTTTTCGAAGGCAAGTCCAGCATAAGCGTGGAGAACACATTTAATAATCGCGCCGTATTTTCTACTCGCTCTAAATAGCGGGCCTGCCAATAAACACGCTCAGCAACTCTCGATAACAACATTATTTAGCCGCCTCAGTCATCACTGACAATCCAGGTGTCTTTACTTCCGCCACCTTGAGATGAATTAACAATATAAGATCCTTTAACCATGGCAACTCGCGTCAATCCTCCCGGTGTTACATAACTCTTGTCAGCTTGAAGCACGAATGGACGCAAGTCCACATGCCTTGGCTCAACAATACGATCCCCTAAAATTGGCACAGTTGATAACGATATCAACGGTTGAGCCATATAATTTCTTGGGTCCGCCTTGATACGCCGGGCAAATTCTTCTAGCTCTTTTTTGCTAGCTTGCGGGCCTATAAGCATGCCATAACCACCGGACTCATTTGCCGGCTTCACCACCAACTTATTCAAATTCTCCAACACATGTTGACGCTGCACTTTATCGACGCATAAAAAACTCTCAACGTTGGGAAGTACTGGATCCTCATCGAGATAGTACTTAATTATTTTAGGGATATAGGTGTAGATAATTTTGTCATCAGCAACACCGGCACCCGGGGCATTGGCTAATGCGACATTGCCTTTAACCCAAGCATTAAACAAACCACTTACGCCAAGCACTGAATCCTTGTTAAATACCGAAGGGTCAATAAACTCGTCATCAATTCGCCGATAGATAACATCAACCTGAGACAAACCATCGATCGTCTTCATATAAACCTTATCGTTCTCCACGACAAGGTCACTGCCTTCTACCAACTCAGCACCCATTCTTTGAGCCAGAAAAGAATGTTCAAAATAGGCAGAATTATAGATTCCAGGAGTTAACACAACAACTTCAGGGTATTTATTTTTACGCGGAGATATTGCCGCAAGGGTTTCGAATAACTGAGCAGGATATTCTGTTATCGGTCTAATATTATAAGCATCTTCAAACAGCTCAGGAAATACCCGCTTAGCAACGCGGCGATTCTCTAACATGTAAGAAACACCCGAAGGCACACGTAGATTGTCTTCTAAAACAAAAAAATCTCCGTTACCATCTTTAATTAAATCGGAGCCGCAAATATGCGCCCAGACTCCAAAGCGCGGTTTGATTCCCATACATTCCTGACGGAAGTTGCCCGAATCAAGAATAAGCTCACTGGGAACTACTTTGTCTTTAAAAATCTTTTGGTCATTATAAATATCATTGATAAAACAGTTGATCGCCCGTAGTCGCTGCTGTAATCCGAGGCTTGTTTTATCCCATTCTTTCTCTGCAATAATGCGGGGGATGATGTCGAAGGGCCATTCCCGATCGATGTTACCTGCGTCACTATAAACCGTAAACGAAATACCCATAGTTTTAATAGCGAGATCAGCTGCTGTCTTTTTTTCTAACAGCTCTTCATGGGTTAGCGATCGCAAGTAGCTAGCTAAGCCTCTTGCTGGTTTTCGAGCATAGCCAGGAGAGCTTATGATTTCGTCATAGAACTTTCCCGGATTATAGGTCTTCCAATTAACTCGCATAGTGGATACTTTAAGAATGAGAGCGGCTAACTTAGCGAATAAAGCCGCAGCCCGCAACAACTTAACACTTTTGCTAGCCACTTAAGTCGGGGCTTTACCGCTTGTTCGCTGGTGCTAGACTTTGGTTATAGCTTTTTCGCGGTTAAAATTTTACCTCTAACCCGTTTGCATAGTGCAAACTTTGTTTTACAAACTACAGCGGCCACACAATAAGTAACATAGGAATAGAAACAGCAACAATAACTATCTCCAGCGGCAATCCCATTCGCCAGTAATCGCCAAAGTGATAACCCCCTGGGCCCATTACAAGCGCATTGTTTTGGTGACCCACCGGCGTTAAAAATGCGCAGGATGCACCGACGGCAATAGCCATCAGGAAGGTATCCGGATTAAGGTTTAGAGACACGGCAATATTGTAAGCAATTGGCGCCATTAATATGGCTGTAGCGGCGTTATTAAGCACGTCAGATACAGTCATCGTGATAATAAGCAGTAGAGCCAACAACACAACAGGTGACAGGTCCCCTGCAATACTCAGAATTCCATCAACTAATAGGGAAGTAGTGCCGGTAGTCTCCAGCGCGCCTCCGAGCGGAATCATCGCTCCTAACAAGACTACAACAGGCCAATCAACCCCTCTATAAAATTCCTTTATAGGCACGATATTCATCACCCCCATAGTCACGGTTGCTATCCCTAACGCCAATTGAATTGAAATAAGGCCAAAAGCCGTTGACAAAATAGCCAGTACAAAAACAGCCATTGCCGGTAGCGCTTTCTTCGAACCACCAAAGTCTAGATCTCTTTTAGCCAACGGGTAGCAATCTATTTTTACGATAGCCTCTTGCAAATTCTCTGCGTCACCGTGGAGGAGAAGGACATCCCCTGTTTTTATTTTAAAATCTCTTAATCGAGTTCGATGGGGCGTGCCGGAGCGCGACGCAGCAAGGAGGTTAACACTGTATTTTCTATTGAAGCCTATTTCCTTAGGAGTTTGATTGACCACTTGAGATGATGCGGTCACCACCACCTCGGCGATCTGAGAGTCCTTGGAGTGCAGTATCTCATTACGTGCATTCTCAGCTGAAAGCATTTGTAGGCTGTGTTTGCTAGCAAACTGATCGACATCCTCCTGTGGTCCCTGGAGCATTAACAAGTCGTTTAAAGCTAGGCGATGTGTACGCCTAACAACCGACATTTTTTCTCGCTTGTGAATAAGCGAGATCAAATCCACTCTTTCCTCAACTAACTGGTCCTTAAGTTCGCCAACAGACTGATCCAACAAAGCTGATTCGGCAGTTACCTTTAATTCAAATAAATATTTCTCAACGTCAAACAGCTCTAAACCTGCACTTTGTTTGCGCACTTTGACCAACTTCCAGCCCACCGCCAGCATAAAGATAATACCGGCAAGAGCGATAACACCACCAACCGGTGCGAAGGAAAACATGGTAAAGGCTTCCCCAGTAACATCTTGCCGGTAGTTGGCGATCAGAATATTAGGCGGCGTGCCTATTAACGTCACCAGGCCGCCAAGAATCGAAGCAAAAGACAAGGGCATAAGAACCGTCGCAGGTGCTCGGCCCGCTTTTTGAGTAGACTGGATTGCTATAGGCATAAGTAACGCCAGCGCCCCTACGTTATTCATAAACATAGACAACACCGCTGCAAGAAACGTCAGTATCGCTATGTGAAGGAAAGGTTTATCTGCGACTGGATCGATTAACGCTGAAACAAATTGCACAGCGCCAGATTTTGTTAAGCCGAAACTAACTATAAGCACCAAGACTACTGTGATGGTTGCAGGGTTTCCAAACCCAGTAAATAATTCCGACTGCGGGACAATACCAAATAAGCTTGCTGTGAACAGGGCTGCTAGCGCAACGAGGTCATAGCGCCACTTTCCCCATACAAGAAGCACAAGCAAAGCGAATAAAATCCCCAGTAACGCTCCTTGCTGAAAAGTCATTACCCTATACACCTTCTAAAATTTTAACTTCAAGCTCGCCAACACCGTCAATACCAGCGCGAATACAATCGCCGACCGAGACCGCATCGACACCACTAGGCGTGCCAGTGAAAATTAAATCGCCCGCTTTCAATTCAAAGTAAGTTGACAGCTCAGCAACAATGCTTGGTACATCCCAAATCATGTCATCGGTATTAGCATCTTGCTTGATCACGTTATCTACCGACAGCCAAATCTTTGCCCTGTCCACATTGCTGCACTGAGCCAATGGCTTGATAGCTGAAATTGGTGCCGATTGGTCGAAGCCTTTTGCAATATCCCACGGCTGCCCTTTAGCTTTACATTTCGCCTGCAGATCTCGACGGGTGAAGTCAATACCAACCCCATAGCCAAAAATACAATCCTGAGCCTGGGCGGCGGTAAGCTTACGCCCGCCGTGCTTTAGCGCCACCACCAGTTCAGCCTCAAAGTGAAGACTTGCTGTGGCCATAGGATAGTTCACCGGCAAGTTACCAATGACAAGCGCATCGGAGGGCTTACTAAAAAATACCGGCTGGGTTTTTGACGGGTCACCACCCATTTCTCTTACGTGAGCACTGTAATTTTGACCAACACAGTACACACGGCGCACAGGAAAAACAGCGGTTGTGCCCACTACAGGCACCGCTACTTGTTGGGCAGGGGGGAAAACGGTTTCCATAACAGCTCCTTATCTAACGCTGGCAGCCAATATCAACAATTAGATCTTCAGGCAAAGAATTATTTGAATTCGGAAAAAAGTTGAGCCCGCTTACTGCAGATATCTCAGCTAAAGAAAGGCTATAGTCGCAAAAAGTACTCTGAGGCTCAGTAGTTGATGGGAACGCGAATGCCGCTAAACCATCGATGCCCGCTATTACTTTGAAAAACAAGGCAGGCGCTACGCCAATCCCATCTTCTAACTTGTTCGAGTAAACCGGACCGCTTATAACATGGTAACTTGAGCCAGCTTGAGCTAGCTCATTAACGGCTTGGTCAAGACGAGACCAAGCCCCTGTGCGCAGTGCAGTCGGCAACAGGGTCATGTTGCTTAGATAATTTAACTCATCCCAATAAGGCGTTCCAGCAAAACTAGTCATTGGTACCAGCCTGCCCCGATCTTTCTCCAGCAGCGTAACTTCATTAATTCTGTAGTCACGATCTTGAGAATTACTCAAATCCGCCTGCACGATAAGCGACGACTGGCCGACCTCTGATTCAAGTGCGTTTGCCACACGGGACAATTCATCTAAACGCCAATATCGGGGCAGCAAGGATGCGACTCCAACCGTTTCGGGTAGAACTCGATAGCTCACCCATTCGGCGAGTCCAGCGGGAGATATTGACGCAGCGTAAAGATGCCTAACAATGATCTCGCTTTGACTCGCTGACGCCGATGCCAAATTACTCGCATTACTAATTGGACAGCCGTTTTTACAATGAGCTATATGAATCTGCTCCGCAAAACACGCACCCGTCACCACCACGCAGGCAACCAAACTAACCCATTGGGTAAGGAATTTGCTCATGTACTTCATCACATTGCTTCATTATTTCATCGCTAAGCTTTACATCAAGCGCAGCAAGAGAGTCTTCAAGTTGGTCGGCTGTTCTAGCGCCAATAATAGTTGAAGCTACAAAATCAAAATTCATACTCCAAGCGGTCGCCAAAGTCACTGGTGCCATTCCTGCTGACTGCGCGATTTCAAGATACTTTGCTGTCGACGCTAGCGTGCCCTCATTGACAAAGCGCTGCGCCATAGCTTGCTGTCGAGGGTTTGCATCATTGGTATAATCGCCGAATCTGCAATCGGTCGGTACGTTTTCCTGATTATATTTACCGCTTAATACACCACCGCCAATAGGTGAGTAAGGCAGACAAGATACATTTTCTAGTCGGCAAGCGTTAGCTAGCTCATCAAGAAAACGGCGGTTTAACAATGAGAAGTTATTTTGAATCGAATGAAACTTAGCAAGGCCTTCATAATGTGCCACTGTATTGGCCTTGGTTAGACCGTAGGCATTCTCATTGGATGTACCTAGATAGCGAACTTTGCCAGATTGCACTAACCGATCCAATGCCTCCATCGACTCTTCGATCGGAACAACCATATCCGGCCAATGAACTTGATACAAATCTATATAATCAACCTGCAAACGTCTAAGACTGCCTTCAACCGCTTTTTCAATATGATGGCGATCAATAGCAGTTAGCCCGTGACGAACAGGCGGTACAAACCAACCGGAAGCAGCTCCGGCTACTTTAGTTGCCAAAATTAAAGAGTCCCGAGGCTTAGTTTGAATCCACTCACCAAAAATTTCTTCGGTGACGCCGAATGTTTCAGCCGTGGGCGGCACAGGGTAGACCTCTGCTGTATCGTAAAAGTTAATTCCTCGCTCGTATGCAGTATCTAAAATCCGAAACGACTCAGCTTTATCGCTCCAACTACCAAAGCTCATTGTTCCCATACAGATAGGGGACACACGCAAGCCACTCTTACCGATATAACGATGTTCCATAAACCACTTCCTTTTTAAGGCTTTACTAAAAGCATGACTTTACTAAACTACTATTATTTTTTCGCGTGAAAATAAGCTCGCGATCTTAATCCAGCCTCAAGTATTTAAACCCTACAATGGCGGACAGCGCTCGCCTAAGTATCCGCCTCCGCCACAATAACCGGCGGCCTGCAATTGAATGCGAATACCATCTGGGTCTGAGAAATAAACCTCTGGCGTTCCGCCTTCAACACCTCCGCGCGCCGGCATGCGCATGCTAACCCAATGCATCAGTGGCTGCGTATCACTTGCATCAATGCGTGGAGACACCCCAAAATTACTTAGCTCCTCCAATACTCCTGCCACCGAAAAATCCTCCATATTAAAACACACATGATCGATTCGCCCTGCACTAGTCGGCGCACCCGTCTGAGCACCTCCAACATACATCAAAAACTGCAAGCCATCACCGACCCCAATTACCGGAAAATTCGGCCCTTGATAGGCTTGAAATTTCTTGCCAAAGGTTTTGGTATAGAAATCATTCGCTCTGTCTTTATTTGCCACAAACGTTGTAAAGTGACTCAAGTCAGTTAACTGAAAAAGTCCAGGGTAAGGGCTCGATTCGTTTGCCTCACATACATTGCCTAATGCGCCACGTCCGCCGCAGTGATCATCAGGTCCTAGCTGATAGTTTATGCCCTCCAAGTCTTGAAAAAACAGCTCGCGGGTACCAGAGGGTTCACCTCCAGAATTTGGCAGACGCACAGTTTGCCAATACCCCATAGCGTGCTCCAACTGCCCTCTGCCGCCGCCTGGCTCACTAGTTTCAGATACGCCAAAGTTTTCCAACTGTGTTTGCGCCTTGCTAATTGAAAAGTTTTCCACACTTAAGCCGATATGGGTGATACCCGGTTGCTCACCGGATTCTACGTGGCGAATTGAGAAAAACCTTGGCCCTGGCCCTATTTGCAAGCAAACAGTTTCTCCTTGACGAGAAAGAATGGCTGCGCCAAAAATACGCTGATAAAAATCTACCGATGCTTCTATGTCACTTACTCTAAGCCCGAAGCTATGCAATTTTCTAACTGCTATCGGTGTTTTTGGAGACTGTGCCGCCAACAACCCCGGTGCTGCCGTTAATAATGCCAATGAGCATAGAAGAAAGCGTCTTTTCTCATCGCAAGCTTGAATTTTTTCCGAGCTATGCTTGCCTATAACTAAGCTTAAATTAGTTGGATTGTTTTTTTTCAACGGTTTTGCTCCCATAGTTCTACTGCGATGTTAAAGCATTAACAGTTTTATACTGATCGTTTAAAATTAAAAACTATAGCGCCTGCAGCAAGAGACTTTAAGCCAAAAAATAAAAAGTCAGGCCCTGACG
This sequence comes from Pseudohongiellaceae bacterium, assembly GCA_047617605.1. Lineage (GTDB taxonomy): Bacteria > Pseudomonadota > Gammaproteobacteria > Pseudomonadales > Pseudohongiellaceae > UBA9145. Next base: position 19,785 of record JBLGBJ010000019.1, on the reverse strand, counting down.
GGCATTTCTTCGACCTCTAATCCCTCATCCTGCCACTTTGTCATGCCACCATCCATATGAGACACCCCTTCCACACCCATTCTATGCAGTGAATGAGCCGCTAGCGCTGAGCGCCATCCTTTGTTGCAAAAGAGCACTATCTCTGAAGCATCATCAAAGACAGATTTGTAATAAGGGCTGTCTGGGTCAATCCAGAACTCCAGCATGCCGCGAGGAATATGTAATGTGTTTGGGATACGACCTTCGCGCTTAAGCTCTCGAATATCACGCAGGTCAATTAATATAACTCCCGCCTGCCCTCTCTTAGCTTGAACCTCACTAGTGGAGAGTGTTGTAATATACTCTTGAGCTTCAGCGACTAGTTGTTCCACACCTTTTTTAACTTTCATAAGTTTCCTTGGTTAGCTTGCCTCATTGTATGACGGGCCTAAGTGGTAGCACAGGCACAAACTGCATAAAAGAACTTGCCGGTAATAAGTTCCGTTGTCATTAGTGACAGTTAAGCGGTGTATTTGGACACCGCTTTTAAAGATTGTTTTTGGAGACTGTTTTTAAAGGTTGTTGTTTGATGCTATGCCCCACAGTACACTCATCCAAACCACCAAACCTTCTTAAAGCCAAAGGCTAGACTACGACAAACCGCCACATTCATTTATTTATGCGCGCTAAAGATCAAATACACAGAAAGGCTTCTTGGCGTTCATTCTTGTTATTTGGATAGGCGTTCGCTGCCGTTCTACGCCTATTTGGCATTGAGCTTCCAGTTTTCTATTTATTACTATTGCTTATGTTTATAATTTCAATACTGCTGACATCAGACTTAGGTATTAATATTGGAGCAGTGTCGAAAAAAGATTTAGTTAGCCTAATAGAACGTCAACTGCACAACGACCCAGACGCACTTACTCGCTACGCTCAAGTGAAAGAGCGTCATTAGGCAAGCGTCCCTTCTGAGTAACAAACAAATGTCTACATCCTATACCTAACGCCAAGAAAACCAGCGCTATCGCCAAAAGTAAAAGCTGGCTTAATCCGAAAAGACCACCCGCCGGAAGCGCCAGTGTTAAGCCTGATATGCCGATACAGATCCTGCCGAAAATTGCGGCTATTCCATATCCCAGATCCCCAAGCCCAATGAGATACCCTTGCAGAGCGGCTGAAACTAGCGCGACGCCTACTATCGCGGTAGAAAACGCCTGTAGATTCTCCAACACTGTGCCCTGCAACAGTAGCGCCGGATTCAAAACAAAGAAAAATGGCACAAAGTATATAATCGCACCTAGTCGCATTGCCGCAAAACCCGCCTTCATTGGCGAAACATTGGCAACAGAGGCCGCCGCGAATGCCGCTAGGGCAACCGGTGGTGTAATGAAACTTAACATGCCCCAGTACATCACGAACATGTGGCTGGCCAGCGGATCTAAACCGGCATTGGTGAGCGCCGGAACCAGTACGATCGCCAAGAAAATATAAGCGGCGGTTACAGTCATGCCTATGCCGAGAATAAAACTTGTTAAGGCACCCATAAACAGTAAGACCAACACATTATCACCAGCAAGATAAACCAAATCATTAGCAATGGTTCCAGCTATTCCAGTCACGGCAAGGCCACCAATTATCAATCCGATGGCAGCGAGAATGCCTGCCAGTTCAGCCAGCAGCTGCCCCATCATTGCAACCAGTTGCATGAGTTTTTTAACGTCTAAGCGATGGCTAGTAAATTGATTAATAACAAGTAGTAAACCCGTGGCATAGAAAGGTGCTACGGCTTCTCTCTGCATGAACACTAACATCCAGATAAGGGAGATAAAAACTACGATAAAGTACCAGCCTTCCTTAAATACTTTGCCCAGCTTTGGTAGCTCCGCTTTAGGCAGTCCAGCCAGCTCATGGCGCGCTGCATAAGCATCTATTTGCATGTATAAACCAAAAAAATACAGCAGCGATGGCACTATTGCCGCTACCGCGACAGCGGCATAACTGATGTTCAAAAAACTCGCCATAACAAAGGCGGTGGCGCCCATTATGGGAGGCATAAAAACGCCGCCTGTAGAGGCGCAGGCTTCGACACCGGCAGCATATTCTTTGCTAAAGCCAACTCTTCGCATTGCCGGAATTGATAAGGGCCCAGTGGTAAGAACATTACTTATCGGCCCTCCACTCATAGACCCCATCAAGCCAGAGGAAAAAATAGAAACTTTCGCCGGGCCGCCCCGCAAATGACCGAGTAGCGCAAACGCCAGATTGATAAAGAAAGGTCCCCCGCCGGTAAATTGCAGTGATACACCAAAAATGAGAAAGCCAAAGACCAACTGCGCGAATACGCGCATCGGAATACCAAATAAGCTCTCCTCCCCTAACACATGGAAAATAGCCGCTTCAGGTAGCGATATGCTCAGCGCCGCAATAACGTCTGGCAAAGTATCAGCAAAAGTTGGGTAGAGCGAGAACACGGCAACGATACAAAACACCGGCCAACCGCCAGCCCTTCGACCGGCCTCCAAAACGATAGCCCACGTCAACATTGCAAGCCAAACACCTACAGGCGGCGCCGCATACTCCCATGCCTCAAGCACGATTCTCTCGGCATAGTAAGCGAAGTAAGAAAAGATCCCAGCGATAAGCAACATAATCACGATGTCATACCATGGCACGTGGGCCTTACTGTGCTGGCTACCGGGAAACACAATAAAAACCATCGACAGCATTACGCCTGTAATCAAATACATGTAACGGCTATCCAGCATTACATAGTCAACAAAAAAGCCAAGGTTGAATATTTGATTTATCGCTAAAGCTATCGCCAGACCGGTCAGACCCGCCATAAAATAACGCCAGCGTTCAGAGAAGGTACGGTACCTTACTCGCAGGGTATCCGGGGTGATCGGATTGTCAGAGTTCCCTGAAGCACTATTTTTTGGATCTAAGTAAACATCTGACATTTATAAACCTTGCCCTAGAGTAATCAAATTTGCCTGAGTTAGCGCCTTCTCACGTGCCACAAGCCATCCCTTCTGGAATTCATCATAGTCTTCAGGCGCACTCGAGACGAACCCCGACCACGCTGACGCTAACACCGCCTGGCGCTCAAGGTTGCTTTCGTTCTGCTTCTGCGCGGCATCGTCCCAAGCACCTATTTCCTTGTAATAACGAATGGCACCGGGGTGGAAAGGGATAAAAGCCTGATTGAATTTCTGCCGCTCCAACGTCCATCCTGTAGCGCCGGGTGCATTGTTTTTATAATCATCAAAGTGAAGGTGCATGATCTTAACAATACTATAAACCCAAGAATCGTTAGATGTATCTAAGCCGATCAGAAGCGGATAGGCAGAAGAAAACACCTCGAGACCTTCTTCGGGCAGAGTAGGCCCTTCATAGGCAATATGGGGCACATACCAAGGCAAGCGCGATCGTACCCGTGCTACTGCCTCTAAGTTGTCATGGGGTAAGCTAGGAAAAGTGAGCCCTCTTGGCGAGGCTTCTATTCTCAAAAATGGTGGCGAATTACAGGCGCCTCCAGCAACATCTGCTCGGTTATTCAATACCGCGTCAATGGATGCGTTGTAACCTCCAACCTCTACTGCCGTTACATCGTCCCAAGTCAGTTCGCCATAGGAAAGTAATGCGGCCATTGCATTATTCAGTGAAGGAGCTCCTTGCACGAATGTAACACGCTTGCCCCTGATGTCTGCTACTTGCTCAATTCCAGCATCGGTGGCAGTCGCGAAGGTGAAAGAACAGCTATCTGAATAATTCGACATGAGGGCGCGAATTGGCTGCGGGCCCCATATTTTTGAGGCGAAGTTCAATATGCCTTCTTGGGCATAAACAGCCTCCGATCCACCCGCTGAGAAATGGACACGACCACCTCGCAACGTAGCTAAGCGAGACACGTCATTTCGAGCAGGAATAACACGCAGGTTCACTTTGTATTGGCGCTGGAGAATATTGCCTATGGCCACAGCCTGGCTGTAGCCGCCTGTGCCTGTTGGGTAGGCTGACCACGCAATGGTTTTAGGAAGGTCGATACCCTCTGCTAACCGCCCTGCCGATTGGGCAGTAGCTGAAACTGAAAAAGTGGCTGCCACAGCGAAAGTGAATATACTGAGGCTATTCCTCACTGATCGATTATTGGCTGCACAAATAAAAGGCAAAATAGAGATCATAATCAACAACTGCTCTTTGGAAGTTTGACGCAGCATAACCTAGCACTGGAAGCGGTGACAATGCACCTCGAATGCGCCAGATGGGGGCGAATTTAGGAAATAGGATAGAAATAAATAGAAATAGAATAGAAACAGGATAAGAGCATCTATCAATTTCGCGCCCCCCCCACAGAATCGACCGTCGTGGAGGCTAAAGTCGGCGCTTAACGAACGGCTCGTCGCTAAAGCTAACCCCTAAAGACTCCCATGAGACGTTATCGCGCGCTACGCCTTAATTTGGTTTGGTTTTGCTAAGTTTACTCCCCAATGCAATCAGTCATATACTGACTATCAGATAAGCCACTAAAGACCTTTGCGCCTAATTCTGCAAAATAATAGAGAATCTATCATGAAGAAACTTGCCACTAATACAGTTGCACTGCTTTGCTTAAGCGCCCTCCTTGCGTCCTGCGGCCAAGACGAAGTAGCCATGCCAGAGCTTAGTTTCGAAGAATCTTTACAAAAGCAGCTCATCGAAGCTAGAGCCGGCGACGTCATCACCATTCCGACTGGGGTTCATGAAATCACCCGCAGCCTGTCTCTGACTGTATCGGGTGTCACTATTAGAGGTGCCGGTATCGATGCATCCATCCTCTCTTTCGCAAATCAAATTCAAGGAGCAGAGGGGCTTTTAGTAAGCGCCAACGATTTTGTCATTGAAGATCTCGCTATTGAAGATACCGTAGGTGACGCTATCAAGATAAACCAGAGCCGCAATGTTGTGATTCGCAATGTACGGACTGAGTGGACAGGTGGCCCTCTTTCTACTAACGGCGCCTATGGCATCTATCCCGTACAATCACAGAATATCCTGATCGAAGGCGCTGTCGCAATAGGTGCATCCGACGCTGGAATTTATGTGGGCCAGTCAGAGCAAATTATTGTCCGCAACTCACGTGCTGAATATAACGTTGCAGGAATTGAAATTGAAAATTCTACTTTTGCTGACGTCTATGACAATGTGGCGACAAACAATACTGGTGGAATCCTAGTTTTTGATTTGCCAAACATACCTGTCCAAGGCGGACGCAACACACGTATTTTTAACAACCAAATCATCAACAATAATGTCGATAATTTCGCACCCGTCGGAAATATTGTCGCCGACGTACCCGCAGGCACCGGCCTAATGGTTATGGCCAACGACAGCATTGAAGTATTTGGCAACGAGTTTACTAACAACCAGACTGCGAGCGTGTTAATCGTGAGCTATTTACTCGGCGGGCGCACTACCGACGATCTAAATTACGACCCATACCCAGAAGCTATCTTTATTCATGATAACCAGTACGTGGGCGGCGGTAATGCGCCAGACTCAGAGCCGCTTAAAATGCTGCAAGCGGCAACGGGTCAATCAATTCCTGACATCGTTTGGGATGGCATGGTGTTAGGGGGGAAAACACCACAGCAAATTTTATGCATTCAAGAAACCCCAACTCCATCCTTTGTAAACCTAGACGCCAGCAACGATTTTGCTGCACCTTCGTTTGATGGCCGCGTTCATAGCTGTTCACTGCCAAGCTTATCGGCTATCTCACTTAGTTCGGCGCCGCTGTAATGTATTGTGCTTTAGCTAGAATGACTATTTCACTTATCATAATAGTGGGTGTTGCTAGCTGCACTGAAACGAAACCGGTATATCACGCCGACGGAAGTCCCGCGCGGCTGTCCCAGTGGAATCAGCTTGCATTGCAAGGCTCAGTATTGACACCAAACGGATCAACCGAAGTCTATTTGCCCGCCAACCAGCTATTCACAGACTATGCTCATAAGCTGCGCACTGCTTGGATACCTGCAGGGGAGTCAGCCAAGCTGATTGACGAGGAAATTGTCTATCCCGTTGGCACTGTTTTGACCAAGACGTTCTACTACCCTAAAGATCAAAATGGCACTCTGCTTAAGGTTGCCGATAAAACACCGCTGGCGGTTGATACTCAAAAAAATCAATTAATTGAAACCCGAGTATTGGTGAAACGAGACGCTGGCTGGGATGCCCTGCCCTATGTTTGGAATGATGAACAAACCGAGGCGTTCCTACGAGTAGCCGGTGCAAGCAAAACGATGAATCTAACAACTGAAACTAATGAAAACTTAGATTTTGTTTATTTCGTGCCCAACGCTAATCAGTGCTCTGGCTGTCATGTTACCTCCCACCCGGATGGCGGCATGCACCCTTTGGGCGCTGTAGCAAAGCAGCTCCATGCAAAGCGCAGCCCTACCGATAGCGTTTTACAATCAGACCTCTTTGTTGCCAAAGGTTGGCTAGACAAAACCTTGGATCAGCCTGCCACCGCTACATGGCGTGATGCGTCTGCGCCCACCGAAGAGCGAGCTGTGGCTTATTTGAACATGCACTGCGGACATTGCCACAATCCAGAAGGAGCAGCTGATACTTCAGCCTTGTTATTGGATGGATCGCATACCTCTCCTGTTGGTCGCGGCGTATGTAAACCACCTATCGCAGCTGGCGGCGGAACCGGAAATTTAAAGTACGGAGTAGTTCCCGGAGCACCGGAGCAATCGATCCTGTTGTACCGAATGGCATCCGATAAGCCAGATGAAATGATGCCAGAATTGGGTCGTTCTCTGGTTCATCAAGAAGGCCTTCAATTAATGAGTGACTGGATAGGCAGCCTATCCGGCGATTGTGGTTAATCTCAGCGCCAAATTTCATAAGGCGATACGAACTACCTTATTGAACCTGCTTCTAGCAAGATAAAGCAATGGATCGGCGGCCGCTGACAATCTCTGCGTTGACGTGTCCCTAGAGGTCTGGGACACCAGTGCAAACAAGGATTAAGCCCCCCATATGAGGTCGCCGAATAGATTTTGAAAATGTTAGCCCTCTTTACTATTACTGCCCGGCTGGCCTTTAAGCTGAACCTCTTTTAAACAAAAGAGCTGTATCGATTAGCGGGGCTTTTTACACTGCGGCCTGTAACGTGTCCGAACTCATCATTGCATTCCAAAGAGCTCTTGAAGAAATAATCTGCAGCGCTAGTACCACATTGGCGAATACAATGGCCAAGAGTGCAACCCAATTTGGACCACCAAGCGCCGTAAACATCATCCCGAACATAACGAGTACTGAGATGACTACGAAGGGCCAAGTGAAGTCTTTCAATGTCGCAGGACTCCGGCTTTTAAAAAACAGGTCGTTCTCTTTGTTAACTCGTGCACGCCTAAAAGTAATATGAACCATCCAATTTCCAACAAGGAAGATTGAAGCTAAATTATATAACCACATGACATTAAAAGTTGGTGATATTATCGACACCATCATGAATTGCTGAATTCCCAATACGAAAGGAATAATAGAATCTCGCAAGGAAGGGCGCCAAGTAAAACCCATGACTATAGTTGAATACATAACCCATATTTGCAAAATCCCCATCAACGACACACTCAGCATACCCCAGCCCACTAGTGCTGCAGCATCAAAAGACCAGAGGAATTTGCTCTCGATTATCTTCGACCACAGTAGCTCCAAAGCCAATGCTTGAATTATGCTGATAAGGGTAAGTAGTACTATTGGAAACTGGCGTTGGGCACGTTCTCGCATATTGTTCATGCTATCGGTTGTCCTTATTTTATTATTTCTTTTTCAGCTTGAGCTCTCGGTCTGTAAGCTTAAGTACCGGACTCTTTTTCAACGCTTTATTAAAACATTCATTCTACTTTAAAGTTAAAGTACCGATCTAGGTAAGGCTCTTCATCTAGAGTAAAGTGCCACCACTCCTCTCTTAGCGGCCTGAACCCTGCTTGAATCATTACATCAGCTAAGTAATCTCTGTTGGCACGCTGCGTCGGCGAGACATGATTATTTGACGGCCAAGATAAAGGATCGAAGAAATCCCAAGACGTGCCCATATCTAACTCTGTATTATCGGCTAGAGTAACAAGTGTCAAATCTACCGTTGAGCCCCGAGAGTGCCCTGAGCGAGAGGCTATATAGCCGTCTCTAAACAAGTTCTCTTTGTCCACGCGAGGGTAATATTTGGCCTTCATCCGAACATCGTCCAAATCCTCGGCCCAACGCACAAAATGGTCTACTGCTTGTTGTGGCCTGTAGGCATCAAAAACCTTCAGCGCCAAACCTTTCGTCTTAAGCTCTTTCTGGACCGCAAGTAAAGCCGCGGCCGCCTGCCGGACCACATAAATTTTCTCAGCGACATAGCCATCCACTCGCGCACCGACAAAATTATCTGTGCCTAAATAACGAACATCAACCTCTAGAGTCTGGCCATTGCGCGCCATAAAATCGGCCAAGTTGACGAACCCGAGGCCAGCAGAAGTATTTGCAGGGATTAAACTGCCACAAGCGGTAAGGATCAATAAGGCCGTAGTAGTCAGAATAGCTGCTCTGGCGGCAATTGCAGCCATTAGCGCTGGCTGAACACTCGGTTTTACGACCTGATTTAGCCTAGGACCCTGAGTTCGGCCAAGACCTAGCCTTAGACCTGAGCCAAAACCTCGAAAAACTAGCAAACTATGTATGTATCTCATCTTCAAGCAGTTTAGTCGATCCGAGGCCGGAAACCATGGTCTACGGTGTATTTTAAGACTAGAATGTTAATTGTCAATATTTTGGATTTAAGGACGCTTTGCATTTAGCTATTGGCGTCCGCTTAGAGGAAAGAGATCATGATTCGACGCGCCCTACTTATTCTTTCAAGCTGTGCCCTGATGGTAGTTGCATCCGTATCCACAGCGCAGTCAGACGTATACCGCTCTATGCTGTACGACTTCAAGGTTACGCCTGTCGCTGAAGGACTGGAAGTACCCTGGTCAATGGCCTGGCTGCCAAGCGGAGATATGTTGGTCACTGAACGTCCTGGACGTCTTCGCATAGTCCGTAACGGCACTTTACTTGCAGCGCCAGTCGAAGGCGTGCCTGAAGTTCTTCATGCAGGCCAAGGCGGATTGTTTGATGTGGTGCCTCATCCGGAATTTGCCTCCAACAATTTGATTTACCTAAGCTTTGCGAAGCCCTTAGGCGACGGATCTACTACAGCTGTAGTGCGCGGTAAGTTTGAGAACGACCGCATAAGCGATATAGAAACTATCTTCCAGGCCGACAGTGAGGGTAGAAATGGCCATTACGGGGCCCGCATGGCTTTTGATAACGAAGGTTATCTCTATATTTCCACTGGTGATCGCCAAGCGCCTCCCTCTGGCGACCTAGCGGCACATCAGGCTCAGGACCTTTCCAATCATGCTGGCACAATTGTCAGACTACATGACGATGGTCGCGTGCCTAGCGACAACCCTTTTATTGGACGTCGAGACGCCCTACCAGAAATTTATAGCTACGGACATCGTAATCCTCAGTCTCTTGCTGTCCACCCTATAACTGGTGATGTCTGGGCTGGAGAGCACGGCCCACAGGGCGGAGATGAATTAAACATTGTCGCTCCAGGCGTCAATTTCGGCTGGCCGGTAATTGGCTTCGGTGTGAACTACGGCCCTGGCACCCCAATTCATTCTTCGCAGGAGCAAGCCGATATGGAAAGCCCAAAGCATTATTGGGTTCCTTCAATTGCCACATCGGGCCTTATGATTTACTCAGGGGATTTATTCCCCAATTGGAAAGGTGATATTTTCGTTGGCGGTCTAAGAGGCCAGCTACTTGCTCGAGTTGACATCAGTGACGATGGCAAAAGTGCGATGATGGATGAATCTTTAATGGTCGGCATTGGCCGCATCCGTGACGTTCGACAAGGACCAGACGGCGCTGTCTACCTTGCTACTGAAAACAAGGGAGTGCTTCGATTGACCCCTAGCGATTAATGCTGATACTGCTCTAATCGAAAGCCCACTTCGGTGGGTTTTTTTGGTTATGGCCTCGAATGAGCTTATCTGAATTAATTGAATTCAGCGGTCTCAACATCCTGCAGGTACAGTTACAGGCACGGGAGCCACGCAATGAAAACAATTGGAATGTTAGGCGGTATGAGCTGGGAATCTACGGTCAGCTACTATCAGCTACTCAATTCTGGCGTTAAAAAAGCTTGTGGCGGACTACACTCAGCAAAAATTGCCATGGTCAGCGTCAATTTCGAAGAGATTGAGAAAATGCAGCGCGTGGGCGACTGGGCTTCGGCTGCGACATATTTGTCAGCGGCAGCTAAGTCTATAGAGGCTGCGGGGGCCGATTTCCTGCTTATTTGTACAAACACCATGCACAAAGTCGCGCCGGAAATTGAGGCTTCGATAGCAATCCCGTTACTGCACATCGCAGACACCACCGCTGAGCAGCTGATCCGTGATGGCCATAAAAAAATTGGTTTACTTGGCACCGCTTTTACGATGGAACAAGAATTTTATAAAGCCAGGCTAAGCGAAAAATATTCAATCGAAGTGCTTACCCCAAACTTAAGCGACCGCCAGATTGTTCACGACATTATTTATAAAGAACTGTGTTTAGGAATCATCTTGGATGACTCCAGAACCCACTACTTACGAGTTATTAACGACTTAAAATCTCAAGGCGCAGAAGCAATCGTTCTGGGTTGTACTGAAATCCCCCTACTAGTTCAGCAAGAGCATACCCCTGTCCCGCTATATGATACTACTGCTATTCATGCTGCAGCAGCAGTCGCATTAGCCATTGCGCCTTCGACCGACTGAACGTAGGTTTGAGCGGCTCTCCTGCCGGTCGCATCCCGCTGGCAGCGTAATCAATAGCGGCAGTTTTATCGGCTTTATGAACTTGCCCTTCTATAAAAGGGCGCATCTCTCACTTTTCCTTTTCCTTTTCCTTTTTCTTTTTCTTTCCTGCGACCCAGCCCCGGCCCTGAGGAAATACCAAAATCCTTAGCTCCTCTAAATTAGAAACCAAAAAGTATAGGGACTTTGGCTTTGGCGTGCAGATCCGCATTCCTAGAAGATAGGGACATCTTGCCTGATTAAGGAATCAAGGGCAGATAAGGTTTATTTTTTTTCAAAATTCAGGCAAAAAAAAGGCTGACATACGTCAGCCTAAAGCCTCTAGGGTAAACTGGAGAATTGTTACTTAGGCAAAATCACCTTGTCAATAATGTGGATCACGCCATTGCTGGTTTTGATGTCAGCTGTCACGACAGTGGCATCATCAATTTTGACACCCATTGTTGCGTCAATTGAAACTTCACTTCCTTGGACTGTAGCAACCATAAGCTTCTTGCCCGCTATGTCGCCTGACATAACAGCACCGGGAATCACATGGTAGGTTAGTACAGCAATAAGCTGGTCCTTGTTCTCTGGCTTCAGTAAGTCAGCTACTGTACCCGCTGGTAGAGCCGCAAATGCTGCATCTGTAGGTGCGAAAACAGTAAATGGTCCTTCGCTCTTCAAAGTTTCTACCAAGCCAGCGGCTTGGACAGCAGCTACCAAAGTCTCGAATTGACCGGCAGCTATTGCCGTATCAACGATGTCTTGGGCCCTGACTAAAGAAGAACTGAAAGCTATTGGAAAAATGGCAACTAGTGCGAAAGCAAAACGTTTAATACTCAACATAGGACACCCCGGTAATTTTAAGAAAAAAAATAATAAATAGATATTTGATAGCGCTAGTGTATACGGGGAGATATATTTTACGGATCACAAAAAAAGAAACTTGTTCATGAATAACCTGAACGCATCTGTTACGAGAAGCTATTAGGGCTAAAACTGATCCAAAGGCCTCGAAATGGCGTTAATATGGAGCCTTACGAGCCTAATTAATACAGATACCTTGCACTATAGTCATCGAACGGCTTACGCAGAGAAAACAATAATGCACTCGCTCACACAATTTATAATTGCGGCAGCCCTCCTAACGACGAGCGTAAATGCAGTGGCAATAGAAAAACCAAAATACGCCGTCTTGCATGCCAAGGATAAAATAGAATATCGTTCTTACGAGGGTTATGTTGTAGCCCAAACCACAGTCACTGATAAAAACAGTTACGGACAAGCCGCCACTAGTGGTTTTATGAGATTGTTCAACTATATTAGTGGCGAGAATGTAAGCAAGACAGCAATTGATATGACCGCCCCAGTACAGCAAATTCCGCTGACGGAAGTTGAGAGTGAGAAAATTGCGATGACATCGCCAGTTCAGCAGAGCAAAAATGATCTAGGCTGGTCCGTGGCATTTATGTTACCAAGTAAATTCAATATCGATACAGCGCCAATTCCAATCAACGAAAGCATCTCATTAAGGGAAATCCCATCAAGATTAATGGCAGTAATCGGATATTCAGGAAGATGGACACAAAGAAATTTTGACAAGCAATCGGCGCTTTTAAAGTCGGCCATCCAAAAGCAAGGGATTGAGATAATATCTGCAGCGGAATCTGCCGTGTATAACCCTCCTTTTATGCCGCCGTTCATGCGTCGTAACGAGGTTATGTTTGAAGTTGACGGCCACCCCGGCGATAATCTTGTTACCATAGATAAATAGACAGTTAAACCGAATTGCCAGAACAGCGAGACCTTTAATGCCTACTCATCAAAAGAACATTCTCATAACAGGCGCCTCTGGAATGATTGGTAAAGCTTTAGCTGAATCTTTATCAGCTGCCGGCTATCGAGTTTATCCTCTAATGCGCAATGGCCGCCTTGACGGCCCCTTTTGCTACGACAAGCAAGCGGGAGTTGTGCACTTAGATCCAGAAATATCTCTCTATGGGGTCATTAATCTCGCTGGCGCCAACATCTCGGACAAACGCTGGAACGAGGCACGAAAGAATGAAATTATTTCGAGCCGAGAGTTATTAACCAAAGCTTTGAGTGAAAGCTTAGCTAAACTAAGCAAAAAACCTGCAGTGTATCTGTCCGGTTCTGCTATCGGGTATTACGGCCCCACTCCCACAAGCTATGCCACCGAGGCTAGTCCCGCCGGCACTGACTTTCTTGCGGAAGTTGCTAAGCGCTGGGAAAACGCAACATCGGCTGCCACCTCTTCAGGTATTCGCACCATTCATATGCGTTTCGGTATTGTCCTTAGCGTCACTGGCGGCGTATTGAAGAATTTCCTTTTACCAATGCGCCTAGCTGTTGTCGGGGCTATTGGCAGCGGACAGCAAAAGATAAGCTGGATGAGTATTCACGACGTTGTGCGTTTAATCGAACTTGGTTTAACCGATGAAAAATTGAAGGGCCCTATTAATTTCGTCTCCAATAGCGCCGCCACAAGTGATGAGTTCTCAAAAGCTTTGAGCAGTGCCAGTCGCCGTTTTCGCCTGCCAAAAATACCGGCGCCTGTTGCAAGACTTATGTTCGGGGAAATGGCCGATGCGGCATTACTTGCGAGTAGCGACGTTCGATCAACAAAACACAATGAGATGGTGTTTGAACTGCAACATCCTAATTTGGAAGCTGCTCTAAAACATCTGCTAGATACCAACACCTAAAGCATCTATCTGGTGACAAGCTAAGAACAAATATTATTTAAGGACCAGTGGCGAATAGCCAATCCCATCTGGCGCAGACCCTGTCTCATACTCCCCTAGTATTTCCCGGCTTTGCCGGTCTACCACCAAGACTTTGTCTTTTCCTGCCAAAGACAAAAAAAGCACTTGGTCGTTCGAGTGGAAAATTATCCCTTGCGGGCTGACCTCTCCTAATTCTATCTTGCCAACCTCTTGTTTATTTACCGCGTCAATAAACCTAAGATCGTTGTTGTTCATATCGGGAATGACGGCGAGCTGCTCGTCATTACTAAGTAAAATTCGATATGGCCAACTAAAGCCTGACCACTGCGCCGTGACTTTCCCGGTAGCTGAGTTAAGGACAGAAACAACACCTTCCTCATTACTGCCAACCCAAATCTCAGTCGCTGATCTATTAACCGTAATAGCTTCCGGCCGCCCTGGCACCCGAAAAGCCGCCTGCATTCGTCCACGCACGAGGTTAATAACGGAGACATTGTTCGATTCAAGGTTGCTGGTGAAAGCAAGTTCTCCATTTTTAGCCAATGCAACCATGTGTGAGCCTCGCCCGGATGTCGCTACCGCCCCAAGTGTCGTTCCGTTTTGAATATTAACAAACACAAGTTCTGCCTTTGTTTCTGAGGTAACGACTACCTCAGCCTGACCAGGCAAAAACTGAATGCCGTGAGGGCGAGGGTAAGCGCCAAGATCAATCGTGCGCTCGACTTTTAAGTTCTCAATATCGAATACTGTCAAACTATTGCCTCCGCTGTAGTTGGTGCCCACTGCGACAAGCCCATCATCGCTAACAATAAGTTCATGGGGCCCTTCGCCGGTAGGTAAAGTGGCAATGATGAGACCGGAAGCAAGATCAATAAAACTGGCATTATCGCTGTTTTTATTCAGCACTATGAGCGTACCCGTCAAGTCAGCCGGAATTTCAGCGGCTATGGAGCCAACACCCAGCCCTAAGACAAGCATGAAGATAGCGAGAAAATTTTTCATAGAGTTAACCTGTATTTTTGGAAATAGTTTTGATAAACAGTGTTAAAAATCGATTCAGATAAGCAGATTTACAAACCACAAAAAGCCTACCCCAGACTGAAATAGTTCTTGCCCAAGGTCAAGCAGTGCTAACCTGCCTTTCCTGTAAATTTAACTTCAGATTAATAATCAACACCTACAGCGAAGGGTTTTCACGAGCACTGCGTACAACCGGCGTATTTACACTCTACTTATTTTATTTATTCCGAAGGTAGCCCATGTTTAGAAAACTAGTAGACTTAGCTTTAGGCATCGTATTTGTTAGCCAGCAATCAATTGCAGATACTCGCTCAAACGCCATAGTCTTGTTCGAATGGGCTGAAACTCAGTACCCGGAGTTATTGACTCCAGCAGGAGCGACGGTGCAAGAAATTCAGGGGTTCTATGCTCGCTACTACTCTGATAACGATGTTTATTTAGGAGTTCAAGGCGATAACGTATGGACTCTCGCTCCGTCGCTGGGCAATGAAATTGTCTACGTTGGCAAAATAGATTCACTCGTCACATTACTTGAAACCGATATTAGTGATGCTCTTCTGACTAATAGCAGAGCAAGCTGCGCTTACTACGCAGACAAACTGTTTTCTGCCGTACGCGATAATAAAAGAGGAGTTTTGTATTCAGGCAGTCTAGATATTTCAATAGATGGGTCTGAATGTGTCTTCACCACGAATAGCATTCCTAACCATAACTTCAACGATTCAACAGCCTCCTTTGCCACCAACGTGTCAGCAGTCCCTGCCGAGTTTCGAACAGCTATCGCTGGGGTATTCGCAGATTTCAAAACTCCTCTCACTCTATCCTATGATAATGCCGTCATGTTGAACGGTGTAAAAATAGACTTACTGGCAGCAGGCTGCTTTGGCGTGGGTAATGGCAACATTGGCTGTAACGACATTAACCAGCCATGGCGATATGACCCCATGAGTCCTCTGGCGCGCTTTGGAACGGATATCCACAATGCTCATACTCAGCCCGATGGCACGTATCACTATCATGGTAATCCGCAAGCTTTATTCGATCAAAGTGGAGCCGTAGCCTCGCCGGTCATTGGATTCGCCGCTGATGGCTTTCCTATTTTTGGTAGCTACATCAATGACACCAACATGATACGGGAGGTCACTAGCAGCTATCGACTACGCGCTGGCGCCCGCCCCAGCGGAGCTAATAATCCGGGCGGTAGCTATGACGGAACATTCATTGATGACTATGAGTATATAACCGGGCTAGGTGACTTGGACGAATGCAATGGCATGATGCGCAGTGGAGTCTACGGCTATTATGTTGTTAACAGCTATCCTTGGGTATTGGCTTGTTTCAAAGGCTTTGTTAATGAATCTTTCAATAAACACGGCGCAGGCCCGCCCCCAGCTTAGATAAGCCTAAAGCTCCTCATTGAAACCTAAACAATCGTCATCCACAGACGTTAATTATTCTTGTTTGCTGGGGTGATGAGTGAGTATCGAGTGAGATAGCAGGGGAGCTGAGCCGATGTTCTTCAAGAATGTAGCCGCTAAGATAATAACGCGTCCGCGAAATTTCAATTTGCCCATCCACCATTTAATTTGTTCATGATTTAAATGCATTGTTGGGGCGCTTCCAGTGAAACACCCACTAAATTCTTCACATTCTGTCTTCATACGCACCTAATCAGAGCATTGCAGGCCCACCGATTACACTCTGCCTCGCGATTTAACCGCGCTATAGCACAGCACTTCAAAACACCGTAATCTTGGTCCTGTTAATTTAATTGGAGCAATATCATGCAAAAATATAAGTCTGTTCTTTTCGCTTTTTTTGTTGGCTTAGGCGCTAGTAGTTCACTCTCTGCGCAGACATCTGGTTTCACTGGCTTGAAAGCCGACGCTGTTGAATCTGTGGACTCCATGGCCAAATTGACTCAGGAAATAGTCGACAGTTTATTCTCTTTTTCTGAGTTAGGGTTTCAAGAATTCCAGACACAAGCCTACCTAACAAAAATTTTGGCTGACAATGATTTTGATATCCAGCTCGGGGTTGCCGGCATTCCATCATCTTGGTGGGCAAGCTGGGGTAGCGGGGAGCCGGTTATTGCTCTAGGTTCTGATGTAGATGGAATTCCACGTGCCTCGCAAATGCCTGGCGTCGCCTACAGGCAGCCAATGATAGAAGGTGCTCCGGGGCATGGTGAGGGACATAATTCGGGTCAGGCTGTCAATATTGTCGCAGCCCTTGCAGTGAAAGAAATAATGGAGCGGGAAAATTTACCAGGAACACTAATCCTTTGGCCAGGTATTGCCGAAGAACTGCTCGCGACCAAAGCATGGTATGCCAGAGACGGATTGTTCGATGACGTTGACGCTGTTCTTTTCACCCATGTCGGAAACAACATGGCAGTAAGTTGGGGCGATAGCCGTGGAACAGGCTTGGTTTCAGTTGAATACTTATTTGATGGAGTTGCTGCCCACGGCGCTGGCGACCCATGGAAAGGCCGTAGCGCATTAGATGCGGTTGAGTTGATGAATGTAGGTTGGAATTTCCGCAGAGAGCATCTACATCCGTTGCAGCGGTCTCACTATGTCATTAGTAGCGGCGGTGATCAGCCCAACGTCGTACCATCTTATGCAAGCGTTTGGTACTTCATTCGCGAAATCACAGCAGAAGGTATTCGTGAAAACTTCGACACCTTGGAGCGAATAGCACAAGGCGCTGCGATGATGACCGACACCACAGTGAGCCGCAAAATCATAGGAGCTGCGTGGCCAAGACATTTCAATCGCCCTATCGCATTAGCTATGGATGAGAATATCAAGAAAGTAGGTTTACCCACATGGTCTGAGGATGATCAGCGCTTCGCCAAAGCTTTGCAAACTCTAATGGGTGCCGATGAGCCTACTGGCCTTGCTACCGATTTGTCTGGGATTGGCGAGCCACTGCCCTCACCTGTTTCAGGTGGCTCAGACGATATTGGCGATATCTCTTGGAACGTGCCAACCGTAACGCTACGCTATCCTGCAAATGTTGGACGACTGCAAGGCCACCACTGGTCAAGTGCAATGGCCATGGCGACTCCGATCGCCCATAAAGGGGCTGTTGCGGGAGCCAAAGTGGTCGCGACCACGATGCTCGACCTGATTCAAAATGAATCTCTGGTGGATGACGCCGTAGACTATTTCGAAGATGTGCAAACTGCCGATGTCCAGTATGTACCTTTTATTGGCCCTGACGACGACCCTGCGATTGAGAAAAATGCTGAAATCATGGCTCTTTTCAAAGACCGGCTCGAAGAGCTGTATTATGACCCATCACGCTATGACACTTATCTTGAACAACTTGGGATCGAATATCCTCAATTCGAACCCACGGTGATTCAAAGAAATCGTTAGTGATTTACCCGTCTACCAATAGCCTATTTCTCTCCAGTTTGCTCTTGAGCTCATTTGTGTTTGCTCAGGAGGAAATTGGAGAGAGCGGAATCGACCTTAACTCGACAACAGAAAAAATGCGGCAACAAACAGGGAGGGAGCTTAAAGTTCTAGCGCCAACCCTAACCGCAGAAGAAATAGACCCAGCGGTTCTGAACCGGCTTTTGCAAGAAATCGCTCGCGACCCCGAAACAATTAAAACCCGCCTCGCTGTGAATGACAGCAAGCTGCAAGATATATTCATCACCTTGTCCAACGCACGAGCATTTATTAATACTAACGAAATGGCCAATATTCGCGTCATGTGTCAGGCATGGGACCACTCAACCCTCTTTGGTGAGAATCGCATCTATGAAGCGCTAAATGCCTATGAAAAACGAGACGGTTTTACTAAACGGTTTATCGCTAACTTCTATGGAATTGTCTTAAGCAATATTCAATATGGCTTATCTGAGCAGGGACTATTATCATTCAATAATTATATGGACGACCGCCGCCGGCGGATGGCTAGTGCCGGTACTGTAACAACAGGCATAGCAACACAAAATGCCCGCAGCGGTGCTGAAGCCGTGACTTTTCATTGCGGCCCAGGCCGGTAAACTAAATAAAGAAACTTAAACAAAGAGTTCCGAGTGAAGAAAACTAACAAAAGGATATACCGTGACCTATAGCTGTTTTGATTTATCAGTAACTGACAAAATTGCACACATCAAACTTATCCGGCCAGAACGCCGCAATAGCATGATCCCTGAATTTTGGGATGAACTGCCAGAAATCATTGAGAAAATTGAAACTGACGCGCAAGCCAGAGTCATCGTTATATCATCCACTGGCCCGCACTTTACCTCTGGTTTGGATACTTCCGCATTTGGTAGCAGCATACAAAACAAAGATGATGCCATGGCGCCAGAAAAACTAGCCAGATTAAAAGGCATCAAGCTTTATGAAACCGTTCAGCACATGCAAAAAACATTTACCTGCTTGGAAAACTGCAGAGTGCCGGTACTAGCCGCAATTCAAGGTGGCGCCATCGGCGGAGGTGTAGATTTTATAACCGCCTGCGACATGCGTTATATGACACAAGATAGCTTTCTAACAATTTTTGAGATTAACATAGGCATGACCGCTGATGTAGGCACGTTTCCACGGCTGTGCAAACTAATCCCAGAAGGCGTTGTTAAAGAGCTAGCTTTCACCGGCCGTCGAATGCACGCCACAGAAGCTAAAAATCTTGGCTTGGTCAATCAAATTTTTGAAGATCATGAAGCGCTCATCGCTGGAGTGATGGATATCGCCAAACAAATCGCCAGCAAAGCACCACTGGCAATTTACGGCACCAAACGCATCATCAACTATGCTCGAGACCACAGCACCGCGGATGGACTAGACTACATTGGCATTTGGAACGCGAGCATGTTGCAACACGATGAGATTCAAGAAGCCATGCAAGCCGCAGGGGAAGAAAGAGTCGGCGATTTTGTTGATTTGCCTCCTATCAAGAGAAAGCTCGCGCCCTAACTTATTATAAGCCTGCTATTAGCCGGCGATGTAAAAGTCGAGGAAATTTTCCATAAGCGCTGCCCCAATCCAAGCCAGCGGTGGAATAAAAACATACAGTACAAATCGCGAAAAAATTGACAGATCCATAGGCCAAGTACGAACAGCTTGTATCGCACTTTTGCGTGCAAGCAAACCGTTCATTCGCATTAACGCATCTCCCGAAAGTAACGTAGGCGT
>JBLGBJ010000018.1:0-69266 GCA_047617605.1 Pseudohongiellaceae bacterium | reverse complement strand
CCAATGCAGTGAGAATTTCCTAGCAGGGGCTAATCATAATGACTTTTTACCAATAAAAAACTTATTATGACAAAGACTTTTTTCCCAGTGAAGCCCTAATGCTGCGTGACACTCTAGGAAATGGACATTAAAATCAACAGGCTATAATTTCTTGTCCTAACCAATATAAATAGGCGTGCTTTCCAAGGCTTTTGGACCTGTATTTATATTCAGCTTTTACCTGCTTAACCATCAACAAGGGATAGCTGGCTTAACTCAAAATCAGTCACTTTGTGCGCTATTTTTTTTCAATTATCATAGGCTGAAAGAAACACTAGATCCAGATAAATGGGACTTTGCATGTCCGTGCGTAAAGACAAGGGATTCACGAAGCAGAGATTCGGCAAGAGCGGTATCCCAAACCACGGTAGAATTGAGCATCAATAAGGATACGACAATCACACATCGCTTCATAGTTTTGCAACTGATGTGGCTTTCGCCGCTGTGTATTCATTTTTGCTAAAGTTACTTAACTCATTTAGTCTACCTAAAACACCACAGCATAAGCGTCAAAAACTTAACGTTAATTAATTGCAAAACCTTTTTTCTAGCAACTATTAATAGGATTCTAAGTGAACAAAATTACCCTAGATATATTCACCGACTACGTCTGACCCTGGTGTTATCTCAGTACCGTGAGTATTGATAAGCTTAAACAAAATTACCCAGTGCAAACACGGTGGATTCACTTTCCATTGCATCCTGAAACCCCTGTTGAGGGGCAATCTTTAGCAGAGCTTTTTGCGGGCCGAGATATCTCTGAGGTCAAAAAGCGCCTCCAAGGTTTGATGGCCGAGGCCGGCCTACCCTATGGCAATCGCACCCATACCTTCAATAGTAGGCTCGCTCAAGAGCTCGGCAAATGGGCAGACACCCAAGAAGGCGGAGATAAGATACATGACCTGCTCTACCGTGCCTACTTTGTGGACAATGTGAATATTGGAGATGTTAATGAATTGGTTAAGGTAGCAGCCGCTGCTGGCCTTGATGAGGATACCGCGCGTCAGGTAATCGTTGAGCGTCAATTCGAGGCGCAAGTGGACGAAGACTGGAAACGGTCACGAGCGATTGGGGTGACCGGCGTACCTACGTTTTATGCAAACGAAATGACTGTTGTGGGTTGTCAGCCTTATGATGTCTTGGAAAAGTTTGTTAAGCATCTTTTGTCTGTACAATTAACAACTGAACGACTAGCAGCTGAGAAAAACACAACCGAGCAACCCTAAGGAAATATCTAACCATGGAAAACCGCACTGCTCTAATTACCTGTGCCAACCGCTATATGGGTCGCGTGATTAAGGAAAAGTTTGAATCTCTTGGCATTAAGGTTATTAGCGGCGGTTACCCCATGGAGTCTCAAGAATCGGTTGAGGATTTAATCGCCTCTGCCGGTGCTGTCGATATTTTGGTTGCTAACCTAGCAGAGCCTCCCATGACTGGCCCGGTGCAAAATATTCAAAATGATGATTGGCAAAAACTGTTTGATTCTTTGGTGAATCCACTTATGTATTTAGTAAGGGCGATTGCGCCGCAGATGGTTGAGCGAGGCTCTGGCAAGATTATTGGTGTGACCAGCGCGGCGCCAATCAAAGGGATTGCCAACAATACGGCTTATTGTGCAGCGCGGGGCGCACAAAATGCGTTTCTGAAGGCGGTGGGGTTAGAGCTTGCGCGGAACAACGTTCACGTTAATGCAATTGCTCAAAACTATATCAACAACGACACGTACTATCCTGATGATATTTTGGACAACACGAAATTTCTTGATCATGTGAAAAGAAATGTGCCAACGAATAAAATTGGTGACGCACATGAGACCGCAGAGCTTGCGGCTTATCTAGCCAGCAAAAAATGCAATCATATGATTGGGCAAATTATTCCGCTGTCGGGTGGCTGGGTGACATAGCACTAATTGACGGGCCCTCATCTGTGAGCTTAACAACCATTTGGTGAGCGAGTAATAGCCAGTCTTGCATGAGGGTTCGCGCCATTATATTAACATCCGGGTTGTTGATATCGACCGCATCAGGGTGGGTAAAAGACATTAGCTCCTCGACTACTTCTCTTACTTCTTTTGAATCCATTTCTACGCGAAAGTAATCACTGTTCTTGTCATAAAGGAGATCATCAAAGTCTTTGGACAGAGGCTCGCCGCCAGCGATATTGCGCACAGCCAGCGCCAATCTTGGATTACTCTTTCGAAGCAATTCAAACGTGATTTGAATGCTGCCTCTGCTAAAGACGTCCACCTCGTTGCTAGCGTCCATTATCCATCTCTCAACCATAGTGCTAATTGTATATCCCTGTTCTTCAATCTTTTAAGTATAGACAGCTATTTTTAGGGGCGGCGGGTTTTTTGAGGAATAGGCCGGCGGGGAGGTTGAAAGCTGGGAGAGCGGGAAACGAAGAGAGAGACAGGTTGAAGAACAAAAATACAAAACAGCCCCACCAGCAGACTCCTTGAGGCTTTAATTAGCAGACGCAGGCGGGCTTAAGGTAAGTGGACGCGTTAGCGGACAGCACTGCTAATCAGATGCTGACCCGGCAACGATGCCACTGTCGTGGAGTTTGGCAATTTCCATGCTATCCATCTCCAGAACTTCGGCCAGTATCTGATCGGTATGCTCACCTAATAATGGTGCCGGATGTGGAGGGCTTTTTGACACTGCCGAGAAATTTAAAGGCTGAGACGGTACTAACATCGAGCCAATACCTGGCTGATTGATCTGGCTGAACAGAGGGTTTTCAGTAGAACAATCAGGGTCGGTTTCTACCATTTCTTTTATAGTTTGATAAGGCCCCCAACATACACCGGCCTCCTCAAGCGCTTGGGTCACGGTCTTAAAATCAAGCCCCGCAAACCAGGGCTGGAACAATTCTTTTAACGGCACTCGGGCCTGATAGCGGTCGCCTTCCTTTTTGAAATCCAGCTTTAATTGATCTGCCAACTGAGTCACTTGCCCGGTCGTGCCGGTAACTTTCACTATCGCACGCCACTGATTGGGACTGACCCCAACGATCATTACTCGCCTGCCGTCACTACAGGCAAAGTCGTGGCCAAAAGTTCCGAAAATATGATTGCCCACCGGCTCCCGTGCTTGATCGTTTAACTGCGCTTCGGCGATGTATCCAAGATGCCCCATGGTCGCCAGTGCAACATCGGCGAGTGCGAGTTTTATAAACTGGCCTTCGCCAGTCAGAAGTCGGTGCCTGTCTGCTGCCAAAAGGCCAAGGGCTATCTGCTGGCCTGCAATGACATCCCAGGCAGGAAATGGACTATTGATTGGGGTACGGGATTCTTGGCCGCCGGCTTTCTCTGTGCCCTCCTTCTCCTTTTCTCCGGCCAAGTAGGGTATGCCGACTTTGCTGTTAACTGTGTAATCTAATGCGCTGCCACCGTGTCTATCACCAACCAGATTCAAATAGATTAAATCCTCGCGCTGAGCACGCAATTTTTCATCTGCCAGCCAGCCTTTCGCGGGGAAATTAGTGAGAAATATTCCCGCGCTTTTACCCGGTGCAGTAATAAGCCGTGTGAGTAATTCCTGGCCTTCGGGGTTCCTGAAATTCACGGCAATAGAACGCTTTCCTTTGTTAAGGCTGTGCCAATACAAACTCTTTCCAGAGTTTGTTATTGGCCAACGCCGATAGTCGATTCCACCGCCTATCATATCGAAACGAATGACATCAGCGCCAAGCTGAGCCAGAGTCATGCCACCAGACGGGGCGGCGATGAAGGCACTGCCCTCAATAACTCTGATTCCCCTTAATAAGTTTTGCAAAGCAGCTCCCTTTTAATCGATTAGCAAATAACCGTTGTTAATGACAACTTTATCCTGTTCCAACGATTTGCAGCGAAAAGAGATTTCTTTGCCATTTTTCCAAATCTCTGTACGAATGGTTTCACCAGGGTACACCGGCGCCGAAAACTTAAGCCGTATATGCTTGAACTTAGTTGTGTCGTAATTACAGCAAGTTTTTAATAGCGCATGTGTAGCCATTCCCATGGTGCACAAGCCGTGCAAAATTGGCCCGTCAAAGCCAACGCTTCTGGCCTTGCTGGGTGAGGCATGCAGTGGATTGTAATCACCCGATAGACGATAAAGAAGGGCCTGCTGTGGCTGGGTAGGCATATCGCAAATAAAATCAGGTTCAGTTTTTGGAATCAAATTAGTCTTGCGTGAAGGTTTGCGTCCACCGCCGCAGCCGCCATCACCTCGAGCCAATATGGTTGTAACTATTGTACACAGGTCTTCACCGGTTTCGACGTCGCGTACTACTCGATCAAATTCGATCAACGCGCCTATTCGCACACCCTTGTCACTGACTTGAGTAATTCGAGTTGTGGCTTCAACATTGCCAGAGGTAGGCATTGGTTTATGAAATATGATTTCTTGGCCTGCATGTACTAACTTCAGCCAGTCCATACCTATATCGTCTTCTTTCGCCCAAAAGCCTGGGTGAGCCATCATGACGGCTTGGCTGGGCACTACTTTTAGATCTTCCTCAAATACAAAACGAAGACACTCCTCATCTAATGGATCTTCTCCCAAGCCGACACCCAAGGCATACAGCATGCAGTCTTTTTCGCTGTAGCTTTGGGAAATGGTAGAGAACTGGCGATTAAGTAAATAGTCTGGATTTATTGTCATATGCTCTTCTGCTTAATTCCTTGGTCTTGCTCGTCGCGCATTGATCAGTGCTAGTCAGCTTTAGCGATGAGTTCACGAGCAATCACCTTTAGCGCGAGTGTCTCTTCAGCCCCCTCAAAAATCGACAGCACCCGGGCATCAACGAAATATCGGCTCACTGCAGCCTCTTCCGCGTAACCCATTCCACCGTGAATCTGCAGCGCTTCACGCGTAATCCATTCGGCTGCACGGCAAGAGTATAGTTTGACCAAGCTAGCTTCCATTTGACCGCCGCCGTCATCCATGAGTCTTGCCACTTCGTAGCTAAATTGTCTCGACGCATTTAATGCGGCCAGCATTCTCACAAGTTTAATCTGCGTTAGTTGGTAGTCGGCCACTGCTTTGCCAAACACCTTTCTGTCTTTGGCATAACTTAGTGCTTTTTCAAAAGCTGCCTGCATCAACCCAGTGGCCCTTGCGGCAGTTTGAATTCTGCCACCGGCGAAGCCTGCCATAGTGAAATAAAACCCTTTACCTAATCCAGCGTCACCACCGAGCAAACTGTCATCAGGGACAAAATAGTCCTCAAAAAACAAATCGAAAGAATGCATACCTCGATAACCCAAGGTGGCTATAGACCTGCCCGTTAGAGCTCCGCCATTTTCCTGTTGGTGAATAAACTCATGACCGGAATACGAAGGCTTTTGTAACAAAAATAAACTGAGCCCTTTATAACCCAAACTCGCATCTGGTTCTGTACGCGCCAGCACGACTAGAAGCTCTGATTTTCCCGCAAATGTGCACCAAGTTTTAGCTCCACTGAGAGTCCACCCCCCTTGAACTCTGGTTGCCTTTAACGACACAGCAGCTACATCAGAGCCAGTATTGGGTTCTGTAATGGATATAGCGCAGAGCGTTTCACCAGACGCCAATTGTGGCAGCCACTGCTGACGCTGCTGCTCAGTGCCACCGCTTAGCAAGGCACGCGCTGCAATTTCTGGGCGAGTGATTAGGCTCCCCGCCGCCCCCAATGAACCCCGAGAAAGCTCTTCGGTTACCACAATCATGCCTAAGCTGTCCGGCCTATCGTTGGGTTGCAGACCGCCATACTCCTCTGGAATGCAAGTACCAAAACACCCTAGCTCAGCGGCAGGTTTTAAAATCTCATCAGGAATATCTAGATCTTGGCGATGAATCTCCTCTGCCAGTGGTTCCACAACTTCGTTGGCAAAGCGGTAAAATGTTTCTCTGACCAGCTCCTTTTCTTCACTTAATGCGCTGGCTAAGCGAACAAGGTCCGCGTCACATATCTGCTTACCTAAATCAGCAAGCACAGCGGAATTTTGATATTCATCAAAAAATCGCTCAAGTACCTCAGCAGAATAAATACTGAGAATATCTTGTCTTGATTGACCAAAGTCAGCCGGCCTTACTAAAAGCCGCTCCAACGTATTTTTTATTGTTTGCGCGCAGAACACCAGTGTGACGGAGGTCGCCATTGGATCGAGATCGACCTGCCTAGCATAACGAATACTAGCATTGGCAGCCGAAATTTCTGCCACCATGAAGGCCAAGTCATAACTTGCTTGCTGGTGTTCATCAAGCTTTGCCGAATCAAGCCTGCCGTTGTGAGAGCATTGGGACTTAATTGTAGAGGCGCCCGTCTCGGTAATAGATGACAACTGTTTTAAGACAGACTCAGCTGCAAGCAACTTAAGGCCAAAAGAATCAGGAGAATCGATAACGTGCTTAGCTTCTAATGTAGATTTAGCCTGTGTCATTTAAGTTTATCCGTAAGGCCCTATGATTGAGATGCTGCAAATGTTTTGATGCGGAAAACCGCCGAGATTATGATTTAGTCCAAGCCTTGGAGCCGTCAGCTGACGCGCGCCGGCTCGGCCCTGAAACTGTAAATAATTTTCATAGATCATTCTAAGTCCAGACGCACCAATAGGGTGGCCAAAACATTTTAGGCCGCCGTCAATTTGACAAGGGTTGGAGCCATCCGCGTCAAAAGTGCCATCTAACACATCTTTTATTGCCTTGCCTTCCTCGGCCAGCTGGAGATCTTCCATGGTCACCAGCTCAGTAATAGAGAAGCAGTCATGAACCTCCGTCATACTGATTTCTTTTTTGGGGTTTTTAACACCGGCCTCATTGTAAGCTCGCTGCGATGCAATACGGGTTGTTTTCAGATATGACCCATCCCAACTTTCATGACTTGCCTCGGTACCGTTCGAGACAGCTAGCTGCAACGCTTTCACAGACACTAGATTTTCTTTACCTAAGCTTCTAGCAATCTCAGGTGTAGTAACAATAGCGCAGGCAGACCCATCGCTGACGCCGCAGCAGTCAAACAAGCCAATAGGTTCTGCTATGAATGGCGCATTCATCGCCTGCTCATGTGTGATTTCTCGCTGCAGGTGGGCTTTTGGGTTTTTAGTACCATTAGCATGGCTTTTGACGGATACATGAGCCATGGCCCGCTTCAGGTCATGTTTGTTAAGTTTATGTTTGGCCTGATAGCCTGTGGCTAGTTGCGCAAAAGCCCCTGGTGCCGAAAGATTAGGCCAATACATGTCATTTTCTACACCTCTGGAGCGCTGAGGCAGGCCGCCGTAGCCGGTGTCTTTGAGTTTTTCTACTCCTAGGGCCAGTGCTATATCGCAAGCCCCCGATGCCACCGCATACACCGCGCCGCGAAATGCCTCGGTGCCGGTGGCGCACATGTTTTCTACTTTAGTCACCGGAATATAATTTAAACGCAGTGCAATAGACAAAGGCATGGCACTGGCACCAACATTGAATGAATCTATACCGGCGCCAAACCAAGCCGCCTCAATCTGGTCTTTCTCAATGCCAGCGTCAAGAATGCATTCTTCAAACGCTTCAACCATGAGATCAGAAGGGCTGGACTCCCAGCGCTCTCCAAACTTACTGCAACCCATGCCAAGAATAACAACCTTATCTTTTATTCCTTCAGCCATACTTTAATCCTCAAACAATGCTGCAGTGTTTTTATAGAAAAATTTATTGCGAAATAACAGCCTTCCAAAAATATTTCCTGAATCCACGCTGTGTATCAAACTGCTTTATCCGAAAATGAAAGGAAACCTTTGAGCCGGAGTCAATGTTGCCTTCTTCCACCTCGGTGAAATCCATCATCAGCTTTGCGCCGTTATTAAATTGCACCATGCCGAAGTAAGCGGGCGGGTTCCAATCGAATGTAAGCCTGTCTGCTGTCCACGTTTTGACCGTTCCCTCCTCTGCCGAGAATTGGTGATCGTCTTGGCTGTCCAACGCATGGCAATCAGGATTGACGCAGTATTTTTCCCGTGGGATCTGCACCGTTCCACATTTTCTGCACTTGCCGCCAATAAAACCGGTTAGTAAGTCTTTACGGCGATTGTACCCGGAGAGAAATGTCTGCTTGTCGGCCTCGCCCCGCTTGCCTATATCTCTTTGGACCAAGTTATTAAAGCTCATGAACTTATTGTAATTGGTCTCCGCCCGGCGATTCCCTGCGGCGCCGCTATAGCCACGTGCCGGCTGATAAGTCGTCACTGCCTCTGTAGCTCGAAGTAATATTGCATCACAGCCTTGGCCAAAGCCTGTTACCAGGATAATTTCACCTGGGGATGCTTTCTCTAATGCCCTGACTAAAAGCAATAGAGGCTGCGCTGCTCCTGCAACACCTAACAGCGCAACACCATTGTCGATAATAGCGTCGGCTGCTATGCCGAGTTTTTTGGCCAAGGCAGCAGGCGTACGAGCTTGGTCTGTAGGGATGATAAAATGAGCGATGTCTGATGCCTTTAAATTTGCTTTAGACAACAAGGACTCAATCACCGATGGCACAATTTTCATGAAACCTTCGTCTCGAATCCAGCGTTCTTCCCAATCATAGTCAAAACTAGAATCTTCACCTCGATAGTGGTCAACGAAATCTACCGCTGCAGTTTCTGCCGCAATAAACTCTGCCAGTACATTATCCGTCCCCACCGTCACAGCTGCAGCACCATCTCCCCAAAGCATTTCAGAACGAGAGCCTGCTTTGGTTTTTCTGTGCTCCGATGCTACCAACAGCCCTGTCCTTGACTGACCCGCTTCCAATAATGCGATCAATGCGGAAGTTCCAGCCCTCTGCGAAGCGGCGATGTCCATCGTGCGCATGCCAGAGTCCAAGTTAAGCGCCTCACTGACCACCACCGAGTTTTGTCGGTCGAGGAAGGGGAACGTGGTTGAAGCAAAATATAAAGTATAAAGGTCTGGGCTTTGCAATGAGCAAAGGCAGTCTTGCGCCGCCTCTATACCCATAGTAATAGAGTCTTCATCCCAGTTACAAAATGCTCGCTCACCCTTAGCCAGCGCATTCAGACCAGCATCGAACCACGCATTCGCATCCGCTATAGCTTTTTTACTTAATCTACCCCGCGGATAGTAGGCGCCGTAAGCCGTAATACCGATCATATTTTTTCCTAGTTTTAGTTCGTCTTCTAATTTTAATAATCTGACTAAATCTATTTTTAAAGAACCTCTATTAAATCGTTCTGGCTATAACCATCTTCATTATTTCTGAAGAACCGCCGTAGATCCTCCTAACTCTAGAATCAACAAAAAGTCGTGAAATTGGGTATTCCCGCATATAACCGTATCCGCCAAAAAACTGCAGGCAGTCATCAACAATCTTGTTGCCAGTTTCGGTTGTCCACAGTTTTGCCATGGCCCCTTCTTCTGGGCTCAATGTGCCTCCATTGATTTTGCCAAGACACTGATCAAGATAAGCCCAGCCAACCCCGAGATTAGTTTTCATCTCAGCCAACTTAAATTGGGTGTTCTGGAAATCAAATACTTTCTTGCCGAATGCACTGCGCTCTTTCACATATTCAATTGTCATCTCAAAAGCACGCTGCGCTTCAGCGAAGGCTCGACAGGCGATAGTGATTCTTTCTCTGGGGAGCTGATTCATTAGGACAGCGAAACCGCCCCCCTCTCTTCCTAGAAGGTTCGTTACAGGGACTCTCACATCGTTAAAAAACATCTCTGATGTGTCGGCTGCTTTCTGACCAATTTTGTCTAAATTCCTGCCGCGTTCAAATCCCATTCGACCTGATTCCACAATGATTAGGCTAATGCCTTTGGCGCCTTCTTGCGGATTGGTTGAGCAGGCTAACAGCACAAAATCGCAGGTTTGTCCGTTGGTGATAAACGTCTTTTGTCCGTTAATAATGTAGTCGTCGCCATCTCTAACAGCAGAAGTACGCAGTGCTTTTAGGTCACTGCCACAACCAGGCTCTGTCATACCGATGGCTGCAATTGCCTCCCCGCTAACCATTCTTGGCAGCCATGCTTGTTTTTGCTCTTCGCTGCCGCAGTTCAATAAGTAATAGGAGACTATGTCTGATGACACCGAAAACCCTACACTAGCACCGCCAATTGCGTAGCCCACTTCTTCGGATAGCACCATATTATAGAGAAAGTCTGCACCAGGTCCTCCATATTGTTCGGGAATACCGCAACAATGAAAGCCATTGGCCCCAGCTTTTAGCCAAAACTCTCTTGGCAATACGCCATCATTTTCCCATTGGCCAATGTTTGGCTCGAGTTCCTCACGGAAAAACCGCCGAGCGTTAGTGCGAAATAGCTCATGGTCTGAATTAAATATGGAGCGATTGTGCATAAATTGACGTCCCTTAGCTTACTTTTTCCGATGTTGGCTGGTCGTGACGGATGCCGTACATTAACGGTCGATTCTAGTTCAAATAAAGCGCAAATGCGAAATCAGGTAAAAGAGACAGCCCGAGGTTCAGCGTGTAAAATGCCCGCTCGTTCAATTCCAGTAGATTGTCATGCCGAAAAAGTTAAAAATCGCACCACTACGCTGCTTTGTAGGGGTTAAGTTCCCATTACTGCAACAGATTAAACCTCTGTTAGATGAGCTGTCTAATCTTGCCAAAGATGAATCTCTTAAGATTCGGATGACGCCGCCGGCAAATTTGCACTTAACTCTAAAATTTATGGGCACGATAGCCGAAGGTCAGGAGCTACCTATTCATTCGATACTCACTCAGGTGGGACATCAACTTGAGTCGTTCAAGCTCGACTGTTCTGGGGTGGGGTTTTTCAAAAATTCGATGTGGGTTGGTTCTCAAGTAACCGAGCAGTTGCAAGAGCTGGTCGTCGACCTCAATCAAGGCCTTGCTGTTTTAGACTTTGAGGTGGAAACCAAACCTTATTCTCCGCATATCACGATAGCCAGATTTGCAGGCGGCGCTAAGGAAAAGTTAAAAGTCTTAGAATCAAAATATGAAAACACGGCATGGGGCCAGATGGATATCAATAAGTTCCATTTATATCGATCTGAAACCTTACCCGAAGGCCCTAAGTACTTTATTTTGAGTAAGTTTGATCTTGGCAAGCCTGCAGAATAAGAAGGTAATAAATAGTAAGATCCTTAAAGAAAACTCAGTTGCTTCTGCTCAACTATATTTGAGTGCTTTTTTTCTTAGCTAGCAATGCCGATATGGCTTACACATTTTATTTTCCTAGCCGACTAGAAACCCGTCTTTTTTTGAATCCCTTGAGTTTAGAGCTAGCTAGTCTGAACTGACCATAGAACTCTTCTCCAATGAATCGCTTAACTTAAGGGAAGCGATTTGGATTGAGAAGCGAAGTCAACACGTGATCTTCCCACTTGCCGTTTATAAGCAAGTATTCTTTTGCCAGTCCTTCTTGCTGAAAGCCCAAATTGTTTAAAAGGCCACCAGACCGGTCATTTACCGGCATATAGTTGGCCATGATGCGGTGAAGCTTGAGCTCATCAAAACTATAACTGACAGCATGTTTCACGATTTTTTTCATAAAACCCTGCCCTTCATAACGCTCAGCACAGGAATAGCCAATGTGGCAGGCCATAAAAACACCGCGAACGATATTACTTAAAGAGCAAGTTCCAATAACATAGGATTGGGTATCGTCTGTTCCAATAAAATGCACAGTCGAACCATTTTCGAATTCAGCTTCCCTCATCAGAAGCCGGCGATTCCAAGATTCTATCGAATGGTGTTCACGCGGAACAGCAGGACTCCAAGGCTGCAAATGATCACTGTTCACAGAGTAGTAGTTAGCTAGGATAAGTGCATGGTGTGGATTCGTTCTAATAACTTTCACGGAAACCTATTGGATAGCACGGCTATTCGAATGTATTCAGCATCAATAGAGTTTTCTCATTATTGTAGAAAAACCGCTCCACCGGCTGCCAACCAAGGCTAGCATATAACCCCCCGCTAAGATTAGTGGTCTGTAAATACAGATGTGGCAAACCTCTACTTTTTGCAAGACTAACGATTTGCATCGTCAATTCTGACGCAACTTTCGATCCACGATAGCGCGGGTCAACAAAAACGCTTCCTAACCAGTAATAACAATCAGGATAGAGCGTTTCTATTTCTTGGTATTTAAGGGCAGCAATGCCAACTGGCACCTCATCGAGATAGGCAAGAAGATGGACGGGAAGGTCGGTTTTACTCAAGGTCTGGGCCAACTGCTCTTCAACCCCATCTAGATCAGATCCCAAGCGATCAGACCACACTGTATTCCACCAATTGATCACGGTTCGCGTTTCATTCGGCCTGTCGTATAGAAATTGATAACTTAAAGACATTTAAGTAACACTCGTTACATTCATGACTGAAGTGTAATGGCTACCAAAAAAGAATAGAAGCGTATTAATGCGCTAATTGAATTTACTGCAACTAGTCTATTCGCGAGATAGCTCTTGGAAGTAGACCTTGCGAGAGACATGTGACTAGATATGGCGACTAAATAGCCATATAAATGAGTCACAAAGCTGGCCCTAGAATTAAATGACTCAGAATAACAAAACGACAAAAAAGGGCTAGAGTTAAAATTGACCAGCTCCAACAATACAGGCCGAATCAGAACTGGAAGAAGGTCCTGAATACGCCCATGGGCTTTTAAAAAGAACGCTTACAAGATAATCTCTAAACTCAGTACCGATTGATTATTGCTGCATCAACGCCCGTGGTGAAATTTTCACGAAAGCCTCCGCCACTTGATGGCGACACCTGGGCCATTATGATGGTAACTAATTTTTGCTTAGGATCAATAAAAAAGCGTGTTGCAGCCGACCCATCCCACCAGATTGTTCCCTCAGAAACTGGAAAATTATATGCGGCCGGATCTAAGACTAAATTGAATCCACCTAGGGTCCAGCCGGAGCCGGCCCAATAACCTTGAGTACCAATCGGCATTGCTTGTGCAGGAACACGGTTCTCAAAGATCAGTGCGGCCGTTTCAGGCTTTAGAATCTGCTTACCGTTAAACTCGCCGTGATTCA
This sequence comes from Pseudohongiellaceae bacterium, assembly GCA_047617605.1. GTDB lineage: Bacteria > Pseudomonadota > Gammaproteobacteria > Pseudomonadales > Pseudohongiellaceae > UBA9145. The sequence goes on along the minus strand of JBLGBJ010000018.1, from coordinate 56,237 downwards.
TTATCATCTGAGAAAAGTTTGCAAAATCGATGACCGTTGACAGCAGACCTACCCCACCTTCTATTAGAAGAGGCTTTTTCGTAAAAGGAATGGTCTCAATTTGATAAGGAACTAAACGGCCGTCAGTAGGCCGATATAATTGTGCGAGTCTATCGGCATTGTCGCCATCAGCCCAAAACATTGAGCTGTTCATTTCTAGTGGCTCAAACACATTTTTTTCTAAGTAGTTTAGAAAATTTTCTCCCGACCAAACTTCAATCAGCTTTCCTAGAATAGTGGCATGTATGCCATATCGAAATTCTGTTCCGGGGTCTTGGAATAAAGGAATTCGTGCTGCGTTGCTAGTCATCTGATCAAGAGAAATATTCTTGTCGCGAACTTTATTCTGGACATACAAGGCAGAACTTCTGCTACCTAGCCCCGAGGTATGGGTAAGCAAATGCGCCACGGTAATATCACCAGTTCGAGGTTTAGTTTGAGATAAGTCTGTGCTTTCGGAATCGAGCAATACCCGCTGATTCTCGAACTCTGGCAAATACATTTTGATTGGATCATCTAACTTAAATTTGCCTTGCTCATAAAGCTGAAGCACAGCGATGCTGGTGATCTCACGCGTCATAGAGTAAATACGAAATAAAGTGTCGTCGGTCATAGGCAGGGATTTTTCTATATCCCTTTGCCCTAGCGCCTTGAGGTAGACAATCTTGCCATCGCGAATGACCGCAGCAACAACCCCCGAGATATCTCCGTCGTCTATGTGACGTTGCAGACGCATGGTAACTTTTTCTAGCCCTTCAGTTGACAGCCCAACACTCTCGGCCGCGGAGAAACTCAAGCTTTGGGCGTTGATCAAAGGAAATACACACGAAAGGAATATGCTCGCGCACAGACGATAGAAGTTATTAAACATGAACAAGTCTCAATAGGATTTCGAAGAAGATTACAAAGTTTTTGTCTGAAGAAAAGCTAACGCTTTTAGTCAGGCTTGTCCATACTGAGATTCAAAAGATAGGACTGTGAATATTACTGCAGACGCTTTTCTAGACCAAAGCGGCTTCTCTCGGATTTTTGACGTGATAAATTACCAAGCATCTGCCGCCGCGAATGAATCATTTCCTTAAAGCTCTGAGCCGTTGAAAGGTTTTCCTGAGACTGAATGGTGTCAACCCCATCTAACTTACCGTTTAGGTCGGCGATTTCTAGCAGTAAGCGGTCTCTGATCGCATCAGTGTTATTAAAATTTGGAGCTAAATGATTCCGCGGCCGGCGCACATTGCGTAGCATTGTTTATACATCCCTGTAAGTTTATTGAACAAAGACAAAGGCAATGCAGCTCACGCTGCTCTTCCTTGTCTTAGAGCCCTTATCTACGGGTAAGTCGACTAATCCTTGTCGACTTACCCCTCTTCTTATCTGCGCTGCCCAAGATAAAAATCTACTCGCCCCGCACTATAACCCACAGCGGGCCTTACTAAATTAAGCATAGACAAGATTTGTAAATAATAAAGCCAAAAAACCGCCTAATTCAAGACTTCTGCGAGAAGCTCAAGAACCTGCTGCTTTCTCGCTGCACATGGTGTTAAATTAAATCAGCAAGGTCTAGGGCTATAAAACACGGTTCACTACAGGCTCCCAATCAAAATCCATATCAGCTATCGCAATGAAATCCGGATTGAGTAAGCTGTCCTTTAGATTATAGCGAAGAGGTTGGAAATCCAATCCTACAATTTGCCCCCCCGCTGCCACTAAAATTGCATGTGCCGCAGCAGTATCCCACTCGCAGGTCGGGGCCAAACGGGGATAGAAATCGGCACGTCCTTCGGCCACTAGACACATTTTCAAAGAACTCCCCATGCTCACCACTTCGGTCTTGCCAACACTGCGTGTGATTTCATTTATGAGTCGGTCAAGCTGGTCGCCCCGGTGGTTCCGGCTGGCCACAATTCGAATACTAGACTTGGACAACTTCATTTTGGCGCTGGAGATTGAACGCCTAGTGCCTTGTGCATCTATCTTAACAGCTCCGTCTCCATCTCCGTCCCCAACACGGCCGGAGTAAGTGACACCCTGCACTGGCACATGCACTACGCCAAGGACAGGATCGCCATTTTCGATGAGCGCTATGTTGACAGTAAATTCGCCATTTCGGCTAATGAATTCTTTGGTGCCATCAAGAGGATCCACCAACCAGTAACGGGCCCAAGTTTGCCGCGTCGTATAATCGATGCCTGTCGATTCTTCAGATAAGATAGGTATGTCAGGAAAGCTGTGTTGCAGCCTTCGCGTAATCAGCTCGTCAGCTGCGCAATCTGCTTCGGTTAAAGGCGAATTATCGGCCTTGAGGGTCACCAGCACAGGAGAACTGCCGTTATAGACCTTGAGAATCTCTTTGCCTGCATCAATCGCGATTTTCTCGATGACTAAAGGGTCTATTTTTCCTATAGCTGCTGCCATAATTTTTCCTACAGCTGCGCGCATAACTAAAACAGCTTAGCTGAATATTGATATTTTACTTTTGCTACACTTGGTTAAGCTGTGGCATGTTGCATTACCCGCTTTGAATTGCCAAGCCTTTTGGAGAATTAGATGCCCCCTTGGTCCACCATCGATACCATCATGTTTGACATGGATGGAACTCTACTAGACTTGCATTTCGACAACTATTTCTGGCAATCTCTAGTTCCTCAAATGTACGCTAGGGAACACGGGATATCTGAGGCCGACGCCCAAATCTTAGTAAAGTTTAAGAATGATCAAGCCCTCGGCTCTCTGGAGTGGTACTGCCTTGACTACTGGGCGGACGAGCTAAAGCTAAATATCGTTCAGCTGAAGAAGACCATAACCCATAAAATCACCATCCGGCCCAACGTTGAAAAACTGTTAAAGCAACTGCGTGCCAGCGAAAAACGGATATTACTTATCACTAATGCTCATCCCACAAGCTTAGAAATAAAATTGGCGCATACCGGAATTGACAGCTTTTTCCATGATTGTATTAGTTCGCATACATTAAACCTGGCGAAAGAACATCACGGTTTCTGGGATAAACTGCAACAGCACTTTCCTTATGATCCAGCTAGAACAATTTTATTTGATGATTCGCTGCCAGTCTTGCGACAGGCCCAGCGCGAAGGCATCAAACACCTTTACGCAATTCAAAAGCCAGACAGTAAAAGGCCCCCTTTGAATACCGGAGAATTCCCTCAAGTTGTGGATTTCGAGCACATCATGCCTAATACCATTTCCACAAACTAGATCCCAGCTATGACCGCATCCTCTAACTCAGAATCAACAATGACTCGCCTGCGCATCGACAAGTGGCTATGGGCAGCTCGGTTCTATAAAACTCGCGCTGTTGCCAAACAGGCCATAGAAGGCGGCAAGGTTCACTGTGATGGAAGCCGAGTCAAAGCCAGTAAGGAAATCGGTATAGGCTTTGTTATTCAGGTTCGACAAAGCACTGATGAAAAAATCGTGGAAGTTTTGGCACTTAGCGATAAACGCCGCGGCGCAGCGGAGGCCCAATCCCTTTATCAGGAAACACCGGCAAGTGTTGCTGCGCGAGAAGCGCTTGCCCAGCAGCGCAAATCACAGCCTAGTCAATGGGCATCTGAAGGCAAGCCAAACAAAAAACAACGCCGAGATATCCACCGCTTTAAGACCAAAAACTAGCCAGCTTGGGCATTAGTAGAGTCTGGTCGCACTGACTCAGGATATTTGACATAATGCTGCTGAAATCTAAAAGTCCAGCGACATCCATGCAGTTATAGTATGAGCACGTAAGGACACAGACCATTGGGGATCAAATTGGCCAAAAAAATTAGCGAATCGCTCCAGTACTACCATTTGCCAGAATTTGATCCAAGCTGGCGCTCAGTTAAACGAGGCCTAGAGAAAGAAAGCCTTCGAATTCTCCCCGATGGCAACATATCCACCTCTAGCCACCCAAAAGCCTTGGGCGCTGCTCTGACAAACCCCTTTATTACAACCGACTTCTCAGAGTCCTTATTAGAGTTTATCACTCCCGCCTATGCGGATATTGGTGAGTGTCTACAAGTGCTTGAGAATGTCCATCGCTTCACTTTTCAAAACCTAGAGAACGATGAGATGCTGTGGGTATCCAGCATGCCTTGCCCACTTGATAGTGATGCCGATATTCCAATAGCCCAGTTTGGCGACTCTAATATTGGCAAGATGAAAACCCTTTACCGGCACGGCCTTAGTAATCGCTACGGCAGTTTGATGCAAGTGATAGCAGGACTACATTATAACTTTTCTATGCCTGAATCTTTTTGGGCTCCCTACCAAAAAATCTGCGGTCATGAAGGTTCGGTACAAGATTTCAGAACAGAAAAATATCTCCATTTAATTCGCAATTTCCACCGTTATTCCTGGCTGCTAATCTATCTCTTCGGCGCATCACCCGCAGCATGCAAATGTTTTGGGCAAGGACGAGAACACGAATTAGTAGAGCTAGATTCTGACAGCCTTTATCTTCCCCATGCAACCTGCCTGCGAATGGGAAATCTCGGCTACAAAAGTGAAGCACAGAAATCACTTTTCGTTTGCTATAACGACCTTGATTCCTATGCGCAGTGTCTTGAAAAAGCCATGCATACACCTTACCCGGACTATGAATCTATTGGTCAAAAACGAGATGGAGAGTATGTCCAGCTCAATACAAACCTATTGCAGCTGGAGAATGAGTTTTACAGTACGATCAGACCAAAGCGTGTAGCCATAAGCGGTGAAAGACCATTGGACGCACTCATCTCTAAAGGCATTGAGTATATTGAGGTTCGGGCATTAGATTTAAACCCGTATTTACCGTTGGGCATTGATGCACAGCAGATCAGGTTTTTAGACAGTTTTCTCGTGCACTGCCTGTTAGACGAAAGTCCTGAATGCCATCAAACTGAATTTTTTGAAGTCGCCAAAAATCTCGCCTCGGTGGTTGAGCACGGGCGTAATCCCGACCTTGAGTTAAGCTTAGATTCCAAGCCTCGAAAACTTGTGGAATGGGCCAATGAGTTACTTGAGAACATCAGCTTCAGTTCGGCGCTTCTCGATGGTGAGAACTCTGACCTTCACGAACAAAGCCGGCTCGCTCAAATTGCTAAAGTAGAAAATCCAGACCTGACGCCATCCGGCAGGATGTTGAAGGATATGAAGGAAAAAGGAATGTCGTTTTTCGAATTTTCGATGAATCAGTCTGAAATTCAAAAACAAACTTTGATTAATGGCGAGCTAAGCGCTGAGACTACCGAGCTTATGCATAAAACCGCCGCTGATTCCATTGCCAAGCTAGCTGAAATCGAAGCCGCTGATGCCGCTACCAAAATAGGCTTCGATGAATTTTTGTCCAAATGGAATGAGAACTAAGGGTTCCGCGGACGAGTTATTTGGTAGTAATCTCGTTGTTACCTTGCCTACTGCTGGACTATGAAATCCGTAAAGTAGAGCTCTTCAATTTTTTCACTGCCAGCGTTTTCCAGTGTCGACATAATATTTCGAACTTCCTGCAAAGCCTCCCTCCTCAGTGACTCTCGGCCAACGGTGGAGGTCAGGTTTTCTTCAGCTTGAGAGCTAAATAAGATCACTAACGCATTTTGAATAGAGGGTAAGTGGTGCCAAATTATCATCTCACTTTCAGCCTCAACCTTAAGGGACACTCGTGCCTTCAGATACTTCAGCCTAGCGCCCTCGTCGTAATTAGTGACAAAGCTTGGGCTGATATCCACATAGACACTTTCTCGCAAATCTTGTGCTGCAGAAGCCCCGGTAAGGTATAGACAACACATAGCAATCACAAATCTTGCCATGAAGATCGTTCCTATAATTTTCATGCGCTTAACTTAATCCTATAATCAAAATAATTAGTTTAAGTGTAGCATCATTATTTCTTCTCACAGCTGGGCTGATGTGGTGTAGTATGTGCTCACAAAATCAATAGCTTGGAACTCATCATGGCGCTGGCAATACCCGGTAATAGACTGATTAATGCAGGTATATTCTGCGTCTGCGTTATTACTATTGGCGTCGTGCTTTACATGGAGCACGTCATGCTCCTTTCGCCCTGCGGACTTTGCATAACTCAGCGTGTCTTCGTAATATTATGTGGAGTCGTCTGCCTGATCTCAGCAGTCCATAACCCTGCCCCACACGGCCAAAAGCTCTATGCCTTTTTGGCAGCTGCAATGTGCGTGTTCGGCAGCTATTTTGCTGGCCGCCAAATTTGGCTACAGCATCTTCCTGAAGACCAAGTCCCGGCCTGTGGTCCAGGACTTACCTATATTTATGATAATTTCCCGTTTTTGGAAACACTCAATTTCCTATTAAAAGGCGACGGCAATTGTGCGGAAGTCCAATTTCGCTTTCTAGGCCTGAGCATCGCAGAAATGTCGATGGTTGCCTTCATTGTCCTGCTCAGCAGTCTCTTGTATACGGCCTTCCGTCAGCAACGAGGATAAGCCTTCTAAGTCATACCCAATGCCCTGCATTATGGCATGAGCTAAGATGATTCCGTCTTTTAGACGATTCACCTTGCGCAATTGCCGATTCCTTACCTATATTAAAGATAGTTTAACTAAGCAGAACCAACGCTTATGTCTATCGCCAATTTAGCGAAGGGAATTACATGCAGGGAGAAAATAATGCTAGCGCGCAGTAAACGAACTAAGGAAGGTTGGTTACTGGTAGATGACATGGTCAAACGGTGGATGCAACAAAGAGTGCAGCTAACCCAAGATTTTAAGGGAATAGTCACGCCAACAAAAAGTGAAGAAGCATCTGACTCGCTATCCGCTCGAATTAATCGTTTTTGCCAGACGCTTGTGGACTATGTATCTGCCGGACACTTTGAAGTCTACAACGAGCTAATCACCGAAGCTAAAGAGTTTAACGACGGAACTCTAGGGCTAGGCATAGACCTCTGTAAAGCTATCGAGAAGTCCACCGATCTCGCAATTAGGTTTAATGACAAGTTTGAACTCGACCGCCATGATGCTGCTCTGCTCGCTAAGCTACCAAAGCACCTCGTCGATTTAGGCAGCGTCCTTAATCTGCGCTTCGAATTGGAAGACCGTCTTATCTCAGCTGTTCATAACTGCCACAGATCGCTGGTGGCTTGATTGCTAATAGCACAATCCAACTCAGTAGAATTGAGTGACTGAGGGCAAGTATCTTGGCTAAAGCTATTCTAGTTTCCTTTATTTCACTGGTTCTACAGTCCTGTTCGTTTACAGATGAGCCTTTCGGTTTGTTTTCGACCAGCGTACAAGGCATTTTCAGCGCGGCGTACTCTGCAGACGGCAATCATGTGTTGGCAGGTTCCATTCAACACGGAGGCAGCCTATGGGATGTTAAAAATGCCGAGCGGCTGTTTAACTGGAACCATCAAGCAAAACTAAGCTCACAAATAACCGCAGTGGCTTTTTCTCCAGAGGGAGATTTCGCGCTCACCTGCGATGGCAGCACACTGGTCTTATGGGATGTCGCTAGTGGTGAAGCGCTGCGTTTTTTCGATGCTCCCAGTGATATCTTGCATGTTGCCCTAAGCCCATCAGCTCGCACCGCCTTATTAGGGCTTGCCAATGGCAATGCCGTTTTATTTGATGTGCAGCGCGGCGGTATCATTAAAGAGCTTGAGCAGGGTCATCGCATTTTGAGTATGGCTTTAAGCGCCAACGGCGCCTTTGCACTTTTTGGTCTGGACAATCGACAGGCCAAATTTTGGGATCTGCAATCCATGGAGCTGATCAATGAAATCGAAACCCAAGGCAGGGTCCAGACAGTGGCTTTATCCGATGACGGTCGATTTGGGCTATTAACAGTGCAGCATGTTGATGCCGTGATTTGGGATATGCACAAAGACACCCTGCATTCAAAGCTAAATTACAGCAATCGATTCTTTCCGAGTTTTTCCAGTTTTGTCGCCGCAAGGTTCTCAAAAGACGGGACACAATTATTAACTGGTAATACCACCGGCGCCATCGAACTCTGGTCTAGGGCCGACGGCAAACGACTAAATCGCTGGATCACGCCGGCTGGCAGTGGCGTTAGGCCACGAATATTCCCTGTGGTCGCAGTGGCTCTGAACGATCAGTCAGGTTATGTATCGGCAATAACATCAGATGGAACTTCTTACCGCTATGAGCTTTGAGAAAAATCTTGGATAACAAGCACAAATAAAACGTACTCGTTATCCACCTCGTCTCCAGCGGAAATATTTTTCCAACAATGGGAAATATTTTTCAGGCAACCTGGCGCTACGCCATGCATTGGCAGTAAATTTATTAGCCTCTAATGATGTTGGGTAGATGTGAGTAACAGCCGATATCTTGCCTAAACCCATGTTATGAGTCATTGCGAAAACGAACTCGCCAATCATTTCGCCTGCATGATACCCAACAATTGTCGCACCAAGTAGTTTATCTTTCCCTGGCACTGTCAGTACTTTCACAAAGCCATGAGCCTCGCCATCGGCTAGAGCTCGGTCTAGGTGGGCCATGTCATACCGAGTGACGTCATAAGGTATTTTTTGTTCAATCGCATCCTCCTCACTTAAACCAACTCGAGCCACTTCAGGATCGGTAAATGTGGCCCAAGGAACAACTCGGTAATTGGCCTTGGATCTCCAAAGCCCGCCTAACATGGCGTTCAATGACGCAAACCAAGCCTGATAGGATGCCATATGAGTGAACTGAAAAGGTCCGGCAACATCGCCACAAGCATAGATATTTGGATACGCTGTTTGCATAGCGTCATTAACTTGAACCGTACCCTGAGGAGTTAGCGGCATTTCTAAATTTTCAAGCCCAAACCCCTCAACATTAGGCTTGCGGCCAATAGCCAGCAGAACACAGTCGAATGCCACGCGTACAGTTTTACCAGCGTGCTCCGCTTCCATCCAATTTTCACCTTCAATTTTTTCGAACTTGAGAAGCTTGTGATCAACTAGAACATCAATGCCATCTTTCTCAAACTGTTGCATGACCGTTGCTGATACCTCGACATCTTCGCGAGGCATTATACGTGGCGCCATATCTACTTGAATTACCTTCGAGCCTAAATTATTGAATGCTTGGGCAAGCTCGCAGCCAATCGGCCCGCCTCCCACAACTAACAACCGTTGAGGCAGTTCCGTTAACCCCCATACGGTGTCTGAATTCACACTGTCGACCGTCTCCAAACCAGGAATCGGAGGAATTAATGGCCGCGCACCAGAGGCAATGATGATCGATTTAGTATTGATGGTTCTTTCATTTACTTTTACCGTATAGGGCGATTCAATCATTGCATCGCCAATAATGCATTCCACTCCCAGCGACGTAAAGCGCTCGACAGAATCATGTGGCTCAATAGCCTTGATTACATTTTGAACCCTAGCCATGACCGCTTTAAAATTTATGGTGCCGGTAGCATCATCGATTCCGTATTCTTTGGCTCGGCGTAAATAGGCCATCATTCGGCCACTTCGAATAAGAGACTTACTAGGAACACAGCCTGTGTTTAGGCAGTCGCCTCCCATCTTGTGTTTCTCAATTAAAATAACCTTAGCCTTAGCACCGGCCGCGATAATTGCGGCGACTAGGCCGGCTGAGCCTGCGCCTACGATAACGATATTGGCGTCGAAATTTCTAGGCTTTGTAAACTTTTTCATGATTTTTTTCGCTGTATTAGTCCTACAATAAATTTTGCTGCCAATGGAAATAAGCCAAGTAGCACAAATGACAAAATTACACTGGGGCTAACCAGCCCTGACAATGAGGTTATTTGTGCCAGCTCTGATCCGGCGTTAACATATACCGCAGTGCCCACTAGCATTCCTACTTGGCTAACAAGATAAAAAGACCCCACGCTTATTGGCGTCAAACCCATCAATAAATTCACCATGAAAAATGGGAAGAGCGGAACCATTCGAATGCTGAAAAGGTAGAAGTTACCATCTTTCTCAACACCTCGATTAATTGGCCCCAAATAGTTTCCAAATTTTAATTGCACCCAGTCTCGAAGCAGTAGTCGGGCTACTAAAAATGCCAAAGTCGCTCCTATACTGCTGGCGAAAGAAACTATTAGAGTCCCCCAGAGAACACCAAATATGGCGCCACCCAGAAGCGTAACAATGACAGCTCCTGGAATCGAAAGCGCGGTTATCGCGACATAAGCAGCAAAATAGATAAGCGCTGTGAGTCCGAAGTTTTCGTCTCTGAAGCGCTGAATCTCACCCAATTGCGATTGGATAAAATCTAACGTCAGATAACGGCCAAGATCGAAGAATAGGTAAGAAGCAACAACGGCTGCGATAATGATAACTAATAGTATTTTTGTTTTATTCAACGTGATTCTCTTTTTGGGTGGCTTTACTGCACCGGCACTGTGGCTGTACTGTAGATATAGTTTGGTTTATTTAATGCCCATAGCATTGATCATGTCCATCATTGTCTTGTGATTGCTTCATTGTATTCAAATTTCGCCATATACTTGTCACTAGTTTGTCGTTATAACCTCACATTCCTTAAATAAGAGATTATTAGTTGTGCCTAATTTTGATTTTAGCCGAGAATTTCCCGTTAATCGTATGCGACGCATGCGAAAGGACGATTTTAGCAGACGCTTAATGCGAGAGACTCAAATGTCGGTAGATGACCTGATATTTCCTGTTTTTATTGTCGAAGGCCAAAAACAACGGCAAGAAATTTCGTCAATGCCGGGGATGTTTAGGTTCAGTATCGATGAATTACTTCTTGAGGCTCGAGAACTGATTGATCTGAAAATCCCTGCAATAGCGCTTTTCCCCGCGCCAGACGCAAAGGTCAAAAGCCTGTTCGCCGAGGAAGCCTACAACCCCAACGGCTTGGTTCAAACTGCAGTTCGCGAGCTGAAAGCTGCATTTCCTCAGCTAGGAGTGATCACTGATGTGGCGCTTGATCCATATACGACTCACGGCCAAGACGGAATCATCGATGAAAGCGGCTACGTCCTTAACGAAGAAACTGTCGAGGTCCTAGCTAAACAAGCTCTGTCTCATGCTGTAGCTGGCGCAGATATTGTTGCTCCTTCTGACATGATGGACGGTAGAGTGGGTGCTATTCGTTATATTTTGGAAGAGAACAACCAAATTTACACACGTATTCTCGCTTATTCAGCTAAATATGCCTCAAGCTACTATGGTCCGTTTCGAGACGCGGTAGGCTCAAGTGGCAACTTAGGCAGCGGAAACAAATATAACTATCAGATGGATGTAGCTAACAGCGATGAGGCTCTGCAAGAAGTCGCTTTAGACCTAGCTGAGGGTGCGGACATGGTCATGGTCAAGCCGGGAATGCCTTATTTAGATATTGTTAGAAGAGTGAAGGACGAATTTGGTGTTCCTACTTTTGTTTACCAAGTCAGCGGGGAGTACGCGATGCACATGGCAGCGGCTCAAAATGGCTGGCTAGATGAAGATGCTGTCGCTATGGAGTCGTTACTCTGCATTAAACGGGCTGGAGCGGATGCCATCCTGACCTATTTTGCCAAAAAAGCAGCACGCCTTTTAGCGGGCTAAGCGGCTTATAGATTGATAGTGACTGCTCATTTTCTGGCGGCAGGTTTTAAGCTATCTTCATCGCTTAGTAAATAGTTTCGCAAGTAGCTTTTCAGATCGCACGCTAAATTGAGCCCTAAATTGTCGATTAAGATGCGGTCACCACTTGAATCCTACGTTTTAGGCTTTATCATAGGGATAAGCATTAACGTGTAATTGAGCTACTGAGTTTTTCCATATTGAGAACCTTTTAGTGACAAAACCCCCTCTTTTGCATTTAACTCCCCATTGGAATTATAGGAATTAGACTATGAGCGACAATATCGTTCACATTTCAGATAGCAGCTTTGATGTAGACGTCTTACAAGCGGACGGGCCTGTTTTAGTAGATTTTTGGGCCGAATGGTGTGGCCCTTGTAAGATGATAGCTCCGGTTTTAGTAGAACTAGCCGCTGAGTATGACGGAAAAGTTAAAATTTGTAAGATGGATGTTGATGCGAACACCGAAACTGCACCAAAATTTGGCATTCGCGGTATACCCACCCTAATTGTGTTTAATAAGGGAGAAGTTGCTGGAACTAAAGTCGGCGCTTTATCCAAATCTCAACTATCAGCTTTTATTGACAGCGTAATCTAAATTGCGTTTAATGCGGTGTCGCGTATATTATAGCGGCACCTCATGACGTGGTTCTTCTTACTATTTAGCGCATTTTCTCTATAGTCTTTAAGTCCATATCAATCTTAATTAGTAGAATCGCAATATCTAAACCCTAATAGGTTTAGGGCAATCAATTCTTGAGGGATAAGTAAAACTAATTTCTGGACAGCTTTAACTAGTAGGTCTATATTAAGAGAAAGGTTGGAACAATAAGTCAAAATATTTCTGCTCGGTAACTGTTTTAGTAAGAAAGAAACCCGTTAATCAAGTAGATCCCGCATACCCTATTTAACTCAGAAAAAACTTAAAACTGAATCACCAAAATAGATTATGCGTGTTACTAAAGCTAATACTAGAACTACAGAAACCAGATATATCAGCATTAATAGCACTGAAATAGCACTGAAATAGCACTGAAATAAATTCGGTTAACCGATCAACCAGAAGACTAAAACCTTTCCTCTAAACTACAGAACTGATTCTCGCTAACCAAAACTTCAAAACCCTAATACTAAAACTACCAATATGTGATTACTGAGTTGCATCAATTCTTGTAGCCAAAATCATTCCCTAAATTACATCAAGTTTACTTGATAAGAAGCAATTATGAATTTAACCGAACTAAAACAGAAGCCAATCGCCGAACTAGTCACCACGGCACATGAAATGGGACTAGAAAACGTTTCGCGGACGCGTAAACAAGACATTATCTTTGCCATATTGAAGAAACACGCCAAAAACGGTGAAGATATTTTAAGCGATGGTGTTCTTGAGATCCTTCAAGATGGTTTTGGGTTTCTTCGGTCAGCCGATTCATCTTACTTGGCAGGTCCAGATGACATTTACGTCTCACCTAGCCAGATTAGACGCTTTAACCTTCGCACGGGGGATACCGTAGCAGGCAAGATAAGGCCGCCTAAAGATGGCGAAAGATATTTTGCCCTTCTTAAAATTAGTGAAATTAATTTCTCCAAACCCGAAAATTCAAAACACAAAATCCTCTTTGAAAACCTCACTCCACTTTTTCCTAATCAACGTTTACCACTTGAAACAGGGAATGGTAGTACCGAAGACCTAAGTTCAAGAATTATCGACCTAGTTGCCCCGATCGGAAAAGGTCAACGAGGCCTAATCGTTTCACCTCCTAAAGCCGGTAAGACATTAATTCTGCAAAATATTGCTCAGTCTATAACTCGCAATAGCCCAGAGTGCCGTCTCATCGTTTTACTAATCGATGAGCGTCCAGAAGAAGTAACTGAAATGCAGCGATCGGTTCGCGGCGAAGTAGTTGCTAGCACCTTCGACGAACCACCCTCACGCCATGTTCAAGTAGCTGAAATGGTCATAGAGAAAGCTAAGCGCCTGGTAGAACATAAAGAAGACGTAGTTATTCTTTTAGATTCGATAACTCGCCTTGCCCGCGCCTACAACACCATCATCCCTTCGTCAGGCAAAGTGCTAACCGGTGGCGTTGACGCACATGCATTAGAGAGACCAAAACGCTTTTTTGGTGCTGCTCGTAATTTGGAAGAAGGTGGCAGTTTAACCATTATCGCTACTGCTCTCGTTGATACCGGCTCAAAAATGGACGAGGTTATTTACGAAGAGTTTAAAGGCACCGGTAACATGGAATTGCATCTTGATCGCAAACTGGCAGAGAAACGGGTCTACCCTGCGATTAACGTCCGTCGATCCGGTACTCGCCGCGAGGACTTGTTAACGTCCGAAGACGAGTTGCAGCGCATGTGGATTCTTCGCAAGCTGTTAAGCTCAATGGAAGACGTTCAGGCCACAGAATTTATCATTGATAAACTGAAAGACACTAAAACTAACGAAGAATTTTTTAATTCGATGAAACGGAAATAGTAAACTGAACTTGTCACTTCATCGTTCTCTAGCTTCACACCCTAAGTAACTGGCTAAGAAAATGTCGTTTAAAGATCTTCGCGATTTTATCGCCCTGTTAGAGAAAGAAGGCGAGCTGAAAAGGATTTCGGCAGAAGTCGATCCCTATCTAGAAGTTACTGAGATCAGTGATCGCACCTTGAGAGCAGGTGGTCCTGCCTTACTTTTCGAAAACCTCAAAGGCTCGAAAATTCCTATGTTGGCCAACCTGTTTGGCAACACCAGACGTATAGCGCTCGCCATGGGTCAGCAAGATATTGAAGGCTTGAGGGACGTTGGTAAATTACTCGCCTTTCTCAAAGAGCCTGCCCCACCAGAGGGGTGGAAAGACCTTTGGCAAAGCCTGCCAAGCTATAGAAGCGTCTTAAACATAGCCCCCAGTGTTAAGAAATCAGCGACTTGTCAAGAAATAGTTATTGATGAAGCTGATGTGGATTTGGATTTTTTACCGATTCAAACTTGCTGGCCAGGAGATGCTGGCCCGTTGGTTACCTGGCCCCTGGTCATCACTAGAGGCCCCGAGAAGTCTCGGCAAAATCTTGGCATCTATAGGATGCAAAAAATTGCTAAAAACAAACTCATCATGCGTTGGCTTTCACATCGCGGTGGTGCCCTGGATTTCAGAGAATGGCAGATCAAAAATCCGGACCAACCGTTCCCAATATCAATTGCAATTGGGGCAGATCCGGCAACTATCCTCGCTACCGTTACGCCCGTGCCGGATACGCTTTCCGAATACGCATTTGCAGGACTATTACGAGGCAGTAAAACTGAGGTCGTCAAGTCCATGACTAACGATTTACAGGTGCCAGCCAGCGCTGAGATCGTCTTAGAAGGGGTTATCGAAGCTGGCGAAATGGCCGAAGAAGGCCCGTTCGGTGATCACACTGGTTACTACAACGAAGTCGACAGCTTTCCTGTGTTTACAATTAAGAAAATCACCCACCGCAGAGATCCTATTTATCACAGCACCTACACTGGCCGCCCGCCCGATGAGCCAGCAATGCTTGGAGTTGCCTTGAATGAGGTATTTGTCCCCCTGCTGCAAAAACAATTCCCCGAGATTATAGATTTCTATCTTCCTCCGGAAGGTTGCTCTTACCGCATGGCTATCGTCAGCATGAAGAAACAGTATCCTGGCCATGCTAAGCGGGTGATGATGGGTGTATGGTCATTTCTTCGACAGTTTATGTATACAAAATTTGTTGTGGTAGTGGATGACGATGTAGATATTCGAAAGTGGGAAGATGTAATTTGGGCGATCACTACCCGCATGGACCCCTCTCGTGACACTGTGCTTATTGAAAACACACCTATAGATTATTTAGACTTCGCATCACCAGTTTCAGGTCTAGGGTCTAAGATGGGCATGGATGCCACTAACAAATGGAAAGGCGAATCCGAGCGGGAATGGGGCACAACAATTGAGATGAGCGCTGAAGTTAAACAACGTATCGATTCAATCTGGGAAGACTTAGGTATAGAGTAGATAGCACTTAAATAGAATTTAGCTCAAAGCAAAAGCTTTCCAAGCTTGGGCAAGGGAAGCTCGATTAAACTCGAGCCTATAAGATCGCTATAATGCCGGTAGCACTGTTCGCTCTCGGCATTATCTCCCAAACTCTTCAACAGCCGAGCAAGCTCGCCATAGGCCTCTGCAGAGGGGGAAATCAATATGCTCGCCTGATAATATTCGCGGGCTTTTCCCCACAGCTGGTTTCTCATGCAAATTCTACCTAGACTCAGTAACAGTGGCGAATTAGCAGGTCGTGCCTTAAGCCAATTCTCAGCAACTAGCAGCTGCGCTTGATTAGAATCATAATCGATTTGTGCAAACTGAATTACAAGAGCATTGCTCCAGTTTTTAGATAAAGCTGATTCCAGAGCCTTAGCGGCGTCTATCTTTGCGCCAAGCTTTACCAACAACTCGCTATAGTGCTTTACTATTTTTTCGTCTTCTCGATACTTAGCAGGGTATTTTCTCCAGGTTTTACTGACTAATTCGAGCTGGTTTTCTCTACTAGATTCATCAACACTGAGTTGAGACTTTGAGGACTCGGCTATCTCATACAACTGTTCCATGAAAACCCGCTTTCTTATTTTCTCTGCCTCAGCCGCATCGATAATATTTTTTTTCTCTAACACTGGGACTAACTCATCTAGTTTCTGCCATTCCTGAAGCTTTATATAAACCTCTTTAAGAAGCCTGAATACACCACCCTCTTTCGAACCGCTATTTTTTATTTGTTCTAGAACTGCGAGACATTGCTCCAATTGATTCGACTTAAATAGTAGCTGCGCCTTTACGAATTGAATTGTTAATCCAGAGGATGGATACTCATCTTCGGCATCCGCTAGAGCCTTTGTCCAAGCGTCACGATCGTCGAGCTCGTAAGCCGCATAAGCTGCAGCCAAGAAGTTTGCAACATTTGAATCAGCTTGTTTGGCTCCCCTTATTAACAAACCGTAAGCCAACTGCCAGTCACCTCGTGCGAACGCCAGTAAACCTTCAACGCTTTTGGTACGCGCTCTGGATTTACGATTCACATTATAATTCTTACCAAGACTAACAAGACGAAATGGATTCAGCCCGTAGAAAAGTATTATCAATAGACGCAGTAACACAAAAATAAATCCAACTGCCACCAAAAGTGCGAACAGGCTTGTCTCAAACGTAGTATTGCCAAAAGCAACCATGAGGTAGCCTGGGTCAGCTGGAAACCCAGTGGTGAGATTAAGTGTGAGCGCCAGTACAATTACCAATAGGCTAAATATGAAGAGCTTTATCATCAGGAGGCTAACGCTCGGAAGAAGTTAACTGACGAATTAGCGCTAAAGACTCGCCAATTTCGGGCAGTACTGGATTAATGTTGGTACTGCTAAGAATAACCAGTTCACTGGCAATTAGTCTCCCTGCTGTTGAATCCATCACAGCGTACCGCTCAAGCCAGTCGCTGCTTTTCTTCAAAGTTTGTGCGTATACAGTCTGATCTTTCATCAACAGTGCAAGTTGGCTTTGTTCTAACATCAGCTTGAGGTTTTGCTTTATAAACTCACCCTGCTCAGAAGCCAAAATTGTATTAGGCGTTTGATCCCACTGGCGCCAAACAAAGACTGTACTTAAAAATTCTAAACTCGAAGTGATCAACTCGTTTGAGGTCGGTGTAGGCTGAACTAACGTTGAATCATTGGTGCTATTGTTTTCAAAGTTCTCGCGCATAGAATTCACTAAGTCAATGTTTTCCACTTCTTCAATCAAAGCACCAATTCGCAGATAAACGCCCTGGCGGTCAAAAACATCAACGCTTTGAAGGCTAGTTAGATCATTGGCTATTGCCTGGCGTACGGCAAAAACCCTATTGCTCCCAGAGCCTACCAAAGCTGCGTCTGCCGCTTCCATCATTGCTACTGCAGCAAAAATGTCAGACTCAAGTTGTAGTTTTTGATTAGCAATACCTAGAAGATAATCGGCTTCGAATATTTTCCATTCAAAGTCAGGAGAGCTGACAACGGATTGCTGCAATGATTCGACGACATTAACTTTGTTAGCTATTCTGGCAATAGAAGCAATTTGATCTTCTATTTCAGCCCTTAACTCGACAATTGCTGAATCATCGACTGAGGCCGGCACCTGAGCCTGAAGGTTAAGCTGCTGTATTTGCTGCTCAAAGCTTTCCAGCGCGCGAGTCTGTTGTTCTTGAACTTGTTGCAGTCGTTGGTTCTCAGCCCGAACGGCCGCAAATTCTCCTGATGATAAACGCATTTGGTAAGCTAGAAACCCCAATGCAGCCAACATCGCAAATCCCATGAAAACAAGTAGATAAGCGCTGCCACTACTGCTCGACGCCTTCGCTTTTGGTCGTGGTTTTGCCGTGTTCTTTTTTGAAATTTCTTCCAAAACTTTTGCTGTTTCTAGTTGCTCAGCCACTTAAAAACTTCCCCTAGGTTTGTATCGCTGTAGTGTCGGCTAATCGCCACAAGGCTGCAATGAATGCTGGGTTGCTAGCACCTTCACAGTTAACGACGGCAGTGAATCCGCTTGTTCTAGCTTGTTCAGCAACTCGGGCAGAGGGAACCAACAAAACAAGACCAGAAAACCTGTCAAACTGTGCACCTAAATTGACTTTCAGAATATCTACTGTCTCACTGCTATTAGCACTAAGTACGTTGACGCCAGCAGAGGCTAGCTCTCTGGTAAAATCATCTACAGGGTAAATGCACCCTTGGCGGGTATATACCTCGAAGTAGTCGACCGTGGCACCCCGCTCCCGCAGCACGGATGCTAGAAGCTCTCTGCCTCCAATGCCTCTGAAAATTGCTACTTTACGTCTGGCGACGTCCTGCAGAACTGGCAAATTGAGAACATCTTCGCTCGTTACCCCCGTATCAGACTGAATAACCCCGCATGACAATAATTCAGTCACCGCCTTAGCGGTACTTGGACCGATTGCAATGACCTGTAGATCGACAGGAAACTGGGGCCAATAGCTGTCTATCCACTGACTGCCGTACTGCGCTGCATTGGTGCTAACGAAAATGGCTATATCATACTCTGCAAAATTTAGGATTTTGTTTTTGAGCTGATTTAACTGAACCTCTGACTTCAATTCTTCAATTGTCAGCATGGGCTTGCCTAATGTCTTGGCACCTAAAGCCGCCAGTTCTTGGATCAGCTCGCCCTGCTGCTGGGCCGGTCTTGTCACCAGAACGGTGAGAGCCTGAAGCGGGTTAGCCGCAGGACTTGAAACAAAAGTTATCTTTTTTTGACTCATTGAGAATCATCGACTGTGTTAAACGTGCAGTTAAGTTGCTGAATAGGCAGCCTAATGAGACACAGAAGCCAATATCTCAGCAGCACCTTGTGCCAAAAGGTTATCGGCAACATCAATCCCCAGTGATTCGGCCTTACTGAGACTAGCCGAGTCCTCGTAGCGAAGAATTTTTGAGCCATCTACCGCGCCTACCAACGCACGCAGCCAAAGAGTATCCCCTTGGATTTCTGCGAAACTCGCTATCGGCACCTGACAGCCACCTTGGAGCCTCGCGTTAACCGCTCTTTCAGCAATAACGCGACTAGCAGTTTCATCATGATGTAAGCTGCGAATTAAATCGTGGGTGAGCGAATCGCCCACGCGGCATTCAATTCCAACAGCGCCCTGCCCGCCAGCAGGAAGGCAATCCTCAAAACTCAATTTTTCTCGTATACGCTCGCCCAGTTTCAATCTGATCAGGCCTGCTGCCGCAAGGATAATCGCATCGTATCCGCCTGCATCTAATTTGGCCAATCGGGTACCGACGTTGCCTCGAAGGTCTAGGACGGTTAAGTCCGGGCGCAATTGCTTTAACTGGCACTGCCTCCTCAAGCTTGACGTTCCAACAATCGCTCCATCGGGCAAACTGGCAAAAGAGGCATAGTGATTAGAAACAAAGGCATCAGAAGGATCCTCTCGTTCGCAGATTACAGCCAACTCTAAACCTTCTGGGAATTCCATAGGCACATCTTTCATAGAGTGAACCGCAATATCTGCGTCTCCTCTCAACAAAGCATGCTCAAGCTCTTTAACGAAGAGGCCCTTGCCGCCAATTTTCGCCAGCGGCGAATCGAGAATCTTGTCCCCTTTAGTCGTCATCGTCACTAGTTCGACGACTAGTTTCTGGTTAGCTTCCTCTAAAGCATCTTTAACAAAATTAGCCTGCCACAACGCTAAAGGGCTCTTTCGAGTCGCTATTTTAAGAATTTTTTCAGACATGAATTAAAAACAGCCTCTGACGAATATTAGTAAGAATCATGTTACGCCAAAAATAGGACTTTGTCTGAAAGTGTTAATAACATGGACCCAAATTCCCAACGCTTATTAACTGACATTCTTCCTGTTATAGTTGCAGCTTAGAAAAACCGGTAGTGCGCTCCGTAAGAACACTTCCCGTAAGAACAATAGCTTAGGCAGGTAAAATGACAGAACAAAGCAACAATAATACCGACAGAATGTGGGGTGGCAGATTCAGTGAAGCCACAGATGCTTTCGTCGAGCAATTCACAGCCTCTATCGACTTTGACAAACGCCTTTATCGACAAGATATTCAGGGCTCGGTTGCCCACGCTTCAATGTTAGAAAAAGTTGGCGTGCTGAGCGCAGATGAAGCCAAACAAATCAAAGATGGTCTCTTGGAAATTCAATCTGATATCGAAGCAGGTGATTTTCAGTGGTCTATCGCACTTGAAGATATTCACATGAATATTGAGGCAGCGCTAACTAAGCGAATTGGAAATGTTGGTAAAAAACTTCACACCGGAAGATCTCGAAACGATCAAGTCGCGACCGATATAAGATTGTATGTTCGAGATGAAATTGATCAAATATTGCTACTCATTAGAAAGCTTCAGCAAGCATTGGTGGATTTAGCCGAACGCGAAAACTCGACTATCATGCCAGGCTTCACTCATTTACAAACCGCGCAGCCAATAAGCTTTGGCCATCATATGATGGCTTGGTTTGAGATGTTAGACAGGGATTATGATCGTTTTTGCGACTGCCGAAAAAGAATGAATGTGTCCCCTCTAGGAGCGGCGGCTCTAGCTGGCACAACCTTTCCAATAGATCGAGATTACACCGCAGCGCTCTTAGGTTTCGACAGACCGACTAACAATTCTTTAGATTCAGTAGGCGACCGGGATTTTGCTATAGAGTTCTCAGCTTGCGGCAGCCTGCTAATGATCCACTTGTCTCGATTCTCAGAGGAGCTAGTGCTGTGGACCTCTGCCCAGTTTGATTTTATTGAATTACCAGATCGTTTTTGTACTGGCTCATCAATAATGCCGCAAAAAAAGAATCCAGATGTACCAGAACTAGTGCGCGGAAAGTCAGGCCGAGTATTTGGTCATTTAAGTTCTCTGCTTATGCTGATGAAATCGCAGCCACTGGCTTACAACAAAGACAATCAAGAAGATAAAGAGCCTCTATTCGATGTGATTGACACATTAAAAGATTGCTTGTTCGCCTATGGCGAAATGATGCCTGCTGTAATTTGCAGAAAAGAATCAATGATTGAGGCGACGATGAAAGGCTATGCAACGGCAACAGATTTAGCTGATTATTTGGTAAAAAAAGGTTTGCCATTTCGCGATGCCCATGAAGTAGTAGGCAAAGCAGTAGGATTAGGAATCCAAAAAGGCCTCGACCTCTCCAAGCTCACTTTGACCCAACTGCAGGAGTTCTCCGAGCTTATAACGGATGATGTTTTTGACATTCTTACTTTAGAGGGCTCACTCAATGCTAGAGATCATCATGGCGGAACCGCACCAACTCAGGTTTTAAAAGCTGTCGCTGCAGCTAGAGAAAAAATCTCGCGGCCTTAAGAGCTATTGCAATAGCTATAGAGAGCTACTAAAGAGGCGAATTATTGGTCTGGCGCCGCCTGTAGTTTAATCTGGTAGCTCAGCGATTGGTTATCTCGCCGTGTCCCAACGTTAACCGTATCACCGGGTTTCTTTTTCTCAAGTATGGTCGCATAGTCGTCTTCATTAGCTATAGGCTGGCCATCAATCTCTACGATGACGTCACCCAAAATTATCCTGCCTCGCTGATTTGGTTTAACACCCCGCATTCCTAGGCGGGCAGGGTCGGTGCCCTCAACAACATCCATTACGATAACACCTTTGATTCCCCACATTTGCCGGTAGTAGTCGGGCTGAGGGATATTTCTAATACCAAGTACAGGGGTCAGTACTCGGCCATGCGCAATTAGCTGAGGCACCACATCTTTGACAGTATTAACTGGAATTGCGAACCCGATACCTGAACTGCCCCCGCTAGGACTATAGATGGCCGTATTAACACCAACCAGTTGACCAAGAGAATTTAGCAACGGGCCACCCGAATTACCCGGATTAATCGCGGCGTCGGTTTGAATAACATCGCGAATTTTGCGGCGACTAACTGAGTCTATTTCACGCCCTAATGCACTGACTACCCCTACCGTCATTGTTGTATCCAAACCAAAAGGATTGCCGATAGCGATTACCTTTCGTCCAACCTCAAGTAAGGATGAGTCGCCGGGGATAACAGGCACCAAATCAGAGGCTGGCGCATCTATTTTAAGGACAGCGAGGTCTTTACCTGCATCAAGTCCCACCGGGCGGGCATCATAGGTGGTTCCATCTTGCAAAGTCACTGACACTCTGTCGGCTTGTTGAACCACATGATAGTTAGTAACCACATAGCCTTCTTTACTCCAGATAAAGCCGGTGCCACTGCCTTGGGGGACTTCCTGAGGGTTCAGGGACCTGAACGACCGCACTAATCGAGAATTAGTGACATTGACAACCGATGGGCTGGCTTGCTTAAAAACTGCGATGTTATTTTCTTCATCATTAGTTTTAAAAGCTGTGTAGTCTAGGACTTGAGCCGCCACCAGAACAGGCAGGAACAACGTTGCCAAGCTTAATAGGGTTAAATTGAAAAATTTCATAGCTGTGCCACCTTAGTCATCCCTTAGATATAAGAGCAAAACTTAAAGATTCAAGGCTTAGCGCTTATTTTTCAATAAAGCACGGCAGTTAGAAACAATGGTGAAGAAATAAGTTGAGCGGAAAAGTTAAGTAGCAAGGGCAAGTAAAAAGGGTAGATAAAAGTAACAAAGTCCTGTCAAACCGGCTTCAGAGATTCTGCGCTGCCAATTCCATCTCAGTCTCTAATTCAAACCATTTCTCTTCTTTGTCTGTAAGCGTGGTTTTTAGCTTCCCCTGATTCTGGAGCAATTCAGTTAAAATCGACTTTTTGGATTCGGTATAGAGCGCTTCATCTGCCAATGAGAATTCAATACTCTGTAATTCTTTTTGGATTTTTTCCATTTCTTTTTCTAGCTTTTTAGCAGCCTGTCGCAGCGGTGCCAGCTGGACTCTTTTGGCTGCGGCTTCTTGTCGCAGTTTTTTCTTGTCAACCGCTGGGCCTTCTTCCGATGCTGTTGAACTGTCATCGAGAGTTAGCTGCGCATATTCTTTAAATAGCCATTTCTCATACTCACCTAGATCACCCTCAAACGGAGTGAAATTTCCCTGATGAATTGAATAAAATTCATCGACCGTATTTGCGAGCAGATGACGATCATGAGAAACAATAACCAAGGCACCCTCGTACTCCTGCAGAGCGACCGTCAGCGCATGAACCATCTCCAGATCAAGATGGTTAGTTGGTTCATCTAGGAGCAATAGGTTAGGTTTTCCCGTAACAACTTTGGCAAGCGCTAGCCTTGCTTTCTCACCACCAGAAAAGTTGCTGATTATCTCTTCTACTCTAGCGCCTCTGAAATCAAACCCGCCTAGAATATCGCGAGCGTCCTGTTCACTTAGACCTCCATCGATAGAGCGAAGTTCTTGTAAAGGTGTTGCTTGCATATTAAGTTCATCGACTTGGTGCTGTGCGTAATATCCAATCTTTAGTTTTTTTGCCGGAAACTTTTCACCGGCTAGTTGGCTAAGCTGCCCGGACAGAACTTTCAACATAGTAGACTTGCCACTGCCATTAAAACCCAGCAGTCCTATTCTTGAATCGGACAGCAATGACCAGTTAACACCGCTTAATAATGGGGTATCAAACCCAATCTTTAAGTCTTCCACTTGCAGCAAAACCGAGGGTAGGTATTCCATTTTGAAAAACTCAAACCGAAAAGGTGAGTCAACGTGGGCAGGGGCAATTTCTTGCATTCTATTCAATTCTTTCAAGCGGCTTTGGGCTTGCTTTGCTTTTGTCGCCTTAGCGCGAAAACGCCTTACAAAGTCTTCGATCTCTGAGCGGCGCTTTTGCTGCTTTTCATACATCGCTTGTTGCAGTGCCATTTTCTCTGCACGTAGTTTTTCGTAGGCGCTGTAATTGCCTTTGTAGCTTACGAGCTTTTTATTATCCAGGCTAACAATGTGGCTGGTAACAGAGTCAAGAAATGTGCGATCGTGTGAAATCAACAGTAACGTGCCTTCGTAACGCCGCAGCCATTGCTCCAGCCAAACTGTTGCCTCTAAGTCGAGGTGGTTTGTTGGCTCATCCAGCATAAGTAAATCGGAAGGGCACATGAGGGCAGAGGCGAGATTTAGTCTAACTCGCCAACCCCCAGAAAAACTGCCAACTTTATTAGCGAATTGAGACGTCGAAAAACCAAGCCCAGAAAGAAGTTGTTCTGCTCTATAGCGAATATCATAGCCATTGATGTTGTCCATCTGCGCCAACAACGAGACAAGTTTATTGTCTTCATGGTCTTTTCCAGCTTTAACAATTGCAGTCTCAATACGGCGGAATTCCACATGTGAATCAAGCACAAACTCCAGAGCACTCCTGTCGATACCGGGAGTTTCCTGAGCCATCATCGACCAACGCAGCCCATTGGGAAGGTCTATAGCACCTTGCTCTAAAGGAATCTGGCCCGCGATTGCCTTGAAAAGGCTGGTTTTACCGCTGCCGTTGCGCCCAATAACACCCACGCGCTGGCCGTTGTTCACCACAAGACTGGCATCTTCCAGCAATAGCTGTTGACCACGCATTACCGCGATGTTGATCAGAGAAATCATGTTGTTAGGAGTTAATTTACAACGAAATAAGGGCGCCGATAATACACCATAATTGATTTCGAGAGGTCGAATTCGTACTATAACCAGTAACACTGCCACCAAATAGACAGTGCAGAGCTGGAATTATCAATGAAACAGATACTAATTATCGATGACGATGAAAAATTGGGGCAATTGCTAACCCAATACCTAGAGCGCTACGATATGAAAGTGTCAGTAGCCATGGCTCCAAGCAAAGGTTTTGAGATTCTTAAAAAACTGAAACCTGACCTGCTGATTCTAGATGTCATGCTGCCAGAAAAGGATGGATTCGAGGTTTGTAGAGAGATACGGGCTAAATCCTCAATCTATGGCCATTTACCTATCCTAATGCTGACCGCTCATGCTGAGGTCACAGACCGCATTGTCGGTCTAGAGCTTGGCGCTGACGATTATCTACCAAAACCGTTTGAGCCAAGAGAACTCGTCGCAAGAATCCACAATATCCTCCGTCGCAGCAGTGACGACAACACGATTCGCGATATCAAACCGATTAATGGCCTTGAAGTTGAAATTTCACGTCGTGAAGTAAAATTAGATGGCAAAGTTCTTGATCTAACCACGATGGAATACGAACTGCTGATCTTGTTTATGCAGTTCCCTAATAAAACCTTCACCCGTGATGAATTAATGAACCGCTTACGTGGAATTGATGCTGAATTATTTTCTCGAGCCGTTGATACATTGGTAAGCCGTCTTCGGCATAAACTCGACGACACCTCTAAAACGCCTCGATTTATTAAAACCGTGTGGGGGCGAGGTTATACCTTTGTTGGCGAGCAGCTATGACAACTCTGCTTCAGCAAGTGCGGAAATCACTTTTTTTCCGCTTATCGCTGATCTTTGGCATCACGGTAGTGCTCTTTTTCATTATCATTTCTGTATCACTGCGAGCGCTAGATCGAAATGCAAATACGATCGAAGCTATACCTGATTTTTTTACCCGCAATGTTGAATCCATAATTGCCGATATTGGAACTCCGCCCAATCTCGCTAACGCCATGCGCTTAGCTGATGAGCTTGAGTGGAGCATTAATATACGTAATCCAATAATGCGCTGGAGTTCCGACCCTGATAATAGACTTGATGTGGATTCTTCTGTCTATGCCAGAGCCCTTGCGACAAATGCCGAAGTGCGCACGATTAATAGTGAGGACATCATCAGGGTCCGCCGGGGTGACTACGATTTCTTCTTGTATCAACGTTATATTAACGATGGTGGCATTAATTATTTTGCCATCTACTCAGGATTAGCCTTAGCGGCTTTCGTACTTTTTCTAAATTATCTGATGGTCAGCAAACTTCTTAGTCCCCTACGTCTGCTGAGAAAAGGTGCAGAACGCATTAGAAAAGGAGATTTGAGCTACCGAGTTAAAAGTAATCGACAAGACGAGCTAGGCGAGCTGACTGAAAGTATTAATCACATGGCCGACTCCCTTCAATCAATGCTAGAGGCGAAACGACAGCTATTAATGGCAATAAGCCATGAACTTAGAACGCCCTTAACCAAAGCCAAACTTCGCTTAGAGTTTATGCCTGCAAGCGAAGAGCGAGAGCACCTAAGAGAGGATATTGATGAGATTGACCTTCTTATTTCAGATCTAATTGAAGCTGAAAGGCTCAATGGTGATCATTCTGTGCTGGTCGTAGAAAGCGTAAATTTTTCAGAATTCATCGGCAGTGTTGCACACCAATTTGACAACTATGACGGTGGTATAGAGTTTGAGTCCCCCGATCAAGATCAAGAATTTTTCATAGACAAACTGCGTATCCGACTGTTAATCACCAACCTTTTAAACAACAGTATCCGCCATGGTGAAGGCAATCCTATTTTAGTTAGAATAGATTATTTTGAAGAACAGGCCAGCATCGAAGTAATTGATCAAGGTGAGGGCATTTCGGTAGAGCACCTGTCTCAGATTAGCGAACCATTTTACCGAGCCGATAGCTCCAGACAAAGAAATACCGGTGGCTTTGGACTTGGACTGTATTTATGTCGGCTGATAGCCGAAGCCCACGGTGGCAGGCTCAACATTCAAAGCGAGGTTGGCAAAGGTACTCACATTGCTGTTCACATACCCCGCCAACCACCGAGCCATGACTAGAAGCCAAGCTTTCTGCCTCAAGCACGCTTGCGCCGCCTGGATCTAAGATAGCCGACCCCCAATAAGATCAGGGTCAATAAAATCGGAATCATGAACGTATTTATTGCCAGCAGTCGTGACCCGAGCTGTTCTATATCTTCTGTCAGCTGATATTGCACATCACGAAGACGTCTTCTTGTATCCAATAATTCCTCATTAAACCGATCAACTTCCTCCTGGATCTCGGGAGTAATCTGTCCAATGATTTGGCCATCTTCAGTTTGATTCAAATTGGCCAATGCTTGTTCCGTCTCTGCCAATCGATCCAGTAGTACGGCTTCTTCCTGTCTTAGGCGATCATCTGCTTCCCGTTGTAAATTGACAACTCGCGTAAAAGGCCTGGAATAGCGACCACGACTTCGGATACCGGCGAGATCTGCCCCCCCACTCAGATTGTCGAGTGCGTTGATCACCAAGTCACCGTTGTTCGCAAAAGGTTGCGGTATTCTCTGCCCCATAAATTGACCGACCTGCACCCACATACGATCGCTCAGCATATCCGTATCAGAAAAAATCAATAAGTTGATAGGTCCTTCTGATGCCGCTATATGTGTTGTAACTAAAGAATCAGCGGCAACTTGCTCTTGTGAGTTCGTGTTATCAGTACCCTCTGGCTCTTGCACGGGGTCTGTTTGTGTTGCTACCGGACGGCCTCCTGGAAAAGCACTATTTATCTCGCCACTGACCCGAGCCGCAATTACATAGCTTTGGTTTGCAGAAATAAATTCGTCAAAAAGAATAGACGGATCGGTGACATCTTCAAGCAAGGCGGTGTCCATAAGCATCGCGTCGGTTGACGACACTATTATAGGCTCGAAGAGGGTGGTGGCACCGTCGGCCTGCGATATAGAGCCGACAGACGACATGTTAATTGTTTCAAGGCCATTAGTGACGATGTCATCTTGGCTCAGATAATTACGCTGAACGCCTAGCATCCCTAGATGCGGAATAGGCCGTTGGTTTTGTCCCATAGACACTCTCAACGCCAGTTCATTGTCAGTTAACACTTTGCTTGCATCAAAACTCACACCCCATGAGTTCAACAATCCAGGCAATTCCGAGCTCATTCCTGCCGGAATCAAATTGCCCTGAGGCGCACGAGTCACCAATGAGTCGGCATTTGGGTCGAGGAATACTAGCGCCTCACCTCCTGCCATCACATACTGATCTATCGCATAAAGCATTTTTTCAGACAACCCCTGCGGATGAACCATGACTAGAATATCAATATCAGTATCGATCTCTGCGCTGGTGGTATCCACGCGCTTAACTTCATAGAGCTGACGCATTACATCCATAACCATCCAAGGCTGGGTTGCCTGACCCACCACCGGATTAAATCCACCGTCTATTTCCAATCCAGTTAAAAGACCAACAACTTGTCGATCCGGATTACCAACCTTGACAATGAGCTTCATAAACTCATATTCCAAAAATTGTTCTAGGTCAGGGCGAATCAATGGCATTATTTCGGAGACTCTAACCCCAAGCGGTACTTCCTCAGGATCTACGTCTTGGACTACAACTAGGCCGAAGTAGATTGCTTGCGCGCCTTGAGATACTGGCACCGCCCGCACCCCATATTGGGTAGCCAAATCTTCTTCTTCGGAAAAAGGCTCTGGATCAATAACACTCAATCGCAGATTCCCACTACTTGCAATTACGATTTCGTTGAGTAATTCCTGAACCCGATTACCGTAGCTTCTAATTTGCGGCGCATCTTCGGTGGCACTATCTGAATAGAAGAAAATCAACTCCAGCGGCTCTTCTAAGTTAGCTACTATGCTTTTTGTACCATCGGACAATGAGTAAAGACGGTCTTCGGTTAAATCAATACGAAAACTTGGCAGGCTACTAAGAAGCGCAACCAAAAGAATCAACATAGCCCCGACAGATAGCAGGCCGAAAGTGGAAAAAAAGGACTTATTATTCATTTTCTACTCTCCTAATTCGCTTTCTTAATTTCAATGACAATAGCACTAGCAGTCAGCCAAGCCCCTATAAACACGGTAAAAAACAACATGTCCCTAATATCCAAAACCCCTTTCGAAATAGAATCAAAATGTGTTAGAAAACCCATAGCAGAAAATGCATCGACCAAAAATTGAGGTAACCAATCAGGAAATGCGTTAAGGAGAATTGGCGACCCCATGATGACGAAGATAAAGCAAATACTCACTGTAAGGATAAACGCAATAACTGAATTTTTTGTGCATGCTGACATACAAGATCCAATCGAAAGAAAACCGCCTGCCATCAGCCAACTGCCTATATAAGCCGCAAATATGACGCCGTTATCTGGATCTCCTAAATAGTTAACCGTTATCCAAACGGGAAAGGTTAGTGCTAAGGCGATTCCTGTTAACACCCAAGCGGCTAAGAACTTCCCAATAACCGCATCAGATAGTTTTATAGGTAGCGTCATGAGTAACTCTATAGTCCCTGTCTTTCTCTCATCAGCCCAAAGCGACATCGCAATTGCAGGAATCATAAATAAATATAACCATGGATGAAAACCAAAGAAAGGAAGCAGGTCTGCCTGGCCTCTTAAAAAAAAGCCGCCAAGCTCAAAGGTAAAAATGCCGTTGGCTATTAGAAAAATCACGATAAATATGTACGCCAGCGGCGTTGCAAAATAGCCCATTAACTCACGCTTGAAAATAGTACCAATGCTACCCATTGTTATTCTCCACTTGCCCGGCTTGTGTAACTGTTCTGAATAGATCTTCTAACTGCCCTCGATTGACATGAAATTCATCGACTGGCCAAGAGTTCTTTTGAGCGATTTCTGAAACTTTAGAAAAAATTGATTCAGCATTCTCAGCAAAAATGGTGAAGCGCAGCTCATCTTCAGCATCTTTCTCAATCTCGCCCACACCCGGAATTCCTGTTAGGTCTGCTGCAAGATCATATTGCTCGGTGAACCGAACGCTTACCGCTTGGTGATATCTAGATCTTGCCTCCAATTCGGCAGGAGTGCCATCCGCAACAATTTTGCCATCTGCGATAATGACCGCTCGGGTGCACACCGCCGAGACCTCCTCTAGAATATGGGTAGAAATAACTACGATTTTATCTCTCGCCAAATTCTTTATTAGCTCTCGAACGTGGTGCTTTTGATTTGGATCCAGGCCATCGGTAGGCTCGTCCAATATAAGCACCTTCGGATCATGCATAATCGCCTGAGCGAGTCCGACTCTGCGCTTAAATCCCTTAGAGA
Organism: Pseudohongiellaceae bacterium; assembly: GCA_047617605.1. Lineage (GTDB taxonomy): Bacteria > Pseudomonadota > Gammaproteobacteria > Pseudomonadales > Pseudohongiellaceae > UBA9145. The sequence continues at coordinate 26,186 of JBLGBJ010000018.1, read as the reverse complement.
GGGTGTCGATAGTTTGATGCGCGACACTGTTAAGCGCTACTTCGTCCAAGGCCTTTTGCACTTTCGTGATGGCCTCTTCGCCCCTAAAGCCTCTTACATCTGCTATAAATTTTAGGAATTCAAGAGTCGTCATATCACCGTACGAAGGCGCACCCTCTGGGAGATAGCCAATCAAAGACTTCGCTTGGATTGGGTTTTTAGTAATATCGAAACCATCGATAGTAACCTTACCCTCACTGGGTGCTAGAAAGCCGGTAATCACTTTCATTGTTGTTGATTTGCCAGCGCCATTGGGGCCTAGGAAACCTAAAACTTCGCCTTCTTTAACCGTGAAGCTCAAATTGTCGACTGCGGTGAACTGATCGAACCGTTTGCTGAGATTCTGAATTTCAATCATCTGTCTTTTGCCCTATAAGCGTTTTGGATGAGCTTTCTGTTTTTCGACCTGAGAAAATATCTGAACGCACTGACTACACCTGCTAGCTGCTCCTACTAACTGCAGACCTGCCTGCAGCTCCAATGATAATTCGAAACTCACATAGCCTTGTCGATAGCGGCTATCAATTTCAATCTATTTCGAAGCGGCAAATATATGTCTGTTTCCCCTGATTTTCAAGATCAGACACGATAAGTAACATCCCCTGTTAAATCATGTAGCTAGCACAGACAGCAGTGAATCCAGCACCGTCAAATTGAGCTGTGTTTATGGAAATGCCGAGGGTATAATTACGTCGTTTCGATTAGCCGGCCAGAGTAAATCAATGAAGTCACTTATTCATGTTCTGTTTTATGTTCTTTTAGCCACATTGGTAGCCTGTGGCGTAGCAGCGTGCGGTCAAAAAGGCGGTCTAACCCGCCCCGACCTGACTAGTTCGACCCTACCATTCTCGCGAACCTAGATCGATAGGCTTAGGTTCGCAAATCTAGATTCAATTTTAAACTCAACATCTCAACGGCCGGACTAGTATGGACCATTTCAACTTCATAGGTAATCAGCTATTTGCTGAAGATATCCCTGTGGCGCAGATCGCAAAAGAATACGGAACACCTTGCTTTGTTTATTCCAAGGCGACACTGGAGCGACATTACCATGTTTATGAGCAAGCAATGCGCGGCTTGCCAAGCCTAATTTGCTTTGCAGTCAAAGCAAACTCAAACCTTGCCGTTCTTAGTGTTTTAGCGAAATTGGGTGCTGGCTTTGATATTGTCTCTGGCGGTGAGCTGCAACGGGTGCTCAAGGCCGGTGGCTGCCCTTCAAAAATAATTTTTTCAGGCTTAGGCAAGACCGCGCAGGAAATTGAACAGGGACTCGATGCAGGCATTCATTGCTTTAACGTAGAGTCTGCGGCAGAGCTAGTGCGAATAAACGAAATAGCAGTGGCCAGAGGGCAGAGGGCATCTATCTCTCTGCGAGTAAATCCAGATGTCGACGCCGGCACGCATCCTTATATCTCGACGGGGTTGAAAGAAAACAAATTCGGTATCGCCAGCGCCGAAGCATTATCTGTTTATCAAAGTGCAGCCACAATGCCGGGCATTAAAATTGTTGGTATTGATTGTCATATAGGCTCACAGCTTACCTCTGTTGAACCCTTTCTCGATGCGATTGACAAATTGCTAGAGCTGGTTGATGAACTCGCTAAAATGAATATTACCCTCGAACATTTTGACATGGGCGGCGGCTTAGGCGTCACCTATGCAGATGAAGAACCGCCGCAACCAGATGAGCTGATTAATGCAGTACGAGGGAGGTTTGAATCTAGGGGCCTTACATTAATGGTTGAGCCTGGGCGTTCTATCGCAGCTAATGCAGGAATTTTTCTCACCACAGTTGAATATATAAAAACAACAGAACATAAGAATTTCGCTATTGTTGATGGCGCAATGAATGATCTGATCCGGCCGGCTCTTTACAGCGCATGGCAAGAAATTGTTGCTGCCCAGACCAAACAAGGCGACGCCCAGCAGTATGATATTGTCGGCCCGGTCTGCGAATCCGCCGATTTCCTCGGCAAAGATCGCCAGCTTATTGTAGACCAAGGAGACCTTCTTGCCGTCCGCTCGTCTGGGGCTTATGGGTTTGTAATGAGCTCAAACTACAATACTCGCCCAAGAGCGGCAGAAATTATGGTTGATGGAAAAACTAGCCATCTAATTCGAGACCGAGAGACTGTCGCTGAACTGTTTCAAAATGAACACTGTCTACCTGAAAACAACTAGCAATCAGAAATTCCACCACTGACAATTAAAATTAAACACAATGACTGAGCCGACCAACTATAAAGAACCGCTAAGTTTCACCAAGATGCATGGCTTGGGAAACGATTTTATGATGGTGAACGCAGTGACTCGGCAAATAGAATTGTCTAAGGAGCAAATCGCAAGTTTAGCCCATCGTCAGCTTGGTATTGGCTTCGATCAGCTTCTTATTGTTGAACCCCCCTCGAGTCCCGATCTGGATTTCTGCTATCGCATATTTAATCTCGATGGCAGTGAAGTTGAGCACTGTGGCAATGGCGCCCGCTGCTTCGCCGCATACGTCTACCAACAAGGCTTATCGACTAAAAACCCTTTAAGAGTGGGCACAGTAAATCGAGTGCTTTCTTTAAAAACAGAAGACAATGGCGAAGTCACCGTTGATATGGGCACCCCAGAAACTGCGCCACAAAAGCTACCTTTGCGTGGATCCATCGACGCAATAACCTACACAAGAACAATCCAATTAAGCAGTGGTCCAATGGAAGTAGAGTTCAGTGCAGTCTCAATGGGCAATCCCCATGCAGTCATCAAAGTTGCAGACCTCGACAATACTGCTGTCAAAGAGATTGGGAAAGCACTTGGCTCGCACCCTGATTTTCCTGAGGGGGTTAACGTGGGGTTCATGGAAATCTCAAGCCGCGGCGCCATTAAACTCCGAGTTTTTGAAAGAGGTACAGGCGAGACTTTAGCCTGTGGCACCGGAGCCTGCGCCGCCGTTGTCGCGGGTTGCCTGCAAGGACTTTTAGATGCTACCGTCAAAGTGAATTTACCAGGCGGTCAGCTCAACATTCATTGGCTAAAGCCAGACGCACCAGTCATGATGACTGGGCCTGTTAGCACGGTATATGAAGGGACAATTCAGATATGAGCAGCGATGTAACCGCGATTGATCAAATAAAAGAAACTGATGCCTCAGAAGCTCAGGTTGTCGCTTATTTGAGAGCCCACCCGGAGTTCTTTGTTGGCCAAGATGACCTTATTACTGAACTGTCCTTGCCTCATGAAAGCGGCAAAGCGATTTCACTACTGGAGCGCCAAGTTACTGTTCTTAGAGAGCGAGGATTAGAAGCGCGACAGAAGCTCGGAAATTTACTGGAAAATGCGCGCAGCAATGATCAGTTTTTTGACACCACGCGAAGCCTTGTATTGGCTCTTCTGAGAGCCAATAATACGACTGAGTTAGCGAATGCCACGCAAGACCAGTTAACTAATCATGCCAATATAGATGCTTGTGAAATTATTCTTGTTGAACAAAACAATTTGAATGTTTCCGAGTCGATAAGAACCTATCCGCCTAATACGCTTAAACAAGATTTTAAAGACGTGTTCCGACTGCAGCGTACCTATTGCGGCGCATTGGAAAAATGGCAAGTAGAATTCCTTTTTCCTGGATGTAGCGAGTCACTTAAATCAACTGCAATTTGTCCAATTACCCACGATGGGCAGGTTCTCGCACTGCTCGCCTTTGGCAACAAAAACGAAGACTATTTTAATGTGCAGTTAGATACTTTATTTCTCGATTTTATTGGCCATGTTGTCGGTGCGGTATTAAACAAACAACTTGTGAAGGGTTAGAGTAAATTATGAGAGCCTACGGCGTCGCAACCAACTTTAACTCCATCCATGCGTACTGATTCCTCTGGTGGGCACGATAAGCTAGTTTCAATAATTTGTCGTAGTGTCGGCCGTCCTGAGCTCAAGCAGACGCTTGAGTCTGTCGCTAAACAAAGTTATCCAACCCTAGAAATCATCCTTGTAGAGGCCTCTGCAGAATCCCTTGCTGACTTTCAACAATTCGCCGGCTCAGTATTTGTTAATTTCATCTGTGCTGGCAAAAAACTCAGTCGATCAGCCGCAGCGAATGTAGGTTTAGATGCCGTAAAAGGTGATTACATCATGTTTCTCGATGATGATGACTGGATTGGTGAGGATCACATAGCGCATTTGGTTGACGCTCTTAATTCATCTAGCGATGTCAAAGCTGCCTACACTAGTACTCAAAAGATGAGCGCGGATGGAAAGGAGAAAAAGGAAGTATTCGATCAGGAGTTTGATCCGCGGCTATTGATGCGTGATAACTTCATCCCTATTCATTCCATGCTATTTGAAAGCACGCTACTTAAACCTGACTGCAGATTTGATGAATCATTTGATATTTTTGAAGACTGGGATTTTTGGCTTCAGTTAAATCAACATACCAATTTTGTCCATATCTCGAACTTAAGCGCCTTTTACCGTGAAGGGGGCGATTCACAAACAGCCAGTGACAAGGACAGCGATCGTTACCAAAATGATAACCCTAGAGGCCAGGGAAGAGCCAAGCTATTTGAAAAGTGGCTAAAACTTTGGAGTGGTGAACAGCTCAACAGCTTACTCGGGTTCTTGGACCAAACTAATTCGATAATTGAACTCAACAGCACCGTCGTTAGTTCTAACGAACATAACGAGCAGCTGGTAAAGCATATTCTTGCTGTTGAATCTCAAAATGAGAGTTTACAATCTGATATTGGAGCAACAAGAACACACAGCCAGCAGCTGGCAAAGCATATTCTTGCCGTTGAATCTCAAAATGAGAGTTTACAATCTGATATTGGAGCAACAAGAACACACAGCCAGCAGCTGGCAAAGCATATTCTTGCCGTTGAATCTCAAAATGAGAGTTTACAATCTGATATTGGAGCAGCAAGAACACATAGCCAGCTGCTGCTAGAAAGCCTAGATGCAGAAAAAGTTGCGCTTGCCAGTTTACGAAATGTCAATTTAGAAAAAACCCAACAGCTTGAAAATTCGGTCAACCACGCTGCGGCGCTCGATACCGCGCTGAGATCAATCTTAGGTTCAACGAGCTGGAGAATAATGGGCCCTTACCGCCGAGTCGGTCGTTTGTTAAAGCGCTTTCTTGGGTTTGGTCAAATTGATACGCGGACTACCGGCCCTAGCTTAGTTCAACCTATTGCCCAAGATGATTCTATTTCTTCAGAGGCTGAAACTGTTTATACCCACCCTCTCAGTTTCTACGTGGACAAGGCTATTACTTTTGATAATTGTATCTACATTACAGGATGGGCAACTAAAGCGCCGGGCATTGAAAGTATCCGTCTAAAGACTCATAACAGTTCTACCTCTGTCAGTTACGGGACTCTCCGCGAGGATATACAGCAGGCCTTCCCGCTAGTTCCTGACTCGGATCAATCAGGCTTTCTAGCTTTTGCAAAGTTCGATTGTGTCGGAAAAACCTATCTAGAGTTTACTGATAGTAAAGGCGTGGTATCCCGAAAACCGGTGGTGTTAGAACAATTCGCGGACGCCTCATCTCTTATCGAATCTGGCGAGTTCATTAGCTTAAGCCCCGATGCCCAGTACGCGATATTTAGAGCGCTGCAGCAAATCAAGGGACTGGAATCTATAGATTCAAATAAAAGTTTTGAATACACACCTCTCGTTTCTATTATTGTGCCCGTGTTCAACGTTGAAAAGCGCTGGCTTGATGCCTGTGTTGAATCGGTATTGCACCAGTCTTATCCAAATTGGGAACTATGCCTTCATGACGACGCCTCGACTGAGAAAGAAACGCTGGATTGTTTACGTCACTGGCAGCATCAAGACTCACGCATTAAGGTTCAGTATGGAGATAACAACCAGCACATTTCTGGTGCTTCAAATAGTGCGTTGAAAATAGCGATGGGTGAGTTCATAGGTCTCATGGACAACGACGATGAACTTCATGTTGATGCCTTATGGCATGTTATTGACACTCTTAATGGTGACCGTGATTTAGATTACATCTATACAGATGAAGATAAAATTAACCCGGAAGGTGAATTTTGTGAACCGCACTTCAAACCAGATTGGTCTCCTGAATTACTAGAGTCCATGATGTATGTTGGCCATTTTGGAGTAATTCGAAGATCGGTAATTGATGCTGTTGGTGGTTTTAGATTAGGAGTTGAAGGTAGTCAAGATTACGACCTGACATTACGAATCAGTCAGCACACACAGAGATTTGCTCACATTCCACGAGTTTTATATCACTGGCGCATTATACCTGGCAGTGTCGCAGGTGGCGGTGATGCAAAAAGCTATGCGTATACCGCGGCAATCAAAGCGCTAACAGACTATGCCGACAAACAGCCTGAGCCTAGCAAAGTCACCGAAACAGAACTCTGCGGACGCTATCGAATTCAAAGACAATCTAACAATCCAAGCATAACCATCATATTGCCTTTTCATAACAAAGCCGAAATGACGATTGACTGCTTGCGCTCTATAGGAAAATCCACCTACACCAACTTCAAAGTGCTACTAATTTCAAATAACAGCGAACCGGCAGAGTATCAAAAGGTCGCTGACTTTAGTGCAAGCTTTGAATATATCGAACTTCACCAGCTCAATATACCTTTCAACTGGTCTGCGATTAACAACTGGGGCGTGGCACAATCTACATCTGAGTTCGTTCTGTTCCTCAATAATGACATGACCGTAATTAACGCAGACTGGATTGAGGCGTTAATGGACTGCGCAGTCAAGGAGGGCGTCGGCGCTGTTGGTGCCAAACTTCTTTTCGAAGACAATACAATCCAACACGCTGGCGTTGTTATGGGGCTGGGTGGAATCGCCAGCCACGCATTTAAGTATATCGATGGCGATGCCCCTGGCTACTTCGGCTATGCCGCGGTAGTAAGAAACTGCTCAGCAGTTACCGGCGCCTGTATGTTGGTTCGCCGCAGCGTAGTAAATCAAATAGAAGGTTTTAACGAAGACCTGAAGGTGGCTTACAACGACGTAGACTTCTGCTTAAGGCTAAGAGAGGCCAAGCTGAAAGTTTTGATAACTCCATTTGCGAAGCTCTATCATTTAGAATCTAAAACTCGGCCCAAATTCTTAGATGACATGAATTCAGCGCAGCTTGCTCAATTTGAATCAGAATCTGCCTATATTCGTGAACGTCATGCTCAGTATTTTAGCGAGGGAGATCCCTACTACAACAAGGCATTATCCCTGCGCGTTGAAAATTACAGCTTAAGAGTCTAAACCTCGGTAATTAAAAGCGCCTTGCCACGCGGTAAAATCCCCGCTGAATAAACCCTACTTTTACACGCATACCTGAACATAGAAAAAGCACAAGATTATTCCGCGCAGAAAGCTCCATTCCAAAAGAGCGCTTGAACTGCGCTGCCTGAATACCGACTTCGTTTAGGTGCGGGTTAGTTTTGCTTGACACCAAGTGCCGCCAAAAGCTTAACCTTGTTAACGGTGGCCTAACAAATTCTTTAGCGCCAATAGTATTGTTCTCATGCTGGCGATAGTAAATAAGAGGCATATCCAAAAAAATTACTTTCCCAAAAGCCGCAGCGACTATTGCTAGCCACCAGTCATGCATAATCGCTTTATCTGAAATCGGTAAAGCTTTTACCGCCAAAGCCTCGTTGATCAGAGCTGTACACCCTGTTATTAGATTGCTAATAATCAAGTTTGGGAACGTGTTCCTCTTGATTTCCAGTCCTTGAAATACAACAAACGATTTGGCTATTACACTTTTTTCCGACGAGACGACTTGCAGGTCACTATGAATAAGCACAGGGCAGTTCCTGTCAGCATCCTCTGCTTTTAACATTGCGTCCATTTGCATTTCAACCTTGTTATCAAACCAAACATCATCTTGGTCACAAAACATTAGGTAGGCTTTTTCAAGACCAAGCGTCGTCTTATTGGCTAAAACATATTCCATGAGAAATTCAAATCCGCCACTGGCCCCTTTGTTTTTATTATCCAGCGCCAAAACATGGAAACGCTGTGGATGCATTGATGCGTATTTTTCTACTATCGTAAACGACTTATCATCTGAACCATCGTCTCGGATAACAATCACTAGGTTTTTATAGGTTTGGCTAAGCAAAGAGTCGATCTGTTCAACCAAATATTTTTCGCCATTATAGATTGATAGCACAATAGCAATCTTGTGCTCAAACTGAAGCTCAGGCTTAGAGAAATTATTGGAAGGAACGGTCATTTAATATTATCGATGAGTATAAGAATCAGAACTAGCTTAGCGATTTCGCGTCTTTAATACCAGAGCGAATATATTTCCAGTATTGCTTTCGCTCTGGCGATGAAATCAATAACCATAGGGTCTTGAGGCCAAATCTAAGGACATCTCTTATTTTCCAACCTAATGGCGAATATTTTACTGAATATAAGTGTGTGCGATTACGGCTCGAATAATAGGTACGCGAGGGGTTATGCTGAGCGATTATACCGGCACGAACCAGAGGGCTCAGACTACGTTCGCCGATGGCATGGTAAAGCAGCGCGGCGTCGGTACCAATAAGGTCATAGTTTTTTGACTTAGCCCGAAAGCACCACTCTAAATCCACATTATCGATGAAGTAATTTTCCTTCATGCCTCCTATGTCGGCAAAATGCGTTAATACAATTAATGTGCCTGAGGTAATTAAAAAATCTGCCGTGAAGTGAATTGTCGAATTGGCGAAAGGTCGATCAGATCTAAGTACTAAGCGATTAAATAACTTGAATGGCGTTTGTCGCATCGACTGCGGGTTAATTAACCTAGGGCCCACTGCAGCGATACCTTTTTCGCTGTGTTCACTAGCATCCTGATAGGCGGTGATCATCCTACTAATAAATAAGTCACATAGGCTGCTATCTTGATCGAAAAGAAATACATAGTCGCATTGATTTTCGATGGCCCAGTCAATGCCATGATTTAGCGCTTTGGCCAAGCCAACATTTTCATTTAGGCGAACCAAGTTCTTGCAGCGATTATAAACACAGATTGATGCTGCAATGTGCTCAATATCAACCGATCCATTATCGACAACAACAAAATCGACTTCCTTATTTAATTGTCCAAGAAGTTTCAAAAGCGCTGTGATATCTGGCTGGTAAGTGACGACGATCGCGCAGCTTTTTTCGGATTTCATTGTATCCATCTAGGCTGCTTATCCATTAGGCCTCTGTTGGCACTTCCGCAAGGGCAGCAGATTGGTCGGGCTGACCGAGCGCGGAAACCAAAAAGTACACGATCGATGAGATTCCTAAACCAAGACCGACGACAACTCCCGCATCTAATATACCTCGCCAAGGCTGAGGTAACTCGCGGGCGATGAAGACAAAACCGAGCACCATGCAGGTCAAACCGATTGAGATTAATTGGCGCCTGCGAGTGGTATAGAAGTAGCACATGCAAAACAGGGGAGCCAGCAACAAGTGATGAGCCCTAGGGTGTTGAGCCAAATAATGGGCTCTAGCAATAACTCTGGGAGCAAACGCTAGATGAAAGCCTTTATAGCCTTCCGCATAAGCCATATAGGCTACCGTCAGCACTAGGGCGAACCAGTGAAGAGGACTTAATGGCAAACCGCTGAGAGCATAAGCCATGGGAGCCAACCGATAAACTGCGAAGCCAAGCAAGAGTAAGACTCCGCCAATTCCCCAAATATACGCTACTGCTTTCACAACTGATCTACCAAGGCTAATTCGAATGTCCATTATAGACCTTTTCATGCTCTAGGAGACAATTGTCGTTTCTATTACTACCTATAACCATCCAAAACTCAGCATCACTCAATATTCCTAATTATTCTCATAATAGTGTTGCCACCCAAAGTGAGATATTATTTCCACTCTAGATACGCAGTTTTAGTAAGCACAAAAAATTTAAGGATTTAGGATGAGTGTAAAACTTGGGGTTGTCATGGATCCCATAGAGTCAATTGTTGTAAAAAAAGATACCACCCTGGCAATGCTGCTCGCAGCCCAGCGCCAAGGTTGGGAGCTATTTTACATGCAGCAGTCAGACCTATACCTTGATCAAGGCTCGGCTCACGGCATAATGAGCCCGATCGTTGTCAAAGATGATGAGTCAGATTGGTATACTTTAGGATCTGAAGATGACCAACCGCTTGCCACATTGGATGTGATTCTAATGCGCAAGGACCCCCCTTTCGATATGGACTTTGTCTACTCTACGTACATATTAGAGCAAGCACACAGAGAAGGTTGTCTAATAGTTAACAATCCTCAGAGTCTGAGAGACTGTAACGAAAAGCTATTTGCCACGCAGTTTCCACAGTGCTGTCCACCACTAATCGTGTCGTGCAGCGCCGCCAAGCTCAAAGACTTTTATAAAACTCATCAAGATGTTATCTACAAACCTCTAGATGGGATGGGCGGCGCTTCGATATTCCGAATTAAGCCGAATGACCCAAACATCAGCGTTGTAATAGAAACCCTTACCGATAATGGCCGCCGCCAAATCATGGCACAAAAATTTGTTCCCGAAATAAGTAACGGTGACAAAAGAATTTTGGTAATCAATGGCGTGCCCGTTGACTATGCCCTTGCGCGCGTTCCAGCTATTGGCGAAACCCGTGGGAATTTAGCAGCGGGCGGTGCCGGTGTCGCACAGCCATTGAGTGATAGAGATAGGTGGATAGTAGCCCAAGTGGGCCCAACCTTAGTTGAAAAGGGGTTGCTGTTTGTTGGCCTAGATGTCATTGGGGATTATTTGACAGAAATTAACGTGACAAGTCCAACCTGCGTCAGGGAAATAGATAAGGCTTACGGCCTTGATATTGCTGGCGAGCTTATGGCTTGCATCGCCAAACAGCTAAAGAAATAGCACTTGATTAAATTTTTACGAGTTTCCTATGGATAATTCTGACGAGGATTTATCAAAAGAGCGGTTTGGATTCACTATTTTCCTTTCCGCCTGTGTCCATGGCATTCTTATTCTTGGAGTAGGATTTACCTATTTGGATGAATTGAATAGTGAGCCCGCGCTCGAAATAACCCTTGCTCAGTATCGAAGTGAAATTGCGCCTGAAGACGCAGATTTTCTTGCTCAGGAAAACCAAGTGGGCAGCGGCACCATCGACGAATCTGTGGCACCAAGCACCCCCTTCGAATCTAATTTCAACGCTGATACCATTCAAGAAGTAGTCCCGCCTCCAAAAAACACTAGCCTCTCTAGTCCTATCGAGAGCCAAGATGCCGCCGTGATCACATCGGTGCAAAGTGCGGCACAAATCGATCAGCAGCTAGAAGAAACTCCGCCGGAAGAGGATTTACCGCTTTCAGATGAATCGACAGAGGCAGATTTGAGTTTAGCCATCGCTAGCCTGCAAGCCCAGTTAGATCGCCAGCGACAGGAATATGCACGTAGACCGCGCAAATATACTATTTCGTCAGCCTCAACAAAGAAAAGCGAAGACGCACTCTATCTAGATACCTGGCGCCGGAGAATAGAAGCGGTCGGAAACGTTAATTATCCAGATCAGGCTCGGCGTGACAGACTTTATGGTAGCCTGAGACTGTTGGTAGCTATACTGCCCGACGGCAAAGTCGACGGCATACAAATACTGCAATCCTCAGGACACAGCATGCTGGACCAGGCGGCAATTAGGATCGTAGAAATGGCCTCGCCGTTTGCACCCTTCCCAGATAAGATGCTTGCCAATGTCGATATACTTGAAATTATACGTACATGGCGATTCCATGAAGGGAACGCTTTAACCAGCTTTTAGCTTATTGAATTGTAAGGATTATGACTAGTACAACTCCTCACACAAATTTAGAAAATCAATTTCTTATCGCTATGCCACAGCTACAAGACTCTTTTTTCGCAGGCACGGTAACTTATATGTGGAAACACTCTGCAGATGGCGCTCTTGGAATTGTTCTCAACAAGCCGCTAACCGCATCGGTCTCAGATATATTCGATGAGTTGAATATTGTTTGTGACAAAGACGCTGACAAATTTTCTGAGCAAAAAGTGCTTGCCGGTGGCCCGGTAGAGAGGGATAAAGGGTTTATCCTTCACAACTCTAGCAAATCTTGGGAATCATCTGTTTCAATAAGCAATGAAATCTCTCTGTGCACATCACGCACGATTCTCGAAGATATTGCAAACGGGGAAGGTCCAGAGAACTATGTCATTGCCCTTGGTTGTGCAAGCTGGGATGCGGGTCAGCTAGAGCGCGAGATCGCTGAGAATTCATGGCTAACAGCACCGGTGAAAAACGAACTGCTTTTCTCCAACCACTACAGCACCATGGCCAGCTCTGCGGCAGCTCAACTTGGTGTTAACTTAAATCAAATACCGCCAGAGGCGGGCCATTCGTGATCACGGAATTCAATTAATGAGTCTCGATTTTCTTCCACCTAAGCCTGGTGTGACATTATCCGCCTTGGCATTTGATTATGGCACACAGAAAATTGGCGTGGCTTTTGGTCAAAGTCTTACAGGCACTGCCCAAGCTATCAAGATAATTAAAGCCAGAGATGGAATCCCGGATTGGCAAGATATAGAAACCCTGATTGCCCAATGGGAACCGGATATATTTGTTGTTGGCTTACCTTATAATTTAGATGGTTCTCAAAGTGAGCTTTCCGTGCGAGCTACAAAGTTCGCTAACAGGCTCCATGGGAGATTTGGCAAACCTAGTTTTGGAATGGACGAGCGCTTATCTTCAAAAGAAGCTATTGAAATCGCAGCTGCTGAGAACGGCTACGGCAAAAAAAAAGCCGCTATTGATGACATAGCAGCTCAGATTATTTTGCAGAATTGGTTTAATGAATACCGAGATTGGTCTAATAAAAACATTTAGAGACTCCCTTAGAAACCTCTTGAGTACTTATCTAGAAACTATCAGGCATCTTTGCTTTTCCCTTAGCCTCTTCTCGTGACACCAAACCTTTGGCCACCAAATCCTTAAGGCATTGGTCAAGAGTTTGCATACCTACCGAAGCACCAGTCTGAATAGAAGAATACATCTGCGCAACTTTGTCTTCTCGAATCAGGTTACGGATAGCTGGTGTACCCATCATGATTTCATGAGCCGCTATACGTCCGCCACCAGGCTTTTTCAGAAGCGCTTGAGAAATCACCGACTGCAATGATTCAGACAACATCGATCTCACCATGTCTTTCTCAGCGGCTGGAAACACATCGATCACCCTGTCGATCGTCTTAGCTGCAGATGTCGTGTGCAATGTGCCAAAAACCAAATGACCGGTTTCTGCCGCTGTTAAAGCTAATCGAATTGTCTCGAGATCGCGTAGCTCACCAACCAAGATAATATCTGGATCCTCACGCAGTGCCGAGCGCAGCGCCTCGTTAAAACCATGAGTATCGCGATGTACCTCACGCTGGTTAACTAGACACTTCTTGCTTTGATGTACAAATTCTATTGGGTCTTCGATAGTAAGAATGTGTTCATACTTTGTATCGTTGATGTAATCTACCATTGCCGCAAGCGTTGTACTCTTACCTGAGCCTGTTGGCCCGGTAACGACGACTAGGCCACGTGGCACATCCGAAATCTTGCGAAAAATTTCCCCCATGCCTAGCTGTTCCATGGTCAGAACTTTTGAGGGAATAGTTCGGAACACTGCGGCGGCGCCGCGATTTTGCATAAACGCATTGACTCGAAATCGCGCCAAGTTCGGCACTTCGAATGAAAAGTCAGTTTCCAAAAACTCTTCATAGTCCTTACGCTGCTTATCATTCATGATTTCATAGATAAGCCCATGAACTTCCTTGTGATCCATCTCAGGAACATTAATGCGGCGAATGTCACCATCCACACGAATAAGTGGCGGCATGCCTGCGGTAATGTGTAAATCCGATGCGCCCTGTTTGACGCTAAATCCCAAAAGTTCTGTAATATCCATCAATCTTACCTATGACAGTCGTTATTAATATTAATTGGATTGTCCGTTTGCTCAGTCCTACCCTTTTAACATTAGCCAGTTCCTCCGGCCTGCGCTACCAGCTCAGCAACTCATACTGGCAATAAAAGTCTTACTCGCCTATAGTACCTGTCCTGCAGCAAAGTTCCCAGACCGCACTAATCATTACTTCAGAGAAACCGTGACCAGCATAGCAGAAAATATTGATCGCACAATTGCTGACATTCGTCAATTTGAAGCCCGGCATGAACGTCCTCAAAATTCAGTGACCCTACTTGCTGTCAGTAAAAAACATAGCGCACAAAGCATAGAGATCGCAGCTCAGCATGGAATTCATAATTTCGGTGAAAACTATCTCCAAGAAGCCTTAGATAAGATCCAAACGCTCGAGAAATTACCGTTAATCTGGCACTTTATTGGGCCCATTCAATCGAATAAAACCAAATCAATTGCTGAAAATTTTGATTGGGTACACAGTGTCGATAGAGAGAAAATTGCACGCCGCTTAAGTGAACAGCGCACCAAAGACCGAGGGGCCTTGAATATCTGCGTGCAAGTAAATTTATCCCAAGAGCAAAGCAAATCAGGGACAACACTGAAAAATGCCGCCGATATTTGTGCGCTGGTGGCCCAGTTACCTGGCCTGACCCTTAGAGGCTTAATGGCCATCCCCGCGCCTCAGTTCAATTACCAAGATCAACGGGCTAGTTTCAATGAGCTTTACCTAGAGTTTAGAGCACTTGCAGCCCGCTACCCGACAATGGATACCTTATCCATGGGGATGAGTGATGACTTCGAGGCCGCCATTGCAGAAGGCTCAACAATGATAAGGATTGGCACCGCTTTATTTGGCAGCAGACCCGCCTAAGACCAGACTTTAGTATTTAATCCCCTCAGTCTTCGTCTCTAGTTAAAATGCGTTAGAATGCGCTAGGGTAGCCACTTATTCAGGGATTCAATTTTAGCGATGCAGTTGAGCAGCAGTAACTCCCAAACACAAGCCAAAGAATTCAAACTCCCAGTCATTGGATTTATTGGAGCTGGCAACATGGCCAACAGTTTGATTCGCGGTATGATCGCCACAGGGGCCGAGAAAACCTCTATCTTGGCAGCTGATCTCGATTCTGCCAAACTTAGTACACTGAAATCTGAATGCGCAATCGAAACGGCCAGTAGCGCCGAAATCGCTAAAACCACTGATATCATAGTTCTTGCAGTTAAGGCTCAGGTGATGAAAATTGTCTATGCCGAGAGTGATGTCATCGGTAGGGATATGTGTGTGGTTAGAACAAGAATCGGCCATAGATACGGTTACCGCTCTACCGGGCAGTGGTCCAGCCTATTTATGGAGTCGATGCAGAAATCGGCACAGGAAATGGGTCTAACCGAAGATGTGGCGCGTACCCTCATTTATAAGACAGCTTTAGGCGCTGCCGAACTGGTGATAGCTATCGACGAATCTACCGAACGCTTACGTCTTAATGCTACCTCTTCTGGCGGCACAACCGAACAGGCGATAAAACAGTTTCAGTTAAGAAATTCACAAAAATTGGTCGATACGGCTCTTAAATTGACGCAAGCTCGGTCGATAGAATTAGCTGCACAGTTCGATGAAAAGTCATAGAGCCTACCCTTTCAATTAGAAAGGTGGGCTAAGAGAGTTAATTATGGAAGTTTTAGGCAGTTCCTTAGGTACTATCGTGAATGCTATAGGTGGGATTTACCTGCTGGCAGTATTGCTCAGGTTTTTACTTCAAGTCGCAAAAGCGGATTTTTATAATCCAATGTCTCAAGCCGTTGTGCGAATAACCGATCCCGCCGTAAAAATATTCAGAGCTGTCATTCCTAGCTATAAGGGCATTGATTTTTCAACGCTGGCACTTGCCTTCGTCGTCGAAGCCATTGCAATCTGCGGCTTGATTTTAGTTTATGGGGGTACTATTCCTTCGATCACTTACATTATTACTTGGTCGTTTGTAGGTGTATTACTTTTCATTATAAATATTTACTACTACGCCATAATCGGCTCCATCATTATGTCATTCGTAATGATGTTCTCGGGAAGCACGAACCCCCACCCGTTGTTGCAACTCATCTGGCAATTGACTGAACCGGTGATGGGGCCGATCAGAAAAATTGTACCTCCGATGGGGGGTATGGATTTTTCGCCTATCTTTATTTTCATCGGGATTCAGCTGGTTCAGAATTTTTTGATAACAACTTTTGGTATAACCGGCCAGCTCGCTTTGGTGATTATAGGCGTTTGAGGCAAGTTTGGCTAAGCTAGAAGTTCAGGCTAAAACGAAATGGCTGACCTTCACCGCCGCCGGGCAAAGATAAGACTAAGGCCCGCTTAAACGAAGCGCCTTAAGACGGAAATGCTAGCAAAGATATCATACTATTTTTTCCTAAAAGTTCGCCGGTGAACAAAGTGATATCGCCAAATCTAAAGTCTCGGCAAGCAATCATGAATTCATAAAAGTGAAACTATAAAAGTTTTGCCATTCCTTTCTAGCTCCTAGAATCACGATATTTCAAGTTTCAAAAATGACGGAAAGTAATAAAAAACAGGGAAAAGATCGAATGCCGCTTCAATTTCCATCTGATAATATTGGCATCGTTAAGCCTCAGACTATTCATTTCGACGAAGAATTAACGCTGCGCAGTGGCAAGTCACTTAAAGGATTTGATTTGGTTTTTGAGACTTATGGTGAGCTCAACAGCGATAGGTCAAATGCAATACTGATATGTCATGCACTTAGTGGCGATCATCATGCAGCGGGTTATCACAGTGACTCTGATACCAAGTCCGGATGGTGGGACAATTGTATTGGGCCTGGGAAAGCAATAGATACTGATCAGTTTTTCGTGGTCTCGCTTAACAACCTAGGAGGCTGTGCCGGTAGTACGGGGCCTGCATCCATAGATCCAGTAACAGGCAAATATTTTGGCCCTGATTTTCCGGTTGTTACCGTGCGTGACTGGGTTAATAGTCAAGCAATGCTCTCCGATAGATTGGGGATCGCGAAATGGGCGGCTGTGGTCGGAGGAAGCTTAGGTGGTATGCAAGTTATGCGCTGGGCTATTAGCTATTCTGACAGAATTGGACATGCTATCTGTATAGCAACTGCACCAAAGCTATCCGCACAAAATATCGCCTTTAATGAGGTTGCTCGTCAATCTATTACCAATGACCCCAATTTTCACGGTGGCCGTTATCTGGACGCCGGAACCTATCCCAAACGAGGCCTAATGCTTGCTAGAATGGTAGGGCATATCACTTATCTTTCTGACAGTGCAATGGGATCTAAATTTGGAAAAAATACAACTCCGTTTGATCCTGATGGCGACAAATTTGGCCGAGATTTGCGCTCGGGCACTTTAAGCTTTGGCTTCGATGTGGATTTTCAAGTAGAGAGTTATTTGCATTATCAAGGCGAAAGGTTCTCCGAAAAATTCGACGCAAACACTTATCTCTTAATGACTAAAGCATTAGACTATTTTGATCCTGCGATAGATTTTGATGGTGATTTAAGCCGCGCCTTCGAACAAGCCTCATGCAAATTTCTAGTCATATCATTCAGTACAGATTGGAGATTCCCTCCTGCACGTTCTAGAGAAATTGTGGATTACTTATTGAAAGCGAAGAAGGAAGTTTCCTACCTAGAAATTGAGGCAGAGCAAGGCCATGATTCTTTCTTATTGCCAATCCCACGGTACATCGGTGGATTCAAAGCCTATTTAACTCGTGTGTTTAAGGAGTTATCTAAAGATGCGGCCTGATTTAGAAATTATCCAAAATTGGATAGCGCCACAGAGTCGAGTTCTTGATCTGGGCTGCGGAGATGGAAGTTTACTCAACTATCTTAAACTGAAAAAAAATGTAAACGGCATTGGATTGGAAATCGATCCTGACAATATTGAGTCATGCATTGAAAAAGGCGTTAATGTAATTGAGCAAAATATTGACGAAGGCCTAACAAATTTTCAATCGAATTCCTTTGATACAGTACTGCTAACCCAAACTCTTCAAGCATCTAGCAAGCCAGATTTATTGGTGGACGAGATGCTGCGCATTGGCGAGTACGGTGTTATCACCTTCCCGAATTTTGGAAATTGGAAAAGCCGATTAAGTTTGGCAAGCAATGGTCGGATGCCAGTGTCAAAATTCATGCCGCACAACTGGTATGACACACCAAACATTCACTTTTGTACCGTTAAAGATTTTGATGCGCTTTGCAGGGAAAAAAATGTAACCGTCATAACTCGCACAGTTGTAGATTCTCAACATCAGGGTAATTGGGCAATGAAAGCATGGCCCAATTTCTTAGGTGAAATTGCCATTTACCATATTACTAAGAACTCATAAATTACCTATGAATAAAATCGTTTTGGCCAGCAGCAATAAAGGTAAGCTCCGCGAGTTTCAACAAATTTTCTCGGTCGAAGATATTGAGCTTGTGCCTCAATCAATGTTCAACGTAAACGATGCCGATGAGACCGGGCTGAGTTTTGTTGAAAATGCGATTATTAAAGCGAGACATGCTAGCGAGCTAACAGGACTGCCAAGTCTAGCTGATGATTCTGGAATAGAAGTCGACGCCCTGCAAGGTCAGCCCGGCATTTATTCCGCACGTTACGCAGGGTTGCATGGCGCTGATCAAGAAAACAATAGGAAGCTATTGCTAGACATGACTGATGTACCCGAATCCTTAAGAACCGCTAGGTTCCAATGTGTTATTGTTTTCATGCGGCACAGCCAAGACCCGACACCTCTAATTTGTCAGGGTTCATGGGAAGGCCGGATTTTGTCTGAGGAATGCGGGATAAACGGATTTGGCTATGACCCATTATTCTTTGTGCCAAGCCATAACTGCACTTCTGCGGAGTTGAGCAAAGAATCTAAAAACAATTTAAGCCACCGAGGACAGGCCCTTAGGGAGCTTATGAAATGCTGGCAACCCCTCCTTTAAGCCTTTATATACACATTCCTTGGTGTGTTCGAAAATGTCCTTACTGTGATTTCAATTCGCATGAAGCGCCGGCCGGTATACCAGAAAATGACTATATCAATGTCCTTCTCGATGATTTTGATCGCGATTATTCAGAGTGTGACAGTCGTGAAATAGTATCCATATTCATAGGCGGTGGCACACCGAGCCTATTCTCCGGCGCTGGATTTGACCGGATTTTGGGCCATTTAAGACGCCATGGGAATTTAGCGGAAGACATTGAAGTAACCATGGAAGCAAATCCTGGAACCGCAGAAGCCAATAAGTTTAGCGACTTTAAAGCCGCGGGCATAAATCGACTGTCACTTGGTATACAGAGCTTTGATGACAAAAGCCTATCACTATTGGGGCGCATCCATGATGGCAAACAATCTCGGCTAGCCATTGAGACTGCGCTTGGCGCAGGCTTTGATAATTTTAACCTCGACCTTATGCATGGCCTGCCGAATCAAACACAAAGCGACGCCCTCAGTGATTTAACTGCCGCTATTTCATACCACCCAACGCACCTATCGTGGTACCAACTTACCATTGAACCCAACACGGCGTTTTACCGAAGGCCTCCTACATTGCCACTTGAGGATGTTCTTCGAGGCATTCAACTAAGTGGTGAGGACATGTTATTTCAGCATGGTTTTAATCAATACGAAATTTCTGCCTTCGCCACTGAAAACAGGCGATCCAGACACAATCTGAATTATTGGAAGTTTGGTGACTATATTGGTATCGGCGCGGGTGCACACGGGAAAATTTCCTTCTCCGCGTCGAACACAATCATTCGTACCAGAAAACACAAGCAACCTAATCATTATATAAAAAATACCGTCGATCACACAGCGCAGCGACTGATTGTGGGCGAAGATGAAAGGGTTTTAGAATTTATGATGAATGCGCTGCGACTTAAGGACGGATTTAGCATCTGCGAGTTCGAAGACCATAGCGGCCAAGCTTTTAGCGCCATAGCAAAGCAGGTAGACTCCCTTAACAAATCTGGGCTATTGCAGCAAATAAATCAGCAAATCAGGGCCACAGAAAAAGGCTATCATTTCCTAAACAACTTGTTAGAGGAGTTCCTATGATGGAAGATACTAATGATCTAGTTTCACGTCACTGTGAAAGCCTGCGCCTAGGGGCGTCAGTGGTTACAGACGACGAGGCCGGCAAACTCCTGCTAGCGGTGCCATCTTGGCGGCGCGGATTTCACGATGGCGTAGATAAACTCAAGCGTGAATTTCATTTTATGGAGTTTAAAGATGCGTTTAACTTTACCTACAAGATTGCCTCTTTATCTGAGCGTGAAGACCACCATCCCTCAATTTTGACTGAATGGGGGAAAGTCACTGTCTATTGGTGTTCGCGCAAAGTTAATGGCCTACATATCAATGATTTTGTTATGGCTGCGAAAACCGACATGATTGCAAAGCTAGCGGTGCGTTCTTAACATTACTTTGCTTTACTTAATAAAATTTTTACGGCTCTGGGAATGGTTTTATGTTGAACGAATCCAAACAGCTAATGCAAGATCTTGGCAAAGTAGTTGGCCTTTCAAGTATTAGCTCGACAAATCCGCGCATAGACACAGGCAATCGAGCCATTGTAGAGTTTCTTGCAAACTCATTTGAGTCACTCGGCTTTACCTGCGAGCTTGTTCCTACCGACGGTAATCCAGAAAAACTCAATCTCATCGCAACATTAGGTAGCGGACAAGGGGGGCTAGTCCTTGCCGGTCATACAGACACCGTGCCTCTTGATGAAAACCTTTGGAGTGTGGACCCGTTTAGTATCACCGAGCGTGACGGAAAAATATACGGCCTTGGTATTACTGATATGAAGGGATTCTTTCCCATCATCATGGAGGCTGTTAAGCCTCTGTTGAATCATAATTTTAAAGAGCCTCTAATTATCCTTGCAACATCCGATGAAGAGACTTCAATGCAAGGGGCAAGAACAATCGCTGAATTGGGTAGGCCCAAAGCGCGAGCCGCAGTGATTGGAGAGCCCACTGGCCTACAGCCTGTTCGTGCCCATAAAGGCATCATGATGGAGTCGGTTAAAATTCTAGGGCAAAGCGGCCATTCATCGAATCCTGCTTTAGGCAACAATGCTCTTGATGCCATGCATTCCGTGATCACAGATTTGATGCTATATCGAGAACAACTAAAAGAACGCTATACCTCTCCGCTTTTTGAAGTGCCCCACCCCACCCTGAACCTTGGCTGCATTCATGGCGGGGACAATCCAAACAGGATTTGTGGAAGCTGCGAATTAGAGTTTGATGTTAGGCTCATGCCTGGTATGCATATCGATACGGTTAGAGAGGAAATACGAGATAGAGTTAAAAAAGTTGTAACCCCGCTAGGCTTGAAAGTCGAAATCGAAGGACTTTTTACCGGGGTTCCTGCTTTCTTTGCCGAACAAAATAGCGCCTTGTTAAAGATAGCCGAAGAACTCTCTGGTAACCCTCCCATAAATGTTGCATTTGGTACTGAAGGACCTTTTTTACAGGAACTTGGTATGGACACAATTATAATGGGCCCAGGAAATATTGACCAAGCTCACCAACCTGATGAGTACATGTCAATAGATATGATTGACCCCTGTATTAAAGTACTCCGAAAACTAATTACCAAATACTGTTTAGTGTAGAATATTCGCTATGCTAAATAATCAACAACTTATTGAGTGGTTTAGAGCGTCTACGACGTATATTAACGCTCACCGAGGTCAAGTGTTCGTCGTTCTATTGAGCGGAGAAGCTCTGTCGGATTCGAACCTTCCAAACATAATTCATGACCTAAATCTGCTGCATAGTTTAGGTGTGAAACTTGTTTTAGTTACCGGCGCAAGACCGCAAATTACCTCCGCACTGGCCAACCAAGGCATCGATTCTTCCTTTCATAAGCAGATGCGTATAACGCGCCCTGAAGCTTTAGATGTAATTCTCGCGTGCGTTGGCCGCTTGAACATAAAGACTGAAGCTCACTTGTCGATGGGCTTAGCTAACTCTCCCATGGACGGAGCTGACATTAGAGTTTGTCGAGGTAACTTTGTAACTGCGAAGCCTTATGGAATCCACGATGGCATTGACCATCACTACACCGGCCGGGTAAGAAAGATCCAGAGTGAAGCTATTCATCAGCAACTTCAAAGCGGCAACATGGTCTTACTATCTAACCTTGGCTATTCTCTAACCGGTGAGGTTTTTAACCTAACCGCTGAAGAAATTGCTACCGAGACTGCTGTTGCATTAGGTGCCGATAAGCTAATTCTTCTAACACCTGCAGAAGGCATATTCGATCGACTGGGAGACCTAATTCCTTCCCTAAATCAGAATGATGCGATTATGCACATGAATCAGCTGACGGGGAAAAATGATAGTGAATCTGCGTGTATGAAAAAAGCGCTGCAAGCGGCAATTTCGGCTTTTAACCGTAATGTTCATCGCTCTCATCTAATTAGTTTCAAAAACAACGGTGCGTTGTTACAAGAACTTTTTACTCGAGAAGGCAAAGGCACTTTGATTAGCCGTGATAACTTTGACCTGCTTAGGCAAGCCACAATCGATGATATTTCCAGCATTTTGGCCCTAATAAAGCCATTAGAGGAAAACGGGACTTTAGTTTCTCGATCTCGAGAGTTGTTAGAGACAGAAGTTGATAACTTTCAAGTGATAGAGTTTGAAGGCGCTATTATTGCCTGCGCAGCGTTGTATTCGGTGACCGAGAAATTAGGCGAAATAGCGTGTCTGGCAATTCACGAGAATTATCAAAAGAAAGGCTACGGTGATCAGCTGCTTTTAAGCTTGGAAACCAAAGCCAAGGAAAACGGTCTACGAGAAGTGTTAGTGTTAACCACGGTAACCGATCATTGGTTCCTAGAAAGAGGTTTTAAACCTGGTACAGCTAACGACCTGCCAGAATCTAGAAAACAACTTTACAACAATAGCCGCAATTCGAAAGTATTGCTTAAGGGTATTAGCTAGCTATTCTCTCGAGAAGACAGATACTGTAATTATAGGGATTAGTTTCTGAATTGAGATACTCGTCTCTCGATATTTCGGACCACTGAGATTCATCAAAATCCATCAGATGAGTATCACCCTCGATAGCAGCATGGACTCGAGTAAGGTGAAACCTTTCGGCGCGAGACAGAGCCGCTTGATACAACCCCGCCCCCCCAATAATAAATGCTTCCTCAGCGCCATCAAGAGCGGAGATACTCTGGGCAAGCTCAATCGCCGCGTCAAGAGAAGTCACTACTCTCGCCCCGTTGGCTTGGTAATCTTCGTTTCTGGTTATCACAATATTAGTTCTACCAGGTAGTGGTCGACCGATGGACTCCCAAGTCTTTCGTCCCATGATAATACAGTGACCCATTGTTACTTTTCTAAAATATTTAAGGTCTTCTGAAAGGTACCAAGGCAAGCTATTATTTTTACCAATAGTTCGATTCTCAGCCATTGCACAAATAAGCGCTAGTCTCAAAATTTATCTCTTTTTACTTAAACTGAAAATGGATAGGCGATGGGATCATGGTGCTGGTAACCCACAACTGAAAAATCATCCAGCGTCACCCACGTTTCTAAATCGTTAATGGATTTTATGTCAGGATTGATGGTGAGCTCAGGCAACCCAAAAGGTTTGCGAGTTAATTGTACATCGCGCATTAATTCGAGCTGATCTTCATAAATATGGGCATTCACAATCTTATGATATGCGACGCCAGCTTTATGCCCGGTAATTTGAGCGATAAGTGCCAACAAGGTAAAAACCTGAATTTGATTAAAATTTAGACCCAGCGGTACGTCACAAGATCGTTGATAACTTGTTAAATGGAGTCTATCTCCTAATAAAGAAAAGTTGTGTGTATGCATACATGGGCGAAGACAGCCTAACTCAAATTCGCCAGGGTTATAAAATGTCAAAATCTCAGCCCTGTCATCCAACCCACGACTTAGATCATCAACAATTTTTCTAAGCTGATCCAAGCTACTACCATCGAATTTTTTCCATGCTCGGCCTTGAACCCCATAAACCCTTCCCATGTCATCTTCACCTTTTCTGGCAGGGTTTTTCAGCCAAGCATCGTTTAGGTTTGCGTTCGCATCCCAAGACTTTGTGCCAAGCTTACGAAAATCAGCGGCATTATCGTACCCCCTGATGTAACCTAAAAGCTCAGCGATTGCAGATTTCCAATAGCTTTTGCGAGTGGTGATGATTGGAAATTCGTTGCTCCCGACGTCATAGGTCAGGTCTGCATTAATAACCGTTAGGCACTTCTTTGCAGTCCGTTCATTTTCGACCCAAACCCCATGATCGATAATCCGCTGACAAAGTGCTAAATATTGATGCATGTTAGTTTTTCACCTTTTATAAATTTACGCGCTAGTAGTCGGTGGCGGCACTCTATAAGCAAGGCTAAGAAAAAGAGCCCCTGCGATAATCATTGGCAGTGAAAGCAGCTGCCCCATCGTCAACCAATCAAAAGCGATAAACCCCAATTGCTGGTCCGGCTGTCGAAAGAATTCAACAAAGATGCGCAGACATCCATAGGTCACAGCAAAAAGTCCACTCACGGCCAATTTAGGTCGCGGCTTTGAGGAAAACCACCAGACTATGCTGAATAGAACGATTCCTTCCAGAAAAAACTGGTACAACTGCGAGGGATGTCTAGTCAGTTGGTCAACATGTGGGAAAACCATACCCCAAGCTACATTAGTTGGTCTGCCCCACAGCTCTCCGCCAATAAAGTTACCGATCCTGCCAGCTCCTAGCCCAAACGGTACCAAGGGGGCAATAAAATCCATGACCTCCCAATAATCTTTTTTCAACACTCTTGAATACCAATAAAGCGCAGCGAGCACTCCAAGGAAACCTCCGTGAAAGGACATACCGCCCTCCCACACCCGAAGGAGCCATACGGGGTCGGACAGGAATCGGTCGAAGTTGTAAAAGAAAACAGATCCAAAGCGCCCGCCAAGCACTGCACCAAGTGCTCCATAGAAAATTA
The DNA here is from genome assembly GCA_047617605.1 of Pseudohongiellaceae bacterium. Taxonomy (GTDB): domain Bacteria; phylum Pseudomonadota; class Gammaproteobacteria; order Pseudomonadales; family Pseudohongiellaceae; genus UBA9145. The sequence goes on along the minus strand of JBLGBJ010000018.1, from coordinate 1,194 downwards.
GATCTGAGATCTGCTCTGCAGACCATTGCTCAGGTACGCGCTTGGCACGATAAGACGCCAGCGCCCATGCTCCGCCGAAGGCTACAATATACATGAGCCCATACCAGTGAATACTAATGGGGCCAAGCGATAGCGCGACCGGATCGAACTGAGGAAAAGTAAGCATATTGGTTCACAAAACCTGCATTGATATTTTAAATAGAGTATATCAAGTATCGCTCATCTTGAATTCAATTTCCTGTTTGCCAAATGAGTCTATGCTTTAGTTGCTAGACTAGACCCGTTAAAATGGTATGCATGTGCCTTATACTTTTTGCCCACCAAATCCACTCAAACTACCGTCTAGTTCTAGCCGCTAATCGAGATGAGCAATTTGCCAGACCAACACAGCAGGCGAGCTTTTGGAAGGATGAAAACCAATCAACAGAAATTCTGGCGGGACGGGACCTGCAGGCTGGGGGAACTTGGCTTGGCGTGTCGAGATCAGGTCGCTTTGCTGCTGTAACCAATATTCGTGACCCCTCGCAGGCTGAGAAGAAACTAAAATCTAGAGGTGAGCTCACGCTTAATTTCCTTAAGCATAATGAATCGGCTAAAGACTACGCTGAATCGCTTGCCGAGCAATTTGATCAGTTTGCTGGTTACAACTTACTAATCGGCGATGAATCCGCGTTGTACTACGTGAATAATTTCGAAAACATAATAACGCCGCTGGAACCTGGCTACTATGGCCTCTCAAACGGAGTCCTTAATAGCGCTTGGCCGAAAATAACGAATGGAAAAATCGCTCTAGAGCAGCTAATTGAAAGTAACGCAGAGCTGACAACAGATGCGCTGATAAATATCATGACCAGTAAAGTTCAGGCGTCGGACGCGCAATTGCCCGATACCGGCATTCCGATTGAATTGGAAAGAACACTTTCCTCGATGTTTATCGAAAATTCAGAACGCCAATATGGCACCTTATGCTCCACGGCTCTGATTACTGATATAAATGGTGAAACTAGGTTCAGTGAGCAGAATTACAACAACTTAAGTTTGCGTACTCAGGGGCATTTTTATGAGTTCAGGACTGTTTTGTGAGTGCAGGACTTTTCTATAAGAAGTTCAGTATCAGTCGATAGGGCTGATGCGCATGAACAAAGGAAACAAGTGCTATGTTTATACCCAATCACTTTGATGCCAATGATCAGG
>JBLGBJ010000017.1:0-72401 GCA_047617605.1 Pseudohongiellaceae bacterium | reverse complement strand
CGCATTCGTGACGAAATTAGTATGAGACAACATTACGCCCTTTGAGCGGCCAGTAGTGCCACCGGTATAGAACAAGCCTGCTGGATCATCACCGCTGCGGTTGGCATCTGCTACCGGCTCGTTATCAACCACCTCGGCGTAGGCAATATATCCTTCAGGTAATTCGCCATCGTCGACAAATACAAAATGTTTGACGTGTTGTAATTGGTCTTTGATCGCAGCAATAATAGGTGCAAAGCTCTTGTCCACTAAAAGCACGCTAGCCTCGGAATCGTTTAGCCAGTACATTATTTCCGGACCTGCTAAACGGGTGTTGATAGGTTGAAAAATCGCTCCTGCCCAGGGTGTGGCAAACATGAATTCAAAATAGCGATCGCTGTTTAGTGCAAGTATCGCGACACAGCCATCAGCACCGATTCCTAGTTGTTGCAGGCCATTGGCAAAGCTGGCGATCTTTTGTTCAAATTCAGTCCAGGTTTGAAATCGATCGCCATCAACTGTGGCTAAAACGTTTGGCTGAGTTTGTGCTGCTCTTCGCACCATCTGCGTCATTGAGAACATGATTATATTCCTTTAAATTATTTACTATTTATAAGCAATCTGAAAATTTGATTTATGAAAAAGCACCGCTACCCTAAAATTACAGATAGTAATAGTCTCCAAATTGTTCTTTGTTGAAGCAGCTCTCTAAAAAAAGGAGGTCTTTGCAAATTGTAGCTGCTGTCGCGCCAGCTAATTCTGTAGCGGCCCCTCGCAGTTACAAATGTGTATTTCTAGTTAGCCCTGCAATCCTCGACAATATACTCTGAAATTCATGCTCGCTCATATCCATATGCTCAATGACTCGCCCGTACAGTAAGGCTGTGGGTACATTGCGGTTGGGGAATTCCTTCTGTGCCTCATGTAGGCTATACAGAATGATGCGCTCTTTAGCATTGAGCCCATCGCGGACATCAGGCATGTTATCTTTAATGGAATTAGACACAGTGTGATTAGGCTTTACGTTGGACAAGTTAATTGAAAGTTAGGTAATAGGGGCAAGAGTAACGTGAAGAAGAGTGTTTTCGCTAGTACCAAAGTCAGATAATCGTACTCTAGGCCCGACTGCGCTTGCGGGATTAGCTATTTGAATTCTACCAAATTGGCCGTTAATTAAGGCCAAAGGCCGCAGTGAGATTCTTGCGCCCCCCACCAAACAGCCTATGATTTAGTTGCGCATACTCTATTTAAGGAAGCCTAGCCACGAAAATTAGGTGATTAGCATAAAGCGACAAATTAAGAGCTACAACATCATGGTTAAGATGTAAGCCTACTTGGTGTCACTGCGTTCAATTGGTGGAAAGCGCTTCACGAAACTTAGAAGTTTCAAAGACAGGACGTTCGCCTTGTTACTAACCCAGTCACCAGCTTGGCATATGACCGGCAGAGATATCAGCATATAGGCATTTGTTTCAGCTAGTTCTTCAAAGAATCTAGACTGGCCGATGTTGAAAATCTTTTTGTCCAGCACGGCGCTCACTATCAGCATCAGAAAGGCAATTAAAAGGACAGTAAATAGCTGCGAGGAGAAGAAAGTTTTTAAATAACGAGTTTTGTTCTTGATCGCTCTATAGCCATAAAAAGCGAGTAACGTCCATAAAGATGCTAGTAGCAAAGCTCTACCTTGCCCACTACCAACTAGCTTAATGAACGATGAAACATTCAAGTCTTCAAGGTCAAGCTCTCGCAATATGAAACTAAAACATAAAAGTGAAATGGCAATATGGATCGGTTTTTCGGTGTGTCGAAAGGGCATAATAAAGAGAAAACCCAATGTTGAAATCATTAAGAAAACAACTTGAGCGTTCTCAAGCGCTGCGTCTTCTGAATGAAATGCACCGTTTTGTTGCGTGAGGAAAAAATAAATAAAGCAGGTATTTACGGCAGCAAAAATAGCATAAATAACCACATCGTTTCTTGTACCAAACACAGGCAGAGACCCCACTTAACAGAAACAGCAGTTAAGGCTGTTAACAATACGACGTGTGCAGCACAGGAATTCCGGCGTTTCAGTCAAGATTCCGAATATTGAGCAGTCGCACTCGATGATTGAAGATATGCCCGGCAGATTTTTAATCAAATTGACCGAGTTATCAATTTGGGAAAAACACACAACATATTACGGCTTACTACGTCTACGCCGGCGAGCGGACCACGGTTCCATATTCACTGCTGTATAATCGATACTATTCATCGGTTAAGACGAAGATATCGCTCAGAAATGTATAGATAAGAATTCAACTTAGCCGTGTGTGGGCAATATGAGTAAGAGAATAATGGCGCTAGGCAGAGAATTCTGTGGTGTGTCCGGCCTAGCGTCTACTTTACGCAGACTCAAAATAAACAGCTTTAGCAAAAGTAAAATAGCGTACTTTCTAAGTCACTCATTCTCGGTCTTACTATTAATGAAGCCTGCCTCGCATGATTCTACAGGAAATGCTAATGGCACAGATCAAATCTATGGATTAAATGCACCACTGTCTAAATAGGCTGGGCAGCTTTCAATAGCTATCCACGATGCTGTCATGGAGGTTTCCTCTCAGTTCTCTGGCGGGTTAAGCGCTCCTAAGTTTTGGGTGAGTCAGATCAAAGTTTTCGGCTTCTTTTGATGATATAAAATGGACTAGTAATTCTGACAAAGCCCTTGTATCGAATTCTAAGAAAGTAGAATGAGAGCGATTGGATATTGAGTTGAGCTGAAGCCTAAATGCGCAAAGTATGAAAGCAGGCGTAGACGAGCTAATTAGCAGTCCGGGGGTGTTGAAAACGGCAGGGTGCTTTACGACCTTACTGACTTTCACTTACCTACACTTGGTGAAATTGGAGTTGAGTTTTCCCGGATCCCGGCGTTGTTCGAACTTATGGAAAAATTTGATCGTGTGGCAGTATTGGCCGTTACATTTTGGCTGAAGAAGGCAAGTGAATTTGAGGGAGCTTTGTATCTTGGGCTCGAGGTTAAAGCCTTTGAAAGAAGCCAAAAAAAGGAAGCACAGGCATGGCTTGCGAGTTAGGTTACTTAGGACTTTACGAGATATCGATATAACGGTACGGCGTAATGTATGAGTATAAAATCGTATAAGTTTAAGCTCTGCTGAGCTAATTGTGGGTTTTTCGGTGCGCCTAGGTTATTGTGAGCTTAGCATTCTAAAAGCTCTAAATATAAAACTAAAAGCACTGGTTTATTTAATAAAACTGAGAAGCCATGAAGAAAAATACTTTTGCTCGACTCGCTCTACTCTTAATATTGCTCGGTTTGCCATTTTCAATGTTGGCCGCCGATGGTTCAACCATCTATTTGGTGCGCCATGCAGAAAAAGTCATTGAAGACTCCAGCGATCCAGCACTGACCAAAGTTGGTCAGGCCCGGTCTAAAACTTTTGCTGGTATGCTTCATGGCAAGAATGTCACTCATGTCTTCTCTACTCCTTATAAACGAACCAGAGACACAGCGACTCCAACCGCCCATGAACATGGGGTTTTAGTAGAGGAATACAATCCAGATGAGGCCAAGCTCATCGTTGACAAGCTGAAGACCCTTAGTGGAGTGATACTAGTAACAGGTCACTCCAACACAATTCCAAGACTTGTGAACCTGCTCGCCGGTACAAGCTTTGAAGATCTAGATGAGCGTGTTTACGATAGGGTGTATATCGTCACCTTAGATGAGCATGGACATGCTGAACTTGAAATAAGCTACTCTGAACCAAGAACACCGACGTGTTGAATTGCTGTTCAATGAATTTATGTTGATATGCCTATTTTTTACTTGCGCTTAACGCGAATTGATCTATCAGCGCGAATGTAGAGTCAGTTTGGTTTTGGGTAATTATTTATTTGCTTGTCGTTTGTGCTTACTCCGTAATCTATCAGTTAAGAATAATACGCCGGCCTATGACGAAAGACGCTCTGACAAAGATGAATACAGAGGCATTTGATAGCGCGAATATCGAAAAATTACGCAGCAATATGTGTCCAAGGCTTTATATTCTTACCCAAATGCGCTACGCAACTATGAAGGGTCAAGGTTCTCACCTTGGGCTTTTGTCGTAAGCAGCAGCGCGAGGTTTATCCTCGACCACAGCGAGCGTCTATTGAAGCTGGTTCCACGACTGGGTTAGAGTTATTTATAATTCTAAAACTCCACAAAAAAGAGCTTTTTAATTTCACCCAGCGCACTGGGATTCTTGATCACCGGCTTGATCGCAGTTAAGCCACCGCTTCTTTATGCTGTTAAATTTCTCGGTTGCCCCCACCCACGAAGTCGAAATGATTGCCGGGCGTTAAAATGCAGGTACAGCCGTGAACGCAAGCTCCGATGTCCTTTAGGGTCGAAAATTCCTCCTATGGGAGTATACTATTTTCGTACAAAGCGTTTAAAAATTAAAACAATCCACTCAGGAGAGTGCAATGCGCAAGATCATTACCTTCATTGCTGCAGCAACTACTTTAGTTGCATCCACGATTTCAACTGCCCAAGACGAGCCTCTTGCCGTTATGGTCCCCGGCGGTGGTAATTACAGCCGTCCGATTACAACAGACTCAGCTCAGGCCCAAGCCTTTTTTGATCAGGGCTTACGCATGGCATGGAGCTTCTATTTTCCTGAGTCCATAGCATCTTATCAAGAAGCTGCTCGTTTGGATCCGGATAGTCCAATGCCGCACTTTGGTATTGCGCATGCCGCGGGACCAAACCCCAATAGCCGCTATGCTCAAATGCCAGATGATCCGCAAGGTGCGGGGTTGGCAGCGATTCGCCGAGCCATGGATCTGGCCAATAATGGCACTGAGCGCGAACGTGACATGATTAACTCCATGTTCGTGCTGTACAACAAAGACGCGATTCCAGACCGCGTGGAGCGCGATTTTGCTTTTTTGGACGCGATGCGTAAATTACATGCTAAATACCCAGATGACGCAGATATTGCGACAATCTTTGGTGAGGGTTACATGAACACAACCCGGTGGGATTACTGGGAAGCCGACGGTACCGCCAAGGTTGGTACTGAAGAAGGTAAGGCAGCTTTAGAGGCGGCAATGGCATTAGAGCATGACCATCCAGGTGCAAATCATTTATATATTCACTTGATGGAAGGCTCTGCTCAGCCAGAATTGGCTATGCCAGCAGCCCAAAAGCTAGAGGGTATCGTGCCAATCTCTGGTCATATGGTGCATATGCCTGGCCATATCTATCTTCGTGTTGGGGAGTATGAAAAAGCCATTGATATTAATAAGCGTTCACAAGAGGTGGACAAGCAGTTTGCTAAAATTTGGGGAGATACAAATTTCCCAATGATTGGAACTTACCCCTTGTCTCATAAAATTCACGCGCCTCATGCCTTGGACTTTGTTCGCTACGCCAATATGCTGCAAGGTAACTATGCTTCCTCCGCGGAGGCTGCAAGTAGCGGTGCGGGTAATGTTGGAGATGACGCTGCTATCAGTAGCGGTCAAAAAAGAATTGCTCACAACTGGATTGTCGACAAGGTATTTGGCAAGTACGATAAAATCCACGCTGCGCAGCAATCTCATAGTGGCACACCTTATCTAGATGGTATGTGGAGTTATGTAAAGGGCAGTGCACATGCAGCTAAAGGCCATATCGACCTAGCCAAAATCGAAGTTGCTAACATCCAAGCCCAGATGGGTGCAGATAACGTGGACGATACAGGGGTTGGCCCAACACCAGCATCACATGTTTTAGGTTTAGCGATGCATGCGTTGCTAGGCGAAATTGAAGAAGCTCAGGGTAATTTGGATGGTGCGATTCTTCACTACGGCCACGCGGTAGAGTTTCAAGATAACTTGAATTACACAGAGCCGCCAGACTGGTCACAGTCTATGCGTCTTTATCTTGGCGCAGCATTGTTAGAGAAAGGTGACGCAGCCGAAGCCGAAAAAGTCTATAAGAAAGATCTAGAGTGGAACCAACAGAACGGTTGGTCTACTTTCGGACTGTATCAAGCTGTTGAAGCACAGAGTCGTGAGCAGGAAGCTATCGTGATCAAGCGTCAGTTTGAATCTCTTTGGAGAAACGCCGATGTCGTTTTAGAGCGCTCTCACCTGTAGAAATACTTTCTGATTAAAGAAAACCCGCTGAGCAGAATAAATAAATTCTGTTCAGTGGTTTTTTGCTTTTGGCCTTTCTTTTTTTTGCCGCTTTTATCGATCTGCTTCTCTACCTCTCTCGTTCGGTCTATTGTTGAAGTTCTAGCTAGAAATGGTTTAAAGCTCATTTTTGAAGGAGAATATAGGCATTGCCGAAAACCAACAGGGGCGTGAAATCAAAAACACGGAAAATCTGCGACCCACTGCGCCGGCAACAATGAATTCATTAAAAGATAAAGCTTCAAATGTTGGCGCACTTGCGGGGAATAATCATAAAATACAACAGCTTATTGAGATTGTTAGTTTGCATCTACTCTCTCTCTAAATGTAGTCAAAAATCTTCAGTGTTAAAGTATGCGCGATGGCCACCTAAGCTTTAACTCGCGTATACTGAAGGCGTTGACTAAACAGTTCACCAGCAGGCCCCTGCCCCTATGAAGACTTCGATGAATACCAGACTTAAAGTAAATTTCACCCTGGCTTTGCTCGCCAGCTTTTCAGTCGTAAGCGTTGACGCTCAAGATCACTTTAATTCAAAAGGAAATCCACCAAGTGAATTCACTAAGACTCTGCAAAGTGAATTAAGGCAGACGCTACCCTTTGAAGATGATCGGGATTTTTCTGAATCAAGTCGAGGCTTTATCGCTGAGCCCGATAGCAGGCAAATCATAGGTGCTGCTGGGAATATTGTGTGGGATATGGACCGCTATGATTTTCTTCTCACCGGAGACGATATAGACAGCATTCATCCTTCGCTTCAACGTCAGGCCACCTTGAATATGAACTTTGGCCTGTATGAAGTGGTGCCTGACTTTCTCTATCAGGTGAGAGGTTTTGACCTAGCCAATATGACTTTGGTAAAAGGTGACGAAGGCTGGATCATATTCGACGTACTATTAACGAGTGAAACAGCCGCCGCCGCTTTGGCGCTGGCTAACGAGCAACTCGGTGAGCGGCCGGTAAAAGCAGTTATCTATTCCCATTCTCATATAGACCATTTTGGTGGTGTACTGGGAGTGACTAGCGAGGACGCCGTGCTCGCGGGTGAAGTTGTGATTATTGCGCCTTCAGGATTTATGGAAGAGGCAATTTCAGAGAATGTCTATGCTGGCACTGCGATGTCACGGCGGGCGGTCCTGCAGTACGGGCGCACCATTCCATCGAGTCCTTTTGGTCAAGTAGACTCAGCAATAGGTAAAGGCTTAGCAGCTGGCACGACCGGTTTAATTGCGCCTACTCTAGTCATTGAAGATGAATATGAAGAGCATAAAATTGATGGTGTAAACCTTGTATTTCAGAATACTCCTGGCACCGAAGCACCGGCGGAAATGAACACATGGTTCCCTGAGCAGAAAATATTTTGGGCAGCAGAGAACATCACCGCAACTGTTCACAATATCTATACTCTGCGTGGAGCGCTAGTAAGAGATGCATTGCAATGGTCAAAGCAAATAAACGAAGCGCTCTATCGCTTTGGCTTGCAAGCTGAGGTTTTGGTGTCCTCTCATAACTGGCCGCGTTGGGGCAATGAAAGAATTCAAGAGATTATGCGTGCCCAACGAGACGCTTATGCAAATTTAAACAATCAAGTTTTGCACCTTGCCAATCAAGGCGTCACGATTAACGAAATGCATAATGAATATAAAGTCCCAGAGTCATTGCAGCAGCAGTGGAATGTCCGCCAGTATCACGGCTCAGAGTTCCATAATTCGCGCGCAGTAGCTAATCGTTATCTTGGCTATTGGGATGGCAATCCAGCGACGCTCGCGCCGCTTTCTCCAGCAGACTCAGCGCCGCTTTATGTTGAGATGATGGGTGGTGCGACTGCTATTATGAAGCGCAGCGAAGATCTAATCGGCGAAGGGCGTTATCGTATGGCCATGGAAATATTGAATAAGTTGGTATACGCAGAGCAGGATAACCAAGCCGCAAAGGATAGGCTAGCGGACGTGTTCGAACAGCTTGGCTTTCAGTATGAGAGTGCCAGTATGCGCAACGTCTTTCTTGCGACTGCTCAGGATTTACGCAATGGTATGCCAAGAATTCCTGCTCCAAGAGGCACAAGCCCAAGTCTCGCCAGGGCAATGACAACAAGCCAGTGGTGGGACGCAGTCGCTACCCGAGTTGATAGTGACTTGGCAGATGGAAACGATTTTATTATTAACTTTCTAACCCCGGATACCGATGAGCGTTATGTCGTTGAAATGAGTAGTGGCACTTTAACCAATATCGCCGGTTATACAGCTAACAACGCCGATGCTACGGTCACTATGAATCGCAGTGATCTTGATACTGTGATTATGGGATCGGCAACCCTAGGGTCTCTTTTGGAGGCTGGTGTTGGCACAGTGCAAGGCAATGTTTCGGTATTGCTAAGTCTCACTGAAGTATTGGTCGAGTTTGCGCCGGGCTTTGAAACTATGCCTGGTACTGCACCAAGAACCGCAACTAGTACGACACCGTAATAGATACCGTAGTTGGATAATCTTTAAATGGACTCACCTGTTCTTAGAAAGCTCGACCTTAACGCCGCATCACGAGAATCGAGCACTGTCGAAGAGCTAGCGGAATTCATGAAGAAACATTCGAATTCGTTTGTCATCACTGGCGCCGGCATCAGCTCCGGATCAGGTATCCCAACTTATCGAGACGATAGCGGAACTTGGACGAGTAATCGGCCTATTCAACATGCGGAATTCATGCGAGCCCAGTCGATTCGACAGCGCTATTGGGCGCGTAGTTTCTCCGGATGGCCGACTATTGAAAAAGCACAGCCTAACTTAGCCCATGTGGAGCTGGCTAATTTAGAGGCTTTAAACTTTGTCGGTCAGCTAGTAACTCAAAATGTTGATCGGCTCCATCAGCGAGCGAATCATAGACAAGTCATTGACCTTCACGGCCGTCTGGATCAGGTATTGTGCATGGACTGTGGAGCTATTGTTGCTCGCAGTGATATTCAGGATTGGCTAAAAGAGCACAATTCTCATCTACACGAGCCATCTGAGCTAACAAGGCCCGACGGTGATGCTGACGTAGATGATGGCTTGGTCAAGGCTGTGCAGGTGCCTAGCTGCCACCGTTGTAGTGGCGTGCTTAAACCTAACGTAGTTTTTTATGGTAGCTCTGTAGAGAAAGGCATAGTGGCATCAATCTACCAAAAAATTCTCGCCTCAGATTGTTTGCTGATAATAGGGTCGTCTCTGATGGTGTACTCAAGTTATCGGTTCTGTAGATTTGCTGCTGAGAATAACATTCCTATAGCGTGTATTAATCAAGGTTTAACCAGAGCGGATGACCTGCTTACTTTAAAAGTGGCAAAGCCTTGCGCGGAATCACTTCAAGCCCTGGTCACTTCTCTTCGTTAATTTTTATTTCGACCTTAAGCGCCGGTTCTTATCTCCCATTTTTATACCGCATACAGCAAAGGCCCCGATTCGATTACCTTTAAGGTAATAGCATCAGTTCAGTGCTACGGCTTTTTTTATGAATGCAGCCGCAGGGGAGATTACCGCTGATCTGTTGATAAGTTAATTTGTGTTCTGGATCTACAGGTTTTCGAAGAAGGGCGAAGGACCAAAACCATTAATTTTTATTCCACTGAATTGCTGTGTTGGTCTGTCTTACCCTTTACAAGCTTATCTTCGGCTAGCGGAGAAAAGCTAAAAAAATAGGAAAAAATAAGGTAAGCGATTAATTCGTCTGAGCAATTATTGATTCTGGACTACCTAAGCAAAACTTTGAAGATTGCCTTAAAAGGGTTTAATAAAGAAGCCCATCAAGCCGTTAAGATAAGCTATTTCTGAGTATTGTAGATCAGTCCCATCTAGAAGGTATTCTGCCGACAGTTTCTGTCAAAGCCTCAAGCTATTTTTACTAAACCTCAAGTATCAATGAAAAAGGAGAGCACAATGACCGATAATTCAGGTCAGAATTTGATGGAAGCCCACTCGGTTATGGCACGTTCGTTCATAGGTTCGAATCAATATCAAAAAAGAAGTAGTATTTTATGACAAGGTTCTAGCAACTATCGGTGCGCGAAGAATTGTTGAACCTCATGATGATGCTGTAGCCTAGGTCAATCAGTATCCTGAGCTTTGGGTTCAGAAACCTTGCTATGAAAAAGCAGTAGAGGTTGCAAACGAGGTAGACTTTGCATTTCTTGCGATAACTAAAGAAATGATCGATAGCTTTGAGGTTTTAGAAATTTTTATCGATGAAACACACAACCGAAAACAGAAGAGAAGTTAACTCACTGGGGCTTATTTTTTGGGCCAAGCCTGGGCAAGTGCCTCTTGGTGTCATTGTGTGATGACTACCGCCTATTCTGGCTGGACCGAGTCGTGTTTGCAGAACCACTGATTGAAAAATTTGAAACAGCAAAAGCCCGTAACTTCGTTTGTTACGTAAGCAACTATGAAACGGCTGCGTCTACTTGGTTTTGGAGCTTTTGAATGCCAGGTTAAGAAAAGACTGGGCCAGCTTCTTTTTCCTTCCTTCCTTTGTTCCCTCTTTCTCAACTGCTGCCCCTATCAATCAGTGAAAACAAGGCAAATCCCCCTGTCCTTGCGTTTTCTGGTCTAGTTTTGGCCTTATCACTCCAAATTCCTGTGGATCTGTTTCAATAACGCTGTGATATTGCCAAAAACTGCATATAATAAAACCCCTGACATAAAAATAGTCTTTAAAAAGCACCTAAAACATTGAAATATAAAAATAATATGCGCTCAAGCGAGGGTTTCTCACTACTTGAACTAATCATGGTTTTGGCAATGGTCACCATGATGGGATCGTTGGCGGTGCCTGTTTATGCGCAATATGCTACTCGTGCCGGGTTAGTTGAAACAACTATTCGTCTTGCAAATTGGAGCCGAGAATTTCATCGTTGGGAGATGAACAATGGCCGCTTTCCTAACGATAGCCATATAGTTTTGCCACCCGAGGCTGTTAGAACATTAAATATTGTTAATAGCGAATGGCTTGCGCCTACTGCGTTAGGCGGAAACTGGAACTGGGAAGGCGTCGGCGCTTATGATTATGTGGGTATTTCTATTGTTGGCGCTACTGCGAGCATTAGTGATATTTCTCAGCTTGATTCTATTTTGGATGATGGTGATCTTTCCCAAGGTGTTTTTCGGCAGACACCTAACGGCCGTTACACCTATATTTTAGAAGAATAAGCTTTACTTTATAAGTGTTGGTTCGGTGTTGCTGCGGCTTACATAAATCTCTTTATAGCCATAAAAATCTGGGTGAGGGTGCGATACCTTGATATTTCCATCTGTCCGCTCCAAGATATTTGGTGTGCCTGAATCGTCACAGCGCATAGATTCGTTAGGAGTTTGAGCCGACCTTAGCAGCGAACCAATCTCTCTAAACACCAGAATACACCTCTGTAGTGACCCAATCCCTAATTCCTCTATCATATTTTCAGGCTCAATAGGCTTGTAGGCCGATTGGAAAGCTAAAAACTGAGAAACCCCAATTATCAAAAGACATACGGTGATAACGGCTAAGGGGAGGGTGTTCTGATTTGAGTGCTTCTTGGGAGAGCCTTTCTCAACTGAATCTTCAGTCTGCATTTGAATTGAAGGACGTTCTGGGGCGGTGTATTTCTTGGTTTGGCTGTCTACGAACTTCTCATTTTCAGCTATTTTATCGCACGGGTCACAATAGATATCAGTTTTCACAAAATTCGCGCACATTCCACAAAGAGGAATCCCACATTTAGTGCAATTCTCGATAGACTTAGCGTTCGGGTGAAACTCACACCACATTCTATAAACTCGTTAAATTCAAGGGCTGGCTTAGCAAAATAATTCTTGGTCTAATGTCAGTCTTCTGAGTCGTTGCACTTTTCAAATGACCTTACTATTTATTGGCGCTTAGAAAAGGGATTTAGTTGGCAAAAAAGATCTCTTGTCGTTATATCGCCACGCTGGGCCGATTGTTTAAGAATCAGTTCAATTGCTAGCTAAAATTACCTCTTGTCTTGAGACACGATTGATTCTTGCACGGTGGCCCTAAACCAGCTTTGAGGCGAGTTTTCTAGGTAGTGGAGTGTTTTTTATAAAGGTTTAAAGTTGGTGTATTCAAAGTATGTTGGGAGAATCTAAATTGACATTAGTTTTACAGAATTATGTAGCACGCGCCGCTTTTGCTGGCCTATTCATCATGCTGTCATCATGCAGTGATCAATCTTCTGGTCCTACTATGAAAGAAGCAAATGATGACAGGGCCGGCGAGATTGCCACGGCGACGCAAAACTTCAATGAATGGTTAGACAGTGAATATGCCACGGAGTTAGATTTTCGTCCGCTCACAAAGACCATCCAAGGAATTAAAAGTGACTATGGCAATTTAGACGATGTTTCTGAACAAGCATTGGATCGCCAATTGGCATGGAAAGGTGACAGTGTCGCTAGAATGCAAAGCGAATTTGACCGCAGCGAACTCGATGCTCAAGGGCAATTATCTTGGGATCTATGGGAATACCAACTAGAGATCGCCGAGCTCAATCTGCCGTTTCGAAGGCACTCTTATATATTTGGCCGCAACGGGCCGCAGTCACGCTTACCAAATAGACTAATTAACAGCCATAGGGTTGATTCTGTCTCTGACATGGAAGCATATATCTCTCGTCTACAGCAATCCCAAAGATATATGGCGCAGTATCTAGAAAGGGCAAAGCTTTCTGCAGCGGACGGCATTCGGGCGCCATTTTTTGACTATGAGCAAGCAATAAGTGAAATAAACAGAATTACAACCGGCGTTCCATTTAGTGAAGCAGGTTCCTCGGCTTTGTGGACCGATGTAAGTGAGAAGATTTCTGCTCTACAAAGCGTGGGTGTCATCGATGAAGTTGAAGCTGCCAGGCTGAAAAGTCAAGCAACCGACGCGTTGTTGCACTACTTCAAACCCGCTTTTGATGAAGTTCTGGCTTGGCTGGAGGCTGACAAAATCAATACAACTGAATTAGCTCAAGGCGTATCCTCCCTTCCCAATGGGGATGAATATTACAAAGTGCGTTTGCAGACTATGACCACTTTGCCAATGGGCGCGGAGGCCATCCACGAGCTAGGTATTTCTGAAGTCGCAAGAATTCATGAAGAAATGGAAGGTATAAAACGCGTGGTCGGATTCGAGGGATCATTACAAGACTTTTTTGGTTTTCTTCGTGAAGACGATCGGTTCTACTTTGAAACAAACGAGCAAGGAAGAGCCGACTATCTGGAGATGGCCGAGGTTCATCTTGCCGAAATGTACACTAAATTGCCGGACTACTTTGGGATTCTGCCGAAAGCTGGTTTGGAAGTAAAAAGAGTGGAAGCGTTTAGAGAAACAGCTGGTGGGGCCGCGCATTATCGACGAGGAACTAAAGACGGCTCCAGGCCTGGCACTTTCTATGTCCACTTAGCGGACATGCGCGCTGTGGCAGTTAACCGTTTAGAAAATTTGTCTTATCATGAAGGGGTGCCTGGGCATCATATGCAGCGCTCTATTCAAACAGAGTTAGAGAATATCCCCGACTTTAGGACCAACGGCGGTTATACCGCCTACACTGAAGGGTGGGGTCTGTATGCAGAACTGCTTGGGAAAGAGATGGGGGGTTACAAGGACCCTTTTTCCGATATGGGTAGGTTGTCGGGCGAGCTCTGGCGTGCTGTGCGATTAGTCGTCGACACGGGTATTCATGCAAAAAACTGGACTCAAGCAGATGCCGTTGACTATGCTTTAGCCAATTCGCCAAGGCCAGATTCGTCAGTACGCTCTGAAGTTCGCCGCTATTTTAATAATCCAGGGCAAGCCACCGCATACAAAATAGGCATGCTGAAAATCATTGAATACCGGAAAAAAGCAGAAGCGCAGCTTGGCGAGAAATTTGATATTAAGGGATTTCACGACACCGTGCTAGGGTCCGGCCCTGTGCCCATGAGGGCTCTGGAGGCGTTGGTAGATAGATGGATCGCCGAATTAAGAATGTAAGACGGGCTGTTCTGGGCGCTAGAGTACGGTTTCAATGCCCAGCACAATTAAACCCAGCGCAGTTGCCCAAAGTAAACAAGCTAAGACGTCAAATAAACTATAGCGGATTCGCTTGAATCCGCTAAGTCCCATTAAGGCGGGAACTAAGCTACGCACCGCTGGTACAAAACGTCCAATGAATATAGCGGCGCTACCGAATTTTTGAATGAGTTTCTCGCCTTTAGCGATCGAGGTAGCATACTTAGCTGCAATTCTGGTTTTATGAAAGCTAGGACCAACCATTCTGCCTATATGAAAGCCCACATGGTCTCCGGCCAAAGCGCCGACGAATGCTAATAAACAAACTAGTTCTATAGAGGCTAGATCGTATTGGATGATGAAAGTGGCGATTGCCAACAACAGCACGCCGGAGATAAATAAACCTATGCCGACACAGGCTTCTGCGAAAGCAAAAACTGGTATAAGCCAAATTGCGTAGCTTTGCCGCGCTTCTAGCCATTCGATAAAAAAAGTGTCGATGGAGTTAAGTCTCTGGTGCTAATGGATGCGAGCTAAGCAGCTTACCCCTCGAGTATTTCCCACCGTTCATAGGCTTGTTCGAGTCGGGATTGATTGTCAGTCATTTCTTTTAAAGTTTTGCTCACTTTATCACTCTCGTTATCGTAAAAGTCTGGCTTGGCGACTAGTTTTTCAAATTCACCTTGTTTAGCTTCTAATTTTTCAATCAGCGGGGTAAGTTCTTTGAGTTCCTGTTGTTGTTTATACGACAGTTTGGGCTTGCTTGGTTCTGTCTTCAGCGGCGTGGGCGGGGCCTCAGCTACAGGTGTTGACGCAGCCGTAGTTCCTTTTTCTTCTTGTAAGCTTAACAAACGACCGCCTTTAGACGCCCAGTCAGAGTAGCCACCAACATATTCACCAATGGAGGAATTTTTTTCAAATACCATAAGACTGGTGACTACATTATCCATAAAAACCCGATCATGGCTCACCAATAGCACTGTGCCAGGAAATCCCAGCAATATGTCTTCTAGCAATTCCAGCGTTTCTACATCCAAATCATTGGTAGGTTCATCTAACACCAAAATGTTAGCTGGCTTGCTGAATAGCTTGGCCAATATGGCCCGGTTTTGCTCGCCTCCAGATAAAGCTTTGGCGGGTGTGCGTACGCGATCTGGGGTAAACAAGAAGTCCCCAAGATAGGTAATGGCATGCTTTCTCTTGCCATCAATCTCGATGAATTCTTGGCCCCCACAAATATTGTCAATGAGGTTTAGTTCTGGATCTAGCTGAGCCCTAAGCTGATCGAAGTAGGCGACTTCCAAATTGCTGCCGGTCTTTACCAATCCAGAGGTTGGCTCTAACTGACCGAGGATGATTTTCAATAGCGTTGATTTGCCTGCGCCATTGGCACCAACCAAGCCTATGCGATCGCCACGCAAAATTGTGGTCGAAAAGTCTCTGATGACCTCGTTATCACCAAAGCTGTGTGAAATATGTTCAAGCTCCGCGACGATTTTTCCAGAGCGTGAAGCGGCATCAACTTTAAAACTAGCTTTGCCTACCTGGTCCCTTCTTTGGCTGTGCTCTTGACGAAGCGCCTTTAAAGCTCTTACTCGCCCTTCATTGCGGGTGCGACGGGCTTTTATGCCCTGGCGTATCCACACCTCTTCTTGGGCTAGTTTCTTATCAAATAGTGCGTTGGCTCTGTCTTCCGCGGCTAACTGCTCTTCACGAAAGCGCAAAAAGCGCTGATAAGTCCCTTCAAATTCATAGAGAAGGCCACGGTCTAACTCGACAATGGTGTTGACCACCTTCTGCAAGAACGCTCTATCGTGTGTCACTAATATCATTGCACCGCGAAAATCTTGCAGCTGTTTTTCAAGCCATTCAATCGCGGGGATATCTAGGTGGTTGGTCGGTTCATCTAAAAGTAGGATGTCCGGTTCAAGAACTAAGGCGCAGCCTAGCGCAACTCGTTTACGCCAGCCACCCGAGAGCTCTGACATTCTTTTCTCTGCTGGCAGGTTAAGCTGACTAATTACCGTATCAACCCGCTGACTAAGGCTCCATCCATCATTCGCTTCTAGCTGCTCTTGGACAGCGGCCAATCTGTCCATGTTGTCAGGGTCAAAATTACTTGTTAGCTGGTGATAGGACTTTAAAAGCTCACCCACGTCCTTCAGACTGCCTGCTACAATGTCATAAACAGTTTCCTCGCTGGCGTCGGGAAGTGACTGATCCAGCCAAGCGATTTTTACTCCTGGTCTCAACCAACGTTCCCCACTGTCTGGCTTTACCAACCCTCCAATGGTGCGTATTAAAGTGGTCTTGCCTGTGCCGTTACGGCCAAGCAAGCCTAAGCGCTTGCCTTTTACCAAATTCAACGACACCTCATCTAATAAGATGTGAGTGCCGAAATTGATTGAGATTTTATCGAGTTTTAACAAAGGCATTGGTTAGATTCTTCAGTGGTTACGCATCCGGACTGCAAATTTGCGCCCAGAAAGAAGTGGCCATACTTTAAAAGCAGAGGAGTCTAAAGCATGTTGGGCCTCGCTGCGAGTAAATGGCGAATTACGCGACGAAGTGCAGCCCTGTTGTGGCTTTACCTGCTTAACGCCAGCCAAGGATTGCACTATCATAGTGGCTAGAATTTGTTCTCCACTGAGCAAATGACATATTAGATCTAAAGGAATAAAGCGTTGTTAGATGTGCTTATTGTTGGTGCTGGAATTTCAGGGATTAGCGCCGCCTGCTATTTGGAAAAAGAATGTCCACGGGTGGACTATAGCATTATCGAGGCGAGGGATAATCCAGGTGGCACCTGGGATTTGTTTCGCTATCCGGGTATTCGCTCGGACAGTGACATGCACACCTTTGGCTTTTCTTTTAAACCTTGGACTGACCCAAAAGTATTGGCCGATGGCGAGTCGATCCGAGAATACGTAAAAGAGGCGATTGCTGACTATGAAATCGCTGACAAGATTCAGTTTGGAAGGAAGGTTATTTCGGCAGATTGGCGAGACGATACATCTGTATGGTGTGTGGTCATTCAAGAGCAATCGGGCGAAATGCTAGAGGTTGAAACTCGAATATTGTTTATGTGTGCGGGTTACTATGACTATGATCAAGGCTACACCCCAGAGATACCAGGCCTTGAATCTTTCGGCGGCCAACTGGTTCACCCACAGCAGTGGCCAGAGGATCTGGATTATAAAAATAAGAAAGTAGCCGTTATAGGCAGTGGGGCTACGGCGATGACCTTGGTCCCTGCAATGGCGCCGGATGCCGCAAAGGTTGTTATGGTACAGCGCTCGCCAACCTATGTTGCGTCACGTCCAAGGCAAGATATTATCTCCAATATACTGAATTCAATTCTGCCTGCACAGTGGGCTTATGATGCTGTTCGTTGGAAAAATATTCGCCTGCAAAATTACTTTTACAAAAAGGCTCGTGATAATCCAAAAAGAATAAAAGCTCTGTTGATTAATCAGGTTCGAAAAAATCTACCAGAAGGCTTTGCAGTAGATAAGCATTTTACGCCCAGCTATAACCCTTGGGACCAGCGGGTTTGTTTGGTGCCAGATGGCGATTTGTTTAAGGCAATTAAAAGTGGGAAAGCTGAAGTAGTCACCGGCAACATTGATGCTATCACCGAAACAGGCATAAGGATGGTTGGCGGTGAAGAGATAGACGCAGATATCTTAGTGACGGCGACAGGGTTGAACTTGAAGCTGCTCGGTGGAACCGCATTCAGTATGGACGGTGTGGGTGTTGATTTTCGTGATCGGTTTTACTATCAAGGAATGATGTTTTCTGGTGTCCCTAATCTGATACAAACCTTCGGTTATATTAACGCGTCGTGGACGCTGCGGGCTGACCTCAACTCTCTTTTTGTAAGCCGGCTGGTTAACTATATGCAGCAAAAAAATAAGACTAAAGTCAGTGCCGAGCTCATTGGGGATGATCAAAATATGGCGGCCGAAAATCCGTTCAAGGACTTTCAGCCGGGTTATATGAGCAGAGGATTGCATCAGTTTCCCAAACAAGGAAATCATGCGCCATGGCAGAACACCCAAAATTACTTGCTAGATAAGAAGCTTCTGGGCGAGGCTAGTTTAGAAGACGGCGTACTGCAATTTAGCTAATTTTTTTACTTGGTACTAGCCGGTATTTGTACTGGATATTGTTACTACGCATAGCCGATGCCGCCCATGGAATGAAATTTAGTTTCATAGAAATCTACAATGCCTTCATGGCCGCCTTCGGACCCAATTCCTGATTGTTTCCAGCCGCCAAACGGAGCAACTTCTGTAGAGAACACTCCAGAGTTAGAGCAGACAATTCCGTACTCTAAGTTTTCTGAAACGCGCATCACTCTGCCAATGTCGCGAGTAAAGAAATAAGCCGCCAAGCCATAGTCGGTGTCATTGGCTTTGGCGACAACCTCGTCTTCTGTTTCAAATAGCTGAACTGTAGCGATTGGGCCAAAAATTTCTTCGTTGGCCAGTCTCATCTCAGCATTAATATTAAGCAGTAATGTGGGCTGATAAAAACATCCGCCGAGCTCATGCTGCTTGCCGCCGATGACAACTTTCGCGCCTTTTTCTGTGGCGTCGGCTAAAAACAGGTCCATTTTTTCGACAGCTTGTTTATTAATCATTGGGCCAATAACAGCGCCTTCTTCAAAGCCGTCCGCTACTTTAAGTCCGGCGATTTCGATTTCGAGTTTTTTTACAAATACGTCAGCGACTTTGCTGTGGACAAAAATTCTATTGGTGCATACGCAGGTTTGGCCGCAGTTGCGAAATTTTGTTGCAACGCAGTGAGAGACTGCGCTATCCAAGTCAGCATCATCAAACACGATGAAAGGCGCGTTTCCGCCAAGTTCCAGCGACACTTTTTTAACTGTGCTCGCACATTGAGCCATGAGTACTTTTCCGACTTTTGTAGAGCCGGTAAAAGTGAATTTAGCTATATTTTTATGCTGGGTAAGCACTTTGCCGATTGCTGATGAGTTTTCTCCCACAACTATGTTCAAAACACCGGCGGGTATGCCAGCTCTTTCGGCGAGTTCGCATAAAGCCAGTGCCGAAAGGGGAGTGCCAGAATCAGGTTTAATAACAACTGTGCAGCCGGCAGCCAAGGCCGGAGCTGCTTTTCGCGTAATCATGGCATTGGGGAAATTCCACGGTGTAATGCATCCCACTACGCCAATGGCCTGCTTGTAAGTTAGCAAACGTCTGTCGTCGGCAACTGTCGGGATAGTCGCGCCATTTACCCGTTTACATTCTTCGGCGTAGTATTCAATAAAGCTTGCGCCGTATTTTACTTCGCCAATAGCTTCTGCTAGAGGTTTTCCCTGCTCTGCGGTCATTAACGCGCCAAGGTCGTCGGCATTGGCTAAGATAAGGTCGTGCCATTTTCGTAGTAGAACCGAACGCTGCTTCGCGGTTTTTTTACTCCAAGTTTTAAATGCCACATGAGCCGCTTGCACTGCTTTTTCGGTATCCGCCACACCGCCATTGGCGACGCGGGCTATCACCTCGCCGTTGGCTGGATTAATCACATCAAATTGTGTGGTGGCCCCTGTCCAGCTGCCATCAATATAGTTCTCACATTTTATTAAGGACACGTCTTTAAGTTTTTGCATGTTTTTACACTGTCAGTATTAGAAAATTTCCGCGGTTAAGCAGGCACTTTAGCGCCGAAGGATAAGTCTAACAAGCTAAGAGTTAGAGAGCGTAGATTAAAACTAAGATTAACGGGCGTTTACTAAGCATCGAATTAGATGTTGGGAGACTGTTTGGACTTTTCGCATATTGCTCATCGATTTAGCGCAGACTAAATAAAAACTTACAGGGGGTAATTTAACACCGACATCTATTTCAACTAAGCCTGATTCTTCAAGTGCCTTCGACTCGCCCATAATCATCGCGCCGAGGCCGGCGATTGCGGCAGCTTTCTGAACTAAGAAATCATCACTGGCGAATATTGGTGTGAAATCTGGAATAGCTTTTTCCAACATAGACCTTGGGCTAAGCGAGCTATATTGGCCTGCCCAGCTAATCCAATCGAGATCTTCCCATGCGCAGGGCTGATCTAACGTGGCAACGTAGGACTTAGCGCCATAGACCTTGGGCTGAGTTTGCGCTTCATACAAGCATTCAAGTCCGAGCTCGCTGGGGTAGTTTGTTCGAACCGCAATGTCGGCAGTTCCGCGGGTCAAGTCCACATGGTCAACAGCAGACAAGATCTCTAAGCGTAGGTTGGGTTCAAGTTTGCGCAGAATCGCGGCAAAAGGTGCTATTTGTTCCACCGCAACTCCTGGCGGGGCTGCAATTTTAACGACCCCCGACAACTTGTTTTCGGCGCCATTGGCAATACGCTGAAACTCGGCGGCCCATTTTGCCATCTGCTGAGCCGCGACCTGAAGGTCATTAGCCGCAGCCGTAGCTGTTGCTCCATGCTTGCCACGAATAAATAATTGCTGTTGTAGTCGTGCTTCGAGCGCCTTAATACGCCGACTGACAGTCGGCTGGCCTACCCCTAAGCATGCTGCTGCGCGGCTAAAGCTTTGGCACTCTATTACTGTGAGCAGAGTCTGCGCATCTTCCCATGAAAGGGTATCTATGGGCATTTAATTTGCGTTTCCGTCAATATTAGTAATATGTATAAGTACATACCTTGATGCAATAATTATCAGTATACATCTCTAATCGCATGGTCAACACTTATGCTTGTTCCAAAGCAGGCAAAGACAGCCAACCAAAGACGTTTCCCCAAGGAGGGTACAATGAAGCCAATGATCACCCAGCCAATTGTGTTTGTAGTGATAGCGCTAGCGCTAGTGGGTTGCCGAGCATCGACAATTGACACTAGCCCAGCCGATTTAGGAACGCCCAGGACTTTGATTGAGCTTGAAAAAGCACTGGCTCAACCTGGCAAGATTGTTTTCGGAAAACATCTAGCAGCTAATTGGTCGGTACCTCTTTCGGGTCTATTGAACCTAGATCACCCTAAAAGCCAAGCGGCAGGGCTTACTGATAAAGAAGAAGCGATTCAACTTTATGTGTATTCCATTAAACACCCCGAGTTTGGAACTTATCTAGTGGACTCTGGGGTGGCTACAGAATTTGCCGATGAATTGGCAGATAATGGTGTTAGCTGGCTGGTTGAGTCGGCAATGAACATGAGCGCCTTGAATGTTCGCAAGTCGACTGCGCAGCTTGTGCGAGAATTAGGAGGGGTTGACGGTGCCTTTCTTACCCACATTCACATGGACCATATTATGGGTGTGTCTGATCTTAATGGGGCTTCGGTTTATGGAGGTCCTGGGGATGCCGAGCTGTCCACGTTTATGAATCTGTTTACCCAAGGCAGCACAGATAACTTGCTCAGAAATACTCAGACCCTCTTAGAATGGCAATTCGGTGAAGAGGGTATTGTAGATGTATTCGGAGATGGAAGCTTTTGGGCGCTCCATTCTCCAGGCCATACACCAGGTGCTACGGCCTATTTAGCCATAACAACACAAGGCCCTGAACTGATGATCGGTGATGCAACCCATACCCGCTGGGGCTGGGAAAACGGCGTCGAGCCTGGCACCTATTCTGAAGATATTCTTCTTAGTGCGACAAGCTTGGCCACGCTTAAACAATTCGTCGAATCCAACCCTCGCGTAAATGTTCACCCCGGGCACCAGTCGCTGCGGTAAAATCAATCCAGACTCGTCAAGTGATTGCGGCTATCATCTAACCCCGTTGATTTTTCAGTAATGCGATATGGCCCTAAAACCGACAATATTTAAAATTAAAGTATCACTAAGCGATCTTGATAGAGAGGTTTACGAGTCTTTAAGTCTGACAATTGCTCAGCACCCCTCTGAAACCAGCGAGCGCATGATGGTCCGCTTACTGGCCTATTGCTTGAACTATGATGAACAGCTGGAGTTTTGTAAGGGGCTAAGCGATACCGAGGAGCCAGATCTCTGGGCTAGAGCCTTAACAGGTGAGACTGATCTTTGGATTGAAGTTGGGGAGCCCGCCGCTGATCGTGTTAAAAAAGTGAGCCGGCAAGCTAAAAAAACCATCGTCTATTGTTTTAATACCAAGTCAGCCACTTGGTGGCAGTTAGAATCTTCTAAACTCGCCAAGCTGTCGGCTACGATTATTCAGTTTTCCTGGCCTGAAATGAAGAAACTAGCTAGTCTGATCGAGAGAACAATGGACATATCAGTGACCATTACAGGGGATTCGGTTTATGTAGCCGCGGCACGCGGTGAGGTCGAGCTTTCCTTAACCACTTTGCAACAATAAGTATCTCGAACACGATTCAATCAATGTCGGTAACAGCTTAGGTTTTGGTTAATATTGTCGACCTTTTGCTGCATAATCGGCTCCCGCTCAAACAAGATAGAATTTCCAGAGACTAACTATGTGGTTTAAGAACCTGCGCCTGTATTGCCTGACTCAACCTTTTGAGATGTCGGAACAAGACCTAGAAACCCATTTGGCTGAAAAAACCTTTGTGCCCTGTGCCACCTATGAGAAATCTAGGACTGGATGGGTAAGTCCTTTAGGCAATGATGCACCGGTCGATGAAGAGGATGGTGTGGCGCCGATGCTGAGCCATGCGGTTGGTGATTACATTATGCTCTGCGCGCAAAAGCAGGATCGTCTGCTGCCCGCATCTGTGGTGCGAGAAGCCGCTGAAGAACAAATAGCAGAGATAGAGCAGCGTCAAGGGCGTAAAATTTATCGCAAAGAAAAACGTCAGATTCAAGACGATGTTTTTATCGCTTTGCTACCAAGAGCCTTTACCCGATCCACGCAAACTTTCGCCTACATCAGTAAAAAAGAAAAGCTCCTTGTGGTTAATGCCGCCAGTGCGCCAAAGGCCGAAGAGCTTCTTAATCTGTTGCGCGACACTCTAGGCACATTTCCAGTGGCACTTCCTGAAAGTACTCGTGCCCCGAGCGATGTAATGACGCGATGGCTCAGTGAACAGTCAGCTACTGACAATTTTGAGATTCATGAGGACTGTGAATTATTTAACCCTATCGATGGCAGCAATATTGTTCGCTGTAAGGGGCAGGATTTAGTTAGTGATGAAATCAAAGCCCATCTGGACGCTGGTAAACAAGTTAAAAGTCTTGGTGTGTATTGGAATAATTTACTGAGCTGTATGATTAGCGATGACCTAGCGATAAAGCGTTTGAAATTTGAAGAAATGAATGAAGAGATAGACAGCTTCGAGGAAGAATCTGCTGCGCAAAAATTTGATCAAGAATTTGTGCTAATGACTTTGGAATTAAGCAACTTCTTCACGTCACTTTTTACAGCGTTTGGCGGTTTAGAGGATCCGCGCAATAAAGAGCTGCCGGATAATAGAAGTAAAGACAAAAATTAAAGGCAGCCGCTAGCTCCGCGAAATATGCGTCGGAGCTAGTGGTTAGATCGCGCCATTGACAGAAATACTGATAGTGCTATTGATAAAATCCGAATTGATCGTCTTCCATATCCATAAGATTACTTGCACCAGACATCATCACCAGCTTGTGCGTCTTGACTCGAGGCAGAATACGCTCAAAATAAAAGCGCGCAGTCTTAATCTTGCTCTCATAGAAGTCTTTCTCAGTGCTTCCGTTTTTAAGTGCAGTATAAGCCGCGTCAGCCATCGTCGCCCAGAAATACGCCAACGTGATGTAGCCGGAGTACATCAAGTAGTCAACTGACGCAGCGCCAACTTCTTCTTTATCTTTTAATGCTTTGAGTCCGAGCTTGGTGGTTAAGCCGCCCCAGTCCTTATAGTGTTTGCGTAGCGGTTTGATGAATTCCTTCATTTCACTGTTTTCATTGTCGCGGCAAAATCGGTGCATGACTCGAGTGACCAGACGGAGTTTCTTACCGCGGTCAGACAGCACTTTGCGGCCAAGTAAATCCAAAGCTTGAATGCCTGTAGTCCCCTCGTAGAGTAAAGCGATTCTGGTATCACGAACAATCTGCTCCATTCCCCATTCTGCTATATATCCGTGACCGCCAAAAACTTGCAGGCCATTGTTCGCTGCTTCATAGCCGACCTCGGTTAGAAAGGCTTTCGCGATCGGGGTCAAAACACTCATTATGTCTTCGGCATCTGATTTTTCTTCGGTACTAACATTGCTATGCAATATGTCGCCTTGTAATGTGCAAAAATAAATCATTGCTCTGCCGCCCTCCGCGATGGCTTTTTGCTGCAACAGCATGCGCCTTACATCAGGGTGCACAATAATTGGGTCCGCACTCTTTTCCGGAAATTTAGGGCCCGTTAAGGAACGCATTGCTAGCCGATCTTTGGCATAAGCAAGTGATCCTTGAAAAGAAAGTTCGGCCGCAGCTGAGCCCTGTAAGGCGGTTCCAAGACGCGCAAAGTTCATGAACGTGAACATATACTTTAAGCCTTGGTCAGCCTCGCCAATTAGAAAGCCCTTTGCCTCGTCAAAATTGATAACCGCAGTTGCATTACCGTGAATGCCCATTTTATGTTCTATGGAGCCGCAGCTCACCGCGTTCCTTGAGCCGTCATCCGCATTCATTTTAGGCACTACAAATAGAGAGATACCTTTGGTGCCGGAAGGCGAGCCAGGTATGCGAGCGATGACAATGTGAACGATATTTTCTGCCATGTCGTGTTCACCGGCAGAGATAAAAATTTTAGTTCCAGTAATGTTATAACTACCATCAGCTTGCAACTTTGCCTTTGTTTTCAGAAGGCCAAGATCGGTTCCGCAGTGGGATTCGGTAAGACACATCGTGCCGGTCCATTCGCCGCTGGTGAGTTTGGTAAGATAGGTTTGCTTTTGCTCCTCGGTGCCGAATTCGGAGAGCGTTAATTTAGCGCCATGGCTTAAACCAGGGTACATGCCCCAAGACCAATTTGCGGTGCTGACCATTTCATTGACTACGGTTGCTAGGGACTCTGGTAGACCTTGCCCACCATAGGCCGCTTCTCCCGCAAGGCTTGGCCAGCCACCTTCGATATATTGTTTGTAAGCTTCTTTAAAGCCAGGCGGTGTGGTGACAACGCCGTTGTCGAACTGACAGCCTATCTTGTCGCCAATCTGATTGAGCGGTGCAAGCACTTCCTCTGCAAATTTGCCACCTTCGGTGATGATCGCATCAACCAGTTCTCGGTTAGTTTCGTCTGAACCGATGCGTTGATAGTGTTGTTCGGCGCCTAAAACTTCGTACAACGTAAACTGGATGTCTCGAATAGGGGCTTTAAAATCATGCATAGCTGCTTCTCTTTATAGCGATCTGTGGTGGTAGAAAACCTAATAGAACTAATCTGTAAGATGAATTTAACATGCTAAATATAGAGTATGAGGCTTCAGTTGTCCGTAAATCCTTGACTGACGCTGTTACAAAAAGTAAATACGTTGTCTTATTTTGAGTAGGCGCAACTAGCGCGGTACCTGCCTTTTTAGAGCATCAATCAATTGCTCTACATCGCGGTGGCTTGTGTAATGAGCCATGGAGCAACGCAGCACCTCAGGCTCAGAAATATTTAAGCTGTCGAGTAATCGTTTAGCGTAGAAGTGACCTGAGCCACAGGCAATGCCTTCTGTAGCAAGGGCGCGCGCTACCACGCTACTGGCGACGCCTGTTATCTGAAGAGAAAAAGTGGGGACTCTAGCGTCTATATCTGCATTCATTGTACCAATGAGTTGAATACCTGCTTGTGCATTAACGAATTCTAAAAAGTGCTGAGCCAATTTCTCTTCATGTTCGGCAAATAACTGAAACAGTTCCCGCATACGCTGGAATCTATTACTTTTGGCATTTGCAAAATGGTGCTGATGGATGGTCTCGAGGTAATCACTAATGCCGGTTAGGCTGGCTATAGTTTCGTGGTTAGGCCCAGCTGGATTCAGTTTGTGCGCAAGATCGTCTTCAGGGAAAAAATAATGATGCTGTCCCTTAGCGGCTAACAACCGGTCTTTTCTGCAATAGAGCAGTCCGAGGTGAGGCCCGAACACTTTGTAGAAGCTGAATAAGTAGAAGTCCACATCCCATGCTTTAACATCGATAGGTCGATGAGGTGCAAACGCTACGCCGTCAACGCAGACCATGGCGCCAACAGCATGGGCTCTGTCTGTGATACTGGCGACGTCATTAATATCCCCGGTGATATTGCTGACTTGGGGGAATGCAACTAGGCGAGTATTCTTGCTAAGGAGAGAATCTAAATCTCCTATTCTCATGGCTCCGGTATCTCTATCGGCCGGCCACTCGACGATGTGCAGACCGAATTCAGCCAGTTTCCGCCAAGGCCCAGAATTGGATTCGTGGTTCAAAGTGCTGACAATAATTTCATCGCCCGGTTTGAATAATCGGCGCAAAGCCTGTGCTAGCACATAGACATTCATAGAAGTAGAAGGCCCCAGAATGACCTCTTCTGTCTCAGCGCCTATAAGCTCGGACATAAGTTTTTGACTTAGATTAACTCGCTCAGTGGCATCTACAGACTCAGCAAATGAATAGCCGGTTTGGACTTGGGCCTCGGTCATATAGTCTGTCATTCGCTTGATAACAGATCGAGGTACAAATGCGCCTCCAGCGTTCTCGAAAAAAGGGCGCTGCCAGCGCGAAGCTGGATATTGTTTTCGAACAAAGTCTAGGTCTAGGTCTACGTGTGGGTTTAAGCTTAGTTCTTTGGTCATATCTTGAATAACGTCCTTTCCTGTTACGTGTTAGTGCTACCGGAGGCGGTTTTCTGGAAATTTTGAGCGTGCAACATATTTGGCTTTAAATTAAATGCTGTGCCGACGCTCACTTTAGAGATTTCAGATGCCGGTTACAATACTCCCACAAACTTCTGAATCACTTTGCAGGCATTAGACAGAGCCGTCATACTGGGCTACTTCTATAATCTGCGGGTAGCAGTTTACAATCATCGCTAAGTAACGAACGCAAAAATAGTAACTGCCTGATTTAGAGCCATTTTTGGGACAAGTTGAAGAATACAGCGTATGGAATGCAAATATGAAGAGTGAAAAGAGAATTAAAATAGTGGCAATAGCTGCGTTTTTGCTTCTCAGCCTGAGCTCAACAAGCTATGCAAATAGTGAGCAAGCTTACAGCCGGTGTCCGAAGATTTCAGACTCGCTGCGGCGACTAGCCTGTTTCGATAGCTACGGTGAATTAGACGATGCAAATCAGCCTAATACTCCGGCGATAAAGCAAGCCTTAGATCCAGTAGGAGGGGAAAGTGAGTATATTCCTCGTAGAGAGACCCTCTATTCTCCTCAGTCCAGAGAAGGTCTATCTGCTCATGAAACCAACAGAATGCTTGCCCGAACCGATTCTAACGATATCAATAGTTTGTATATGGATGCAGTGCTATCTCTAAAATATCCTGTTCTGACGCCCTTAGTTGAATCTCTTTTTGATCTGACCGGTTTTCAATTAGAAAAAAAACCCCGCCTTTTCATAGCATTTTCAAGCAGGTTCTCCCAATATGTGGGCTCTCGGCAATCTTCCCCTGTAGTCGCGCGGCGCTACAATCCAGAGTTGTTTGTCCGGGCTTGGACAGGCCGCAATGACAGCTACTGGGACTTTGGCTTTGGTCACGAGTCAAATGGTCAGCAAGTTGATAGCGAGCGGGCATTCGCTGAGCTAGAAAAATTCTACTTAGATGAAAACGAAACGCCTGCGTTCGCACGAGACAGCATTAGTCGTGGTTGGGACTATTTGTCAGTAGATTGGAACAAACAATGGGAGACTGGGTTTTTGCCTAGTCTTAAAGGATTCACAACGGCTCACATAGAGTTGCGCCGTTATCTCAGTGATGGTTTTTTGCAGGGCGCACCAGAGGAATACAATGACTGGGAAGAGCAAGGCAGTGAAGCTAAGACGCGAGATGAATATGATGGGCTAAAATTCTCAGTCCAGTATAATTTGGTTGACGAGCTATGTATTATTGCCTGTTTTGATCGAATAGAGCTTACCCATCGCACTGGTTACGCCGACCCATTCAGTAGGAATACCACCAGCCTCGAGCTTACTACAAGTCTGCTGGGCATCCCTTTTCATCTGTGGGCTATGTCAGGTTATAACAGTGATTTAGTCGATTACTATGATTACAGCAACAGTTGGGGAATTGGGGTTGAATTTACCCGGTAATCAGCGCGAAATAGGTGGAACTATTTCGCGCTGAGATTGCACCAATAGCGTTAGGGACAGACTCTGTTGAGAGAGTTAATTTTAAAATTGGAGTAGGACATAGGGATGAATTTTTTAGTAAACACAATATCGAAACTTATGAGCAGCTTTAGAAAATTTTCGGCTGTGTTGATTTTGTTGAGCTCGCTTTTCGCTAGCCAATTTTCCCACGCACAAACCATCGTTAATGTGGAAACCAATCTCGGTAATTTTTCTATTGAGCTTTTTGATAGTCAGGCGCCAGCGACAGTTGCCAATTTTCTGAGTTATGTGACTAGCGACCGTTACAATGGAACGTTCATTCATCGAGTGGTGCAAAGCTTCGTGGTGCAAGGTGGGTTTTATTTTTTTAATGAGCCTGCACAGCAGATAGGAGGCATCAACCTTGACTCCCCAGTAATCAATGAATTTGGTATATCCAGCACTCGTGGCACGTTAGCGATGGCCAAGGTGGGCGGTGATCCCAACAGTGCAACTAGTCAGTGGTTTGTTAACCTTGCCGATAATAGCGAAAATCTTGATAACCAAAATGGAGGGTTTACTGTTTTTGGCAGAGTGATTGAGCCGGGCATGACGGTTGTGGATGCTATTTCAGCTTTGCCCCTGTTTAATATAAATGGCGTATCGGATGCGATTCCACTAACAGATTTTACTGGTGGTGATGTAGTAACAGGAAATTTCATAAACATACAAATGTCTGTCTCAGTCCCTCCTGAGCCCGTTATCTCCAACTCCTTCGATGAAGCGGCCGGGTTATTAACATTAAAGGTTGCTTTAGATGGAGCTCAGTTTTTTGGGCTTTCTTTTAGTATTGACTCTTTGTTACCTTCAGTTGTTATTCGAGGGCTACCTGAAACCGTTGTGGCCGAGCCCAGTGGAAAGGCGAGTTTCACAACGTTTAACTCAGTGGATGGCAGCTTGGTTATCCCGCAGCTTTACATTAATGGTGCTGTAGCATTTAGAAATGCGAGATTCGTCCTCACAGACCCTGAGCAATTTTTGTTTACTCTGCAGTCGGTTGAATAGCCGCTATCAAAAACCCATAAGAACAGCTTCTCATTTTCGAGGAGCAATAAAAACTAGGAATCTACTCATGAAAATCAAGCAAGTATTTATCAAGGCAACAAAAGCGGCGGTCGTATTTTCTTTGTCAATGTTTCTTATAGGTATGAGTATTTCGCAAGAACCGGCAAGGCAGTTGGAAGTCAACGAAGACACTTTTCGCTGCTTAACTGATATGGAGAAAACAGAGCTTGGCACCTATTTCGTAGACAATATTCTAGGGGATGTGGCGGGAACGCTTGAGGTTGCTAATTCAGAGGCTGGCGGTGAATTTCCAGCAGGGTCGGTGATATCGCTAGTGCCGTCTGAAGTGATGATCAAGCATCAGCCTGGTTGGAATGAGGCAACTGATGACTGGGAATTTTTTGAATTGAACGTGTCTGCTACGGGCTCAGAAATAAAGACTCGTGGGACTACTGAAGTTATTAACCAATTTGGCGGCAACTGCTTTGGCTGTCATACACAGGCGCGTCCAGAATGGGATCTAATCTGTGGAAGTACTCACGGCTGCGCCCCTCTTCCGATTTCGCGGGAGGTGATTATGAACATTCAAAGCACCGATCCTCGCTGTGTAAACAAACAAGACGCTTAAACTATGAAACTTTATCACTGCCCAAATTCCCGCTCGCTTCGCCCGCTCTGGGCTTTAGAAGAAATTGGTTTGGATTATGAGCTGATTACGATGGAGTTTCCTCCTCGTGCAACCTTTGAAGGTTATTTGGATATTAACTCTTTAGGCACTGTGCCCACATTTATTGATGGCGACTTAACGATGACTGAGTCTAGTGGTATTTGCCAATATCTGGTCGACAAGTACGGGCCGCACGCTATTGGTGTTGAGCGAGACGAGCCTGAATATGGTGACTATCTTAATTGGCTGCATCGAAGTGATGCCACTCTGACTTTTCCTCAGGCTATTGTCCTGCGCTACTCAAAGCTGGAGCCTGAAGAGCGTCGTCTACCTCAAGCGGTAGAGGATTACAGCATCTGGTATCACTCAAGACTGCGATCGGTAGAGGCGGCTCTGGAGGGTAAAAGCTTTCTCGTAGCTAATCGTTTTACGATTGCGGACATTGCCGTTACTTTCGCGCTTTATATGGGAAGTCGATTAGGATTAGCTGAGCGCTATAAGCCAAATTGTAAACGCTATTTGGCAGATATGATGGCGAGGCCTGCCTTTGTGAAAGCGACGTCAAACCAAGAGTGACAAAGAAAGCGAGCAGGGTAGCCGTTAGAATAGCAACAAGGGTTTTGAAGGAAGGTTGAATCCATACTCAAGAAAAGTTGCTGAAAAATAAGTCCGCGCTTAAGAAGTTAAGCGCGGATTTTCTAATTTCTAGATACCGTAAGCATCCATAATTGATTGATATAGCAGACGCTTAGATGTGCCACGAACGTCTGGGATCATCGGGCCAGCCTGTTGAATCATTCCGATAAAGACTAAGTTTTCTACCGGATCTATCCAGAACCAAGTGCCTGCCGCGCCGCCCCAAAAGTACTCGCCTTTGGAATAGCCTTCAGCCTCTACAGTGTCTTCTATAATCGCAAAGTCTAAACCAAAGGTTGTGCCACGGTTTCCAAGGCCAATACTTTTAACGGCGTCTGGCAACTGATCACGATGCATCAAGTCCACCGTTAATGGAGCAAGAATTCGAATACCATCTAGTTCGCCACCGTTAAGGAGCATTTGGCTGAAGCGCATGTAATCCATAGTGCTGGATACTAAGCCGCCACCGCCGCCCTCTAGAACAGGGTCAACCAAGAAATCGGCGCCTGGAAACATTTCACTCGGAGTGAGTAAGCTTTCAGCGGAATTGACATACATCTGTGCAAATCGATCTGCTTTGTCAGCCGGCACATGGAAATCTGTATCAATCATTTTTAAAGGAGTAAATATTCGCTCTTCTAAAAAGCTGCCAAATGATTGGCCAGCAAGTTTTTCAACTAAGTAGCCCTGCACATCGACCGACACGCTGTACTCCCAAGCAGAACCCGGTTGATGCTTCAAGGGTATCTTGCCAAGCTCTGCAACCATTTCACTAAGCGGAACTGTGGTATCTAGCATGCCGGCATCAACATACATGGTATCAACTGGTGACTGTGCAAATACGCCATAAGTCAGGCCGCCTGTGTGGCTCATAAGCTCTCGAATGGTCATTGGGTGACCTGGAGGTTCGGTGATCATGTTGCCGTCGTCACCCATGCCTGCAAACACCTGCATACCCTTGAATTCAGGTAGGTGCTTTTCCACAGGGTCAGAAAGCTTAAACATGCCTTCTTCGTATAACATCATCAACGCCACGCCAGTAATAGGCTTGCTCATTGAATAGATTCTGAAAATAGTATCGTTTGTCATCGCCGCGCCAGCTTCTATATCGCGCTGTCCAACGGACTCAAAATGGACAATTTTATTGTCTCTGGCGACCATTGTAACGGCGCCGGACAATAGGCCATCGTCTACAAAACCCTGCATGGCGGCAGTAACGCGGTCTAATCTATCAGAATCCATACCTACGGATTCAGGTGAGGCATTTGCTAAATCACGGCTTCCTATGTCTAAATTGATCGTTGTGCTTGTGCCGCATGCAACTAGTAGGGACATCATCAAAAGCATCAAGCCCTTGCTGAATCGTACACTTCTATTTAGCTTATTCACTAATATCTCCTGTCTCGTTTGGGTAGATAGATCTATTTTATGTTTGGTTTGTAGTTATTCTTTGTGCTCGGATCATACCTCAAAGTAGGCAGGATACTAAGTGGTGTGATTGACTGAAATACCTAGCTTTGCACGCGCTAAGGTTACTAAAAGTGCAGTTTGGTGAATCAGCTCATCGTGTTTAGCGTGAAATAAGCTAAATTTTGCTCAAAAAAACGGAGCTATTGATCGGCTTTAGTGGTAATGTCGCGCCCAGTTTCGAATGGCTCAACGTTATTCGAAGCGAGTGCAATGCTTTAGCAATAAAGTCATCTGATAAAAACCACTCGTATAAGGCTTTAAAATGCATATATCATTTTTGAGCGCGAGTCGTAGCCTGCTTTTGCTGTCGTGACTTCACCGTTACAACGCGACACCCAACTTCAAGCCATACCTATCGATTGCACAACCGTGCAGCCAAACACTACAGTTAGGCTCAATTAGAATTCGCAGCATCTGCGTGCCCGTCTATTAAATATATTAGGGGGTGGCAGTTCTGTATATTTTTGTAAATTTAAGAAACGAGAAAACAAATGTCATTTACATCACTAGGATTATCCGACTCCTTACTACGTGCCGTAGAAAAAGAAGGATATACAGTACCCACACCAATTCAGCTACAAGCAATTCCTGCCATTTTAAGGGGTGCCGATGTCATGGCAGCGGCTCAAACAGGAACAGGTAAAACTGCGGGTTTCGTTTTGCCATTGCTTCAACATTTGAGCGGCGAGTCACGTGTTAAACCTTGTCGAGCTCGCGCTTTGATTCTAACTCCTACTCGAGAGCTGGCAGCCCAGGTTCATGAAAGTATTAAGACCTATGGTCAAAACGAGCAGATAAAATCTGCTGTAGTTTTTGGTGGAGTAAATATTAACCCACAGTTGAAAACTCTAAGTCGCGGTGTGGATGTTCTGGTCGCAACACCTGGGCGTCTGCTGGATTTATACCAACAGAACGCTATACGTTTTCATAATATTGAAGTGCTAGTTCTCGATGAAGCAGACAGAATGCTTGATATGGGATTTATTAGAGATATTAGAAAGATTCTCAAATTGATTCCAGAAAAAAGGCAGAACCTAATGTTTTCTGCTACTTTCTCCCAAGAAATTCGTAAGCTCGCTGGAACTATATGTAGAAATCCAATAGAGATTGACGTGGCGCCAAGAAACTCAACTGTTGAGAAGATAAGCCAAGGTGTTTATTGGGTTGAGAAAGAAAATAAAGCAGCGCTTCTGACTGAGCTTGTTAGTAATACGTCGGAGCAGGTCTTGGTGTTTAGCCGAACCAAGCACGGAGCTAATAAGTTGGTAAAACAGCTTAGTAAAAGCGGGCTGAGTGCTGCGGCTATTCACGGCAACAAAAGTCAGGCTCAACGTACTAAAGCCCTGCAAGATTTTAAGGATGATAAAGTTCAGGTTCTAGTCGCTACAGATATTGCAGCGCGTGGTATAGACATCGATTTGTTGAGCCTGGTAGTGAATTTCGATCTTCCTCACGTGCCCGCAGACTATGTTCACAGAATTGGACGCACGGGCAGGGCGGGCGAAAGTGGCCAGGCAATTTCATTCGTCTCACAAGATGAAATGAAGCAGCTGAAAGCGATTGAACGGCTTATTAAGCGCAAGATCAAACGCTTGGACGGTGCTGAGTAGCCCCACGGCAATTCAATAGATGAATTTGATATGTCGGAGTAATTGCTTCGACATATCAAAACTCCCCGGCTGCGTTAGACGCCTAGATCTTCTAAATTTTTTAAATGCCTCCGACCCCTTTAATTGTTTACCCCTTTAATTTCAACCCTTGATCGGAATAACAACGTCACTTAGCGTTTCGCTAACAATCTCTCTAATTTCTAAAGCTAGCTGGCGATAGAAGTTTCTAGCCGGTGAAGTCTTTCGCCAAACCAAAGCGTGATTTCGTACCACGTTGACCCCTTCTACATTCGCTATGCGTAGTTCACTTTCCTGGCGGATCTCAGAGCGTACATAAAGAGCTGGCAAAAACGCCATTCCCATTCCCATAACGACCATCTGTCTGAGAGTATCCAAACTTGTCCCTTCGTAATCTCGGCGCACCGATGCACCTACTTTTTCGCACAGTTCAGAAATTTGGCGGTGAAACAAATGATGTTCGCTAATGGTTAGCACCTGCTCGCCGAATAAATCCGTTCGATTAATTCGGACCTTGTTGGCAAGTCTATGGTCTTTAGTAATGGCCAATTTAAGCGGCTCTCTAAACAGTGGCATGACAACGAGCTCTTTGGACATAATAGGCAGCGTGCTTAGAATGAAATCAAATTGACTGTTGATCAGGCCGCTCTCTAAATCACTAGGAGCTTCCTCTCTCACATAGAGTTTTAGGTCTTTATAGCGGCTGTTTATTGGGCTCAATATATGAGGGAGCAGATAAGGTCCCAAAGTAGGGGTGACTCCCAGTCTGTAAGTGCCGATTCCTCCGCCGGAGAGGGAGCCTGCTTGGGTCGAGAATCCCTGCGCTTCTTCTATTACCCGGCGAGCGCTGATCAGCAACTCGCGCCCCTCGACAGTGGTACTTGTGCCGCTGCGAGATCGTTCGAACAATTGCAGACTTAACAGCTCTTCCAAGACAGAAATCTGATTGCTCAGAGTAGGTTGGGTTATATTCAACTTGAATGCAGCCTGCCGGAAACTTCCGTATTCCGCCACCGCGGCGAAGTAGCGAAGTTGTCTCAAACTCAGTTTATCTAAGGCTTCCACAAAATTTCCCACAATATTGATGATAGTATAAAGTTATAACGACTAACAGAATATTACCTAACTTTGATTAATAAAACACTCTACCATCGCTCCACACTAAGCAATTGTAAAAGAGTTAGGAGTCTAGAGATGGAAAAAGTTATTTCAGGTGTTGTTAAATTTAAATCGACTTCTTTTGCAGAGCGTAGAAAGCTTTTTGCCGAATTAGCTAACGGGCAGAGCCCTGAAGTGCTTTTCATAACCTGCTCTGACTCTCGAATCGATCCTAATATGATTACCCAAACTGAGCCGGGTGAACTATTCATTATTCGAAATGCCGGCAATATTGTACCTCCGCATGCGCGAGTGGCCGGTGGTGTGACCGCTTCTATAGAATTTGCTGTGGCGGCTCTTGGTGTTAAACACATTGTAATATGCGGACATACAGACTGCGGTGCTATGAAAGGCGCACTTAATGTTTCTGCTCTTGGTGACCTCCCCCACGTCCAAGAATGGTTAGATCATACCCGTGCTGCGGTTGAAGTAGTTAGAGCTAAACACCGCGGCGCTACTGAAAATGAATTAGGCAGCGTTACAGAGGAAAACGTGCTTCTTCAGCTTCAACACCTCAGAACACATCCAGCTGTCTTGGCGAAAATGAGCACTGGGGAAGTTGATTTACACGGCTGGGTTTACGATATTGAGCACGGCTCGGTAAACGCTTACGACGAAACACAGGGTAAGTTTGTTCCTGTTGAAGAAAGATATGCTTCGTTAATAGCAACGAGCGCTGCTAAAGAGGCTAAAGAGGCTAAAGAGGCTTAAGCTAAATTTCAGTGATTAGGATTGAACGGTTCTTCCCCCTGGGTAACTCCAGTTTATTTACAGTCTCTTTGAGGCTGTTTTTTTTGTCCTGAATAAAGTCTGTATTATCCATTGATTGCCAGATAAGCGTGGCTCATCCTGGTGACCATTTTAGGCTTTTCGTGGCGAAGCCCAGTTACCATCGCCAGATATTGTCACCAAGGTCCAGTCTTGATCCAGCCTCCCCCTAAGCGTTATCTAAACCATCGATAGGTAACGCGGTATCCGTCAATCCGTGACACTTTATAAAAGGCGTTTAGTTTGACTTATTTCGGCCAATGCGCCAGAGGTGTGGGGCTTCTTAGGCTAAGCTGTTCGGTAGTATTTGGCCATGGGTTCTGTGTTGGAATTCTTAAAGGCTCAGTGGTGCAAAGCAGTTAGATAAAGGCCGCCATCAAATGCCAAGCAGCTAATCAGTGGGTTGCTGTAGTTCTATGAGAAATACGTAGCTGAAACTATCGCAAGCTTTTGGCTTCACTAATAAGAGAACAATTGCGCTAGAATGCTAGGTGCATAAATGTGAATAAATCCGTTTTTGCTACGCGGCTACTAACAGCTCGTTTTAGTTAAATAAGCTATGAATATCGGCTTATCGGATAAAAGAAGTTGTTGCTGATGTAGGTTGCAGTATTAATAAAGCTTCCTGCATCGATGAAGAAAATTCCAAATCTGCCAATTGTCCGGTAGCGCGGCTAACCGGCAGTTGAGCCTCAATAAAACTTATAATAAAAAGAGGATTCCAAGTATGTCAGACCAATCAAAGATTTACCCACACGGTAAAGTTGAAAAAATAGAAGAAAATATTTTTATGGTGCGTGGCAGCATAAAGATGAATCCAATATTGCGCATCTCTCGGAACATGGCAATTATTCGACAGGGTGATGAGCTCTCCTTAATCAACCCTATTCGAGTAAGTCATGAGGTTGAGTTGCAGATTGAGGCCTTAGGGAAGATAAAGCATCTCGTGCGATTGGGGGCGTTTCATGGAGTTGATGACCCTTACTATATCGAAAAGTATTCTGCTTCCATGTGGTCGCAGGCGAATGGTTCGACCTACCCATCACCTAAGATCGACAATGAGATTTTAGCGGGTTGTCAGCTGCCATTTCCAAACGCTGAAGTTATAGAGTTTACCGGCAGCGTACAGCCTGAGTGTGTATTGTTAATTAAGGTCGGTAAAGGTTTGTTACTAACCTGCGATGCAATTCAAAACTACGGTGACTACAGCTATAACAATTTACCGGCGAAATTACTAATGCCATTTATTGGTTTTCCTAGAACCACCATTGTAGGTCCAATTTGGTTGAAATTTATGACCGCGGAAAACCAAAGCTTAGAATCACAATTTCGTAAGCTCCTAGCAGTGGAGTTTGATAGTTTGTTGGCAGCTCACGGGACCCTGCTTAAAACAGGGGCATATACGGCAGTTGCAAAGGCTATTAACAAAGCGTTCGCAGTAAAAAAGATCTAGCTTGTCGTAAGTTAGTTGCGTCGTCTATGCCTCTACAATTGCGCGAAAAGAAATAGGGGGGCTTAATGGTGGGGTCCGTAATTATCGGAGTTTTTGTTGGTGGTGCCTTGCAAATTTTTCATAATGGGAAAGAACACTCTACTGGTATTTTTAAGTCTCGCACTGAGAAAAATATAAAAGTAAGCGAGCTAGGTATCGAAAGCGACGTTTAAGCAGATTTGAGATTTTACGGTGGCCGAGATAAAGCGATCTACGTCTATCCAGACGCCCATTACCGGTATTAGGAGAGGCGCTTAAAATAACCAAAGTTGGATGATTCCCAATTTGGCGAGAACCTAAACATTGGCCGCCTAGAGGATGAGACGGTTTCCATTGGTGCGCGTTAGCAGCTTGGCTCGACTATCGTAGAAGTTACTCAGCCGCGAATTCAAATTAGGAGATAGCTTTAGTTTGTTGCAAAGCGGGGAGTCAGGGGTTACTGTTTTCGACCTGTGGCGAGCTACGCTCAGTGCCGATGGAGATAAGCGAATTACCAAAACCGCGTTAGACTCGTTACCCTACTTAGATGAAGGCTGGAGAAAGCGTTTAGTCCGAAAACTTAGGGCTTAGTTTGAATTTCGACTAACCTACTAACAACAAGATTGGTGCCATCAATCGTGGCTCTAACTATTAAAAGAGACAAAAAGATGAATTTAAATCAGGAATTTTTAGAAGAAGTGGGATTGTTAAATCTATTCGATCTGCACAGCTCGTTAGAAGGTCTAAAAATTCACCACGAAGCAGCGCCCGGACGAATTGCTGCCGCTAAGCGACTTTTCGAGAAAAACATCGTTACTTTGGAAGATGGGGGTTTTCTGACACCACTGGGCGTGGAGGCAGCAGAACATGCGCAAGCACTGGTTACAATGCTGCGCATTAAGTCGTAAATACTGCAACTCTGGGTTATAACCGCCCTGAGTGGTAGGAATCAGGGCGTAGCCCTGGTTCCTATCTGATCTGATTGCTATGTGTTGACAATATCACCAAACAAGCAGCAAACACCTATTACAATGGCGCTATAACCTTCTATAGCCACACTATCAAGAGTGTTTAAGGGTCTATAACGGTCTATAAGGGTACTACGCCAGTAGCGCATGGCCCTTTCTGGCCTTCACCAACTTCAAATTCTACTGACTGACCGTCGTTGAGTGTTGCAAATTCGCCATTGCTCTTAATTTCAGAGAAATGAACAAATAGATCCTTGCCCCCATCTTCTGGTGTTATAAATCCAAATCCTTTATCTGCATTAAACCACTTCACTGTACCTTTGCTCATTGCTTGCTTTCCTATACTGATGATTAAAAATGTGCACCTAGAAATAACATAGCCAAATACCGGCCTATTACTTCCAATGAATACATTATGTCACTCACGAACACATAACGCTCGTGTTAATAAGTGCACTTTATGGCGCTTTTTGATCCTTTTGTCATGTTTTGCGTACATTTACTCCCGGTCACGCGTAAAAAACAGCGAAATCTAGATTTGCAGGCGCTTTTATAGCGGCTTGCTTGTGTTTAGCTGTCTCTACCGTTCGCTGCTCTAATAAGCCGTCGCGCTGATAACAATAAGGCTTTAGTCAAGCTCAATCAAGCATCTGCCCCGTCCTAAATTGTAGGCGCTGTCGAGCGTGATCGTATCAGAGCGGGTTTCTTTTGCATGTCACAAAAAGGTCAGTATCAAGCTGGGGCGCTGCACTTTGTACTGTGACTGCGCGTCAAAAAGTTGCGCATAGGAAGACTATTTCCTTTCGAGCTTCATTTACACCAATCCCACAATGGCGGTAAAACGAGGAGAACACCCCTGCGCTGCCAAAAGTGAACGTATCCTCGCGGTAATGCCCCGCAGCAACAGCTTTACGGAATTAAGTGTGTCCTAGAAATCTGTTTTAGGTTGGGCGCTTAGCTTCCTTTTTCATCAGGATAAGCATGGGATACTCAGGACTTCCTTGGGTTGAAAGCTTCAAGCCAAGCGGCGGAGTCAATCACGCCAACTGATCTGGACTCAGTTTAGCGCTCAAAAAAGGTGCAATCCACATAGCCCAATACCCCCTTAGGGAAAGTTTGGCTAGCAAGCTATTCGTCAAATGACCTCTTTGATGTCCCTGTGTCATCAATACCATCTGATATGAGACTAAGGTAAAAGCTTTGGTCCGGGCTATTCAATAGAATATTTTCGCGGATATCATCTACAGGTTTAATGTTTAGAGTTAAGCATATCGCGTCAGGCAGGGTGAAATTTATGGGAATGGCTTCATATAGGGCAGCACCAACAGGAAACGCAGGCTTATGTGGTGAGATGTATGCCTATACTTGCCAGAGTTCCTGATCTAGCATCTGGTGCGATATTTTGAATCTGGTTTGGCGATCGAGCATCGCCTAAGTGTAATTGCAAGATCACTTCAACGGCTTTCGGTGGCTCAAGATCTTGCAATGATAAAAGGAGAATATCGCGTAGTTTGCCCTGAAAATCAGCCGTGCCAGGCCATTCCAGTGAGCCCAATATTTTAAGAAAGTATTCATCTCCAAATACGCCAGTAATATCATGGAGATCTTTAGAGTTAACAAATTTAATTATAAACTAGAGCTTCATACAATATCGTTCTAGCTAATTTGAACTATGAATCCGGCAGAAATGGTGCTGCTTCATTGTGTTTCTACTTACAGTGGTAAGTTTTCATTCTAAATATGAGCCATCGCGCCTTCTTCTTTTGGCCTCTTTTCATATGTTGGTTGTGCCTTATTTAACTTCTTGCCTTGCGAGCAATTGCAAACAAAAGCAGGTTAAATAGAGTGATCCAAGACTATTCTTTATCTGTATTGTTCAAGTAACTCGATAGCATTACCGGCTGGATCTTCAAGCATAGCAATTGTAATACCAAGATCACTAATAGCCGTGGGCTCCTGAACCTTTATGCCGCCAAGTTCAAGCGCGTCGAAATAAACCAAATCAATGTCACTTACTCGAAAAACTATGTGTGGTATAGATTTAACTGAGTCATCTGACTCTCTACTCAAAATTGCTATACCGAGGCCCATATTTCCAATCGGTTGGCCTTGGCTCTCCGTAAACTCAAGAATCAATTCAACTTTGCCGCTTGCGAGTTCAAACCGGCCCACCCCAACCAGACCAAATGCTTTTGTATAGAGTTCACCAGTGCCAAAGACATCCTCTGCACCAACACGTGCGGCCATTAACGACACATATGCTTGAGCTTGAAAACGTTTGTTAAGCCGATCAATAACACCGTCATAGGGAAGGGTTCATTTTTCATTATTTTAGTTCCTTTATGAGATAAAAAAGACTTCGGAACCGTGTTAGTTTGAGCGTAGAAGCCTCGCATCGCATTATTGCCCGGTACGTGCGACAAATCTTTGTGAGTCAATTGATATATTTCACATTAACTTTTATTGCTATTTTCAAATAAAGACACCACTTCTTCTAGATGGATTTCAAGTTCGTTTGTTGCCGCAAGTTCAGCCTCATTTTGCAAATACTCTAACGCCAGAAATGTATTAAGTGAGCTGATATAATCGACTTCTTTCGCCATAAGTTTTCTACCCAGCTTGGATTCGCATAAAGTGATAATGCGCTCTCGCCAATTTTGAACCAGTTCTTTTTTTTGCATTAGCTGTTGATACCTTTAACAATTAAATTTCCGTAATTATCATCACTTCTAAGAGCCGTAAAGTGATTTGTGACATAGAGCCTTAACGATTCGCTGTTAATCGGGCCGTTACGCCTCAGTGTCTGTTGTAACCCGAACTAGGGTCTTTTCCAAACATAGCGAAGGCTTTCACCAATCGTTAATGTTAACTGAGACTCATCGAAAACATAAGTTCGTGATGAGGAAGTGCCTGTTCGAGACCGGTTAATATTTCCAACTACATTATGGGTCATGGTATTTGCGTGCTCGTCAATCTCATAAGTTCCGAAATAGGCGCCATAATTTGAAAGTACGGCTCTGAGTTCTTCGATTGTAAAATCAAGAAAACCTTTGTTTTTGAAATCAGGACCGCCGGGTTGTTCAGATTGGAATGACATATAACCGTCATTACTATAAGTAAGGTAGCCAGTACTTCCAGCTGCA
Source organism: Pseudohongiellaceae bacterium (assembly GCA_047617605.1). Lineage (GTDB taxonomy): Bacteria > Pseudomonadota > Gammaproteobacteria > Pseudomonadales > Pseudohongiellaceae > UBA9145. The sequence continues at coordinate 31,135 of JBLGBJ010000017.1, read as the reverse complement.
GAATCGGGTATCACCCAGTCGCCGGAATCATTGCGTGATTGAATATGAACAAGAAGCCAAGTGCCAACAAATTGATTAGCATCGCTAGCATTGCTTGATTGTGAAAAAAGGAATCCTAAACATAGCAGCGCGGTAATCATTCTTAGTTTCATAAAAAAGCCTTGTTAATTTTATTAAGGGCATGGAGTTAGAATTTAGAACAGAATCGCCTGAATTATTGAGCACGCAGCGCTTACTTGTCCTTTTATTGTTATGTGCCGGACTTAGCAGTAATGCTACTATTCTCTAATTACTGACAGATATTTGCCCATTACTTTCTATTGTAAACCTCAATACCCTGCCAAATTCGGTGCCTTCGGCATAGGCAAATTCGTTACCGGAAATTTCCAAATTATTAGCTATTAACGAATACTTTCCTATGCCTTTTTTTCGCTGACGTGAATAGAAAATAGTATAGGAACTATTCGCCGTAATTGGTCCGAACGAAATTCTGCTAGTTGGTAGTGATATATTGAACTCATCGTAACTGTTGTTAGATAGATTGGTGATTATAGACTTCGGAGAAATGAAGTAGTAACCGACCCCGGAAAATAAAGGAAGTGTTAGTAACAATGTGACGATCTTGGATTTGTTTTTCATGGATTAGTAATTTACTAAACTACATCACGCTAGAAATAATTCTACGCTACGATACACATAGAGCCAAAATAATTGGAGCGCGTAGTGACTCCTTTCTATTTTATTGTCATGTTCCGCTAACATTTACTTCAAATTTCTGTCAACGATATGTTGTATTGGTACGAACCTATGTTTTTACATTGTTCCAAACTTCAGCTGATCCTGGATAGCCAAAAAACCATCCTCTTGCCCCATTGATATTTTCAATTTGAGCATCCTTAAGTTGACTTTCCATCGGTGTTTGGGTGGTTTGGTGATGCCAGCCTTCTCCAAGATTAAGCACTCTAACATGAAGGAGCTCGAGAATTAGTTTTTCGTCAGTATTAAGATTCCTGTCCTCGGTTTACAATGTTAGTAAGTTTTTGCACAAAATTAACGATCATACGCGTTATTGACTATCTGTGTATCTTCACTTTAAAAAAGAACCGGGCAGGATGGAACTTCAAAACTAGAATAAGAGAACTTTGGTATGGCTTCAATTGGAGTAATTCTCCGGGGGACGTAAATTAGTTGTAATTGGCAGCACTGGGCAGGCTGGAAAATTAAAAAGCTGACTAGGGTTATAACCCTTAGTCAGCTTTTCTCTCTCTTTAAGTCTCAAGCAATTGAGAAACCACATAAGGCATGATGCCGCCGAATTTAAAGTAATCTACTTCAAGACTAGTATCGAGCCGGCATAGCAGCTCACATTCTTGAATCGAACCGTCAGCAGCTTGTACATTTAAAGTAACTGTTATTCCCGTTGCTATATCACTAAGGCCGGTAAGGCTAATGGTTTCATCGCCGGTCAGTCCAAGAGACTTTCTTGATACACCATTTTGGAACTGCAGAGGCAGTACGCCCATGCCCGCGAGATTCGATCTATGAATGCGCTCGAAGCTTTCGGCGATTACAGCTTTTACTCCTAGCAGCATAGTGCCTTTCGCTGCCCAATCACGGCTTGAGCCGGTGCCATATTCTTTTCCTGCAAAAATGACTAATGGAGTCGCTTGCGTCTGATATTTCATGGCTGCATCATAAATAGGCAAAGCCTCTTTTTTTCCGGACATGCGAGTGTAGCCACCTTCGATTCCTCCGAGCATTTCATTCTTAATGCGTATGTTGGCAAAGGTGCCTCGCATCATAATTTCGTGATTGCCTCTTCTGGAGCCATAGGAGTTGAATTGCGTTTTAGGTATTGCTTTATCTGCTAGATAATCCCCAGCAGGGCTTTTAACCGCAATTGAGCCGGCGGGCGAGATATGATCCGTAGTGACAGAGTCGCCGAGTATGGCGAGAATCTTGGCATCTGTAATATTGCCTTCTACATTCACAATAGAGTCACTGAAATAAGGAGGGCTCTTGATATATGTAGAGTCATCGTTCCAGCTATATGTTTTACTTTTCACCAACGGCAGGGAGTTCCATTCCTCATCGCCATCGAAGACTTCAGAATAACTCTTGGTAAACATCTGTTTTTTGACTAACTGCACGGCTTCTTGAATTTCATGATTGCTTGGCCAAATGTCTTTTAGATAAACCGGATTGCCACTGCTATCCTCTCCCAAGGACTCAGTGCTGAGATCTATATTGATAGTGCCTGCGATTGCATAGGCGACAACAAGTGGAGGGGAGGCAAGCCAGTTGCCTTGGGTCTTTTGGTGAATTCTGCCTTCAAAATTTCTATTTCCGGATAACATTGAGCAAACAGTGAGCTCGCCTTTATCGATCGCTTCTTCAATCTCATTAGCCAAAGGCCCAGAGTTGCCGATGCAAGTAGTGCAGCCGTAACCGACAAGGTTGAAACCCATGGCGTCTAAAGGTTCTTGTAATCCTGCCTTGGCAAGATAGTCGGTGACAACTTTCGAGCCGGGGGCCAAAGACGTCTTTACCCACGGTTTTGTACTTAAGCCTTTGCTTGCTGCTTTTTGTGCAACCAAACCCGCTGCCATCATGACATCAGGATTGGATGTGTTGGTGCAAGATGTGATTGCGGCGATAACCACATCCCCGTCGGTTAAAGAATACTTTTTGCCGGCAATGGGATACGTTTTAGGAGGCTTGTTGTCGAGCAAACTTATCAAGCTTTTTTTCAATGTTGCCACAGGGACACGGTCTTGGGGACGTTTAGGTCCGGCGACACAGGGAACGACAGTATTCAAGTTCAGACTTAGCTCGCTGCTGAACTGAGTGTTGGCGTCGTCATCAAGCCAAAGGCCCTGGGCTTTACTGTAAGTTTTAACCAGATCTATTGTGTCGCTATCCCGACCTGTCAATTCCAAGTAATCCAGGGTTGTTTTATCGACCGGGAAGAACGTACAGGTAGCACCGTACTCGGGAGTCATATTGGCGATTGTGGCCTTGTCGGCCAGGCTTAAATTATTCAGACCGGGGCCAAAGAACTCTACAAACTTACCTACAACACCGTGCCCTCTTAGCATTTCAGTTATAGTGAGAACTAGATCTGTTGCAGTCATTCCCTCAAGCAGGTCGCCTTCGAGCTTAAATCCAACAACTTCAGGAATATTCATAGATATTGGCTGGCCTAGCATGGCGGCCTCAGCTTCTATACCGCCTACACCCCAGCCGAGGACACCAAGACCATTAATCATTGTGGTGTGACTGTCTGTGCCGACTACCGTATCAGGGTAGGCCCACAGTTCACCGTCAATCTCTTCGTGCCAGACTGACTTGGCTAGATACTCCAAATTCACTTGGTGACAAATACCAGTGCCTGGAGGCACAACTCTAAAATTATTAAAAGCATTTTGGCCCCAGCGCAAAAACTGATAGCGTTCGCGGTTTCTTTCCATTTCAATCGTTACGTTTTCTTTAAAAGCAGAATCGCTGGCATATTTATCAACCATGACGGAGTGATCAATAACCAGATCAACCTGATTGATAGGGTTGATCAAGCTCGGGTCGCCCCCAGCTTTGGCCACAGCATCACGCATCGCTGCCAAATCGACCACTGCTGGCACGCCGGTGAAGTCCTGCATTAGTACTCGCACTGGGTGAAACAATATTTCTTTGCCTTGGTATTGAGTGGTTTTCCAGTTGGCTAGGTCGGCAATGTGCTGGGTGTTCACCACATTGTTATCACAGTGACGCAGCAGATTCTCTAACAAAATCTTTATCGATACCGGTAGGCCGCTGATTGTCGGGTAACCCTGCGCGGCTAAGGCCTTGAGGCTGTAGTAGCTGTAGTCTTTGCCATTGCTTAGCAAGGTGCTCTTTGACTGCTTTCTGGTTGCGCTCATAGGTTCAACTCCATAATTTGCGACGTCAGTGTTATTTAACCGCGTTAGTCATTCGATACTAAATCTGTGGTGCGGGTCGAAATGGGTTTAGATACTTGTAAAAATTCAAGTTAAACAAGTTTTCATAAAAAGAAAAAACAAGTTTTACTTGCTGTGTCCAAGTTTGCGTGACGATGTGTTTCGCTTAACAAATAGGCCTTTTTTGTAAGCTGGTCTTTCCATTTTACCTGATACAGCGACTGATAGTGACGCCAACAAGTAATTCGACAATAGACGTCTGCCGAGCCGGACCCTAATGCCCTGAAATAGATCGTGTTTCGCCGGGAATGGTGAACAAGTCTACATTTTTTAATTGAGCTGGCCACGCACTGGCATCATTGGACATGGCTTCGGGGACGTGAATGCCCACGCTTTGCTTGGCTGCGATACGGCTGCTTAATATGTCCAATCCACTTTGAGAAGAATAGAACCAGTAGGGAGGGAAAGCCATATCAGGCTGATTACTATTCCAAAATTCCGGGTCAGTAGCAAAGTGCACATCGTTAGCATCGGCGTCGCCTAAGTGAATCACCGTAGTCGCGTTATCGAGAGTTACACGCCACACAATATTGGCGATATCGAGTCGGCCAGTGGGCCAACCGCTATGGGGAATGCGGATAGCTTCGATCTTGAGGTTATTCACGTTTAAGGTGACAGGTGCATCCTTATATTCAAGGTCCACAATTTTAACTCTATCAAAAACCCTTTGGTCTGCATCGGTGGCGACAACGCGCAGCGCCACAACTGCTTGGCTTGGCGCATACAGCTCTACGTCCGGTCTAGCTTTCATAAAGCGGATCACATCTTCCGGGCTAAAATGATCGCCGTGATAGTGGCTTATAAAAATGGCATCCAGCCCATCATACGGAGCTTCGCCAGCGAAAAGCGCAGCTTCCATCTCATCAGGTAATAGCATGTAGTTGTTGTAACTGTTTTTGTAGATGGGATCGAACATAATTTTAGTATCCCCGTGTACAACCATTAAAGCCTCGTTAGCCATATAGTGTGCAACAGAATCATCAGTCAAGGCTTTGACACTCAGGGAGGATAGGATAAGCCCTAACACTAGAAATGAAAGGCTCTTAGAATGTATAAAATTAATTAAGCTGTGTTTTAAAAGCATAATAAATTCCGTTAGTTAGCGTCTGACGATTTAAACGAAGAAAAAAAGTAAAGCAGCAATCCAGAGCCAATAACGCCAAGCCCGAATAACCCTTCGAGAGGTCTTGACAGGAGAACAAACCAAAGCGTCCATCCCGTTAGCGTAAGATAAATAAGTGGCGGCAAGGGGTAAAGGAAAGTTCTGTATGGTCTGTCTAGGTTTGGCTGTTTCCAACGCAGAATAAATATTCCCAATACTGTAGCAAAGCTATTGAGAGCCAGAGTGAATCCGGCAAACACGAGTATAGATTCGAATGTTGAAGAAAGTATAAATAGCATCGCTATTGAAGATTGGAGAAATATTGCATTGGCCGGCATTCCGTCCTTATTCTTTTGGCCCAAAATGGCTAAGGCTGGAAAATCTTCACCAATTACTTGAATAACTCGAGGACCCGCCATCGTCATAGCGCTCACGGTCGAGACGAGTAGCATTGCAAGAACAATTCCCGTGAGTCGGCCACCAATGTCGCCAAAAGCCGCCTCAGCCGCGATATAGCCTACTTCTAACTGACCGGCCATTGAATCCATCGGCGCCGCATAAAGAAACACAAAATTTAGTGCCACATAAAGGGTCATAACGATCAGCGTGCCGGTCATTAAAATCCAAGGCAGTGTTCGCTGAGGCTCCTCAAGTTCGCTGCTCAAATAGGTTGCCGCGTTCCAACCCGCGTACGCATAGCTTACATAAATTAGCGCAACAGCAAATTCGCCACTGGTGAGTAAAGCGCCATCGCCTTCGCTTGGAAAAAAGTTTACCGGCTGTGGGATTTCAACCATCACAACTGCAGCGACACAGAACAACATAATTACAGCGACCTTCAAGATGGTGAAAACTAACTGTATACCCCCGCTGTTGCGCCGGTTGGTTGCATGAATAGACGTAAGAATTATAAGTAACCCGGCCGCTAAAGATTTCTCGAATACTGGTGATGGCTCGCCGGGCAATACAGTGGTGGCATACGCTGCGAAGGTCATAGCAGCTAGCGCAACCGGGCCGGCAAAACCGATTGTTGCGGACACCCAGCCAGATACAAATCCGGCGGCTGGATGATAGATACGGGTTAGAAAATTGTATTCGCCGCCTGAACGGGGCATCGCAGCGCCTAGTTCAGCATAGGTCATGGCCCCACAGAGAGCGGCTAAGCCGCCAACAGCCCAAAGCATTAATAGAACAAATCCGGAGCGAATATCAAGCAGCTGAAACCCTAGACTGGTAAACACGCCTGTGCCAACCATATTGGCAATGACAACTGCGGTGACAGTGATTTGGTGGAATTTTTTAGCGGACATTTCGTTGTTAGGCACTTTTTGGCGAGATGGTGAAATTTGATTAACAGCTTATGCATTATTGCGGCCTTAACGTCTCAGGTCCAACTAAAAAAGATACCCAGCCTTCGGAATAGATTAACGCGGTGCTATTGAAGCTGGCACAAGTGCTTTGTTCTTTTAGGTCAGTATTGTTCTGAGAATGCTTTGCTACTATTACACGTCAATTACACACCGATCTCGGGGCGCTCAATCTCCTCTCACTTTCTACTGAGCCTACTGAGCCTAGTGAGATACAAATAAACGCTGAGAAAAAAGCATCACCCGCGGCTATCTAATTATTGCTGCCCATATTGCCAATCTGAGAGCGTATGTAAAGAAATCTATTTTTCCTATATTCGTCCCTATTTCAACGAGTTAGTGATAATCTTACGCCGCTAAAAATAGCTCAGATCCCTTGGCCTGTTCATAGCCACAGAACCATAGCTATATAACCCATTTAGGCGAAGTACATATGAAAGATCTTACCCAAGGTTCTTCTACAAAGATAATTTTGGCGATGGCAATGCCAGTTGCCGCGGGAATGATCTTTCAAACACTTTACTTGCTTGTTGATTTGTACTTTGTGGCGGCCATTAGTGATGACGCCGTTGCCGGGGTTGGTGCCGCAGGCACTATCCTCTTTATGATCATGGCGCTGACTCAAGTTCTCGGTGTCAGCGCTGTTGCGATGATCTCACAATCGGTTGGGCGTAAAGATCAAGCGCAAGCCAATTTGGTTTTCAACCAATCATTAGTGTTATCTGCTATTTGCGCGGTTATCACTTTGGTGCTGGGCTACGCTTTTTCCAAACCCTATCTCGCGGCAATCACAGCAGATAAAGCGGCTTTAAGTGAAGGCCTTATTTTTCTTTTTTGGTTTTTGCCGGGCATGGCCTTACAGTTTGCGATGATGGCTATGTCATCCTCCTTACGAGCCACGGGCATTGTTAAGCCGGCAATGATAATTCAAGTTCTTACGGTGGCCCTTAATACTATTCTAGCGCCAATTCTAATAGCTGGATGGGGCCCGGGCCCAGCGCTTGGTGTTTTAGGTGCTGGGTTAGCAAGTACGATTTCTATTTCTGCTGGAGTCGTGCTTCTCACCCTCTATTTTTTCAAACTGGAAAAATATGTATCCTTCGAGCGCCGCCTTTGGCGACCTCGCTTTGATATCTGGCGCAAGATGTTTGATATCGGATTGCCAGCAGGTGGTGAAATGGCGATTCTATTTCTCTACTTCTCAATGGTTTATTGGTTAATTCAAGATTTTGGCGCAGCCGCTCAAGCTGGCTTCAGCATTGGCGGGCGGATTATGCAGTCTATTTTTATGCCAACAATGGCAATTGCTTTTGCTGTTGGCCCAATTATTGGTCAAAATTTCGGAGCCGGCTTTGGAAACCGAGTGCGTGATACTTTTAACAAAGGCATATTGCTTTCCACTATCGTAATGGCAGTAACAACGGTACTGCTTTTACTGCGTCCAGAGCTTCTAGTGACTTTTTTTACTGACGATGAGGAGGTGATTGCCGTTGGTGCCGGGTTTCTGCAGCTGATTTCTCTTAACTTTATTGCGCAAGGGATTGTGTTTACTTGCTCGGGGGTCTTTCAAGGCCTAGGCAATACTAGGCCCGCTTTATTAAGTTCTGTTATTCGCTTAAGTATTTTTATTCCTATGGCAGTTTATTTAAAGTACCAGCCGGGTTTTACTATAGAGCAGGTCTGGTACGTCTCGATTCTTTCCGTTACTGTTCAAGGTATCGTCAGCTATTTTCTAGTGCGTAGAGAATTGAAGATCAAGCTTAAAAATATTAATCTAGTGACAGAAAGCGCTTTAGTGGCGGAAGTTTAAGCGGGGCAATAGTTTCTAAAATAAGCGCGATGATGGTTACTGATTGCGGTTAAGATAAGTTGGGTTTCCAGCAGGTTAAATAAAAAATAGATTGACCTAACACTTGTTTTATCTAGCGCCAAGGGAATAACCATGCTGATTAAGTTACTAAAGAGAATAGCCTTTGGGTTTGTAGGTCTGATTTTATTGGTGGTCCTGATAGCAGGAATTGGATCTTACTTATCGCTAGATGCAGAATTCAACCACAGTAAACAAACCGCAAACTTGCCATTATTTTCTCAAGCCTCAACGTTCACCGATGAGGAATTGCTAAGAATTGAAGCGAATGGGTTCGAGTTTAGAGCAAGGGTTGCGGGTAACGAGTCAGACCGTGCAACTGTTATCTTGCTGCACGGATTTCCGGTAACTTCCGCGATGTGGAAACCTCTAATTCCCGCATTGTCAAACAGTGGCTATCGTGTTTTGGCATTTGACCAGCGCGGCTATAGTCCAGGTGCTAGACCGCTTGATGCGGCGCTGTACTCTTTGCCTAACTTAGTCAGTGATGTCTTAGCTGTAGCTGACGCGGTAGGTGCTAAAACCTTCCACCTAATAGGTCATGATTGGGGGGCTGCTGTTGGTTGGGCGACAGTGCTTGAGCACCCAGATCGTGTGCTCACGTGGACCGGTCTTTCTATAGCTCACCCACAGGCGTTTTCCGACGCTTTACTAAACGACGCCGACCAGCAAGCCAGAAGTAGTTATTTCACGTTATTTAGAACCCCAATCGTCCCTGAAGTACTGCTCACATTTAACGGCCTAGCGCTGCTGAAGTCAGCTTATGGGGGTATGGACAATGATAATGTTACTGAATATCTAGGGGTTCTCTCAGAGCCTCGGGCCTTGTCATCAGCGCTGAACTGGTATCGCCAGATGGGGCGTTTGACCGAGACTATAACTGCTTCGCCTGAAACCTCAGTGCCGACCTTATTCGTTTGGGGAAGCAATGATTCTGCGGTAGGAAGAGCGGCAGTGCTTGACCAAAGGCAGTACATGAAGGGCCCCTATAAGGTGATCGAAACAGATGGCCAACATTGGTTGATGACTACCCATGCAGACCAAATTATTCCATCGGTATTGGAACATATTGGCGGTATTGACTAAAAAAATGGTAACGTCATGGCTATTAGGAAAACACTAATAGTATGAATTGAAAAAAAGGAATGGCCATGAATAGTATTACTATCAAAAAAGTCGCTGCTACACTTATTCTCTTGTTCACTCCAATAATGGCTCTCGCTCAAGCGATGAGTATGGGTAACGGCGATAACAATTGGATAAACGTTGACGATGTTCGCAGAGACGGCACTATTCTGACCTTCTCCGAAGTGCAGATTGATGGAAACGGTTGGTTAGTCATTCATCCGTTTGAAGACGGCGCTCCTAATGGTGATAAGTATGTTGCCTCTGCCTTCCTGAACAGTGGTAACAACACTGACGTAAGCATTGAAGTATTTAAAGGCCTAGCACCGGGTGAAATGTTTATCGTAATGTTGCATTCAGACAGTAACACCAACGAGATTCTCGATTTTGTTTTTGTAGATGATCAAAACGTAATGGATCTCGCTGTGTTCGAAGGCAGCAAAATGATCGGTCATGCAATTCCAACCCCCTAAGCTTAATGCATCTCTATAACTTGTGGCCTACTAATTTGATATGGAAGATTTGATTCACTACGCCAGTTTAAGCCAGGTTGCTAAATTGATTCAAACAGGAGAGCTCGGCCCTGTCGAATTGACTGAACTGATGCTAACTCGTATTGCAGAAGTTGATAAGACCCTGCTGAGCTATGCAACCGTGACTGCAGATAAAGCTATGCTCGCTGCAAAAAAAGCAGAGGAGCAGATTGCTGAGGGAAACTACAAGGGACCGCTTCATGGCATTCCTGTCGCGGTAAAAGATCTTTGCTTTACCAAAGATGTAAAAACCATGGGCGGGCTCAAAGTGCGTAAAAATTTCGTACCGAGCTTTGATGCGACCGTTGTAGAAAGGCTAGAAGCTGCAGGTGCGGTAGTTTTAGGTAAGCTCAATCTCACCGAAGGTGCTCTGTCCGGCTATAACCGAGACTTTGATATCCCCATAAACCCATGGGGTGAAAACCTTTGGGCGGGCGTTTCTTCTAGTGGCTCTGGTGTGGCAACAGCGGCGGGTCTTTGCTTCGCAAGTCTTGGTACCGACACCGGCGGTTCAATTCGGTATCCCGCCATGGCAAACGGTATCGTTGGTTTAAAACCCACTTATGGGCGAGTTAGCAGATTTGGGGTTATGGCCTTAGCCAATTCACTTGATCATGTGGGCCCGATGACAAGAACTGTGCAAGACGCTGCAGCGGTATTTGAAGCGATAGCAGGTTTTGATCATCGTGATGAAACTAGTTTAAGGGCTCCGGTTCCAAATATTCTTGATTACTTAAGCCTCGACTTAAGCGGAATAAAAATAGGCGTTGACGAACGTTATATAAGCGAAGGAACAAACCCCGGCTTGGTTTTAGCAATTATCAAGGTGATAGAGACTCTCAAACAGTTGGGGGCGGAGTTAGTCAGCGTTTCTATGCCTGAAGATGGGCCAAAGGAGCTACGAGCAGCGTGGCTTCCAGTTACAGCCTATGAAGCCTTGCAGGCACATGCAGACACCTATCCTGCACGGGCCGCAGACTACGGCGGCTATTTAGGTGATGTGCTAGCGCTGGGTCTAAATATGACAGAGGCCGATTACAATGCGGCAATGGATCTTCGCGCTGAGATAACCAGTCGTTTCGAGTCACAGTTAAGCGATGTCGATGCTGTTATTTGCCCGTCAGGTGGTTCTGTTTTTGAGGTAGAGAAAGAACTGCAATATGGGGACATGGAAACGTTAAAATCGGTCATTCAAAAATTTCAGGGGCAGTTTACAATACCAGCAGATCTGGCTGGAACTCCTTCTATTACTGTTCCATGCGGATTCTCTGCAGCTAATACGCCTTATGCGGTTCAGTTTCTTGGAAGCCGTTTGGCTGAGTTAAGTTTGTGCCGAATTGCTTACGCTTATGAGCAGGCAAGCAACTGGCACCTAAGGCATCCAAGCCTCTAAAGCGTTGGTTTTATACTGGCGAGTATTAATTTGGCATATTTCAGCCTAGAAAGTACCGTTGATCGTTAAACCAAATTCAACGCCGGTAGTAGTATCTCTGCTTTCGATTTCTTCGAGTATCCCAGCAGACGTCCTGCCGATGAACCGCGTTCTTCTTCTAATCTGTGCGCCATTGGTCAATGCGCCTAAGTCAAGCCGATAGGTTATGCCGCGACTATCTATATATTCAGAAAAGAAATTCACCCTTGGTTCGCCAACTTGAAATTCAACATCATTGACTTCAAAGCGGAACATGCCGCCGTCGATTCTGTCGAAATACTGCATGCCCCAATTCACTCGCCACTCAGGGATGTCATGTCTAAACGCAAAAGTAAATCGGCCGCGGTTGTAAAGCTGAAAGCGACGCGTATCCCCGGTGAATGGATCGGTTACTTCCGAGTCTTGCAAAGTAAAAGTAGAGGTTAGCTGCAAATTAGGTAAGTCAAACATGTTCATTCGCATACTAGCATTTAGGTTCATGCCGTATTCGATTCCATCACCTATATTTCCGTTGGCAGATAGCAAGTTTTCCTCCGAGGTGGAAGCATCAACTCGGTCAATGACGTCTTGATGATCGGCATAGAAAAACTCACCGCTCAACACGCCGATATCGTTAGGAAGTCGGTATTCAGTGTTTAAAGTGTAGCGCCACTGTGTTTGTTGCCTAAGCTCGGCGTTACCACCAAGCGTATTTACATCATTGTCAGTCTCGTCGTTAGCCGCCACAAAATCACGGAAACTCAGTTGACTAACAATCCGTTCAACACCGCCTCGCAGCTGTAATGTTGGGGTAAGATCGTAACGGACATCTATTTTAGGTTTTACAAAGCTAAAATCTCTCTCGTTGGAGACATCGCCAGATTGAGATATTTCTGACTCTTCATAAAGCAGTGTTGATTCAACGGATAGCTTCGGGTTAATTCTCCAATTATGAATTAGAAAAGGCTCGAAGCGAATTTCTTCCACAGTCGAATTTGCATTGGTTACAGTCTGAGGCACTAAGCCACCGAAGTCTGGTGAAGGAATTCCGGCTGCATCAATAATGCCTAATGCTAGTGAGGCTTCTAATGTGGTTTTGGCGCCTTCTATGCCAAACTCCAAGTCTTGGCTTTCAAATAAGTCTATGGTGTAAGCTGCCCGCACAATTCTCTCTTCTGTGATTGCCCCTGTGTTCAGAAATAAGTTTTGTTCTTCTGAACCGTCGCCTAATGTTAGGAATCGATTTCTGGTGATATCTCTGTTGTCTTGATTTGCTATTGCTAGAAGTTTGAATCGATGACCATTGTTTCTAGTAAATTCATAGTCGCCGCCAATCTCCCAATTGTCGCGCTCACCCGGCACATCTTCGCGCTCAAGTGTAATGCCGTTGGGAGTGGTTCTCAGATTAGCTGTCACTCGATCGACATCGGTAGGGTTATCGTTATTGCCATACAATGCATTGAATCTAATGCTGCTATTGCTAGCGATGTCGTAGCCAATATTTAAACTAAGTTCATTGTTGGTTTGGTCGACGGTAAATTCCTCACGAACTAAATCGTTCGGTAAAAAATCGCCAAGAATACTTGTCTCCCGACCGATGGAGTTGTTATAGCGAGGCTCACTTGTTGCGCTAATTAGATAATTAAAACCACCACCTTGGCCGCTGATTGAGAACACGCCACCGGGCTTAATTTCGCCATCTTGATAGGAATCCAAACTTGCCTGGTATGAAATGCTTGTAGAAGCTAATTCTTCGAACAAAATAACATTGACTACTTGTCCGCTGCCGCGCACGTCAAGGTCGCCAGAAGTACCACGGATGATTTGAAACTCTTTGACTTGATCCGCAGTGATTCGATTTAGCTGCTCGCTGGCCTGATTGTTCTTGCCGGCAACGCGTTTGCCGTTAATTAGAATTTGGTTTTCCCCACTGCCACTGCCTAAACCACGTCCTCCTGAAGACGGGTTGCCACCAGGACCTGGTCCTGGACTTGCTGAAGTTTCCTGTCCTGGAATTCGATCTAGCATGTCCAGCGCCGTAATTGGGACAAACTGGTCGAAGAACGAAGCAGGATAGACGATTGTTGAATTGCCATCCTCGCTTACTTGAGCCTGCGCTGAGTTTAAGGAGGCAAAAGATAAGGAAAAAATTAACGGTGTTAAGTTTAAAATACTGCGAATAATACGTAATTGAAACACAACCAAGGCCTGTTTTATTTATTAAGGGGCATACTTAGAGCCACCGGATTTAGCGGAAGCGAGATTGTACTTGGAATAGACCTTAATAATCAGCCTTTGTTACAAACTGACATGATTTCATTATGGACTATTTAGGCAAAAGGGTAGTTTAAGATTTCTAAGGAAAAGGTTGGGAAGTAGTTTATGGTGTTAGAGTAAGGCAAAAAAGACCCCAGCTTTTGGCGTGGGGCCTTTTAAAAACGAAAGGTTTCTAGGCTGCGTGAGCGTTAGATTTGAAATACTCAAGATAACTTGGTGGGTTCTCTACCACACCGCTCTTGGAAACAATTTGAATTGTGATGCTTCTGAGTTTTGCCTTGTGGGAGAAATCATCCAGAATTTCTATGATGTCATGGTCTAGATAGCGGTTGTTGCTGATATCAAGTTCCAAGTATGTGCCGTTATCAAGACTATCTAGCTCTTTAAGAATTGCACCCTTGTTGAAAAAAGTAACTTCTTCAGCCAAGGTCATTTTAACTCGCTCAGCGCTGGTGCCTGCTTCCCTGTGGAGGAAGTACGAGTTTTGGTAGCTCTTTATTAGGATCACCACTACTCCGACAACCAAGCCCATGCCTATGCCGACTAGCAAATCGGTAAAAATTATGCCGAATACAGTGACTGCGAAAGGCAAGAATTGCTTCCAGCCCAAAGCATACATTGTTTTAAATAACACGGGCTTAGCAAGCTTGTATCCTACGGTGAAGAGAATGGCCGCAAGTACCGACAGAGGAATCATATTAAGCAGACTAGGTGCCATAACCACAAAAATTAACAAGAAAATGCCATGAAGAATGGCCGAGACCTTGGTACGACCACCAGATTGAACGTTTGCCGAGCTGCGGACTATCACCTGAGTTATAGGAAGACCGCCGATCATTCCTGAAAGAATGTTTCCGGTTCCCTGTGCCAGTAATTCCCTATTGGTCGGCGTTACACGCTTTTCGGTGTCTAATTTATCGGTTGCTTCAACACAGAGAAGGGTCTCGAGGCTTGCCACTAGAGCGATTGTAAACGCTGTTAACCAGACCTGAGGGTTGGTAATTGCACCAAAATTAGGCGTTATAAATTGACCAAAAAACGAAGACACGCTGTCCGGAGTTGGCACGCTTACAAGGTGCTCCGCAGATATTGCAAAGGTTTCGCTATTACGTGTAACCAAATAGAAGATGATACCCCCTGCTACAACTACTAAAGGGCCTTGCACCAATTGAAAGACTCTCGATTTTTTCGATAGGACGATGTCCCAAAGCAACAAGATCGCCATGCTAATCATGGCGATCAGAGTGGCTCCTGGACTGACATTGTCGATAGTATTGATGATGCTAGAGAAGGTGTTTCCTCCATCTACTTGAAAAAATGCAAAGTCACCTTCCGGGTCAGCATCATAACCAAAGAAATGCGGAATCTGCTTGAGGATAATAATGATTCCGATACCCGTTAACATGCCCTTAATGACAGATGAGGGGAAGTAATAGCCGATGATGCCAGCTTTCAAAATACCCAACACGATCTGAATGACGCCGCCAAGTACCACCGCCATTAGGAAATTTTCAAAACTACCAAGCGTGGTTATAGCGGCTAGCACGATTGCTGCCAAGCCAGCTGCAGGTCCACTTACGCCAATTTGGGATCCACTAAGTATGCCAACAACGATGCCTCCGATAATTCCGGCGATTAATCCGGAAAATAGTGGCGCGCCACTTGCCAGGGCAATGCCCAGGCAGAGGGGTAGGGCGACAAAGAACACGACTATGCTGGCAGGGAGGTCGCTTTTTAAAGAATTTAACATAGCTGTATTGTCCTGGGAATCGAACGTTGGGTGTTTTTAACTTATTGTAATTATTCAGAATACTTGGTTTCAAGGTCATCAGATGCCTATTCAGGCTCAGTGATTTTCTTGCTAACCGTTCGTATAAAGCGAAGGATCACTCATTTCGGATTGGAAAGCCTTTCGAGAATAACTGTAAAAAACATCGGGAAAAACGAACAGTTGGTGGGCTCGACAAAGAACGAGCCGATGCGAATGCTGATTGCGGGCCCTCTGGTGTTATCTGCGTCACCTATGAGTCACAATACCGACAACTAAATTATGAATTTCAATAAAAGCGGAGTGATTAGCGTCGCGCAAGCGTCAGATGCCCTATGAATGAACCTGATATCACTTCATTAATCCCTATCGCCGTTGCACTGGTTTTGTCCCTGACTACACGCAATGTCATAGTCGGCTTATTTACTGGCGTGTTCGCTGGCGTGTTGATGATCAACGGCCCACAGCCGTTTGCCGCGTTAGGCATAATGGTTAAATCACACTTAATTCCAGAGCTTACCGACAGCTATAATGCTGGCGTATTGATACTCCTGGCATTCATTGGCGGGTTTGTGGCGCTTGTTGAGCAAAGCGGTGGCGGGGCAGCCTTTGCTAAGCGTATTAATCACTGGGTGAAAACACCCATGCAGGCGCAGGTTGCAGCTTGGCTTGGAGGCATTTCTATTTTCTTTTCAGATTTAGGCACGCCTTTAATAGTAGGGCCGGTGTTTAGGCCTTTAATGGATCGGCTAAAAGTGTCTCGCCAAAAGCTGGCCTATATTATCGATTCTACGGCATCTCCTGTTGCGATTCTGGTCCCTTTTATAGGGTGGGGTGTTTATATCATGAGTTTGATCTATCAAGAATACGAGGCTCTTGGTATTGAGGAAAGTGAGTTCACTGCATTTATCCTAACTATTCCTTTTCAGTTTTATGCTTGGCTTGCGGTCTTGATGGTGCCGCTGTTGGCGGTTTTGAATTTGGACTTTGGGCCCATGGCTAAGGCGGAAAAGGCGCAAGTTGTAAGGGACCACAAAGGCATAAAACAAGAAACCAGCGACAATTCTTCAGAGCAAGTAAAAGCCTTTATTCACCCGAACGCCAAACCAATACTAGTTTGGGCTCCGCTGCTGGTTATGGCCAGCGTATTGGCGCTAATGTTAGTGCCGTTGGGGTTTCCTTTAGAGCAGGTGTCAGGAACAGATTTTAGAGCGGGCTTATCCACATCCTATTTTTTTGCAGCCGCTGCTCTCATTGTATTAATGTCGATCTACAAAGTAAGAAGTTTTTTAAGCAGTATAGATATTTATCTTAAAGGCGTGAGCGCAATGATGCTGGTAGCGATCACTTTGCTACTAGCCTGGGCTCTGAGCGACATCGGCAGGCAGCTTGGCGCTGCCGAATATATAGCGGAGGTCACTAAAGCCGGATTGCCTGTTTGGATGTTCCCTATGGTGGCATTCTTACTCTCGGCGATAATCTCATTTGCCACTGGATCCTCCTGGGGTACTTTCGCAATTATGTTGCCACTGGTAATTCCTACGGCTTACGGTATTGAGGCTCCTATGTACGCGTGCATTGGTGCTGTGCTTTCAGGCGGTTTGTTTGGTGATCATAGCTCACCGATTTCAGAAACCACTATTCTTGCTTCTACAGGTGCCAGTTGTCCTCAAATAGAACATTTCAGAACTCAGCTACCTTATGCTTTGTTTAATGGGAGCATCAGTTTAGTCGGTTTTGCTGTGGCAGGTATTACCGGGTCTAGTACCATAGTGATTGGCGCCATAATGGTGCAAGTAGTAGTGCTGACATTAATAAAGAAGACGCAAAGGGAAAAAGAGTTAGTTGCCAGTCATGAGTAACAGTGAAAATTGCTTAAGGAATTCCGGCGTTGATATAGTAAGCAGTTATGCAACGCTAAAGAGAAAAATTAGCATTCTCAAAAATTTAATGAACAAATCTATTGTCAGAAATAATATGCGCAGCTTAACTTGTCCAAAATTCCCACATTGTTTGGCGCTCCTGATGCTGACTGGTCTCGCCAGCATAGCCTCTGGAACCGACTCGGCTATTGAAGTTAATGTCCTCAATTACGTGCGCGCGAAAACTACTATTCATTTCGATGGTGTAATTGCGCGCGCAGGCGGGATAAACAAGTGGGGTCATGTGCGCGAGCCCATCCCTCTTAACCAGCAAAGGTCGCGGCGCATGAATAGAGATACACTTTACAGTTCTGTGGTCGTCGATATAAGTAAAGGGGCAACATTTTCAATGCCAGATGCCGGTGATCGATATATGTCTGCCACTGTCATCAACCAAGACCACTTCATCAATAGAATATTCCATGGCGCAGGCAATTTCTCTTTGGATATAGAAGAATTTGATACGCCATATGTATTGCTAACAGTTCGAATACTCGCAAACTCTGAAGACCCAAGCGACATAGCCATTGCAAACCAGTTACAGGATGCGTTGATCATTGAAAGTGTTTCAAGCAATCCGTACGTTCACCAAAACTATGATATGGGCAGTTTGAGTGCGGTTGGTGTGCCACTAATAGAGTTAGCCGCGGGACTGCCTACTGTTATCGAAACATTTGGCAGGAAAGAGGTTGTGAATAATGTCAGGCACTTACTTGCCACAGCTTATGGCTGGGGAGGCCTTCCTGAATATGAGGCCTTCTATGTCAATGTCCAGCCTGATCTTCCTGTCGCTAGTTATTCGCTGACTGTCAAAGATGTGCCTGTAGACGGGTTTTGGTCGCTTAGTGTTTATAATAAAGAAGGGTATTTTCAAGATAATATTTACGGCGCCTACAGCGTGAATAATTTAACCGCTACTGCTAACGAAAATGGCTCTTACACAGTGCATTTTGGTGGCGATCCAAAAGGCGATAATTATCTTCCGATTACTGAGGGTTGGAATTTCGTTATGCGAATGTATCAGCCACAAAAAAGTGCTGTGGATGGTAGTTGGATATTGCCAGAATTAGTTAAAGAAGATTAACGACATCCGTTTAAGCTAAAAATAGTCTAATTAGGTTCGAGTCTTGCGTATCCAAAATTCAGCAAACCCGTAGTGAAGTACAAAGGCGATTTTGAAGGAGAGCATTGACCATATTTCTGTCTTTTGCCTGTTGAGCGAGTTTAGGATGAGAACAGGTACGAAAAAGCCACATAGTTGCAATACTTAGACCAAGCGCCAACGCGCGTATCAGCCACTCGCGATGCAACTGTATTTTTTCTGCCGATCATTTCTGTAACTCAAAATTAGCTATAGTAAAAACAACGATCCGAAAAAATCAATGATTAGCTGCTCGGATGGGCCTGAGAAGGGAATGACGATTCCCATAAAAAGTGCTGAGGTTCCCGCTATAAGACCGAAAGAAGCCAGAAGGCGTCCTGACCATCTATGAAAATTCAGTGACCTGGAGCGTAATGTTCTAGAAAACTGTAAAGGAGCCATCAGTAAATAAACAGCGCCAAGCAAAACATGACTGTTTAGAATAGTGAAAACTCGGAGAATTTTTCATTGGCGCCGCCAGTGAGCAAAAAATAGATTACTGCGCCTATCCCTAGTATCGCTAAAGCGCATACGGTTATGGAAACGGCTATGCTGGCTAAACTATTCGTTGCTAAGTTAAGTGCCGCTGGCTTAAATTTTTTACTAGGCATAGTTTTTTATCTTTTTAGTTAGACCCTACCTTTAATTTTTCAATGCCAAATTGCTTCATTTGATACGCTAAAGTCGAAGGTTTTATGCCAAGTAATTCTGCGGCGCCACCGCTACCCCATGTTTTCCAATTTGCAGCGCGTAACGCAGCATAGATATTTTCTTTTTCCAGCGCTTTAAATTCAATGTTGGTAAGAAAGTCTGTAGATCCGCCGATCGTATCACTTGAGATATCTTGCCGCACGCTAGCTGCTTTGACGATGGCAAGGTCTAGATTTAGTTTTTTGCTGTTTGAAGATATTACTGCACGTTCAATAGTATTCTTGAGTTCACGAATATTTCCTGGCCAGCTGTGAGATTTTAACTGTTCAATATTTCCCTTGGTAAGGCGGTGTGCCTCTTTGCCTAACTCCCTGCAGGCGCGATCAAGAAAGTTAGCCGCCAACGGTGCAATATCGTTAATACGGTCTCGCAGTGGCGGAACTTGAATAGGGAAAACACTTAAGCGATAGAATAAATCCTCTCTGAAGCGTCCGGCCTTAATTTCCGCTACAAGATCACGATTGGTGGCGGCAATGACTCGAACATCTACTTTTACCGTATGATCATCTCCCACGCGTTCAAATTCATTTTCTTGCAATGCTCGGAGCAGTTTGCCTTGCTGCGAAAGCGGTATTTCACCGACCTCGTCCAGGAACAGTGTTCCTCCATCGGCTAACTGCAGTCTGCCAATACGGTCTTTGTGAGCGCCGGTAAAAGAGCCTTTGACGTGGCCGAAAAATTCACTCTCAAACAATTCTGAGGGAATGGATGCGCAGTTTACTTTAACGAGTGCCTCTTGAGAGCGTTTAGACTGGATATGTATGGCGCGCGCAATCATTTCCTTGCCGACGCCAGATTCACCCAAAATCAGAACACTTGCTGGCGTTGCTGCGACAGCATCGACTTGAGCCAATGTGCGCTTGAGTGATTCGCTAGTCCCAATAATGTCGTTAAAGTTGCCGGACGAATTTACTTCGTCTCTAAGGTAATCTCGCTCTAACTCAAGCTTTTCTTTTAAAATACTAATTTCGGCGTGGGCTAGTTCCCGTTGTTTCTCGATTTCTTTACGGTCTGAGATGTCCCTAAATATAACCACTGCGCCATCAGGTCTGCCATCGCGCAGAATGGGGGTGCTGGTGTATTCTATTGGAACCGCCGAGCCGTCGGTGTGCCAAAACACTTCGTTTTCTACCCGGTGCACTTCACCATCTTTTATGGACGCGTAGATGGGGCAATCGTCTTTTGGATAACTAGCGCCATCGGCGTGGGAATGGTGGTGCACTTCGTGCGACAGCTTTCCCAGCATGTCCTCGCCTTTCCAGCCAAGAATTTCAGTTGAGGCCATGTTGCTGAACGTAATTAGGCCATCTTTATCTAGGCCGTAAATGCCTTCGCCGGCGGCATCAAGAATGAGTTGATAAGTGGTCTGTAATTGTTCGAGAGCAGCATAGGCTTGCTGTCTAAGAAGTTCGCTTTCCCGGCGCTGGGTGTTATCCCTAAACACAATAACTGCGCCGTTCGGTTTACCATCTTTTAAAATGGGAGTGCTTACATATTCCACTGGAATTGCATTGCCGTTGGTGTGCCAAAACACCTCATTATCGACATGATGAACTTCCCCGTCTTGCAATGAAGCAAAGATGGGGCACTCAGATCGATGATAGGGGCTGCCGTCTTCGTGTGAGTGGTGGTGTACTTCATGGGAAGATTTTCCTAAGACCTTATCCAGTTCCCAGCCGAGGATTTGCACAGCGGCTTTATTGCCAAAGGTTATTTTACCGTCTTTATCCAAGCCCCAGATGCCCTCGCCAGCGCTATCAAGAATCAATTGGTGCTGGGTGCGAAGCTGGGACAGCTGTTCCGAGTCACTTGTAGCGACTGTTTTCTCTTTAGCGCGAATAAGAATGTGATTTAAGTTGGTTTCTGGATCTATGGTACGCCATGCGTTCAGTGAAACGAGCTCAAAGCCGGCAGGGGTCAGCAGCTCAGTTACATGGCCGCTTATCGGCTCACCAATATTAATGAGGTTTACCAGCTGCGGGATTAGCTTGTGGCTGCGCTCTAGATTTATGAGTCGGGCTAGCGGCAGCGTCAATTCTGCACCCGCCGCCAAATTTAGTTTGCCACGCCAAGCACCGCTGAGCTCCAGAACTACCAGATTAGAATCCAAGCGCATTAGCAGTGCGGTTGATTCAGCTATTGGCTCATCAATTAAGCTATCAAATTCAGTGTTCATTTGCTTAAGCCTTAATATTTTGAGGATTGGACCACAATAAACTGAGGATCACAAGTTATTGTGGCCCGGATTTTCCGCAAGCCACTGATAAGTATAGCTTTAAAGGTTGGCATGATCGCTGCAAGACCTAATATAGAAGGTTCACCACCTCTTAGAGTTACTTTTAGGTTCAGTTTCACAATGACGTTTAGAGACACGTTCAAACCCAGATTTAGATCAAAAAGATTGACCTTTCAGGTTTAGACATAGCCCAGTTTTGAGGACAAATTATGCAAAAACATCCACTACCCCCATTTGACTTGAAGTCAGCTAAGGCCAAGGTCCAAGCGGCAGAAGATGCTTGGAATTCTCGAGATCCTAAGCATGTAGCAGGAGCCTATTCAGAAGACTCTCAGTGGAGAAATAGAACTCTGTTTTTTGTCGGAAGAGTAGCTATAGAGAGGTTCTTGGCTGACAAATGGACCAGGGAGCTACATTACAAATTAATGAAAGAGCTATGGGCTTATAGCAATAACCGCATCTCGGTGCGGTTTGAATACGAGTGGCAGGATGCGAAAACCGGCGAATGGTTCAGAACCCATGGTAACGAGCATTGGGAATTCAATAACGACGGTTATATGCAGCGCCGAGATATGAGCGCTAACGACGTACTTATTTCCTCAAGTGATCGACGCATTGGTCTGACGAAAGCGAATAATAAGCTGGCTGAAGCCTAAAAGAAAAGGAAGGTGTCATGGCACATAAATTTGCAGCAACAATGTTCACCGCTAATGTTAAAGCTGCCCAACTAGCATCTGGCTCGTTCAAGCAAAATGAAAACCTCGAGAAAAACTTTGGTCCCAATGCGGAGTTAACGGTCAGGGAAGTGGATTTTATTGCTCAGAGGGACTCCTTTTATTTGGCTTCGGTAAGTGAGACGCTCTGGCCCTACGTTCAACACCGCGGAGGACCAAAAGGTTTTTTGAAAATAATAAGTGGCAATCTTCTAGCCTATCCAGATTTTCGTGGCAACACCCAGTTGATTAGCACAGGTAACTTTGCCGGCAATGATCGGTGTTCAATAATCCTGATGGACTACACAAAAAAGAGGCGACTAAAAATTCTTGGTCGTGTGCGTGTGGAAGAAGTGTCATCGTTGAGTAAAGAAATTCTCGCAGAGCTAAGCCAAAGCGATTATCAAGCAAATATAGAACGTGTGTTTTTTATCGAGGTGCACGCGTTCGATTGGAATTGTCCTCAGCATATTACGCCTAGATTCAGTCTTGACGAACAAGTAAAAATGAAGGGTGAAACACAAATAGTATAATAACCAAGAAGTAGTCCGATAATGAAAGCTACGTAATGACGGGCAGGCTATGACTAAAGGGTCAAGTAGAATCATTTGCGTGGCTGTCATGCTGGCCATCTTTGTTTTTGGAGAAGCGATAGGTGGACGCGCCATGACAGCCTGATGCCAGTGGTGCGTAGATTCAATGACAGAGTCAACAGGAAAAAGAGTAATAATTTCAAATAGTTTTTATAAAAAATGAGGTGAAAAAATGGTTAGAGTAAAAACGATGGTAATCTTAATGATAATTCCAGCTGTTATCGCTATTGCTTTCTGGTTGTTCGTGCCGATCGGGGTTTGGTACTAAGTCGGATCGCGAGGGTATCTCTTGATCATCATTGTAGAGGGCAAGCTTTGGCCGCTATAAAGATCGACTAATCACCATCTTTTGAACTTCGTTGGTGCCTTCGTATATTTGGCAGACTTTTACGTCGCGAAAAAAACGTTCTACCGGAAAGTCTTTAAGGTAGCCGTAGCCACCATGAATATGAATAGCCTCGGAACATACTTTTTCGGCGATCTCAGAGGCAAATAGCTTTGCCATCGATGCCTGCGTTAAGCAAGGCAAGTTCTGATCTTTGAGTTGGCCCGCGTGAAATGTAAGTTGCCGTGCGGCTTCTAGCTGAGTTGCCATTTCTGCTAGCTTAAAAGAAATACTCTGATGCTTAGCAATAGGGTTACCAAAGGCTTCGCGTTCTTTGGCAAAAAGTAGCGCGGCCTCTAATGCGGCACGTGCTATGCCAACGCACTGGGCGGCTATCCCAATTCGTCCACCCTCGAGGTTAGCCAGGGCAATCTTGTAGCCCTGGCCCTCTTCTCCCAAACGATGAGTCGATGGAATTCTGCAGTCTTTAAACACTATCTGGCAGGTGTCTGATGCGTGCTGACCAAGTTTTTCTTCAACACTGCTTACGATATAACCAGGTGTGGTGGTTGGAACGATAAACGCACTCATGCCTCTCTTGCCAGCGGCGGAGTCGGTTACAGCAAAGACAATTGCGATGTCTGCGTTTTTGCCCGATGTAATAAACTGCTTTGTGCCGTTAAGCACATAGTCGTTTCCATCGAGAACAGCTTTGGTTTTTAGTTTTGCCGCGTCACTGCCTGCCTGTGGCTCGGTCAAACAAAAAGCGCCTAGTTTTTGGCCGGATGCTAAGGGCCTAAGAAATTCATTTTTTTGCCACTCATCGCCAAATTGATAAATGGGCATGCAGCCGACAGAGTTGGTTACACTAATGATGGTGGAGCAAGCCGCATCTCCGGCTGCAATTTCCTCCAAAACAATAGCCGCTGAGGTATAGCCGATATCGCAGCCACCCCATTGTTCAGGTACCAGCATGCCATAAAAGCCAAGTTTGGCTAATCCTGCTAGCGCGCCCCGAGGAAAAGTTTTATCTCGGTCCCAGTCTGCTGCAAATGGAGTTATCTTTTCAGCAACATACTGACGGGCTGTGTCTTGGATGAGTCTCTGTTCTTCGTTAAAAATCATAGCGTAGAATCACTTTGAGAAAAATAGCTGCTGTGTAAGTAATGGATAGCATATAAATTTAAAAAACCTATAGAAGCTCGACTGCCATAGCGGTGGCCTCACCGCCGCCAATACACAAAGAGGCGATGCCGCGTTTCTTACCTCGTTTGGCAAGGGCAGAAATTAGTGTGACCACTATGCGAGTCCCAGAACAGCCGATAGGATGTCCTAAAGCGCAGGCTCCTCCGTTCACATTTACCTTTTCATGATCAAGTTTATGCTCTTCCATTGCAGCCATAGGCACGACGGCAAACGCTTCATTGATTTCAAACAAATCGACTGAGTCTTTGTCCCAGCCAGTTTTCTTAAACAGCGCGGCTAAGGCCCCAATCGGCGCCATAGTAAATTCGCTAGGTAGTTGTGAATGAGAAGTGTGGGCCACAATCTTTGCCAGCGGCGTTAACCCTCGTGCCGTCGCCTCAGACAGTTTCATTAGCACTACGGCAGCCGCACCGTCCGAAATCGAACTGGCGTTGGCTGCGGTCACGGTTCCATCTTTCTTAAAAGCGGGGCGTAATGTGGGAATCTTATCGAAGCGGGCCTTCATGGGCTGTTCGTCTTGACTAACTACAATTTCTTTGCCGCGACTGTTATAGACAACAGGAGTGATTTCATCCTCAAACGCGCCGGATTCTATTGCAGCCTGAGCTCGCTTTAAAGAGGTGATGGCATACTCATCCTGTGCCTTTCGAGTGAAGCTGTATTTATCGGCACAAGATTCAGCGTAGACACCCATTGGCTCGCCCTCATACGCATCCTCTAGGCCATCTAATGCCATATGGTCAAGGAGTTTGCCATGACCAAAGCGGTATCCCGTTCGAGACTGAGGGATAAGATGAGGTGCTCTACTCATGCTTTCCATACCGCCGGCAACCATGACCTTGTTGGTGCCGGCTATGAGTAGGTCGTGAGCTAGCATTATTGATTTCATGCCAGAGCCGCAGACCTTATTAATCGTGGTGCAGCCCGCAGACCTTGGGAGACCTGCGCCTAATGACGCTTGTCGGGCAGGTGCCTGGCCGAGGCCTGCGGGTAGGACGCAGCCCATTATCACTTCGTCCACGGCATCGGGTTTCAATCCTGCGCGGGAAACTGCAGCCCTTATGGCGGTGGACCCAAGTACGGTCGCACTCACAGCAGATAAATCGCCGACAAGCCCTCCGATAGGGGTGCGGGCTTGGCCAACGATAACTATCGGGTCATTTGTCTCACTCATAACACGTCTCACTTTATGCAAAATTCCGTAGAAATAAGATTATACAGGCAGTGGTCAAAACGGCTAGAGCCTAGGGATATTTAGCAGTATCGAGCAGCGCATCTGGAGGGGGCAATTAAAAGCAAAAAGTCTATATATCGGCGGCCTGGGCTGCTTTCTGCATCTTTCAACCGCTACCAATTAAGCGTAAGCTCAAGTGATAGCAAAGCTAAACACCTTATTTTAAAAGAAGCACTATCAGTGTTTTAAACGACGCTTTAAAAAACAGGGCAGAGACATGACTCAACTTCTAAAAGATCTCAAACGAAAACCAAGTCGAAATTTTATGCGCTTGGGCCAACTTTCGATTATTGGTTCAATTTTTCTGCTGGCAGGATGTTCAGAGCAACCTGTGTCATTGCCGAGCGCTATAAATGAAAGCGCGCCCATGATGTCGGGGGTAAGCGTTGAGCCTGCACAAGAAGAAGTGAGTTTGCGCTGGACTAGCCACGGTATACCCCACGTAAAGGCAGATTCTTGGGAAGGCCTGGGCTATGGTTTTGCTCATGCTGTTGCGACCAACACTGTTTGCGTGCTTGCCAAAGAATTGATCACCGTGCGCGGGGAGACAGCCAAATATTTTGGCGATACCGACCGGAATATTAATGCTGATACATTCCACAAAGCGCTTTTGCATCCCGGCAAGATTAATGAGTATTTAGCCAGTGCCAGCCAAGATAACAAAGAAATGGACAAAGGCTACGCGGCTGGCTACAACAACTTTCTCGCGGTTAATAGAGGCCAGCTTCCTGCATCTTGTAACAATGCTGATTGGGTCAAGCCTATCGATGTTAATGATCTTGCTAAGTTGGCTTTAGGTTCAGGCATCCGCTACGGCTTGGGCCGCGTTACAGCCGAGATAGCAACTGCTGCGCCGGGCATGGAATTAGCATCATTGGATACCATGGATTTGTTTGTCGACCCAGATATGGTTGGCAGCAACGCCTTGGCGTTTGGCAGTGAATTAACTAACAACGGCCGGGGCGTATTGTTGGGCAACCCCCACTACCCTTGGCATGGTGCGTCACGCTTTCACATGGCTCATCTTACTCTACCGGGCGAAATGGATGTAATGGGTGTTGGCCTCATCTCTACTCAGCGAATAGCCATAGGCTTTACAGAAAAAGTTGCTTGGACCCATACCGTGTCCACTGCACTGCGCTTTACCATGTTCCGCTTAGATTTGGTCGCAGGTGATTCCATGTCTTACCGATTGGGCGATGAAGTGCGCGCAATTGAGCCAATCAATGTTGATGTAGAAACTGAAAATGGTTTGATAAATCGTACCGTTTATATGACTCATTTAGGGCCGGTGGTAGTAAGCAAAACCACGCCTTGGTCGGATCGCTATGTCTATGTGATGCGCGACGTGAATTATGAAAACTACCGCAGCGGCGACCAGTACAGAGCAATGCAAAATGCACAGAACGTGTCAGAACTTCGTGATTCACTCGGTCATTATCAAGCAGCTGCTTTTGTCAATACTATCGCGGCTGACAGTTCCGGTGGTGCGCTTTATGCCGACATGTCCGCCATTCCTAATGTGTCTGCAGAATTAATTGACCGCTGTGAGGTTGGCCAAGAAGGCAGCGGTGGCCGCAGAGCAATCACATTAAATGGATCAGACCCAAGCTGTGACTGGCAGGTAGATCCCAGCGCCGCATACCCAGGATTGATGCCACCTACCCAGCAGCCTAGTCTGATTACTGAAAACTACGTTAGCAATATGAATGACTCCTATTGGCTATCAAACCCTGAAAACCGCTTAGAAGGTTATTCACCGATTATCGGTAATGAACAATCAGCTCGTTCTCTGCGCACACGAGCGGGTCTCAAATTTGTTGGCGAACTATTAAAAACCGGTGATAAATTTAGTCAGCAATCTGTTGAGGATCTACTGTTTAGTCATCGCCACTATGGCGCTGAACTTTTCCTAGATGATGTATTAAAGGTTTGCAATGAGCACACAGATACTCAATTAATCGAAGCGTGTGAAGTGCTAAGTCAGTGGGATCGACGTCAAGACATAGACAGCGTCGGCGCTCACATTTTTAATGAGTTTTGGACTGCAGCAAGAGGGCTTAATCAACACTATTCAGTGCCCTTTGATCTAGATGATCCGATCAACACGCCTCGCGGGCTGACTCTCGAAAATCCAGAGACGGTTGAGCTAGTAGCAGGGGCATTGAGTACGGCTGTTGAAAAATTGAACGCACTAGGTATAGCCATGGACGCCAAATGGGGTGATGTGCAATTTGCGGTAAGAAACGGCGAGAAAATCGGCATACCAGGAGGCTCGGGTCGCGCCGGCATGTTCAGCGTTATCACATCAGCATTGAACGATGAGGCACAAGGCTACAGTCCAATTACCCACGGCAACAGCTATATACAAACCGTAACTTGGAATGACGATGGCACGCCAAATGCTGAGGCAGTTCTGACTTACTCCCAATCCCCCGAACCGGACTCGCCTCACTATTCGGATCTAACCAAGCTCTATTCCAAGAGCGAATGGATTAAGCTGCCTTTTACCGAAAAAGAAATTGAGCAAGATTTGGTAACTGAGCAAACGCTGCGGTTTTAATCCATTTCAGTGAGAACTGTAACCGAGAATTCCAATTGGCACCCAAATTGGGTGCCAGAGCCAAGATATTGGCGAATTAAGATCAGGTTTTAAATGAAGGTTAGAATGAGGACTGACTAGGTTCGCTACAGTTCTCGAACTAATAGGAATAAAACACTATTCGAGGAAGTAAGTCAGCCCATGAAAGAAATCCCAGTATCTGCTGAGTCTTATAAAAAACACTTGAGTACAACGAGGAGAAAGTTCCGCTGGGTTTGTTGAAAGCTCATCAGACTAAGGCAGGAACTTGGGAAAAAATAAACGTCACTCAGGGTAATCTAACCTATAGAATCCTAGAGCCAGAATTTGAAGAGTTGCTTTTATCTTGCGAAAAATTCGGTGTAGTCGAGCCGACTATACTTCACGAAGTGGAGCCGCGAGGAAAGGTTCGGTTTCACGTAGAATTTTTCCGTAATTAGATCGCTTTTTCAACTGATAGAAGTTGTCAGATGTAAAAGTTGGAATGGGTCTACTATTTGCAAAAGTTAAGTTCGTCTCGCCTTATTAGATGAGGTGTTTTCAATGTTTGCTTGCTACTTTTGACGTTAGCCTCGGATCAGCTGGTAAACCAAAGTAGCTCTTATTAAACCTAAGGACGAATATTGTTAGATTTCCTACTTAAGCGGATAGGCTCCTTAGCAACAGCGTCTGTTGCCAAATGGAATCATTTGGCCTTTGGTTTCTACGAAGCTGCTGGTTTCTCTATCACCAGTGAATTTGAGACCACATATAATGGTATGCCAGCGCCGGTTAATAAGATGGTTCTACAGGTCGGTTCAAACTAGTTCATGATGGTATCTTTTTAGTAGGTAAATTATAAAATTTGACGAGATCACTTTCAAAACGAAGCTTGGCTTGTTCAGCGACCAGCGATCATTAAAAGTCATCGCGGGAATGAATGACTATCAATTTGAGCTAGTTAAAATCCAAGGGGCTTTGTCTGGCACAGCCACAAGGACTCCGACGCAAGCTTTACTGTTCTGCAAGGTAATCTTCGAATTGATTTCAGAGAGGGCCACGTAGACTTAGCTAAAGGCGAAATGTACGTCGTGCCGAATGGCATTGAACATAAGCCTTACGCGGATCAAAATGCTGCTTATAGAATTCCGTGGGATTGTAAATAGCGGCGATGGTATTGATGGCATGCGTACTGCAGGAAATGATGTTTGGATTTAGTAAAACCAATAGGCGTACTATACTATTCAAGCTCAATTTTGCTTATCGGGGCTTTGCTGCTTAGTTTTGCTAACACACTGATTAGCTTGCAATAATCAGAATCTCTGAAGGGGATCTCAAATGGTAACAGCTACAAATAGTTTTTACTTTGCGCAAATCCGAAATCGACGCGGTGTCGGTTTTTCTCTGACTATCAGCTCAATACTCTTTGTTTTCCTGACTTTTAATTATGGCTGGCGCCAAGCAGCGCTGTTCGTCGTGGGTCTCTGTGCGGGTATTATTCTTTATCATGCGGCGTTTGGTTTCACTGCCGCATGGCGAAATATGGTGACTAGCGGGCGCGGGGCTGGCCTGCGGGCACAAATGATTATGTTGGCGGTGACGGTCGTTATCTTTGTTCCCCTTATCTCCCAGGGCGAGTTTGCCGGAACAAGTCTGCGAGGTAACGTCAATGCCTTAAGTTTGGGAGTTATCTGCGGCGCCTTTATGTTTGGCATTGGTATGCAGCTCGGCGGTGGCTGTGCGTCGGGCACCTTGTTCACCGTTGGCGGCGGCAATGCACGTATGTTAGTCACGCTTGTGTTTTTCATTGCGGGTTCAGTGCTTGGAACATTGCATTGGGACTCTTGGCAGAACGGACCAAGTCTCGCGCCCTTTTCCTTATTAGAAAACTATGGTGGTATAGGAGCTGTTGGTATAAGTCTCATTATGTTTGGCGTGGTCTGGATTGCATCCGCGGCTTATGAAAAGCATCGTCACGGCTCTTTGTCTGAAGAAACTAAACCGCCCTTTTCGTTATTTCGTGGTCCTTGGCCGCTTATCGCAGGTGCCTTGGCCCTGGCAGTGGTCAATGCATCGACACTTTTACTTGCTGGCAGACCGTGGGGAGTGACTTCAGGGTTTGCTTTATGGGGGGCAAAGCTTGGTAGTGTTTTTGGCCTTGATGTATCCGGTTGGGCCTACTGGGAGCGAGCTGGCCAGGCCGCTTCGCTCGATGCCAGTGTATTCAGCAACATCACCTCTGTAATGAACTTTGGTATTATCTTGGGTGCTTTGTTGGCTGCTGGTATGGCGGGAAAGTTTGCCCCATCTTTCAAGCTGCCTATGCGGTCGTTAGTGGCTGCCGTTATAGGTGGGCTACTTCTCGGCTATGGAGCACGTATAGCTTATGGATGTAACATCGGCGCTTATTTCGGTGGTATCGCCTCTACCAGCATGCATGGCTGGCTCTGGTTCGTCGCTGCGTTTGTGGGTAGCACTTTAGGCACGCGACTGCGCCCGGTTTTTGGTCTTGTTTGAGGGTGAAAGGAAGCGAGAAGCAGAAGATAATTCAGTTTTCACATCAGAGCTTTTGGTCTGGGGAGCCGGATCTAAAAAAACTCAATGAAAAAGTTGATGAGCTAAACCACGATGGCCGGAAAGGAGTTTCTTTCAGTCCAAGCGTTGGATTTGGTGGACGGGTATATTCCACTGCGCTCTTTATCGAGCAATCAGAATAGAGTTCCAATTTGATAACGCATTTAGAAGA
Source organism: Pseudohongiellaceae bacterium (assembly GCA_047617605.1). GTDB lineage: Bacteria > Pseudomonadota > Gammaproteobacteria > Pseudomonadales > Pseudohongiellaceae > UBA9145. Next base: position 303 of record JBLGBJ010000017.1, on the reverse strand, counting down.
GAGTGCTGAGAAAGAGGCGGTTAGTAAAAAAGCAGTTAGAAAAAGTACAGGGGAAAAGGCAAGTAGAAAAAAGGCTTCAAAAAATGATTTCTAAGGGAGTCCGCACTGGAGAAAGTTTTCGCAAACTGTACTAAGCCTTAGTTTGCACAGTTAAACTGAGTGTTTAGATTTCCGCTAGCTCAAGCTCAAGCTCAAGCTCAAGCTCAAGTTCAAATTCGACGGAGGCGCGTTGGCATGTGGCCTCAGAGGGCTGCCAAAATTCCATTGGCGTTTGGGCGCAAGCGGCAGTGAAGAGCACAGCTA
>JBLGBJ010000016.1:0-73475 GCA_047617605.1 Pseudohongiellaceae bacterium | reverse complement strand
TGGCTCTGGCTCTGGCTCTGGTTCCGGCTCTGGCTCTGGCTCTGGTTCCGGCTCAGGCTCAGGCTCAGGCTCAGGCTCAGGCTCTGGCTCTGGCTGTGGTTCTGGCTCGCTATCTGGGCCTGTGGCAGGGCGACAAACCGGGTTGTTGCTGTTTAGAGTGCAAACTAACCTGCCGTCGCCACTAGTCTCGTTTGGGTTTACCTGAATCGCATTGCTTTCCTCAGCAAGCGCGGTACCTGTGGAGGCGCCCCCCGTTGCTGCCTGAGTTTCTTGAATAGTCGCCGCCGGCGCGGCAAGCCTATTAGCTGCACTTGCCACAGCTGAAGTAGCTGTGGCAGGTGCGCCCCCACCTGTTGTGCCACTATTTGAATCTGAGGCAGAGTCGCTGGCGGAACCTCCAGCACCGTCTGTGTCGGCCGCAGCTTCATCCGCATTGTCAGCATCGGCATCTCCGTCTGCTGCACCATCTGCTGCGGCATCGTCAGCATCTGCATCGGCTGCGCCGTCATCCGCATCACCGTTACCGTCATCTACGCCGCCTCCCGCACCTTCTTCATCACCGTCTTCCGCTTGCTCAAGGTCCGGCACGCTCAGAACAGGAATCTGTCCCAACTGGAAAGGCTGCAATAACAACCCTTCTGGTGGCGTCTGATCATTTCTGGCCAAACCAAAATCGAAATCTGCACGAAGTCCTAACGGCAATTCTCCACCTGAGTTCTCTAAATTAGTCGCTCCGTTGTAAACGCCGACATAAAGAAATCCATCAATTACCGCTTCATGATCAGTCCCGCGAATTCCAATGTTTGAAAACTCAGTTTCAACATTGTATGCGTTACGGTTTTGGTTGCCGATGGCGCCTGTAATAGTTCTAAAACCGCCTTCAATAAGGCGCATGTTGATAACGTCGTTGTTGGTATCCTGTCCGTCGCTAAAGCTATAAGAAACAATCTCAAATCGAGTAGATTCTTTTAAAGACACAATGGCTGAGTCAGTCATTCGAATCTGAGCAAAAGCTGCGGGCTGCGTAACAATTGTATCGCCCTCAAAAAGCTCCCTTCCGCGACTTAGAGAACGAGTATCACCGCTATTACTAATAGCAGAAACTTGTCCACTGACTGCCACTACACGGCCGGCCACAATTTCGTCCTCGGCCGCATACATAGCTGGCGAATTCAGAGAAATGCAGAGCAGCATAAAGTAGTAACAAAGACGCTCAATATAATTTTTAGTCTTTTTAATCATAAAAATGCTCGATGCGATGGCTTTGAAGCCCGTCTAGTTTTTAGCGTTAGAATCTGTATCTGAAACCCGCTTGAAATCTGAATCGCGAAAAATCAAATAGCTCAATATTGCTGGAGTTTTCTGTGTAGCTAACATCACCCGTAACCATTAGCTTACGGTTGGCTTGCCAAAACCAGCCTGCCGTTGCAGATTGGTTGTCATCGCTACGAACTGTATTAATAAACACTGGATGTTCATCGTCATGCTCAACGTCTTGCGCTGAAACACGAAAATAAGGTGTATGCTGCGCATTCAAACGATACAAAACGCTATAGGCAAGGCCAGTGAATTTTCGGCCGTTGTGGGATCCACCGTTAGGATTTTCCGGGTCTTCATCAGCATGATATAAATTTAAAGACTGGGTTAATGCGCCTGCTATTTTTGTTAAACCGGCAGTCAGTAAAATTTGATCAACATCGCGCAAATCATTTAATTCAGCACTTGTACCTGTATCAAATCTGATCTGAGTGTACGCAGCAGACGCTGTTTGATACCAACCGTTTGAACCGGTGCGCTGCCAAGAAGAGTTAAGTGCTACTGCATCTTGAAAGCCTTCGCCATCCAAGTTGACTTGATTGATAGAGACTCCATGCCTGAAACGGTTAGTCTCATTACCCCAAAGATAGGCTAATTCGCCGCGCAAGCTATCTATATCAAATTGATCAGTACTGAAATTATCAAGATGGGTGAGGTTTACTCTTGCGTCTATGGAGCGATTTCTATCAAGAGGATAGTTGTAAACCATTGCAAGTGATGAATTATTAAAATTATCGTCGGTCTCCCGTCCGTCTTGATTGAGCTCGATCTGGCCAATTAATGGTGTATCAATCAAACTGTTGCTAGTGGCGCTATTAATATTGTCGTCTGAGCCGACTGAAGATGACAATGTCCAACTAAATGTAGACTCCCTAGCATTTTGTCTGGTCTCGATCAGCTGCAAAAAAGCTTCGATATTTTGCCGGACGTTTGCTGGAGGATTACTTTCTAAAACCACATTAAAAAGATTTTCAGAAGCGCTCAAGTTGTTAGTAACAAAGTAGGCTCGTGCCAGCTCTAAGCGTGCGCGCCCTCTCAGAATATCATCCTGTGACGTGGCCGCTGCTCTTTCCAGTGCGAATACAGCTTCATTTGGCTCATCCGTCTCCAATGAAGCTAGGCCGTAGAGGAAGTCGAAGGTTGGCTCACCTTCCCACTCAGACAGGCTTGTCTCAGCCAGTATTATAGCTTCTTGGTATTGGCCAGCGGCGATTAAGCGATCCAGCTCAGCATTAGGTGGTGGGTTTTCATCTTCCGCGGCGCGCGCATGAAAATTGATGCCGATAACAAGTATCGGCAGTAAAAGGAGACGGTATTTCGTCATAGTGGTATCCGTTTTTATTATTTCGCGATCAGTAAGACTAAAAATCCACCCGCTTTAATAAGCGGTTGTACCAAAATAAGAGCTTAACAGTGGCGAAAATGCTCTACTTGGTTCTTTATTAGGTTTAACAATAGACTTTATAGATATCATCCGATTTTGCAAGCTATAGGCCTTGATTTTCCTTACAAACGGCTGCCTCTGTCGTTATAGGAGGCCATAAGAGATTACAGAAGCACCACAAATTGTATTCTCCGTAAATCTTCGTCTCAAGGCAGAAATAAAACTAAGAATTTCACTGTGTTAAAGCATAGACAACAATAAGACCTTGCACCACAGCTTGTATTGCACCACTTGGAAGTACTGATTGCCGCGAGCTTTCGCTTTCGCTCAAGAGCCCAATTGAGGATTTATCAGACAACTACGATTTAACCTCTAAGCAGCTAGTTTATCTATCCCCAAAACATAGGGTATGTTTGACGAAGGCAAATGAATACCCATTCGGGCTGAGATTTAATCAAATAGCGCGGTTCTCATGGATGACCCTTATCATTAGGCTAGCTCGGCAGTCTATTTTCAGCGGGCCATCTTAGCAGACTGCCTGAGCGACTTATTTTTGGCGGCATCACAATCTATTTCAAAAGTTTGCGAGGCTGCGGTTGAAGGCCAGTAGTTGCTTCTACTCCAGCTATTACCGATTTAGCCTTTATCTAATGTCTAAAAACCTAGTGGATGTGAGAGACTAACTGTCCGGCGGTTAATATTGAAAACCGCTTTTCGGCCTTACCCTAAAGCGCGCAACCAGCAGGGACTATTTATGCCAGTAATCGTCATTATTCTCGCGATTCTTTTCGTTACGCTCATAATCGGTATACCTTTGATTGAAAAATACAGCACCGAGAAATCTGAAGAAGAATTGCAAAAAATTACTCGATACATGATACCGCTGATGATTCTCCTTTTAATTGGCTCCGCAGTTCGGTATTTTATTTCGTAGAGTGTCATCGGGCTGCTTAAGTCGGCGCCTAACCTTAGAACAAGTCTCGGTGATTACGATTCCTGCATCATTCGCTGCTAGCAGTCATGTCGATCAGGAGCCGTTTAACTAAATCTCATCAATCTGGGCCGCAACTACAGACCTGCTTTACAGGACTTATTCGTCTCAAGTCGTGCTTTTTTTGCCACCCTTGCTTGCCTTTAAGCACACCGCTACTTTTACTGCTGGAATCAATTCTTATGCACAATAAAAATACTATTGAGCGTGACCCACCCTATGGTTGGTTAATGGTGTTTGTCGTTTTTACTCTAAGCGCTCTCTCGTTTGGTGCTTTGGGTGCAATCTCTGTCTTTCTAAAACCACTGGCGGCAGAATTTGGCTGGGGACGAGCTGAGACATCACTCGGATATACCGCCATTGCATTTTCGTCAGCATTGTTTGGTGTTTTATGGGGCTATGTTGCAGACCGCTGGGGATCGCGCTGGTTTGGTGTGGCTGCAGCTATAGCGATGTCTTCTAGTCTGTATTTGTTGAGCAAACAAACCAGCATCTTTGAATTTTACGCTCTCTATTTTGTGTTTGGTGCCTTTGGTAATGCTATGGCGAGCACGCCACTGTTTGCCAATGTCGGGTTCTGGTTCAGGCATAATCCTGGCTTAGCGCTGGGCCTCACCGCATCGGGTGGCGCAATAGGACAAGGAATCGTGCCCTATTTAGCAGGCTGGGCAATTACCACCCACGGCTGGCAGTGGGCCTATCAAACAATGGCTTGGGTTTATTTGGTGATAGCCCTACCCATCGCATTTCTAGTGCGCGAATCCCCCCGCCGGATCCAAGCAAGAACCGCCAACCTTGTGGAAGAGCGCAGCTCTGCTCTATCAGAAAAGGAAGTAATTATATGGATCAGCATCGCAGTGATGTTTTGCTGCAACTGCATGTCGGTTCCTATCGTACATTTGGTCCCCATGCTTACCGATGACGGCAGAACAATGGAGACCGCGACCAGCGTCTTACTGGTTCTAATGCTAGCTGGCGGGCTGGGCCGAATTATGGGCGGCAAACTTGGCGACGTGATCGGCGCCTTGCCCACCTATATTATTATGTCTGTCGGCCAAACCGCATCCGTTTTTTGGTTCCCTCATTTGGACGGTCTGGTCGCCCTTTATTTTCTCGCGATAGTTTTTGGGTTTACCTACTCTGGCGTTATGTCTAGTATTTTAGTATGTGTCCGCATGATGGTATCGGCAAGGTTTTCAGCGCGAGCAATGAGCATCACGTCCTTCTTTGGCTGGAGTGGAATGGGTTTAGGTGGCTATTTTGGAGGCCTATTTTTTGACATGAACGGCGACTACACTCTCTCTTTCGCCTTTGCTTCACTCATGGGTGTGCTTAACTTAATCGTACTCTGCTTATTTTACTTTCGAGTAAAGGGCAGCACCGTATTACCTGTCTACAGTACTGCCTAGGATCTTAGGCTTATTGACCTAATCCTGCGGGCAGACGGTAGTCTAGCGGAGGCGCTCGGTCGCCGAGCAAAGGTTCATATTCCCAGCCCTCTGGAATTCGGCTCTGATGCTCAGCTTTCGCGCTTGCCACCAACTCTGGGCTGGTAAACAGATCCACTGCGGTCATGGCCAAGGTTTTTGCGGCAACGATCATTCCCTTATTGCCTATAGACGTTCCTCCGGCAGCGATGGCCTGCCAAGAATGTGCGCTTGTACCAGGAACCCAAGTGGCAGCCGACATACCGCCGGTGGCAACAGCCCAGCTAACGTCGGCAACATCGGTAGACCCACCTGTGCCCCGCTCGCTAATGGTAAGTGGCTGAATTGTTGCCGCCTGAGTAATCGCGGGAGAGTTATCCGGCAAGGCTTCTTGTAAAATTTGTGCAAAGGCTGCTTCTTCTGCGGTGTAGCTCACGCCTCCAACTTTTAAAAGGTTTGAATAAATTGCTTCCTGCAGAGAAACATTCGGCAGCACATTGTAAATGCCGTGAATAACTTCTACCTCCACTGTTGTACCAGTACCCAGTGCTGCTCCTTGTGCCGTTTTTACCACTCGGTCAAAAAGTTCTTTAACCTGCTCGGGGTCTGGATGGCGCACGTAGTAATACGCCTCGGCAAAATCTGGCACCACATTCGGTGCCGAACCGCCGCTGGTAATGACATAGTGAATTCGCGATTCCATGGGCACGTGTTCGCGCATTAAATTAACCATGTGATTCATGGCTTCTACACCGTCCAGCGCTGAGCGCCCACGCTCCGGTGCCGATGCCGCATGAGCAGATAAGCCTGAGAACCTAAATTTGGCGGATTTGTTAGCCAAAGAGCTGCGCGCGCTCGCCGAATTCACTGACGAGGGATGCCAGTGCAACATTACATCCACATCGTCAAACAAACCGTCTCTGACCATATACACCTTACCTGCACCACCTTCCTCAGCTGGAGTACCGTAAAGACGTATTTCACCTGGCTGACCCGATGTTTGTAGCCATTGCTTGGTCGCAATTGCAGCGGCAACGGACCCTGTACCGAATAGGTGATGACCGCAGGCATGGCCCGCGGCCTTATGGTCAATCGCTAAGCGCAAGGGATTACGGTCTTGGCTTATGCCAGGAAGCGCGTCGTATTCAGCCATAATGCCTATGATCGGTCCCGGATTGGCACTCCAGGTAGCGACAAACGCGGTTGGAATGCCTGCGACACCCATTCGAACCTCAAACCCGGCTGCCGCTAAGGTCTGACTTAACAGGGCTGCACTTCGATTTTCCAAGTAACCAACTTCTGCCAGATCCCAAATTTCTTGTGCTATTTCGCCATAGATCGTCGCTTGATCATCGATGAGGTTACTCACAGTAGATTTTGCATCTTGCGCAGCCGCCCATGACGACATCAACATTAAGCTTAGTAAACATAATTGATACAAAGAAAATTTGAGTTTAAACATAAAGTAAGACTCTTAAATTGTGACTGAAATAGCCTAATATTATTAAAAATAGGCCTTCGATTAAACCAGAAGCTTATGGAAGTGTCTTTAGTTCGTTGAGTATTTTCTGCAAAGCGTTGTCTGATATTGGAAAACTCTTTATCCTGCTCTTTATCATACGACTTAGTGCATTTGGCTTTCATCACTCTTTAATACCAATTTCATAACTACAGCCGCTGGAGCGCCGAAATGCCAGAACCCACTTATTTAGCGATCAGTTTGGTTTTTAGCTCAATTGGATTGGGCTACTTTATTTACGGGCGCAAGCAAAAACACAAAGTCGCTTTTTATGCAGGTGTCGGTTTGATGGTGTTTCCGTATTTTGTTACCGGCACGGTAGGGATGATCACGACTGGCGCTTTACTCATGCTAACGCCTAAGCTTATAAAACTATAACGGTTGATCTGCGACTAGAAATGTTTATTAAAAAACAGTCGATTCAAAGCCTGCCAAATTAAAGCTCAGCAACATCAAATACCAAACGGCTCAGTACTGGCTTGCCCTGATCTATTTTTGGCCGAAAGGTCGATTGATCCAGCTTAATAGCAATAACCCCCAAATTTTCATTGACCAACTCTGCATTGCTACCTTCGATGCCAATATTTTTTATCTCACCGCGTACAGTGACATCAAAAGATATAGTGCCATGTATCTTATTATTAAGTGTGGAGCTATCGAATAATTGATTATCCAACAGGCCTTGCATAACCCTTACTGGCGAACCCATTAACTGCTCTCGAACAGCCGCCGATTCTCCATCAAGACTTAGTAGTTTCCATGCTTTCGAATATTGAGAATTAGCTCTAGAATAATCTTGTGCTAATAAACCAGCATCCCCTAAGCGCAAAATAGCTTCTGCCAAAGCACGGGGGCTAACAGCAAGTTCAGACTCCATAATTTCAACGACTTGTGCGAAGCTTTTTCTCATTGACGCAATATGACGCCGCACGGTGTCATTTTTCGCCCGTTGCTGGGCGGCATAAATTTCAGGATCGGAGGCATCCATACTTTGACAGGCACTGCGAACGGGCTGGGGACCATCCGCGGACATCACCAGTGGATAACACTGCAATTGTGCGCCTGTAGCCGGAGCAAGACCTCTAAATTCGTCCAGATCAAGATCAGCAACATATTGGGCAGAGTAATAATAGGCTAGACCTTGAGCCGACAAATAATCCGCCTTCTTCTCATTCAAATTGGGATCAGATTCCGGCAAGGTATCGATCAAAATTCGATAAATTTTGGCAGCCTCCTGAACAGACCGATCATCGTCAGCACGATAAATCCCTGTTTGATAGGCTTTAATCTTCCAACTGGCCAAACTTGTTGCTGATGTTATATAACGCGGGTCTTGAGGATCAAACAATTTGCCAGCGATGTAATTTGCTAGGTGTAGATTGCTGTCCAACTGCTCCCAACTCTGCTGCGCGTACAGCGAATCATTAAATGCCTCCATGACGCTCAGCTGAGCTTCTGAATTAAGCCCTTGGGACACACGCAAAACTTGGATCGCTTCTAAATAGCTTCGATTGGCGAGCTCAAAATCCCCCAGTTCGTGCTGAATTCCAGCAAGCGCTAAAAATACTTCGCTTGTGGTTTCATCGTAGCTATTATTTAGCTTCGACAATTGTTCTTGATAGAGGGCTGCCTGCTCGTTAAGCTCAAGGATTCGCTGCTCAGCGTTATCTTGTCCAAAACTGCCTGTGCTGGCAGTAACAAAAAAAATAGAAGCAAAAATAGCAGCAAAGCTAAACTGCCACCGCATGAGAGATGAGCGCGAATAAAAACCGGAAGCATTAGCGGAGAGAATAGATGAACGATAGTTAAACTTCATAGCTGAAGTACCCTTGCGCGATCGAGGTATCATCTTGGACGTTTTTTAATCTAACACAGGGGAAAGCAAAACTGCACCTAAGATCCCAGATTAATAATGTTGAGGATTCAACCCACCAATTTGATAGCCTAGAAAGGTACTACTGCCCTTTAGGAACAATGACAATAACGATGGCATTAACGATGACAATAAAAACGACGACCAAGACCCAATCTCAGTCAGAAAGACTTTCTTCCGGGACGCTGCTTGCGCTTTCTTCCATGTTAATGATTATGGCTCTTTCGGCACCAATCGCATGGGCCCAGTCAGAAGCCGATGAAGCGCTCGACCAGTTCATGATTGAATACTGGAATTATCGCCTTCAAGAAAACCCCATTACTGCAACATACTCCGGCGTAGCCGATTTCAATCATTTACTACCACAGGTATCCCCCATAGATCACGCTCGCCGCTTGCGACAAGAGCAAGCGCTGCTGGCGCAGCTCAAAAAATTTAATCGCCTTGAGCTTAATGCAGAGAACCAAGTAAACCTGGATCTCCTGCAGTGGGTGATCGGGATATCCGTAGAGGGGCAGCTATTAAATGTTAGCCGCGTTCCGTTCAACACCTTTTCAGGTTTTTTCACAAGCGCCTTACGATCTAGTTTCGGCGTGCAAATGACCACGGCCGAAGACTATGAAGCCTATTTTGCGCGCTTGCGAGAGTTTCCTCGTTATTTCCGAGAAAACATGGACAATATGCGGGAAGGTATTCGCACAGGATTCGTATTACCTCAAATTGTAATTGATGGCGTTCTGCCTACAGTACGCGCACAGGTTTATGACAATCCTGAGCAAAGCAGTTTGTTCGATCCACTCAAAAGTCTTAGCGACAGTTTAACCCCACAGCAACAAGAGCAAATATTGACTGAAGGTCGACAAGCTATCAATGAATTTGCAATACCTGCTTTTCGCGAACTAGCTGATTTTCTAGAGAACGAGTATTACCCAGCCAGCAGCACTAGCATTGGTGTCACTGAGCTCGCCGGTGGTGATGACTACTACGCTCATCAAATTCGCAGGTACACAACACTTACCAATTTGAGTGCAGATGAAATCCACACAATAGGCCTAAGTGAAGTAAGTCGTATCCGAACTGAAATGGATGCGCTAATTGACAATCTGGAGTTTGATGGCAGCTTCGAAGAGTTCACTAACTTCCTCCGCACTGATCCTAAATTTTATGCGACGTCTAAAGAACAATTACTAAAAGAAGCTGCCTTTGTCGCAAAGAAGATTGACTACCGCATGCCGGAATTTTTCGGTCGACTGCCAAGACTTCCTTATGGCGTAGTGCCTGTACCCGACGAAATCGCCCCTAATTACACTACGGCGTCATACAATTCTGCCCCCATTGGTGGTACCCGCGGTGGCGCCTATTGGGTGAATACCTATGCCTTGGATCAGCGGCCTCTCTATGAACTCACCGCCTTGACATTGCATGAGGCTGTGCCGGGCCATCACCAACAGAATGCTATCGCTCGCGAATTAGACAACTTGCCGGATTTTCGCCAGCAACTTGGGTTTAGCGCTTTCGGTGAAGGCTGGGGATTGTACGCCGAAAAACTTGGCATCGAAATGGGCGTGTATGAAACTCCCTACGACGACTTCGGTCGCTTAAGTTATGAGATGTGGCGCGCTTGCAGACTTGTCATCGATACCGGCATTCATGCCAAAGGTTGGTCTCGCGATCGAGCGTTAGCGTATCTAAGCGACAATACTTCGTTAAGTGAAGCCAATGTTCGAGCCGAAGTAGATCGCTATATTTCATGGCCTGCGCAGGCACTTGCCTATAAGCTAGGTGAAATGAAGATTTTGGAGCTACGGGAAAAAACAGAAACAGCGTTAGGTGTTGAATTTGATATCCGTGAGTTTCATGATGCCGTACTTGGTAACGGTGCCTTGCCACTGGATGCTCTAGAAGCGTCCATCGATAGATTTATTGCAAGCCAGCTCACAAAGTAATACGGTAGGGTAGATGTGGTAAATGCAGCTTTAGATCGTGCGACAGATTGAACAGTGGGCCGATTTGGGCTGGCCACATACATACGGGGTCAGCACATACGGCACATACGGGGTCACAGTAAAAATTACTTTGAATATTAGAAATTACAGACGACGGTTAAGGTAAATTTTACTCCGACCCCATTTTTACTAAAAGTCAAAAAATTATAAGAGGATAGACAGCCTCATGAAAAGAATAAAACTGGAAGAAGAACTCCCCTTTAGTCCCATCGAGATTTGGAAAGTCGTTGGCAATGTTACGCGCGCGGACTGGGTACCTTCAGTGGATACAATCTCACTGCAAGATGACATTCGCTCATTCGTTATGGAGGGCGTAGGTGAAGTCCAAGAAAAAATACTTCTTTGTGATGACGAGAACCATCGCCTTCAATATTCGGCGATCAAAACCCCGTCCGGAATTGAACACCATTTAGCCACGATTCAATTGACTGCGGTCGGCGAACATTGCCTGTTCAGTTGGACTACTGAGATTCAACCGGATGAATACGCGCCAATTGTTGAGCAAGGCATGAAAATATCCATTGTAGGCCTTACGGCAGTGCTGGCTCTAGCAGATGCACAAGACGCAGGGTCGTAGAACAGACCCGGGTCAGAGTGAAAATTACTTTAGATTTTTAGAAATTACAGATGACCGTTACGGTAAATTTTGCTCTAACATTATTACTACGAACCCTATTACTACAATGTCAGCATACTCGGGAAGCGGTGGGTTGAATCTTAAAAATTATAGAACCCTCATTGTTCTAACCATCGCTCAGTGCTTTGGTCATACTGCTGCCCCTGTTCTAGTATTACTTGGCGGTATCATTGGCGCAAAAATCGCGCCCTCGATGGATCTAGCGACTCTTCCAATTGCCATCCAGATTACTGGCGTCGCCAGTGCTGCAATCCCGGCTTCCTATATCATGTCCAAAGTAGGCAGGAAGATAGGCTTCCTTGCAGGGACCGCCTTAGCAATTTTCGCCGCCCTCTTGGCGGCTTTTGCTATCTTTCAAGAATCGTTCATCCTGTTCTGCGCCTCCTCGTTTCTTACTGGTAACTACATCGCTTTCCTTCAGCAGTTTCGTTTCGCTGTTGCAGAATCAGTACCTGTTGATAAGGTACCTAGGAGCCTGTCGATCTTAATGCTATCAGGTATTTTCGCTGCCGTAGTTGGCCCCGAATTAGGCCGGCGCTTTAGTGTAGTTGAAGAGCTGCCGCTTTATGTTGGCTCCTTCTTAGGCGTGGCTGGAATGCTATCGGTCTCGTTTCTTATCTTGCTATTTTTTTATCGAAACACAAACACTCAATCAAAAAACCAAGATGGCGAAGCCAGACCACTGGGACAAATTTTCAAGCAGCCAAAATTAATTATGGCCATCACATCAGCCGCTATGGGCTACAGCATCATGAGCTTGGTGATGACTGCAACGCCCCTTAGTATGCATGAGCTAGACCATCATTCTCTAGACGACACCACCTGGGTTATACAGAGCCATATTCTTGCCATGTATATCCCCTCTTTCTTCAGCGGGCTGTTAATTTCTTGGCTAGGCGCAGAGCGAGTTATCCGGGCAGGTTTGGCCTTAATGGTGTTATGCGTCCTCATCGGTTGGGGCCAGCCTGAATTTGTCCACTATTGGGGTACCTTGATTTTTCTAGGAGTTGCTTGGAATTTTCTTTTTCTAGGCGGTACAACTCTACTAACCCAAAGCTATCGTAGCTCTGAACGATTTAAAGTACAGGCTATTAATGACTTCACAGTGTTTGGTTTTCAAGCAGCCGGGTCATTGAGTGCGGGCGTTCTTTTAGCCACTGTTGGCTGGAACGGCGTGATGGGATTTGCAATACCCGGCCTTGCGCTTCTGGTAGTGGTGCTTTTTTTCGGTGCTCGAGCGGTAAACGCGAATATCGATAGTTTGGCTGCGGATAAGTAGTCACGCAAGCATGCTCCTATTACTCAAGGATGGTGTTAGGATAAAGCCTTAAATAGCTTGCCTTCGCAGCCCCAAACTCTATGACAATAAATGCAAATGCTCTTTTCGGTAATTTACGCGTAGTAGAAATAGCCTCCATGATACTTGCGCCCTCAGCCTCAGTTCTGTTGGCGGACTTTGGAGCCGAGGTCATCAAAATTGAACCGCCTGTCACCGGCGATCTGAACCGCCAGTGGCACAAGATCAACGGCTTGCCTATATCAGAGATGGCTTACGCTTTTCAGGTGGATAATCGCAACAAGAAAAGCGTGGTGTTAGACCTTAAATCTTCTGAAGGCTATGAAGCTTTTTGTAAGATTGTTGCCGATGCCGATGTACTAGTTACCAATTACCGCTTAAAGGCATTAGAAAAACTTAAGCTCGATTACGATACCATCCGTAAACTGAACCCAAAAATTATTTACGCCCTTGCCACCGGCTTTGGAGAGCACGGCGAAGAAGCGCATAAGCCTGGCTATGACACGGTGTCTTACTGGTCTCGCTCAGGAATCGAACATCAAGTATTTCCCTATGAAGGCTGGTTGGCGCAATTCCCGTATGGCTCTGGCGATCATCCCAGCGGCATGGCTTTGTTCGGATCAATAATGACAGGGCTTTATCAGCGAGAAAAAACTGGCGAGGGCTGCAAGGTCTCTACCTCCCTTTTAGCCAATGGTGCATGGTCCAATGCTGTGATGTTGCAGGCTCAACTGAGCGGCGCTACTTTTAGAGAAAAGCGCCCAAGAGACAATGCTTATAATTTTATTTCTCTGCACTACCCCACTATTGATAATCGCCTGCTAAAAATGAGCATGGTTAACACCGCAAAAGACTGGCGGCCATTTTGTAATGCTATAGATAGAAATGACCTTCCCGAAGACAGTCGCTTCTGTGACAACGAGGCTAGAATTGCCAATATGCCAACGCTCATTAAAGAGCTGTCCGAGACAATAGCCAAGCTAACAATTGACCATGTAACCCGCAAACTCGAAGAGGCAGATGTACCCCATACGGTAGTATCCAATTATGAAGAAGCTGCAAACGATAAACAAAAAGAAGCCAATGGAATTATTATTCCTTTAGACCATCCTGAGTTTGGTCCCATGCGAACTATCAACAGCCCGTTTGAAGTGAGTGGCGCTGACAAAATCCCTCCAAAGGTAGCACCGAATTTAGGTGAGCATACCGCGGAGGTATTGGCACAGTTTGGCTATAGTGATGCCGAGATCGAATCATTGACTAAGTCGGTGCCGGAGTAAATACTAAGACACAGCAGATTTAGTGAGATATGGGGTCAGAGTGATTTTTACTCTGACCCCACAAGTGTAGTTATATCGAGGCGAATTTTACTCCGACCCCATAAGTGAACTCTTCAGACAAAACCCTTAGCCAGCCTCGCTAAAATAGAATAAAGTGGCTACCTAGCCATGGCCAGTAGCTGAGAAACCCTCCTATGTTCCGAGCAAGCACCCAGCGCAAAGTCATGAAAATAGCGAGTCTTAGCTGTATATTGAGCTTTTTTTCGATACCGCTACTCAACGCTCAGCAAAATGGGTTTATCGCCGACAACTCGCTCTGGCAGGAGAACTTATCTGCAATTACTGACAACGACTGGAATTACAGCAGCGCCTCACATCTTTTGGAGCGCGCGGGTTTTGGCGGCACGCCAGCGCAAATTAGTCAACTCGCTGCAATAGGCCCCACAGCGGCAATTCAACAACTGCTAAATTTCGATTCTGTTGACAATAGCCACCTTCAAGCCTTTGACCATTCCGGCATCCATGATCCTGGCCTCGAACCTTTTCCACCTAGCCGTCCTGCAACTACTGAGCTTGCAAAGGACACAGGTGAAGCGCTCGGTATTAAGATAAAACCCGAAGGCAATCGCCGCTTACAGCCAGTGGTTAATAAGTTTTTCTATTGGCTTCGAGCCAGTGTCCTAGAAACCAACCGCGTGTCTTATTGGTGGGCAAATCGCATGATAGCGACCAACAGTCCACTGCAAGAAAAAATGGCACTGTTCTGGCATGGTCATTACGCGGTCAATGAAAGCAAGGTTAGGGACTATCGCAAGCTACTTAACGAATTAGAACTGTTTCATGACATGGGCATCGGCAGCTTTAGAGAGTTAATGGTAGCGGTTGCTCAGGACCCTGCCATGCTGTCTTTTCTAGACGCCGGCGTAAATGTAAAGGGAGCGCCAAATGAGAACTTCGCCCGAGAGATTATGGAATTGTTCACTATGGGCGTTGGTAATTACAGCGAGAGTGATATCCGAGAAGCTGCGCGCGCCTTTACCGGCTGGAATTATCTCGATCTTGATTTCGTCATTAATGAGGATCAACACGACAACGGACAAAAAACGTTCCTAGGCCACACCGGGAACTTTGATGGCATTGAGATAATTGACTTAATTATGGAACAGCCGGTTACCGCTGATTACATTGCTGGCAAAATTTACCGGTTTTTCGTTCGTGAAGACCTTAGCCCTCAGTTACAAGCTGAGCTGGGCAGTATCCTGCGAAATTCAGACTATGAAATAGCAGTCTTGCTTGAAGCCATATTTACGTCAAAGGATTTTTACAGTGAAGCAACGGTTGGTCAACAAATTAAAAGCCCAGTTCAACTAGCCATTTCAACCTATCGTAAATTAGGCTTGGACACAGTGCCTGGCGTACCTGATTTCAATCGCGCCACCGGGGCCCTTAGCCAATCACTGTTTCGCCCCCCCACCGTTGCCGGCTGGGCTGGTGGTCGCAGTTGGATAACCCCAGGCCTGCTGCTCGCCCGAGGCAATTTTGCTCGCGACATATTGTTTCCTGATATCAATTTCATCCCTCTAGATCGCTGGAACCCAAGCCGAGAGATTCGCAGCGTTTCTGATCGCATTCGCCAAGGCATGGACATTACATCCGCCACTCAACCTTCATCTTTAGGCGAAGGGGCTATCATGGCAGAGTCCAATATGATGGCAGACAGAGACGAAGACTTTAACACTCGCTATGGTAGCTATAGAGGCTGGCAGATGGCTATAGAGCGGGTTAAACCTATACCAAGGCACACCGCTCGAATAAATCTTAGCCAGATGATTTTAGAACAAAACATTGAAAACACCTTTGAGCTAGTCGATTATTTTATAGCTAGATTTATGCACGTGGCCCCAGGAGATGATTCACGGCAGATGCTGGTGAATTTTATCAACAATGAATTGGGCACCACCGATATTCGTGAAGCACAATCCTATATGGAAGACTCCTTGAGACTGTTGCTTCATTTGGTCCTAAGCCAACCTGAATATCAGCTTGGCTAGAATGAGATTCTATAATTTAGACACTTTTGATTTAAGAACGCACGACGAGGCCACTATGAAAAAAAAATCGCAAACTCGCAACTTTGTTGGCCGCCGTGAACTTCTTAAAAGGGGTGTCACAGGGCTAGGGCTCGGCGCCTTGGGCATGGGTCAATCCGCTATGGCAACGGCCGCACAGGCTGTCGCTGCCCAAGCAGAAGCAGATGGTAAAGTGCTGGTAATAATGGAACTTTCCGGTGGCAACGATGGTCTCAACACTGTTGTCCCCTATGGCGATGATGCTTATTATCAGCAGCGACCTAATATTGGAATTGCGAAAAATAAGCTACGGATCATCGACGATCATTTTGGCTTTAATCCTGGCATGGCCGGTTTCGAGAGACTTTACAAAGATGGCAAGATGGCGATTGTGCATGGTTGTGGATATGACAACCCTTCCTACTCTCACTTCACGTCCATGGCTTACTGGCACACAGCAGCGCCTAACAGTGGCGAAGAATATGGCTGGGTTGGCCGCCTCGCCGATTCTATGGAGCCGACAGCACCATCAAATTATTTGGTGAATATAGCCGCTAAGCAATCACTAGCTGTTCGCAGTCAGCGACATGTGCCAGTGGTGTTCGATTCACCCGATAATTTTTTGCGGGAGCAGTTTCATGAACAAAAAGAGGCGATGGCCCGAATTGCCGATGTTGGTGACATAGAAAATCCCTCGAGACGGTTTTTATTAGACATCGCCAAGAGCGCCAACAACGCCTCAGACTTAGTTCGCGAAGCTTGGGATAACTATGAGTCACCAGTTGACTATGGTTTAGCCAACGGCTTGGACTTACCAAAAGTAGCAGCCCTTCTAGACGCCGGTATGCCGACCAAGCTCTATTATGTTGCCTACCGCAACAATGCATTCGACACTCATGTATTTCAAAACAACCTTCATCAACGTCTATTAACTTACACCTCCGATGCTGTGTCGGGCTTTATGCAAGACTTAGAGCGGATCGGTCGAGCGGATGATGTAGTGCTGATGGTATTTTCTGAGTTTGGTCGCCGGGTGCCGGAAAATGTAAGCCTGGGAACCGATCACGGCGCAGCAAATGCAATGTTTGTCGTCGGCAAGCAGGTTAAGGGAGGCCATTATGGAGATCTCCCAAGCCTTACTAAATTAGCCGAAGGCGACAATTTAGCCTATACAACCGACTTTCGAAAAGTCTACCAAACTATGATTCAAGGCTGGCTTGGTCACCAAAATGCACCGCCGCTTCTTGGCGATGACTTTGGCGCATTTGATATGTTCAGCTAGCGCTCTAAAATCTCGGGGTCGGAGTAAAACAGATTAGACGTCAGGGTAATTTTGCCCTACCCCATTACTGCAGCAATAAGAAAAAAGCTCATGAAAAAAATACCAACTATCCTCAGGTACCTAGGGCTAACTATTGTATTTATCTTTTTTGCTTTTGGCGGAGTGAGTCATTTCACAAGCACTGAATTTTTTGTCGCGATTATGCCGCCATTTCTTCCCTTTCATTTGGCAGCCGTTTACATTAGTGGGGCTTTTGAAATAGCGGGTGCTCTTGGCTTGCTTCATTCAAAAACCAGAAGAAGCGCAGGGATTGGTCTCTTTGCACTTACTATCGCAGTCACGCCAGTGAATATTTATATGTGGATGACCCCCGAAGCTTTTCCTGATGTGCCTGAATCACTTTTAGCCTTGAGATTAGTAGCACAGGTATTGCTGCTGATATGCATTTGGTGGTCTACCATGCCTGTTGTTGATTTAACTGGCGGGTCAACTGAGGCGCCAGCTGTTTAGTCCACTGCAATGGCTAAAGTAGCTTAAGCGATTCAGCGGTTAAAACAGAAGTAGACCTCTTTTTCTAAGACGCTCGCTGGTGGAGCCGCTGTTGATTGAGCACTTTTTTCAAGGACCGTTTTTAAGGAAAAAGAGGCAGATAAAATCTTACCTTGGCGATAGCGCATATTGAGCAGCATAGGATAAAATTTTTGCTGGTAATCTGTCGGCGCTCCGTTACACCGCTGACGGAACAAGAGAACGCCAAGCTGAAAGTAACGAATGGAAAGGTTTCATGCATGTGCACATGTGACTCATTTTTTGATACTAAATGCGCTGCTTTAACCGCCCTTACCAAGGACATAAGCCAGCTATCTTGGACAGTTCTAGCCCCCCGCTAGCTCTCCTATCACGTTCTGGTTTGGTTTTTGCATTGTTATAACTTTAAGCTAATTTTGTGTATTATCAAACTCACATTAAAAAACAGCACCATAAAAGGTATCTTATGCCTGTATCGCCTGATTTTTTGTTGACCAATTTATCCAATAGCTCAAGACTAGCCGTTAAATCCATGGCCACTATTTCTCAGCTGTTACTTCTGATCTTTTTTAGCCAGTCGCTACTATGGGCTGCAACGCCGGATACCTTTGCCCAGCAGGTAACCGACGGCACCACCGCCTTCACTGCCAACTTCACCCGGTTTTCAAATCGCGGTCCCAATTTTCGAGTCGTGTTGCAGCAAAATGATGGCAGCTTGCAAACCTATAGTGCTCCGCAGCATAACACCTACATAGGCATGCTTCCCGACCGCCCGGGCGCTCAGGCCAGCGCTGTCAGATTAGCAGATGACAGTGTGTACTATCGAGTGACATTCGAAGATGGCACTGAATGGATTTATGACGGATCTGTTACCAGCGTCCAATGCGAGCGGGACGACTTCTTTCAATGCGCCCCGTTAACTGCCACCTCATTTCCTGGGTTCGTTATAGGCGCCGGTGGTGCTGGCAGCGTATTATTTGGAGTCGAAGTTGGAGTCGATCTACCTTTCCATCGCTATTCAGAAAATCATAACTCTGATAGCGCTAACGCACTGTCAATGATTGAGTATTCCATAATGAATACTAATTCACTTTATATGCGCGAAGCTGGGATCCAGCATCAGCTCGGTTTGGTTGTAATCAGAGCCTCACAAACAGCAGATCCCTATGCGCCACTGCGAGGACAAGCCACAACCGCATGCCAGATAAGCGTATTGCCTCAGCAATGCGATATGCTCAATGAAATACCCAATCAGTGGGATAACGTGCTTGGCTCAACAACTCATGACATGGCGTTGGTAGTGAACGAAACTGGCGGTGCCGGGCTCGCCGCAGTTGGAACCGTAGCAAACCCCAAAGGCTATTCGTCTAATGATGCTAGTGCACTCGGAGACTTCTCACCAGTGTTTCGCCACGAAGGTGGACACAACTGGTCTCTTAATCATTTTGATGGTGGCGCCCCAGAAGGATCGACAATCAACTCTGGTAATAGCCTAGGGCGAATGTCAGGTCCAGAGCAAAAATTGGTTGTGGACTTTCGCAATCAACAAATTCAATCCTTTGATAATCTTGGCGCTGCGAGTGTAGCTATACCGCCGCAAGCGGCTACAGATAGTGTATACGCGAGCAACACCCAAGAATCCATAATCGATGTGCTTGCGAATGATCATGATGCAAATGGTGATGCCTTGACCCTGGTTGCGGTTACCAGCGCCAGCGAACTTAACTTAGGTGGCACCTTAGTGATAGCTAGAGGACAAGGAGCTATGGGCCGAGATGCCGTTAAATACACTGCCCCTAACGCCAGCATTATAGATTCTACGATCGACAGATTCACTTACCGTATTAGAGATGCAAGTGGCTTAGAGTCGGTAGGTTATATCTTCGTAAGACTTGGTGACATAGGAGTGGACTACAGCCAAAACTTTAACAGCTTTGCAGATGGCACGCGCGATCTTGGTGATGGCTCCATCATGACCGACGTTTGGCAAAGCACTAACCCGACAGTTCAGGTTCAAGCACAAGCGCTTCGACTTACCCCAGATTTGTTAAGCCAGTTTGGCTCATTCACTGTTCCAAAATTGAATTTGAATAAGGGCTTTCAGGCTAGCTTCAGATTCAAAATATCATCCGCTAGCACTCCAGCCGATGGCTTGGTCTTTAACTTTGGTGATCCTGTTCCTAACAGCTCTATTTCCAGCCTCGGAGGATTTGGCTCTGGCTTGGCGATCGAATTCAACACCTTCGCCAGACCGGGCTATGTCGTGCGGGTCAACAATATTGAAGTCGATGGAGGGTTCGTAGCAAACTCTAATTTTGTTGATGATAATTGGCATAATGTGTCGTTAAGCTGGGAATCATCTGGTTCACTGACCCTGACGGTAGATGGCACTGCGGTCTTTACGAGCCTCGCAACTACCGGCTTCACAGCTGCCGCCGACGATATGATCGCATTCTCTGCCAAGACCGTTGGTTTATCAGAGCTAGTCTTAATTGACGACGTAAGTGTTGCCGCTTTGCCTGCCATGAGCATAAACACAGCGCCCCAAACGGCTGTTTCTGCCACTACAATTATGGTTAACGACACTAACGGCCTTGCGGGCGAACTTGTAAACCTAAATGCGACCGCCACCGACAATGAAGGCAACCTGCAATCTACGCAGTGGATTGTCGACAACCAAGTTGTGGCAACTGGCACAGCGGCCGCGCTGAATTTGCCTGATGGCTTAACTAGTGTGACTTTCAGAGCAACTGATAGCGAAGGGCTCAGTTCATCTATTATTCTAGCGGTTACTGTTATCAGCCCAACAACCGGGAATGCTTGGCCGGGAGCCTTTGCCGGCACGGCCCCTGATACGGCACTCAATTTAGGAGTCAACAACATCGGCGTACTTAGTGGGACTGACGGGAGGATTTATTCTTGCTTACGAATATATAGCGGTGGCACTCCTAGTAGTCTTAATGGGTTTCCAGAATACGACATAGCTTTTAGCATAGTCGATGCCGCAAAAGGGCAGCTTCAAGTAGCCGACGCTCGCCCATTCAACCAGACTCAAGCGCTCGCCAGCGATGGTCAGCTACCCGCTTGTAGTGGCATTTTTGATCTTACTAGCAGTGAGTATACAGACACGATACAAGTGGGAGTGGCTGTCTACTCAGTTAGATTTGTAATCAGTGACCCTGCGACTCTGCAGTTTCAAGTTATGGAAGCGCTGCTTCTTAACTAACGGGGCTTTTTCGTAGATTAGGGGTCAGAGTAAAAATTACGCAAACTTCAGTGGGAAATTTCACTGATGTGGATGTAAATTTTACTCTGACCCCATAAGTATAAGTGTAAGTGGCGAGATGTACATAAATGACAGTAATAGTACTTAGTCTTCAAAACCAACAAAGTTAACAAAATCTTCCAATGGCGCACGTATCGACTTAACGTCGTTAGCGACAAATTCATCGTCTGGATAACCCATGGCGATACAAGTAAGAATGTTCTGATCTTCGGGGATATTGGCATGCTCGCGCACTACCGGTGTTTGCATAACCCCTTGGCCATTAATGACAGAACCCAGCCCGCGATCCCAAGCCGCTAAGACAATGGCATGGCAAATAGCGCCCAAATCAAATTGAGCGATAGCAGCAGGTTCCAGAACTTTGTCATAGGTAAGTACGATAGACACCGGCGCATCAAATTGACGAAAGCCGCGCATTACCCAATCTTGACGCTTCTCTTTGTCATCACGAGCGATTCCCATAGCTTCGAATAACTGAACAGCGATGCCCACCTGGCGATCACGATGAATCCCTGTGTAACCCTCGTTAGTTGGGAAATCTCGAGTAGGCTTAACACCGCCTAGCATTCTCTCAGTATTGCCCTGACGAATCTTATCTAGCGGCTCGCCTGTGACAACATGCAAATGCCAGGGTTGGGTGTTCATAGATGACGGGGCGCACTTGGCGACTTCAAATATTTCTTCTAGGATTTTGCGTGGTACCGGATCAGGTTTGTAACCACGAACTGATCGGCGTGTACTTATGAGTGTTTCAAAATCCATAGAATAGTCCTTTGCTATAATGGTAAGACAGGGTGCGGCCGTTTAGCACCAACTGCTAATTCAGATCGGAAAGGATTCTAGCATAGAGCTTACGGCGATTTAATAACTAGATCGTCGCTGCTTCATATTGGTTGTCTCTAGGCTGGAATTGCAGACACCACAGGGTAAAAGCGTGGCACTTGTCTGTGTAGTAAGGAATGTTGAATTGAGGCAGTCGTGGCTTAAATGGCTCAAATTTTACTCTCGTATATCTCGATTAGGGTTTGGATGTATTGGCGTTTGTCGAAACCTGCACAAAGGCATCATCATGAACAAACTACTAACAACAATAATTCTGCTCTGCTTTTCTGTTGCTGCTAATGCTGAAACTTATGTGTGTACTGCTTAAAACTATATACATACCTATGAAAGGAAATAGACTATGGTGATTATGAAAATTATAAGGGTAAAACAGCAATCGGAAAAGAAAGAATAGCGAAACACTTGGGCAATATGCTGGGTGGAACCATTGCAGTGATT
Organism: Pseudohongiellaceae bacterium; assembly: GCA_047617605.1. Taxonomy (GTDB): domain Bacteria; phylum Pseudomonadota; class Gammaproteobacteria; order Pseudomonadales; family Pseudohongiellaceae; genus UBA9145. Next base: position 51,298 of record JBLGBJ010000016.1, on the reverse strand, counting down.
ACATCTGTTTTAGTTGTAGAGGTTAATCTTGAGCCAAAGTCAGCGGCCTATGCAGCTGGGAAGTCCTACTTCTTGGAAATAGTTAATCAATAGCTATCTCAGTTTGATTCTTACCCCTGCGAACACTGAATGCAAAGTACATACTGACAATGTATAGAAGCATCGCCAAGCCTGCTCGCCAACCTACTACCCAATAATCACTAGACTCCTCAAGATAATAAAATCCGATTTCCCCCATAAAATCTATCGCACCAATACTCAGGAAAGTAATCTGGAATATTAAAGTCAAGGTAACTGCCGAATAACTTAGAGATGCTAAGAGAAATTGTTTTCACGTAAGCTTTTGTGCAACCAAATAGCTTGCCGTCAACCACCCAAAGAGTATCGTTATGTTTAACTCTTGGGTCGACATAATATTTGTTTCTATTACATCAAGATGTTCAAGAAACTCTCCCACCGTCAGTCCATTCTCTTGAGCTGTGGCCAAGGGTATGAGTGTGAGTACTAAGATGATTAATCGCATGATTCATTCCGAGGCAATTAAGCAGAAGCCTATTCCCTAATGCATAAAGTAAAGGCTTTGCTGGATTCTACAAGAAAGGTTTTTGGCGGAAGAGGCAGGAGTTGAAGCCACCAAGCCTGTCAATAACAGACTTCACCGGGGATGATACTCTTCCACCAACGAGCTTATCATAATCAGGATTGGAGTCACCCTCCCCGGGCACTCACTGAGTATCGTTCAGACTCCAATCGTATTTAAGATGGCGAAGGGTTGGGAGATGGGTTGAGAGCCAAATAACCATATTCACAAAACCCAGATGAAAATCCAATAGCAGGTTTCAGAAATCTCAAAACCTGCTATTGGAGCTAATGGTGGTATTAGCGATAACGAAGCTAAACTGCACAAATAAGTTTTACTGCACCGCGTATTTGGTTAATGCACCACCAGCCCAGCTCAAAGAGTTTGGCCCTTCAGCTGCATAGACATTGCCGTCTGCGTCCACTGCCACACCTTCGCCTGCGGTACCCTGATAGACACGGTCGTCTCGCTCGAATGGAGGAATAAATCCAGTGATATGATCTTCGTCAACATGGCCAATGCGAACACCATTGCGCCAGCCTACATGATTGGTTGGACCTGACTCTGAATCAATCGCGTAAAGCGTGTCATCCGCGGTGATGAATAGACCACTAATGCGGCCATACATATATCGCGAATCTAAATAGTTTCCTTCTTGATCGAATATTTCGAGTCGGTGGTTGCCTCGATCAGCAACCCAAAGACGACCTTGAGAGTCAAATGCCATTGCGTGAGGAGTTCGAAACTCACCGTGTAGAACACCAATCTGCCCCCACTCTTTAAGGCGAGTGCCATCGGCTGAAAATTTTATGATCCGTGCTGTGGACCCAGATGCCCGGCCCTCAGCCATGGCATCATTACTCGTCATGCCTTGACCATTATGGCCGTCTGATACGAAGATGCTGCCGTCAGGGGCCGTGATTACATCATTAGGTTGGTTGAATTGATTCGGACCGCTGCCTGGCTGCCCAGGGGTACCCAAACTCATTAGCAACTCACCTTCAGGGCTGAACTTATGCACCTGGTGGCCTTTGGTACCAGCTTCGTTGCCAGCAAAATCAGTTACCCAAATATTGCCTTGGGCATCCGCATGAATACCGTGCGGGGTGACCATAATGCCACCGCCGAAGTTAGCCAAAACCGCGCCGGTGTTGCGGTCAAATTTAAATATAGGATCGACAGGATTATTGTCGCAATTCACCGGGACACCGCTGCCAAAGCTACTGGCGCCGCATCGCTCATAAGCCCAGATATTGCCGTCGATTTGATCGATATCAATACCGGCGGTGGAACCCCACTCACGGCCGGCAGGCAAATCGCCCCAGTTTGTCATTACAGTTGGCGCGGGGTTGGGTATCCCTTCTCCTGAAATAGGATTGCCAGCATCGGCCATAACGGCTACGGGCGCTGGAGTCGCTGCTTCAACAGCTGTATCAGGTGACGAACAGGCCGCTAACAGCGCGGGCAAGCAAACGCATAGTGCGGGAAGAACAATTTTCTTTGAAAACATTAGGGGCTCCCTCTTTTTGGTTTTGATTCTAGTTTTAGTTTTGAAGAGTCCTTGCAGCATAAGAGCATGGGCCAGCCAAGTCTAGTTAGGATGACTAGTTTGTGCCGCCCCAGCCATGATCCGGCCATGCCGGAATCATGTTGTCGCGCCAAGAACAGCACTATGGTGTGCCCTAATCGCGCTAGCTCAGCGCGATTAGATCAAACTGAAGCCTCGGCTAGTCCCTAAAAAGCTCCAATTATGTCTACCCTTTATTAATGGGCAGTCTTCAATAAATAGCTTTTAGTTAATTGCCTTTATAACTTCGCGGGCCAAATCCCAGTTACTGAATCCCTGTCGACCATAGTCAAGCCCTCGACGGACAATCACTAAATCGTGAGATGGCACAATCACAGTGTACTGGCCTCGATTGCCATTGGTAGAATAGGCGTCAGCAGGCACATCATCGCGACCTTCTGGCACCAGCCAAAATTGACCGCCATATTGACCACCACGACCAACGGTTGCAGGCGCTGGGGTGCTGCTAAATTCGATCCAGTCTTCTGAAATCAATCTCTGCCCGTCCCACATCCCTCCATTCAAATAGAGCAATCCAAAGCGTCCTAAATCGCGGGCATTGGTATACACCTGACTGCTGAGGATAAAGTCGCCAAAGCGATCAGTACTGATGAGTGTATTGCGCATACCTATCTTGTCCAAGAGGGCTTTGCGGGGATACTCAGCGTAAGCTTTCTCCCCGCCAAGGGCGAGCTTCATAGCATAGACCCCTAGCAAGGTGTCGTAGTTTTCATAATCCCAGTAAGTGCCGGGTTCACGAATCAAGGCTCGGCTGCGAGCACCGGCCACTGAACTTGCTCCCGCCCAATAGGATAGACCCGAGCCGGTGGCGTATTCCATTGTGCTGTTGTCGATGGTCTCCAGCCCACTGGACATATTTAGCACATGGCGCAGAGTTATGTCGTTGCGCGGATCTGCTTCTGGTGAGCGGTTTTCTGGATACCAATCAAAACCCAACGGCTCATCCAGAGACATTCTGCCATCGTCTACGAGCATTCCAATGAGAGCCGAAGCGATACTTTTGGCAGTAGACCAAGTTCGCGTTCGAGTCGTCATATCGATACCGGAGCCATAACGCTCATGAATTATTTCGCCTTTATAAACTACCAATAGGCTAAGGGTATCTTGTTCTGGCGTGTCACGATCAAATGCCCAATCTGACGCTGCCAACAAAGCCGCCTCATCTATGTTGCTGGGCAATTCTTTATCAGCAACGAGATCACCGTTAGGCCAAGGAATCCGAGCTGGGTCACCGGCAGGCAACGGCAGGGTCAACTCCGGTAACTGATCAATATCAGCAAGTGTTTGATCTGGAGGTAGCACCACACAGCCAATGCCTTCACGAAAAACCGCTCGCATCACTGGCACCGCGCCAGGCGCTCCTACTTCGACAGCTAGCCTCTCTCTATCAACTGTGTAGTCACCTCCCTGCGCATCACCTATCGGATTGCGCAAAAAAGCTAACTCTTGCTGAAAGACTTGCTCTAGGCTACGACCGCCAGTAAACAAGCCATTGCACATGAACACGGCCTGCTGGCCTCGCTGCACCATCGCTCGCTGCGGCTGCCAATAGTCATAGCTTTCGGTCTGCTGTGCGTTAGCCGCGGCTGGCAAGCTTAATATTAATAAAGCGAGTAGTAATAGTTTGCTTCGCATTGGTAATCTCCCAAGATGTCTGCTTGGAATATACCTCAGTTCCAAAAAAATCGCCTCTTGAATTGCTTTTTTGATTATCGCTCAGCCCTGCACTGTGCAGACTATTTGGCCTGTAAGGCAGCTTTTGTCGCAATTGGAACATTCTTAGTAAGATAAAACCTGACTGTTGCGAAATTGACGATGGGGAACCTAAGAAACCAGTTAAGCTTAAAAGTCAGCCGGCTTTTTAATTGGTCAGCCCAATTCAAAAGGCTCCACAAAGATAGCCAAATTAGGGTAGCGGCTACCTCTCAAACGGCAGTTATTGTTGTATTTTTTGCCAAAGAAAAAGGCTCGGCAACAACCACTATAACGCATCCAAAATCTAGACTTAGCTGATTTTTCCTAAGCCTCTGAATCGCGTGCTAAAGACAAAGACAAAAAAATATAGTGAAAAAGCAGCAGCATTTAAACTTACAAACCCAGAGGTAAAATCTTCAAAGTAAAAAAATCAAAACTAATAAAAGAAAGGAGCCACAAGGCCCCTTCCTAATAACACTAGAATGCTTACAGCGGATTAAACTTTGCTAATCGCTGCAGCCACACTGTCCAACGCGTCTTGGACCACAATACGTGAAGAACCAAGATTCATTCGCATATGCCCTTGCCCGCCGGCGCTGTAGTTGGAACCAGGATTCATATAGACGCCAGCATTTTCTACCAACCAATCTTGAAAATAATGCTCTGGACTGGATTTACCATTGCGGATTGCCATCTCGCCAGCATCGACAGATTCAATCACTGAACTAAAATCAATCCACGACAAGTAGGTTCCCTGGGCCTTGGTGACACTAACACCAGGCATTTTGGCTACAGCATTTTCGACGATTTTATGATTATTATCCAAATAAGGCATAACCTGATCGAACCAGTCAGCGCCATGACGGTAGGCCGCCTCATTAGCCACCACGCCTAAGGTACTTAAGTCTCCTCGATGATGCTGCTTAATTCGGCTTAAAAGCACTGGGTTTGTGGTGTAGAAATAAGCATTCTTCATTCCTGCCAGATTGAAGGTTTTGCTTACCGCATTAAACGTAATGCTATTATCGACCACGGCCTTGTCCGGCAAACTTGCGAACGGCACATAGCTATGTCCGCCGCGAACGATGTCCGAGTGAATTTCATCCGAGAGCACCACAATTTGTTTCTCTAAGCAAAGCCGCCCTATGCGTAACAAGTCTTCTTTGGACCACACGTTGCCAGTTGGGTTCTGTGGATTACAAACAATCATAGCGTGGGTGTCAGGCGTCATCTTCGATTCAAGGTCGACCCAATCTATTTCGTAAGTGCCGTTTTTATAAGTCATTTCACTTTCAGTTTGAATGACTTGAGTGTGACGACAATGGTAAGGAAAACCATCATAGGTAGGGGTAAGCATGAGGACTTTGGTCCCTTTGGGCGCGAAGCTCCTTAGTGCTGCAATAACGCCAGGATAAACTCCATCTGAAACAACCACTGACTCTGGATCCAAATCAAGATCATGGCGCTGACCGTTCCACTGCACAATAGCGTCACGCAGTGAGTCGGTGCTGCTCATATAACCCCAGTTGTGGTGCTGACAACGCTCGACTAAAGCCTCGGTGATACAAGGCGCAGCTTCAAAATCCATAGTGGCAACACCCATGGCGTATTTTACTTGGCCCTCAGTATAGCGTTTTGGCGGGCTGTCCCAGCGCGAGCAATTACTGCCAATGCGATTGTAAACAGTATCAAAATCATAGAGACCATTGCGCATACGGGTGGGGGATTGTGCTGTTGCGACAGTGGCTCCGGTTGCAATCGCGCCTGTGGCGCCAGCAAGCGCGGTCATGCCAGCACTCTTAATGAAATTTCTTCTATTTAACCCGACGTTTTTTGACATCGTTATCTCCTCACTGTAGTTGTGCAAAAGTTGTGCTTTTAATTTTTCTTGAGGGTCACAGGTGAACCTTGCAGCAGTAACTTCTTAGAGGGATATCCAATAAGGGTAAACCCAATATTGCACTTACACTGGAGCAAATACAGGTTGATTTAGTCGTTAGCTATCCTCTTTATGTTGTATTAACTTGAGACAGAAGACGCTCATCTGCGAAGGCCCCGTCGATATCGTTTTAACCAAATTTTGTTTAACTTAATTGTTTAACTTAATTGTTTAACTTAGTTGTTTAACTTAACCCAGCACTCGGCGAAAGACCTCCACCGCTTTTCCCATTTCTTCTCGGCTACCCAAAGAAATACGACAGTGGGTATCCTGCAGAGGTGGAAAGTCTCTGCCAACAGAAATGCCATTTTCAATACAAGCCGCTCGAACAACGCTAGCAGGTCGTTTCAAATTGGGGAAGATATGGTTGGTATGTGACTCGGGCACATCAAAGCCCATATCGTTAAGAGCCCCTACAGTAAAAGACCTAATTTCAGCATTTTCCTGTCTCTCCCAAGCGATATGATCCGTGTCTTCAAACGCTGTCAGCGCGGCTATCGCAGCAATCATGTTGACATCTCCCATTCCCCAAGCGCTGTTAATGTCTTCTAACGTGGCAGAATCCGCTAAACCATAACCTACTCGCAGTCCCGCCATGCCATGGGCTTTGGAAAATGTTCTGGCTATGATGACATTGCTAAATTCTTTAGCTAGAGGCAGTGCTGTTTTCATCATCGAGGCATCGACGTAGTCGATGTATGCTTCATCTACTAATATTTTAGTAGTTGGCGAGCGCCGCACTATTTCTCTAATCGCCACTTCCATTGCGGCGGGGCCATGAACAGTGCCGGAAGGGTTATTCGGATTACACAGATACACCATGCCAGCGCCTCTGGACGCGGCAACCATTGCGTCGAGATCAATATTAAGGTAACGGTCCAGTGGTATAACTTTTACCTGCGCACCGATTTGCCGAGCCATTTGTTCTGAAGTGGTAAAAGAAGGAGCGGCTGTTACTAATGGCTTATCCGCACTACAGAACGCGCGAACCGTACCTTGCAGTATGGGAGTCGAACCTGTGGACATAAGAATATTATCAGCACCAACGTCAAAATGGTCGACGATACTGGCCTTCAATTCGGTTAAGTAATCCGGAGCATAGCCGCGACCGATGCGCTTGCTGATCGCCGAATGAATGGCTTGCATTGTTTTTGGACCTGGCCCACGTGCGCTCTCGTTTTGATTGAGCTGGATGATGCCACCATCGAAAACTCCGGCCATGGCAGCTTCTCGAGTTTGCGCGCTGATGATCGGACTTAAAAGGCTAGTTCCAGATATAACGCCGGCTGCCGTGCCTAAGCCAACATTTTGGATAAAACCGCGACGGGTCAATTTCATGCGATACCCCTTGTTAGTATTTTTTTCCACAAAGAACCAAAAACTATTGGCATCCTGCGCGACAGGGTTATTTTTATAGTTACTGGCTACCTGCTGCCATCATACTGCCGCAAAGTTCAAAAATGCAAAGAGAAAAGGCAGGTTTTTGACCGAAAAAATATTACAGTGGTCAGTCATACTAAGGATCAACGCTCTCAATCGATCCTTGTCGCCTTCAACACCGCTAATACAAGCAAAAAAGGCATAGAATCGTATCCTTATCCCCCTAATTTTTTAATTAAGAGTTTCAGTAACGTTTACATTTAAAAATTCAGCCCTTGTACTTTCGATAGCCTAAGCTTTCTTTTGCTCAAAATATGCCATCGAAATCACCCACTAACTGGTTAAGCTGGCACTTTGGAGGACATACCTTTGCCCCTAACCTAACCTTTAGCTTCTAGCAGACCTGGAGTTCAATTAGGCTTTAGGCCTTGTTGAGATTATTTTGGTCTAAGCGCCAGCGCAGCAAATCAATTCGGTCTTGGCCAAAAAACGGTTCGTTATTGAACACATAAGTCGGAACACCCCAGTGACCGGCAGCTTCTAAAGCATCTTGATTAGCACTGATTTCTTCTAAGTGATTGCCCTTTTCAATATTGACTCTGAGCTCGGCAAGATTAAGCCCTGCATCACTCACCGCTTTAGTAAAACGATCGCCCTGATTCCAGTCTTTGATGCCGCCAAAGATAAGATGAGAAACATGCTTAGCGAACTCAATCCCTCTGCCCTGACGCTGAGCTTCAACCCCTAACTTAGTTAGCTCATGAATCAGCGGCTGCTCTTCAGCGATCTCGTAAGTCTCCATATTTTGAGTGATAGGGTCAGGATTTGGCCAATGCTTAGCCATTCCCAAAAACTCCGCACGCCTCACCCAATCGAGACCTATATAGCGGGCCCGCTTCAGATTCGACGGATCGAAAAATTCAGGGTTTCTCACGGCAATAGGAAAAACCGGCCGCAGATTTACAGCAGCCGTATAGTCCTGCTTAAGTTTAAGCATGTCCGGTGTGGCGAGATAGGAATACGGGCTTCTGAAAGAGAAATACACATCTACATCTGACATTTTATGGCTCCACACTTTTTAGTATTATTAGTTTCGGTCTATAGCAAGTTTCGGTCTATAAATAGTTCTCACCTACCGAACAGGCTAAGATTCGACTGATGTGGCTATAGGGCAATTTTGTTTCATTGTGCCAATCATTAAACTGTTGCTGAATCCTTTTAAGGTCCCTTTGACTGCTTGGCTTTTCTGTGATGTCCAAGCCAATACTGCACAGTGTCACCACCACATCGGGGGCCAAGATAAAACAGTCCTTGCCCATCCTGCGTAAAAACCAAAGCGCGCTCTGCCCGCCAAGCCTGGAGCCGTGCTTTTTAAGATAGGCCATTAACCCTATTTGATCCGACTCTGGCCAATCTGCAACAAATTTACCAAAACTGCCATGATGCCTAACCTCATCTTGAATAAAATAGACATTATCTTGCAAGGCTTTAATCTTTTGCCAATTACGAACTACCCGTCTATCGCTTGTGTAAGCTTCCCATTGTTCTGGCGATAACATCGCTAAGGTTTCAGGCTTAAAGCCAAAGAATGCTTCTTCGAATTCCGGCCATTTTTTCTCTATAACTTTCCAGCTGAAACCAGCTTGGTTGATGCACTTGGTCATCATAGCCAGATAACGATCGTCACCTGTCTCTGTTAGCATCTTTTTACTTGCCACCTTTGGCATCAGTTCTTTAAGCCCTGCAGGGCCGCCTTTGCGTTTTTCTGCCCTTTCCTTAATCTTCTTGAATGAAGTCATTTTTTGCTTTACTTTTCTCTATTCGATTTTCTAATTTAGAATATTATATGAAACAAACTCTATTGCGCTAAAGAGTCTTACCTGGTTAAAAAATCTGCATAACCGGTAGCCACAACTTGCCATAGTATATACACAGTGCTGCGATCGTTATTCTGTTTTACAAATTACTTAAAAAGTAAATTTTTTAACATAAGCATGGCCAAATTTGTCTTCCGTTGGGCTGTGCTTTGCGCTGGAGACAAAAATGTAAACGTCTTTGTTTTTTCTTAATAACGGAATAAATGCATCATACGTTTTTGGCAGGATCTGCTCATCCATTCTGCCTTGCCATAAAATAGTGGTAGGCCCATTTCATCAAAGTAGGTTATGGGTTCATATACTGCATAGACATCTTCTACCTCGTAACCTTCAGAAGGAAAAAGCGTGTTACCAAGCGTCCTTAGTACTTCAATATCACTATCAATAAAGGTTCTTTCTATCACGTCTCGTCTATCTACTGAACCTGAAAAGTTGATTATGCCAGTTATCTTTATATTTTTTGATTTAGGGTATTCGGGAATTCTGGGTTATTCTGTGAAACCGCGACATTTGTCACAATATGTGCTCCCGCAGAAAATCCCGTTACAATGACATTTTCTAAATATAGCGGGTAGTCACTATTATTAGCTTTCAGAAAGTTTAATGCATTTGTTAAATCAGTTGTTGCAATTGGCACTCCTTTCTTGAGGCGGTAGTTCATATTGGCCACATTTAACCCTTTTTTGAGATGTGGCTAGATGTATTGTTCGTCCTCGATTTTTTCGCCAAAATAGCAGCCTCACCCGTGCAAAAAAATAATTTTGCGATTATGCTCACCAAGAAATTTTTTATCCTTAGAAAGATAAATATCCATTTTTTGTATAATGCCTGTCGCATACGGAACGTCTTTAATCACCTTTTGGTCGGTTATAATTTGTTCAGCAGATTAGTTTTGAATGGTAGTTAGGTTTTTTGAGCAAGACACCAAAATAAAATGTAACGATGCTGAATGCTGTGAGCCCAATAGCCGATAAACTCAGAGGCTATCAGTCCTATTAATGCGGCAAGTAAAAGCCCAAGAGTCGAACTTGGCTCTAATAAGAAAGGCGATCCGCTGGAGTCGCGTATCGTAAGACTTGTCATAAAGTGGAAACCAAATTAAAAACCCGGCTAACATCCAAAAAAGTATCTTCTGCCGACTTTCTCCAATCTAATAGCCATTCGCCCCTTTTGGGGACTAAGCGCTCGGCCAGCAAAATTAGCGGTATGGTTGAGAATATTATCAAAGTCACTAAGAGGCCCGCATCCATCCCCATGTGATGGCAGTCGCGGCCAGTAAGGCGCAGCCAAATAGATAAGCGGGCGGACGGATCGTTCACGGCAAACGGCGGGGATTTGACACTAATAAATTCTCCAGCTTTTACAACCAACGGCACTACAAAAAAAAATGACATTACCGTTAAAATTTTTAGCTGTTACAGAGTCACCAAACAACAACAAAAAATTTGATCACCATGGTAAAAGCCTACTAGCAAAAGACGCACTAAGTCGAAGCGTTAGTCAGTTCAATGGCGTGGCCGTGAGGGGTGTTGATATAAGCGGCTCGCCACTTTTCAATGCGGGTCGATATCTCGGCCGTTGATGATAAGCCTTTCTCGCTTACTATTTTCTCTAATGCACACAGCCAGTGCTGATAGTAAGTATCACCTAGATCAGGGTCACCTTCTAGCTGAGCCGCAGTAATTTCAGCGTTTAAATGTGTCGCCCATTCCCCCCAACTAAAAGCGCCCGATTGATGAAGCGCCACCACAATGCCAAAGGCTTGTGCCTCCCATGGTTCTTTAAACACAGGCCCCTCGCTGTCACAGGGTTGAAACGGATAAGTTTTAGCTAACGGCATAACTGCTTACTCAAGGTTTTCTAGATAGGGTTGCCAGAGGTCTATCAGCACTTCATTTTCGTCGGAGTTTTCGCCGATTGAACCCCATAGACTGTTGCTGGAAAAACGAATGCGGTATAAATATTCGCCGACGTGCTCACCTAGCGAATTCTTATCGGGATACACATGACAGCCGTAATTCTCTTCTATTACCCCTATAGAGCCTTGTGCATAGGCGGGCAATCTCGAATGGCCTTCAGTGTGCATCTTTTTTGCCCGAACTGTGTCGCCGACATTAAATGTCGGGGCAACGTCGCTTGGCATGAGTGTAGGGCCACCTGTCCCTATTATTCTTAATGCTTCTTGCGCGTTTGGAACCGTTAACTGCGCAGCTGCTTTTTGCACACCGCAGGCTGCTGTCAATTCTTCTTTGGTCACCAAACCTTTACTAACTAACAGATTTTGAATGCCAGCCAGCCAATTTTCATAATAGCTATTTTTAAGGTAATCGACAGGGTGCTGAGATTCTCGCGCAAATCGGGATTCATCGATATTCCACTGACCCAACATGCCGGTGGCTAAAGTCATGGCGAAAACTCGGCGCTCCCATTCAGCGTGAAAAACAGGTTCTTCTGATTCTAGCTCAGGGAAGATTGGACCAAGTCCTTGCTTACCACCCAAATCGTGTCCGCCTTTCATTGCGCTTACTCGTCTGTTATCACGTTTACTAGCTAACACCATCAATCGATTTAGCTAGCTCTACGCCAATCATTGAATTGCGCGTCACCAAACCTCGCAGCCTTTCCTCGCTCCACTGTTCAGTGCCCGCTGGTTGCAAAGGCATGACTAAATAACGCATCTCCGATGTTGAGTCCCATACACGCACTTTGGTTTTGTCCGGCAAGGTGGTGCCAAACTCAGCCAGGACCTGTCTCGGCTCACTGACAGCGCGGGCACGGTAAGGTGCTGATTTATACCAAGTAGGCGGCAGGCCCAAAACAGTCCATGGGTAACATGAGCACAGCGTACAAACTACCAAGTTGTGGATTTGCGCGGTGTTTTCCACAACCCGCAGATGCTCCCCTTGCCGGCCAAAATAACCGAGCTCAGCGACAGCGCCCGTGGCATCTGCTAACAGCGCTTCTTTAAAGCTTGAATCCATCCAAGCCTTAGCTACCACATGAGCGCCATTTTGCGGGCCAACCTTGTGCTCATAGTTGTCGACAATGGCATTGAGGGCCTCTGGATTAACTAGGCCTTTCTCAACCAGCAAGCTTTCCAGAGCCTTTACTTTTAGCTCGAGCTCCGGTGGCGGCTCAGTATGATCGTGAGAGTGACCGTGCGAATGAGAGTGTCCATTATCTGAATGTGCCATAGATTTTACTTAAAGGGTAAGGGGCGTAAAAGTAAATAAGGTAGGCTCAAAAGACTCCCATAAGAGCTTCGGCAACGCAAGCCTCAACTCACTCACTCCTTGCTCGTGTAAGCGATCTCAGTAACGAACTAACCCAATCTAGAACTAATCGCAGGTACGGCTGTGCCGCACCTGACGGCGCATAACATGAAGATACATATCGTGGACCTGCTGTTTAGTCTGAGAATTAGCACAGCGAAATTCAGCCAACGAAAGTCCATTGGAAGCCAGTAAACGTTCAAACGCTGCGCAGTCAATTTCAAGTAGAACTCTATTAGCCATATATCCTCCTCAGGTTTTTTGTATAAACCCATTACGCCTGTTACAGGTTGCTACCGACATAAGCATGGTAATGCGAATGATTCTCATTAGCAACAAAAGCTTTGGGCTATCTCTGAGTGTGCACTCTTTGATGCTACGTCGGCGAACTAACTGTCCAGCGAGACCGTCAATGACCGCGTTCTAACTTACTCACGACGCTACGCAGCTGTTGGCAAGCAACAGTCACCTTTAACTCCGAGGGTAGGAAACTCTCTGAGAATACTCCCTCCTGCCCCAGCTTCAACTTCTTCCATAAACAAAAGGGGCTCTTAATCAGCGTCTTGAATGAAGCTAATCTGAGCGGCCTGATACTTTGGCTTAACGACTTCTGCAATGTAGGACTTCATTGTTTCAAATGGGGTATCCACTAAAAGCATGTTAGTAACCCAACCAGGAATATTCGATCCGGGATTGATATGAGCTTGGTTCAATATCTCTATAGACCCATCTGGCTGCGGAGAAAACTGCCAAGTTGCATTGGCCTGTTTTAATCTGAGGCGACCTCTTTTTTCTTCTACCCCATCACTCACCGCGGTACTCTTCATCGTCACCTGCAATGACTCTGGGTCCTGGGTCCAGATCACACGAGCGACGACATCGCGGTCTGTTACCGGAAAAGGCATATCATTGTGGGTGTATACCAACGATACCGTTTCACTCAACCTTTCCACCAAATAGGATTCGGCGCATTTGTCCGCCCATTGTGGGCAAGCCTGCGCATCTTCAATAAGCGCTACCAGAGACGTTAAGCTTACTCCCTTTATTAGGCTTACCGATTTCACCTCTTTGTAGGGTGAGCCTGCAACTGGCCGAGTAAAGACCTGTATACCATCTCTGTCCCGCTCAAGGTCCCAGTCTGAACCTTGCCCATGGGAGACTCCACTAACGAATACAATAAGGCTTAAAACACTGGCATTGATTAACTTCACATACCAAAAAACAGCACCAAAGTAAGTAAAAGATGCTGAGTTTAGTTGAGCACTTTTCATAGCGTTTTTCTTTTCCTGTTTATGTTTATGTTTATGTTTATGCTATTTCCAAATTCGCACCGCTAAAACTAAACCGACCGGTAGCTTCCACGCTTAGATTAACCTTAAAAACTTATTATAGAGTCACCGGCCAAGCAGTCGACTGCTTCTAAGGCTTACTAGACCTTGGACTACGCCTTTTGTATTCACAGAAGTCCCAATCCTAGGAACAATGACTATCCGCGGGCACACTTTATTCCAGCTATATAAGTATCACCAGCACTTTGTCGATTGTGAAGCGCAGGCGTTGGCGCTACTATTATTGATGTGACTGTTATCGGCTTGACCATTATTGACGTGGATCGAGTTAGTATCCGTCATACTGACATGATAATTTTAACCCTACTTTTAGCTGTTCCTTTATCCACTTTACTAATCACTTTATCGGACACTTTAGTTAAACCTTTTACTGCCTACCACTCATTCTACCATTGTTACGCTCTGGGAATTATCATGCCGCAGACATCTAAAATAATTCATCGTCAACTTAGTTCAACATTACCAGTGGCAGTCGCCGGTGACGGTGCCTACTTGATTGATAAAAAAGGTAAACGCTATATCGATGCCTCTGGTGGCGCGGCGGTATCCTGTCTTGGCCATGCTCATCCAGACGTAACTAAGGCCATCATCGATCAAGCTCAAAAACTCGCTTTTGCCCATACCGCATTCTTTACATCTGAACCTGCTGAAGAGCTGGCGCACACTCTTGTCACTGAGGCGCCCAGTAGTATCGAACACATCTATTTTGTGTCAGGTGGCTCCGAAGCAATTGAGTCTGCATTAAAGATAGCCAAACAGTATTTTTTTGATAAAAGGCAAACCCTGCGCACAAAGTTTATATCTAGACGCCAAAGCTATCATGGCAATACTTTAGGCGCTCTCTCAATAAGCGGAAATGTGTGGAGACGAAAACCATTCGAGGGCCTGATCAATCCAGGCTTTTATATTAGCCCTTGCTACCCTTATCGCGATCAGCGTCAAAGTGAGGCTACTCATGACTATGGCCAGCGAATTGCAAACGAATTAGAAACCATGATTTTGCGCGAAGGGGCAAACACTATCATCGGCTTTGTCGCTGAAACTGTTGGTGGCGCAACTGGCGGTGTACAGACTCCCCCGCCGGGCTATTGGTCTCGTATAAAAGAGATCTGTAAGCAATACGGAATTCTGCTCATCGCCGACGAAGTGATGTGCGGCATGGGCAGAACAGGATCGATGTATGCCTGTGAGCAAGAGTCATTTGAGCCAGATATTATTGCAATAGCAAAGGGCCTCGGTGCTGGCTATCAACCAATTGGAGCCATGCTTTGCTCCGCGGAAATAGTGTCAACAATCAAAAATGCCAGTGGCGCGTTTCTGGGCGGGCATACTTATCTGGGTCATCCAATTGCCTGTGCCGCTGCCCTTGCCGTACAAAAAGTGATTAAAGAAGACAACCTCTTGAATCACGTAGTAGATCTGGGAAGCTCATTTCACCAGCGTTTAGTCGACGCTTTTGCATCCCACCCCCATATTGGGGATATACGCGGGCGAGGCCTTTTCTGGGGAATCGAACTAGTTGAATGCAAAGGCACTAAAAAACCTTTCGATGCAGAACATAATTTACATCAACATATCAAAGATGCCGCGATGAACAATGGGCTTATCTGCTATCCAGGCGCAGGCACTATAGATGGCAAATCAGGTTGTCACATCTTGCTGGCGCCGCCGTTTATTATTACCGAAACACAACTTGTAGAAATATGTGGCAAGTTAGAATCATCTATTAACCAAGCCATCGCGCTTATTAGTCGAAACCACGTCTCATGACAAATAACTTAGCTCGCCCCGTAGTAATTGCTGTCGCTCCAAACGGCGCTCGCAAAACCAAAGCCGATCACAGCAAACTGCCGATCTCCCCCGAAGAACTGGCCCAAACAGCAAGAGCATGTCAGGAAGCAGGAGCGGCTATGATTCACTTACATGTTAGAGATTCCAAGAATCAGCACTCTTTGAACCCTGATCATTACCGAGCTGCAATTACAAAAGTGAGAGCGCAGGTTGGGGACGAGATGATCATTCAGGTCACCACCGAATCAGTTGGTAAATACACACCCATCGAACAAATGGACTGTGTGAAACAACTAAAACCTGAAGCTGTCTCCATCGCAATTAGTGAATTGATACCGACTATAGGACAGGACCTTGAGGCAGCAAGGTTTTTGGAATGGCTGCATAAAAGCCAAATAGCGCCACAGTTTATTCTTTATTCAGAAGCTGACATCGAACACTTTACCAAGTTAGTTCAGCGCGGCTTAATTCATAGCGACAATCCAAATGTGTTGCTTGTATTGGGAAAGTATTCAACAAACCAGCAGTCTGATCCAAAGGAATTATCTGCCTTAATTGATTGTCTACACGCTCAAACTTATTGGTCGGTTTGCGCGTTCGGGCAGAGTGAAGGTGAGTGTATGGCGAAAGCTATCGACTTGGGCGGTCACTGCCGAATAGGATTTGAAAATAATCTGCTTAATGAAAATGGTGATATGGCAATCGACAATGCCAACCAAGTTGATTTCTCTGCTGCCAAGGCAAGACTCAGTAAGCGCGGCTTGGCCAGCGCTAGCGAGGCACGCCTCCTAATGGGCGTACGCTGCTAGTAATGCTATATGACAACGCTATACCTCGTTAAGCGCTTGCTCTAGGTCGGCTGTAATATCATCGATATGCTCGATTCCAATACATAGCCTGATCGCTTCAGGCTTTACGCCCGCCGCTAGCTGTTCGGTTTCAGACAGCTGGCGGTGAGTAGTAGACGCAGGATGACAGGCCAAGGACTTGGCATCGCCAATGTTAACCAAACGCTTAATCATCTTCAAAGCATCATAAAACTTAACCCCGGCATCAAAACCACCCTTAACACCAAATGTCATAAGCGAGGCTGGCGTGCCACCACAGTATTTCTTAGCCATCGCATTTTGAGAGTCACCTTCCAAACCACCGAAACTTACCCACTCGACTTTGTCATGGCTTTGCAAATATTCAGCTACCGCATTGGCATTTTCACAGTGACGCTCCATCCGCAGGCTAAGAGTTTCAAGACCCTGCATGATCATGAAAGCGCTCATTGGTGACAGCGCTGAACCAGTATTTCGTAGCGGCACTGTTCTTGCCCTACCAATATAAGCAGCCTCCGCGAATGCCTGCGTATAGACCACGCCATGATAGGAAGGCTCCGGCTGATTTAACTCTGGATAGCGATCGGCATGTTCAGCCCAAGGAAACTTACCAGAATCAACTATGATGCCGCCAATTGTAGTGCCATGTCCCCCAACATATTTTGTTAGAGAGTGCACAACTATATCCGCCCCAAATTCGATAGGATTACACAGGGCTGGAGACGCTACTGTGTTGTCGACGATCACTGCCACACCATGGCGATGAGCAGCCTCACAGACCGGCACAAGGTCAATAATGTTACCGGCGGGGTTGCCTATAGTTTCGCAGTAAACCGCTTTGGTATTTTCATCGATAAGCTTTTCTATAGCTTCAGCAGAGTCGTCTTCTGCAAAGCGGACCTCTATGCCTTGGCTTGGCAGCATATGCGCAAAAAGCGTATAAGTGCCTCCATAGAGCTGCGGGGTCGAGACAATATTGTCGCCGGCTTTCGCGATAGTTAAAATTGCGTAATTAATCGCTGCCATTCCTGAGCTTACTGCCAAACCTGCAAGCCCTCCCTCCATAGCCGCCATGCGTTGCTCTAGAACATCGCAGGTAGGGTTCATAATCCGGCTATAAATATTGCCCGGCACTGCCAGATCGAATAAATCAGCCCCGTGTTGGGCGTCGTCAAACTCATAAGCGACAGTTTGATAAATAGGCACGGCGCAAGAATTCGTGGTTTTGTCAGTCTCGTAACCTGCATGAATGGCGATTGTTTCTTTCTTCATCAATTTGTCCTTATCCGTAATGTCAGTCGTAATATTAGTCCTGAACGAGTCATCTTAACGCTTTCGCTTAACTAGTTTAGTAGATTAGCGAATCATAGAAAAGATCGTGAAGTGTAGCTGAAATCGCAGGCAAAAAAAAAGGCGAACCGAAGTTCGCCTTTTTTTAGTTTCTAGCTGGAATAAACCCAGCTAAATCCCTTTACAAGCTGTAGCGCAAAGTTAGGGAATAACGACGACCCAATGGATCGTACGTAGATGGGTACACGTTACCAGTATTAAAGGCAGTTGCACCAATGTTAGAACCTACAAAGTCAGGCTCACGATCACCGATGTTCAGGATACCTAAAGTGAACTGAAACTCGTCAGTGATGTCGCCACGCACTGTTAGGTCAAAGTAGTTTGCTGCATCCATTTCAGTGAACTGAGGCTGGAAAGTACCAGAACCCGGCTCAACTTCTACGTCGTGGATATATCTCCACAACAATGAAACGTCAACATTGCGGTCGAACAAATTGCTCTGCAATGTTAGACGGTTTGTTGCCATGTACTCAGGCTGTACAGACGCGCAGTTACCACTGTAAAAACCAGTACATTCTCTGTTAAGGCCAGTCGGGCTAGCTTGGAAAAGAGACTGGTCAGTCCAGTTAAGGCCACCGTTGTAGTTAAGCGTACCGATGTCACCGAGGCCATAAGAGTAGGTCGCAGTAACGTCAACACCTGTTGCTTCCAACGTGCCTTGGTTAGATCGAACTAGTGGCAGACCGAAAGTAGTCGCAACATTACCAAACAGATTTCCTGTCTCAGGGTTACGACGGATGCCAGAACATGCAGCAGACCCAGCTGAAGCGCTTGAGATCGCTATGGCGCCTGTAGCAAAGCCAGATCCAAAGCAAGAACCGAACACATCATCAGCTGATGGGACAGTAATCGCATCTTCAACTTCGATGCTGTAGTAGTCCACGGTTAAAGCTAGACCAGGAATCGCTTCAGGCTGCCAAACAGCACCGATTGTCCAAGTTTCTGCATCCTCAGCGGCTAGATTTGGGTTACCACCAGAGGTGACGTTAACTTGACCCGCTGGGTCAACAACGATGCCACCAATAGTGTTAGCTGGAGCACCTTGAGCTAGACAAACAGCTAGCAAGTCAGCATTGCCGTTAGGCGCCCCACCGGCACATGGGTCAAAAGCGAAGTTAGACAATCCAGTAGTTTGTGGATCAAACAGTTCAAAAATGTTTGGTGCACGAGTTACTTTCTGGAAATTACCACGGAACTGAAGGCTCTCAATTGGTGACCAAGTACCACCGATCTTCCAAGTGTCCTCAGTGCCAGTTGTAGAGTAATCAGAAGTACGGAAGCCAAGCTGAAGAGTTAACTCTTCAATCATTGGTGCGTCCTGAATTACAGGAATGTTCGCTTCGAAAAAGAATTCGGAAACGTCATAAGACCCCGTGGTGTTAGGTGCGGCAGAGCCGTTACCCAATACTTCACCTGGAGTTTGCGTTAGCAACTCATTAGTCAAGCCCGCAAGATAGTCGCGACGCTCATAGCCGAATACACCAGAGATAGGTGCGTCAACTGTAGGCAACGACCATGGTAGATCACCACTAATGAAAGCTTGAATCTGATCTAGCTCAGTAAATGTCTTTCCGCCGTTACCAACGTCAAGGAACGCACCAACTTCAGGTGTGATGCTGCCCACAGGGCCCCAAAGATTGATAGGCACACAACCACTGGTTGCATCTTGGCAAGTTGTAGTATTAGTCGATTGAACAGACTGAGTTAAACGAGTACGAGTCCCGTTTCCACCCTGCTGAAAGGTCACATCAGATTGGCCAGTGGCGTAAAATACATCCCATGACAAGTCGTCAGTAATTTGTCCGCGAGCACCAGACTTGAACTGCCACGCGGCAGTTTGACGCGAATTAGTACGAGGACCAAGCTCAACGAAACGACGAGCGTAGTTGATATTTACTTCCTGATAAGCGGGATCAGCTTGATCAGTTGTAGCTCCAGCAGCAGCACAAGAAGCTGCGCCAATTTGCAACGAACCACAGATCTGACCTAAAACCGTAGGTGGGATAAACGGATTAGACAGTGGAGTCAATGCAGAGAAACCAAAGCTGCCTGAAGGTGCAAGGTTAGTTTCGTTAGTGCTCTTGGCATACAACACTTCTGTGTAAAACTCTATGTCATCAGTTGCTTGGTAGTTCGCTGAGCCATAAGTACGGAACTGCTCTAGAGGAACCTGAAACAAGTTAAGTGGGTTGAAGTTAAAAGTCTGATAAAAAGGCTGCAACTCAGAACCGTCTGGAGAGGCTTGTAGGAAACCAGAAGTATAACCAGGAACTACACTTGCGATGTCAGCAGCTGCGGCACCTGGAATAGTGAAGCGGGTTGGTACCGTTGTAGATGAACCACCAGCGTTACCACTGACTGATGAGATGTTGGATACACCAAAATCTCGCTCGCCCTGCAATAGTGCCGCACGATCAGTGTAACCAACGCTGACAACGGCGTTACCACGGCCACCGTCAAAGTTGCCACCTAGAGTCAGGTCAAAACGGTTAGATTCACCGCCGCCTTCGAAGGTATCGGCTTGAGAAATTCGAAAGTCTATGCCTTCGAAATCTGTTTTGGTGCGAAAGTTAATTACACCAGCGATCGCGTCAGCGCCATAAGTTGAGCCCGCGCCGCCTGTTAGAACGTCAACACGCTCAAGTAAGGCAACTGGAATAATATCGAGGTTAGTTCGACCTTGAAGGTCAGCTGGAACAACACGAGTGCCGTTCAACAACGTGATGTTACGATTATTGCCTAGGCCACGTAGGTTTACGAAAGTAGAACCGCCGTTACCATTGTTCACCGAGCCACCAATACTTGGAACAACGCCTGGAATTTCCCGGAGGAATTCTTCAACAACGTTGACCTGACGAAGTTCGATTGTAGCGGCGTCAACAGACGCAACTGGGCTCGACTGAGTCAGATTAGGGTTGGTAATACGTGAACCGGTGATAACAACTTCTTCAATCTCATCTTGTGCAAATACTGCAGGAGCTGTCACGAAAGACGAGACACCTGCTATCGCTGCAAAAGCCATCTTAAAGGCAGCAGCCTTTTTAGTAGTTTTGAACATTTAAGTTCCCCCTTAAATTGTAAAAATGAAAAATCAGGACCCTATCCATTGATTTTATGCCCTTTTCTTCCAGTTGATTTATGCAAATCATTGGTGCGACTACGATTTACGTGGTCGGGATTTTACACATCTCGGGAAGAAACACATAGTAACAATTATTACAATTCGTAATATCTCGAGCAATAAAAGACATATTTTGTCATTTTCGCCACTTTTGCAAGACAATTTCCCACTAATAACGGGGTTTATTGAAAAATAGCGGCACCAAAAAGAAACTTATTCACTGCCATGGTGTCGTTAAACCATTGCCCTTAATTAGATCGCTTCATGCTCTATTTTGGCAACGCTGAAAGCGTTACCTTGAGCCAACACATCTTAAATAAAATATGCCACATAAGGAAAACACGCAAATCTGCCGCGGTGCCTAAATTCATGGCAAAGTCATTGCCGAGCTACCGCAGCCCCCTTCATAGCCGCCATGGCTTGCTCTAAGACATCACAGGTAAGATTCATAATCCGGCTATAAATATTGCCAGGCCCAAGAATTCGTGATTTTGGCAGTCTCGCAACCACCATGAATGACAATTGTTCCCTTCTTCATTAGTTTGCCCTTGGCTGTAAAATTATGCGTAGCAGTGCATGCGCTTTTTCACGCTCTCATTTAACTGGTCTCCAAGATTAGTTTGAAGCGACTCATTGAATCGGTCCTGAGGAGAAGTGGTAATCACAGGCAAAAAAAAGGCGAACCGAAGTTCGCCTTTTTAGTTTTTCAGCTGAGTTAAACCCAGCTAGATCCCATTACAAGCTGTAACGCAAAGTTAGGGAATAACGACGACCCAATGGATCGTATGTAGAGGGGTACACGTTACCAGTATTAAAGGCAGTTGCACCGATGTTAGAACCTACGAAGTCAGGCTCGCGGTCAGCTATGTTGAGGATACCTAAAGTGAACTGAAATTCGTCAGTGATGTCGCCACGCACTGTTAGGTCAAAGTAGTTCGCTGCATCCATTGAAGTGAACTGGGACTGGAAAGTGCCAGCACCGGGCTCAACTTCCATCTCAGCCAGGTATCTCCACAGCAGTGAAACGTCAACATTACGATCTAACACGTTGCTCTGCAAAGTTACGCGGTTTGTCGCCATAAACTCAGGCTGGATCGAGGCGCAGTTAACACTGTAAAAGCCTGTACATTCGCGGTTAATACCATTTGGGCTTGCCTGAAACAGCGACTGGTCAGTCCAGTTGAGGCCACCGTTGTAGTTCAGCGTACCAATGCGACCTAGGTCATAAGAGTAGTTCGCAGTAACGTCAACACCAGTAGTTTCAAGCGTGCCTTGGTTAGTCAGAACTTGTGGCAGGCCAAAAGTAGTCCCAACATTACCAAACAGGTTTCCTGTTTCAGGATTACGACGGATTCCAGAACATGCTGGGTTTGCAGCTGAAGTACCGGAAATTGCTAAAGTGCCGCTACCAAAATCAGGCCCAAAACAACCAGAGAATACATCATCAGCGGTTGGGTTAGTGATCGCGTTTTCAACCACGATGCTGTAGTAATCCACTGTAATAGCCAGACCTGGAATCGCTTCGGGCTGAAAAATCGCACCGAGTGTCCACGTTTCTGCATCCTCGGCTTCTAGATTCAGGTTGCCGCCAGTAGTGACGTTTACCTGACCCGCCGGATCAACTACGATGCCGCCGATAGTGTTGGCAGGAGCCCCCTGGGCTAAACAGATAGCTTGCAAGTCAGCGTTGCCGTTAGGAGCCGCACCAGCACAAGGGTCAACAGAGAAGTTACTCAAACCAGTCACCTGTGGGTTAAATAGCTCACTAATGTTAGGTGCACGAGTTACCTTCTGAAAATTGCCACGGAACTGAAGGCTTTCAATTGGTGACCAAGTACCACCGATCTTCCAAGTGTCCTCAGTGCCCGTTGTAGAGTAATCAGAGGTCCGGAAGCCAAGCTGGAGAGTTAATTCCTCTGCAAAAGCTAAATCCCGCAAGACAGGAACGTTAGCTTCGAAAAACAATTCGCTAACATCATAAGTACCGAAGCGGTTAGGTGCGGCAGCGCCGTTACCCAATACTTCACCAGGGGTTTGCGTTAGCAATTCGTTTACCAGGCCGCCTGTGTAGTCACGGTACTCATAGCCGAAAACACCAGAGATTGGTGCGTCAACGCCAGGTATAGAAAATGGCAGGTCGCCGCTTATGAATGCCTGAACCTGTTCTAGCTCAGTAAATGTAGAACCGCCGTTGCCTACGTCAAGGAACGCACCAACTTCAGGAGTAATACTGCCCTCAGGGCCCCAAAGATTGATTGGCACACAGCCGCCGTCTGTATTTTGACAAGTTGCGGTGTTGGTCGCCTGAACAGCCTGAGTCAGACGAGTACGCGTACCGTTACCACCCTGACGGAAAGTCAGGTCAGATTCGCCCCTGGCGTAAAATACATCCCATGCCAAGTCGTCAGTAATTTTACCGCGGGCGCCAGTTTTGAACTGCCATACGCTAGTTTGACGCTCGTTAGTACGAGGACCAAGCTCAGTGAAACGACGCGCATAGTTGATATTCACTTCTTGGTAAGCAGGATCAGTCTGGCTTGTTGCGCCAGCCGCTGCGTTACATGTCGCGTCGCCAATTTGCAGCGCACCACAGATCTGTCCTAGAGCCGCAGGTGGAATGAAAGGGTTAGACAATGGCGTCAGAGCGGAAAAACCAAAGCTGCCTGAAGGCGCAAGGTTGGTAATGTTTGAGCTCTGCGCGTACAAAATTTCAGAGTACCACTCAATGTCGTCGGTAAGCTGGTAGTTAGCTGCGCCGTAGGTGCGAAACTGTTCTAAAGGAACCTGGAACAGGTTAAGCGGGTTGAAGTTGAAGTTCTGATAGAAAGGCTGCAACTCGGAACCGTCTGGCGACGCTTGTAGGAAGCCGCCAGTGTAACCAGGAACAACCGCTGCGATGTCAGCAGTTTGTGCACCAGGAATAGTGAATCGGGTAGGCACTGTTGTAGACGACCCACCAGGGTTTCCGCTAACTGAAGATACGTTGAATTCACCAAACTCACGTTCGCCCTGCAGTAGTGCTGCACGGTCAGTGTAACCGATGCTTATCACGGCGTTTCCGCGGTTTTCGGCAAAGTTACCACCAAGCGTTAAATCATAGCGATTAGACTCACCGCCGCCTTCGAACGTGTCGGCTTGCGAAACGCGAAAATCGATACCTTCAAAATCTGTTTTGGTACGAAAGTTAATTACGCCAGAAATAGCGTCAGCACCGTAAGTAGAACCAGCACCGCCGGTCAGAACGTCAACACGTTCAAGTAAAGCAACGGGGATGATGTCGAGGTTAGTACGACCTTGAAGGTCGGCAGGTACTACGCGAGTGCCATTAAGCAAGGTAATGTTACGGTTGTCACCGAGACCACGAAGGTTGATGAAAGTCGAACCGCCGTTACCATTGTTTACCGAGCCACCAACACTAGGAACAACACCTGGGATTTCTCGCAAAAATTCTTCAACAACGTTGACCTGGCGCAATTCGATTGTAGCAGCATCAACAGATGCGACTGGGCTAGATTGGGTAAGGTTTGGGTTTCTGATACGTGAACCGGTGACAACAACTTCTTCGATCTCTGCTTCGTCTTGTGCAAATATTGCAGGAGCTGTCGTCAAAGACGAAACTCCCGCTATCGCTGCAAAAGCCAGCTTAAAGGCCGCGGCCCTTTGAGTAGTTTTGAACATTTAAGTTCCCCCTCTTGATTGAGGCGCAGAGCATCCCCCATCTTTAATTGGAAAACCGTTCGGAAATAACTGCGATTAGTATCGAACTAGCCGAAGAGTCATTGGCTTCACCTGGTTTCTGCTGTGGTGGAGATTGTTTTTTTCACAGCTTGATCCCGCCAATTAGCGCTTCAACCTCAATATAGTCAGCCTTTCTTTAGTAGAGCATCCCAACTCAACCATTTTCAAGCAGTGGCAAAATGCCGTTCAAAAACGATAGTCTCAAATGGCGAAGCATCGGGAGAATAGAGTATTGCGAGAAGAGAACATTGAAAAAAGAGATCATTAGAAGCAGATATTATTAGAAGACGTGGCCATTGCAGTTTTAAGGGTGCCAGTGACAGCACCAAAGAAATGCCAACAGCGTGTCAGAAAGCTGCACTTAAGTCAGTCTGCACACATTTTTTTGTTTATGGTTGATGCATAAAGAACACTACGAAAGTGTATTACTACAGGCACCAACCGTAAAGAAGGGCCGACCGTGGTTTAGGCAATGACCTAGGAAGGTCGCACGGAGAAACGGTAGCCAGCACCGCGCACTGTTTGAATTAGTTTCGCATAGTCGATAGCAGCTGCTTCAACGGAGGAAAGCGCCTTACGAAGCCGGCGGATATGGACGTCAATTGTCCTTTCCTCAAGATAGACGTTTCCGCCCCAGACTGAATCCTGAATATGATCGCGACTAAATACCTTTTCTTGGTTTAGCAGAAAAAACTTCAAAAGCCGAAATTCAGTGGGCCCCATATCAACCGGATGATCTTCGATGGAAATTCTGTGGCTAGTAGGGTCAAGTTGCAGGTCAAAGACCCGCAGCACTTTGTCCTTCTGCTTACCATTGATTCGACGCATGACCGTCTTAATGCGGGCCACCAGCTCTCTTGGCGAGAACGGCTTAGTAACGTAATCGTCTACGCCTTCGTTAAGCCCCTGTACTTTGTTGTCTTCACTGGTTTTAGCGGTAAGCATGATAATAGGGATATTAGCGGTGATCTCATCCCTGCGCAGGCGCCTAGCCAGCTCGATTCCGCTGCCCCCTGGAAGCATCCAATCGAGGAGAACTAAATCAGGCTTGCTGTCGATGATAGCGACATGAGCGTCGTGGGCGTTGGCAGCGCTGATGCTATTAAATCCGGCAAGGTCCAACGTAATCCCAACCATGTCACGGATAGCGGCTTCATCATCAACAATCAATACTGTGGCTTCGGTCATCGTGTGCTTCACTTTTTAATTACAAGAATTGGCAATAAGTCTGTAATTATTTATAGCAATCTTATATGACAAATGTGTGACAATGGCAAGCAGTATTTAGCGAAAAATGTGTAAGAAAAACAGAAACTTCCGATAAAACGGTCGCGTTCGCAACCGCTCATATTAGAATGTGTAATCTAGCTGAACACTAGCTGTGCGGCCCTGATAAAAGCCAGTAGTGATAAAGCCACCCTGCCTAACCTCCATGCGCTCATTCATCATATTCTTCAGCTTCGCGTTAAGTCTCCACGCGTCACCAAACTCATGAATATAGACAAAGTTGAGCTCGCCCATAGGCTGCGCTATAAGATCTGGTGCGCCACTGGTGCCGACCTCGGCAATCCTCTCTCCAGAATAATGATAGAGCAGTGTAGCGGTCACACCTGAATAGGGCTCATAGCCAACCTGAGCATTGAACAACCAATCAGATTGACCCTGCAGGGGGCGAGAGATATTGGTCAGAATGTTCTGGTCTTCTTTGCGAATTTCAATGGTAGATTCTATGTATGTCAGATTGCCCTGCAAGTAGAAATCCTCCCAACGACCGCCCAAAAAATCCAAACGCTTATAAAATTCAAATTCGGCGCCTTGGTTCTCTGCACTCTCAGCGTTGGAGAAAGACTGTTGCTGGGCTGGACCCGCCCTAACAGTAGATTCAATAGGCAGCTCAAATTGCTTATAAAAAAGACCAAAGGACATATAGTCATTGAAGCCAAAGTACCATTCCCAGCGGAAATCGTAGTTTTGAATGCTGGTAACCTGCAGATCAGGATTCCCGATCACTTCACGACCAGTCACGGGGTTAGTAAATGCCGCCGGAGAGAGCTCTCGAAAGTCAGGCCGTGACAACGTTTCACTGTAAGCAACTCGAAACTGATGCTCATTGTTTATAAACGTCGCACTAAACGCTGGCAAAATATCATCACTTGTCTGGCTGGCGTTTACAGGCTGTGCAACATTAAACAGGTCAAAAGTCTCCACACGTTGCTCAAACGTCTCGTTTCGAGCGCCAAGCATCAACCTTAAGCGGTCATCAAAATTCACCTCGCCTTGCAAGTAAAACGCCTCAGACTCATTGTTGGCAACATAGTTATCCGTTGCCCTAGTCAATTCTCGAAGCTCAAACCCATTTGGCGCGATGTTTTCAGGGGCGAATATTGTTTCTAAATCTTGCTGAAGAAGGTCCTGATCATTAGCAAGGCTACCGCGATCAAAAAACGTGTAGCGACGGATCTCAGAATTACGTTCCTTCTCATTTTGCACGTAGCCTGCTTGAGCTGTGATCACTGAATTAGCTGGGCCATAAAACACCATCGTTGCATCAAGACCAAAGTCTGATGCGTTGTCGTCCAAAGCCATAAAACGTCTAACGTTGCCATCAGCACGAGTTGAAAAAGTGTAAGCGCCGTTTAATAGATCGTAGCGATAGCGGCGATTGTCAGGAACATCCCGAGTGGCGGTTACATCGGAGTAGCGCCAGTTGACAACTAGCTCATTAATACTAGGAAAATAATGGTCGCCCTGAAGCTGATTTGACATCAGCTCTCGCTCTATATATTCGATTTCATTAATACGAACGATGTTCTCAGCGGCCAAATCACCGATTAACTCATTGACTCGGTCATCTGTTTTACGAAGCGTCGTTGAGGTGAACCGGACGTTGTGATTTTCATTGATATCCAAACCAGCGGTCACAATCGCACTCGCATCAATGCTGTGCTCGGTGCCTACGAAATCGAGATCGTCTTCAATTTCTAAGCCGCCTTCGGCAGTGCTGCTGTTTTTATATGAGTTGCGCTCGATTCGTTCCGTATCCCAAGAATTAGAATAATTGATAGCGGCTAGATAATTAATTTTAGCGCCGCTATTGCCTAATTCATGAAAGTTACCCATTGAAGTTTGCACGTTGTAATTGGCAGGCAAGCTGTCAAATTCTGGGTTGTATTCGTTGCGTAAACTGCGCCCGATAGTCTGCAGTTCTTCAGGTGTGTAACCTTCACCTAGAAATCGGCTAAACGGCCGCAATTCTTGGCCACCTGCAGTGGCTTCCTGTAGCGGTCCCGGAATATCACGATAACCGTCGTCAAAACCGGCCCAGTCTTTACCACCGCCTGGAATAGTAAAACCGTTCGAGAAATTTACTTCATCTTCTAAGCCAACAGAGGATGATACGTTCCAGAAAAATTCGTCAGTGGATTTTTTAGTTCGCAGCTGCAGCACACCACCGCCAAATTCGCTGGGGTATTGGGCTGAGTAGGTTTTTTGAACCAAAACACTATCCAAAATGGACGTAGGAAACAGATCAAGCGGAACAACACGATTTACCGGTTCCGGACTTGGAAGAATCGCACCGTTTAGTAAGGTAGTAGAATAGCGCTCGCCTAAACCGCGAATAAAAACAAATTTACCCCCGACAGTGCTCAAGCCTGCGACCCGTTTAAGGCCTTCGGCTATATTAGCATCGCCAGATTTAGTGAACTGTTCTGAGCCAACCACGTTAGCAATAGCTGAGGTACCCCGCTTTTCATCTGGAACGAATTGTCCAATAACGGCAATTTCTTCTATCTGAGGTTGACCTATTGACTGTCCAATAGCGATATTGCTCACAATTGCTGCGACACTAACAGTCAGTAGTT
Organism: Pseudohongiellaceae bacterium; assembly: GCA_047617605.1. Taxonomy (GTDB): domain Bacteria; phylum Pseudomonadota; class Gammaproteobacteria; order Pseudomonadales; family Pseudohongiellaceae; genus UBA9145. The sequence continues at coordinate 22,928 of JBLGBJ010000016.1, read as the reverse complement.
TCCGGGTAAGTCCAGCTGACATAACGATAAAGCTCCAAGTCTTGTATTCTGTAATTGCCCAAAGTGTATTACTACTTCGTGACAGTTGTATTACTAGAACAAGTCAGAAATATTACAGTGAGCAGGGCAACTGCCACCCTTTCCTATCCCCTTGAATTGCCTTTATTTATTTCAGAACGGGGCACAGCGAATAAAAAAAAAGAGCGCCTAAAGGCGCCCTTTTTCAATCTGCTTTACCTTCTATTCTTGCTTTAGCTCTTTTTACTATTGAACAAAGGTCTTAAATGTCCAGCCAGCAGACCAGTCAGACGTACTGTCTTTGATCGCGCCTATATAATCGACCTGATCAAAGAAGGGGTCACTTAGAGTGCTATCAACGGCTACAGCATTAAGCGCATTGCCGTTGGTTAATCCCAGTGTCCCGCCTAGATCTGTTCCCGAACCGCTTCCGATCTGAGCAGCGTACCAATCAGCTACAGAGAAAATGTCGCCGCTGCTTGCACTAAAAGCACAGCCAGCTGATACGCGCGTATTGCGCATTACCAAATTGCCGTTTAGACCAGCTATTGAGCCGCCAGCATTGTTAAACGTGGCATCTTGGTCTATGTCGACACAGTAGCTGGAAAATCCAGCAATGACAGAGTTTGTAATTGTCGCCGAAGTTCCTTCACGTAAACGCACACCCTGACCGTCATCATTAAAACCACCCGAGCAAGTTAGGTTAGCAATTGTAGGATTTGAACGCGGGGTCGCGTCGTTGTTGTCGCCATTATTGTCAGCTTCGATGCAATGATCCGAGCTTGAACCCATGCGAACCGCGGCAAACTGAACCTTACCGGTCCAGCCTTGAGTCCAATCGATCGAATCGTCCTCATTGCCGGTTAAGAAAAGATGCTTGGCATTAACAGTGCCTCCGAAAAATTCAACACCATCGTCTGAATTGTTGTGAACCTGAACGTAGTCAATGTTCGTGCCGCTACCTACCCCTTGGAAAGCGATACCATTAAGCTCATCAGATTCAGTAAATACTCTACCCGCGTATTTAACCTGCACGTAGGTCATCGAGCCACTGTTGTCTGTATCGTTAGTGCCGCCATACAAGCCGCTAGCGCCCTCGCCATCGGCGACTCCGCCTGCTTCGTTAATAGTGGCGCTGCCATTAATAACCAGGCCGCCCCATTGACCACGAGTATCTTCAGTTGCCGTCTCATCGCCTTCATAGGTGAAAATAATAGGCTTAGCCGCACTGCCGTTTGCCTGAATCTGACCGTTACGGTCAACCACCAACAGATGAACACCACCGGTATTAAAAATAAAAGTTCCCGCGTCGATAGTAAGCTGAGTCTTTTCGCCAGCAACCACGTTCTCGCCAATAACCACTTGCCCTTCTAGCAGATAAGTATTGTTTGATGTCAGGTGAGTGTCACTAGTGATTCGGCCTGATAATATGCAGGTCGGCTTATCTTTGAAGGTCAAACCACTGTCTGTAGTGTTAGCTGGGCATCCAGCAGTTACTACCGGAGAGATAGCCAATGCCGCTGGCGCGCTAGAAAAGGTTAGTGTTGTAAGATCGCCGCCGGTGTAATAACCAACAAATGCACTGATAGTCATGCCAGCGAGGTTTGTATCTACACCGACAAGATCATCAATTATTGTAATTTCTTCGGAAGCTGAAAGCACTTTGCTGACAAATGTCTGCACGTTGGCAACATCAGTAAGTGGAACCCAAATGCCGCCAGACAGAAGATTAAACAAACCTAATCCAGGGATCTCAGCAACGACAACTAAACCACCCATCTTGCCAACATCGGCAGCGGCAGGTTTGATAGTCGCAACTAGGTCCGCCGCTTCGGTGGCTGGGACAGCTGATAGGTAACTCGCGCCACCGTTAATCGTAGCGCCACCAGTGAATACTGCGCCTGCGCTAGCGCCGGCTGTTGGTAAAATAGGCTGATCAGCAGCCTGAACTGACATCGCAGCGATTCCTAGTGTGACAGCTGCGGCGATTGAGCTAAGTTTTGAGCGCTTAAAATTCATGTTGACTCCTATTAAGTCTTATTCAATTTTCGATTATTCAGCATTTATGTCTTTCAATGTGCTTGGGGCTATGTAGTAAGCTGCGATAATAATAAGCGGGGCATATTTCATTTGTGCTACGGTTAGTTTGCATTTTTGTGACAATACATGAAGCCAGCCACCTATAATAAAAGCGATGCTAGGACGGTAGAGGCCTGCACAGTCAACAAGCTGTAATTTTTCTCGGGCAATATTACCAACACTATGCGAAATCATGACAACACAACACCTCTAAAAGTGGAGGCACAGCACCTCGGCTTCTTCGAGACCCCGCTCGCTTACACACGCCTCAAAAATGCAGAACCTTTGTTGGAGGATTTAGAAGCGGCTATCTTTAAAAATATGGCGGTATCAACTGGCCTGAATCGATCCAACATTGGTGGCTGGCACTCTGATACTGACATGTTGAATTGGGGGGGATCAGCCGCAGTTAAGCTAGCAGATACGGCAATCAAGATTTGTAAACGCCTTAGTCATTTTCAAGATTCTACTGTCGATAGCTATGATTGGTCGGCGCGTATGTGGGGTAACGTGACATCTAATGGCGGGCTTAATCAGGCCCACGCTCATCCAGGAAATCTTTGGGCTGCTGTTCTCTACTTAGATTTAGGTGACGATCTAGGCAAGAATATAAGCGAAGCGCCTGGGCGCACAGAAGATGTCGGTGGCGCCTTCTATATTGAAGATCCCCGCTTTCCAATGGCAGCAATGCACAACACCGCAGCAAGGCTTATTGGCTCAAATGGTCAACCTCAGCAATATGAAGTTGAACTGAATTTAGAAAGAGGCAATTTGCTGGTTTTTCCTGCATGGTTGAAACACGGCGTGCGCCAATACACCGGTAACAGACAGAGAGTTTCGGTAGCTATGAATATCGATGCCGTTAAAAAATCAAAATAGAAGAGGAAGGAGGAGGAAAAAATCAGACTTAACTTCGAGTCCGCTTTAAATGATCCGAAAACTGCTTAAAAGCGATTATGCTAAGCGCGTTGAGCCATCGCTTTACGAAATTTATACTGGATGAACGGGTTCATCAGTCTAGCTAAGCCCTTAGTAAAGGTCAGCGGGCTATCTAAGACGGCAAAGCACAAACAGCCCTCTTCGCTCGTTGGCCTGTGCAAATTTTCCTTGGTGCGCACCATGAAATCCGAGGCCTTATAGTGACCTAGTTCGTCACTGAAACTGCCATCTAAAACTAATGTGACCTCACTGCCCTGATGCCTATGCACCGGAACTTGGCTGCCTGGAGTCATGTAGATAAACTCACATTGGGTTTCATTATCAAGAGCTACTTGCGCCTGGTTGATACCCCCAGCCAACTTTTTCCAAACCAAGCCTTGAGACGCAGCTTTTGCCAAAACGTGAGGAAGAGCAACGCTGTGGTTTAGCATGTGCATTTCATTAACTGAGTTATCCTCTGACTTGGTTGTAGGCGCAGATGTTGTAATTTGAGACTGCTCAATAATCGCCGACATCATGCTCGTAAAATCCGGAGTTTTTGACTTCTCCGAAATCTGCATCCAAGACTCAACTGCCTTGGATTCAAGATCATTGGACCTCTCTCGGCATATTTCACAAAGCTCAACATGAGCTGAGAGCGCAACACTCATCCCTACCGATAAGCTGCCTTGGGAGAACTCAGTTAGCAACTGAAGAGACGGGTGAAAATTCGCAGAGTTAGTCATCATGTAGTTCCGATCAATTGTCTTAATTTGCCCACACCCAGTCGCAGTCTAGACTTAAGTGTGCCTAAGGGTATTTGAAGAGCTTTAGCGGCTTCTTCGTGAGTTCTATCCAACACAAATATTTGCTTAACTACCGCTTGTTGGGCTTCTGGCAAATCCGCATAAAATCTTTCTATTTGCGCAATCTCCACTTCAATAGAGCCACGTTCTTCGTTTACAAAAACCGCATCCCCATCGCCCTCTACAGGCCAGATGTCGTCAGCGCTAACTGTGCTAGGCTGACGCTTTTGTTTTCGGAGCATGTCAAAGCAACGGTTTCGCGTTAGTGTAAATATCCAGCTTTGAGCTGTACCGCGATCGAGATCGTACAGCGGCGCCTTCTGCCAAACTGTAAGCATCGCCTCTTGCACCAGATCATGTGCCACTTGCTCGTTTCGAGTAAGTTTCATGCCCATGGCGAATATTTTTTTAGAGAACCTTGTAAACAACTGATTGAACGCATTAGTGTCTTGCGTGTTGCCAACGGCAATGAGCAAGGATTCATCACTGTTAGGATCTGTTTTAGCTAGTGATTTAATCTGATTCACGGGTTCACATGAGGGGCCCTTGGAAGCAAGGGGACCTAGAGTTAAGCTGTTCATGCTTGGAGTGAGTGCGTACATACTTTTGAAAACGTGATATTCACCAACTCGGATCACAACAACAACTGCTTTATTTTAGAGTGATCTAAACATTAGCAGAAGTCGTTTGTATAAAATACTCATTATTTAAGAGATAGCTCGAAAAATGCCTACAAATTCAACACCGGAGTCTGCAGAAAATCAGACCAGCGCTGACTTGGTCGCCTCGCGGCTAGTTGAAGCCTATCAGAGCCTCGGACACGGAGACTCTGCGCTAGTAGAAGCGCTTTACGCAGACGACATATATTTTGAAGACCCTACTCAAGGCACTCAAGGCAAAGCCGCATTGATGAGGCACATTGAGCACACTTTTTCGAATATTAGCAATTTCAGTTTTAAATCCCACAGAATGCTGGCTAGTGACGCCGACGTTTTCATCAGCTGGACACAAATCTTCTCACATAAGAAATTAGCCGCCGGGAAAACCATTCGCGTGGAAGGTTCAACCTATTTAAAGACACGCAGCGGCAAGATATATTATCAGCGCGATTACTTTGACTTGGGCGCAGTGGTTTATGAAAACCTGCCTATAATAGGCCCGATTATCAAAAGACTAAGATCTCGCATAAGGTAACTGTTTCTCATCAGTGCCTTGAGAGCCTTTAATTTGACAGAACCGGTGCTAAAGCAGTTGCACGAGCGGCTGCTTAAAATCGGCAACCTAAGTCTCAACACAGCCAGATAATCCTCCGCCCAGTCCCAATTCCTTTGTGCTTCACGCCGTTATCATTTAGCGTTCCCGACGATGCAGTTTTCAGTCCGATTTGCTACGAAGCACAATTGGAAGGTTGTTCTTAATTCAGGTTTAGATAGAATCACTTTAAAATAATAAAACTTTAAAGGGTGATTTCATGGGATTAGCTCTACTGCACTTAACTCGCTACCTAACCAAAGTTTTGGCTCGCACACTCGCCAAACCCCTTCTGCTACTCACGCTAGCACTTCTGCTTGCCAGTCCGAGCAGTCTATTTGCCCAAGCTGGCGCAATTGAGGGTGAATGGCAGGCCTACGGCGGGGACATTGGCAGCACGAAATATACGCCCCTAGACCAAATAGATGCATCCAACATTGACCAATTGCAGATCGCCTGGCGACGCCCCGCACTGGATTCTTTTTATACTGATTTGAACCCCAACCAGCGCTTCTCCAACAATTATGTTGCCGCCGCCATTATAAATGATGGTACCGCCTATATTCCAAATGGTGTCGGCTTAGTAGAAGCCTTCAACCCTGGTACGGGAGAAACATTGTGGGTCCAACAACCTCCGGGTGGGCTCGAAGGCTTGCCTGGGGCTCCAACTCGAGGCGCTGCCTATTGGAGCGACGGAGCCAATACCCGAATTTTTAGTCAACGAGGCACCTATCTTTATGCGTTAGATGCTGAAACGGGGGAAGCCGATACTGACTTTGGCAATCAAGGTCGGGTTGATTTGCAGTTGATGCCAGAGGAGTTTGAACGGTTTCGCTGGGGCGGAGTGCCCATGGTCATTCGTGACGTCGTGATCATCGGCCAAGCGATGTCTGATAGTTTCGATAGCAAAGAGGCTTTTCGTGGTGACGTACATGCTTTTGACGTCCGCACTGGGGAGTTACGCTGGACTTACAACACCATCCCACAAGCAGGACAGTTTGGCACAGACACATGGCAGGACAGATCTTGGTCCTACACCGGACATGCCCCGGTTTGGGCTTTGTTTAGCGCCGACGAAGAGCTTGGCCTTGTGTATATGCCAATATCTTCCTCCACCAACGATATGTATGGAGGGCATAGAATCGGTGACAACTTATTCAGTCAAAGCATTGTAGCTGTTAGTGCAGAAACCGGAGAGCGGGTCTGGCATTTCCAAACTGTGCACCATGGTCTTTGGGACTATGACCCTCCAGCGGCACCAATTCTGATGGACATTAACGTCGATGGCGAAGACATCAAGGCACTCACCCAGATTTCCAAGCAAGCCTTTGCCTATGTACTCAATCGAGAAACTGGTGAACCGGTCTGGGATATCGTCGAAACCCAAGTACCACAATCTACTGTTCCCGGTGAGGTGACTTCGCCAACACAGCCATTCCCCAGCAAGCCAGCCCCATTCGATTTACAGGGAGCCATTGAAGAAAACCTTATCGATTTTACTCCGGAGCTCCGAGCGGAAGCGTTAGAGATTTTTAACAACTATGTTACTGGTCCACTATTTACGCCTCCATCTATAATCTTTGATAATGGGACACAAGGCACCATACAGCTACCGGGATCACAGGGCGGGGCAGATGTACAAGGGGCTGCCTTTGATCCGGAAACAGGCTTGCTCTACATTCCCTCAATCACCTCTGCTTTTGTTGCTGATGTTCTTCCCGGCGATCCAGAGGTTACAGATTTAGCTTTTGTAAAAGGCGCGCGCCGCTGGATAGGCGGCCCGCAAGGCCTACCTCTTTTCAAACCTCCCTATGGGCGTATCACTGCGATCAACATGAATACCGGAGAGCATAGTTGGATGGTTGCCAATGGTGTTGGTCCTGTTGATAATCCAGCCATCGCCCATTTGAATTTAGATAAGCTTGGAGTACCTGGTCGGCCCTCTCCGCTGCTAACCAAAACCTTGTTGTTTATAGGGGAAGGCCAAACTAACCTCAGACCAGGAGGTCGGGTTCCCCCTGGTATGCCGATCGAAATAGCGACTAACAGCGGCGGCCCAATGTTTAGAGCTTACAACAAGTCAAACGGCAGTATTGAGTGGGAGGTTGAATTGGATGCTGGTACAACAGGAGCGCCGATTAGCTATATGTTTGAGGATGAGCAATACATCCTCGTTGCCATTGGGGATAGGCTTCATACCCCTGAACTAGTGGCGTTTAAGCTGCCTTAAGATTGAAAGGTAATGCCCGAAAGACGGGCCGTCGACGTAAACTCGCAGATTAGGTGCCGATGTAAAACAAGACTGGAACATTTACCCCCGCCTTGTTTTACGCAGGCACCTTTACACTCAGTTCGGCTGCTTCACTTTCCGCAAGTAAGGTGTAATTGTGTCCCAGCCATCTGGATATATTTCTTTTGCCGCCTCATCGGATACTGAGGGAACAATAATCACGTCCTCTCCGTTTTTCCAATTAACCGGAGTTGCCACTTTATGTTTGGCCGTCAACTGCATGGAATCTAGAACCCGCAGAATTTCGTCAAAATTTCTGCCGGTGGTCATTGGGTACGTCATCATTAATTTAATAGTCTTATCCGGACCAATGATAAACACTGAACGTACAGTGGCATTATTGGCCGCCGTTCGCTCGGCACTGGTACCTGGCTCATCAGCTGGAAGCATATTATAAAGTTTGGCGACAGCCATCTCGCTGTCACCAATCATCGGAAACTTCACTGCGTGACCCTGAGTTGCTTCTATATCTTTTGCCCACAGCGCATGATTGTCAACAGGGTCAACGCTCAGACCAATGACTTTGCAATTGCGGCTCGCAAATTCTGTTTCTAGGCCAGCCATATAACCAAGCTCAGTTGTACACACTGGTGTGAAATCTTTCGGGTGAGAGAATAATACACCCCACTTGTCGCCAAGCCATTCATGGAAATTGATTTCCCCTTGTGTAGTCTCAGCTGTAAAATTTGGTGCCTCGCTATTAATTCGCAATGACATAGTTCTCTCCTTTAAAATGTGGTTAAAACTCAGAGCCTGGTATGGAATATGGAATCGGAGTAAATAAGGTTAGGGGCGGACGTTCCTAACCTTATTTACTCCGACACCTACTTGTTAACACTGCTTTAACAAGCCTGCCGCGGTGATCCAAAAAAGTGCATTTTTAGTGTACGCTCAGCACAGCACGCTTTCAAGCGGCGTCAAAAATGAAAATAATTGAGAGGTATTGAGAAAGTAATTCGAAAATAATTGATAGCCCCTTATCTAACCCGTTAGACTCCTCTTAATTTCCAATCAAATACTCATCAAGGATCATAATGAAGATCGAAAAATCCCGACGAAGAATTCTCCAGGCTGGCATGTTACTGACTTGTGCAAGCGCAGCACCCTTAGCTTTCGCGCAATCAAATATAATTGAACACCGCTTGGATGAACTTGGTATTGAACTGCCTCCTACGCCCGCCCCATTGGCCAACTATGTCGCCTATCAAGTTGCTGGCAATATGGCTTACATTGCCGGACAAATCCCATTTTTGAACGGCGAGTTAATGCACCCTGGAAAAGTGCCGAGCGGGGTAAGCGTTGCGCAAGCCCAAGCAGCAGCTAGGCAGTGTGGAATTAACATAATTGCGGCATTAAAAGGTGCTTGTGAGGGTGATTTAGGCAGAGTGAGACAATGTGTTCGAATACAAGGATTTGTTGCATCGGACAACGACTTTACAGGACAGTCCACAGTCATAAACGGCGTTTCTAATCTTATGGTCGATGTGTTTGGGGATGCAGGCAAACATACCCGCTTGGCTTTAGGATCTAATTCTCTTCCTGCGGACGCCTGCGTGGAAGTGTCTGGTATCTTTCTTATAGAATAAAAAGACTATTTAACACAGTCATAGACGAAGGCGGGAGGCATGTTGCGAAGAGTAAAGCGCAGCTTAACATCACTAAACATGGGCTTTACATCACCATAATTTTTCAAGCTGTATTGGTATTGTAAAAACCGTCCGCCATCACGAAGATTGTTCTTGGCACTTTTTAATATAGTATCAACAACATCGTCGTCAATTAGCGCAAGCGGCAAGCTAGACACAATATGATCAACCTGACCGATACCCAACTCATCAAGCACTTGTCTTATGGAAGACGCGCATGCGTTTACGACATGTAAGCGCGAATCATCTATCAACTTGAGCTCGTCAACGAAGTCTGTATTGAGTTCGAAACTGATCAACGTACTGCCGACGTTCATTTTCGCAAGTAAAGCTTTCGTAACACAACCATTACCCGGCCCAAGCTCGATTACACAATTGGCGGACTCAAATTCTATGGAGCCTAGAAGCCGCCTTATGAGGCGTGGCGAACTTGGAGTAATGGTTCCGGAGGTTCTAAAACTTTTAATAAGCTCAATCGAGTCTCTAAATTTTCGCTGTCTTGTCATACTCTCAACCACCCACCCAACTCAACACCTGCGAAAACGTAAAATGTCACAAGAGGCAATTCTCCGATAACCACAGCAGCTACTAATTTCTTATAGGACATCTTGGCAATACCCGCAACGTAGCAAATCAGATCTGTTGGTACTAAGGGGAAAAAGGACCAACCGATTACAATCCAGAAGGAGTAACGGCCCTGCATTTTCCCCTTGATAACACCGATCTGCTTTGGATATTTAGCCTCCAGGTACTCATCGTAGTTCCCGAATGCTGGAAAACTGTATATCAAGAGTGTCCCGACCACAACACCTATATAGGAAATCACAAAGATGAGTATTGGCATTTCTGGGAAAGAAATCGCCCCAGCAAGGATAAACGGGGTCGAGGGGATCATGATCAACGCACGAGTTAAAGACAGTAATATGTAGACAATAAGAGCCGACGTACCAAGCTGACCCAGCAATTGTGAGATAGATTCGCGGCTAACCAGTGTGGGATTAAACGCTAGCAACAGTAAAAGCGCTGCTACTGCTACTAACCATACGGTGTTGAAATGCTTAATCACTAAATGTGGAAACTCATACTATTACTGACCGCGCAGTTTAGGGCTGAGACTAATGATGTGCAAGCGCCGACGGCTGAGGCAATATGATTCTTGCGCGCCTTGACGGTTCCAAGAAGGCATAAGTTGAGCTAGTATTCAGGCATGCTACAACATCGATTCATTGATAGTGCCCTTAAAAATCCTTCTAAAGTTGCCTTTATTGATCGCACAACACTCAAAGATGTCACTTTTAATCAAGCGCTACTTGGTTCGCTCATTCTTTCGCGTCGTTTCAAAAAGTTAGAAAGAGGCCGCATAGGCATTATGCTGCCGACCTCAGCAGGGGCGGCCCTTGCCGTCATAGGGTCGGTGATGGGCGGTCTCACCCCAGTGATGATTAACTACTCCACCGGCGCCGAAAAGAATTGTGTGTATGCCCAGCAACAGTGTGACTTCAAAACCATTATTACCACTCGACCCCTGTTAGAAAAAACCGGCTGCCCCGAATTACCTGGCATGGTGTTCATCGAAGATATAATGGCCGGCTTAGGCAGGCTTGAAAAAACCCTGGGCTTCATAAAAAGCAAAGCCCCTGTAGCGATTCTTAAGCGGCTGACGGGGTCTGAAAACCTATCTAAGCCCGCGGTTATCTTATTCACTAGCGGCAGCGAAAAAGACCCTAAGGTAGTGCAACTGTCGCAGCAGAACTTGCTTTCCAACATCGATGCTTTTTGCGGCATGATGGACGTCTATAGTATGGACCGATTGTTAGCGGTATTGCCTTATTTTCATGTCTTTGGCCTTACCATCAACCTTTGGACTCCCATGTGCTTGGGGATGACGTCAATTACTTATGCAAACCCCTTAGAATTTCGTACCGTTGCAAAAATAATCAAAGAAACCGAGCCAGAATTGCTCATCGGCACACCTTTGTTTCTGGAAGGATATGCCCGGCAGTCAAGCGCGGGGGATTTTAAAAGCGTGGTATTAACTGTATCGGGCGCCGATAAATGTACTGAATCTTTGCGCAAGCTTTATCGTGACAAACACCAGCTTGAAATATTTGAAGGCTATGGCGCCACAGAAACCTCTCCCGTTATTTCGGTGAATCCGAGAGCCGCAAACAGGCCCGGCAGCATCGGCCTGCCAATTCCTAACACAACAGTGAAAATCGAAAGCTACGAAACAGGCTATGAATGCCCGACTGGACAGGTTGGAAAAATACTGGTCAAAGGCGATGGCGTCATGGACGGCTACCTCAACGATATCGAAGAATCATCTCTACGATTGAAGTCTGGATGGTACGATACTGGCGATTTAGGCTACCTTGATGAAGATGGCTATCTTTGGCATAAAGGCCGCCTTAAACGCTTTGTCAAAATTGGCGGCGAAATGATATCCCTGCTCATGGTGGAAGAAGCTCTCAATGAAGTGACACCCGCAAATATTGAGTGCTGCGCCGTTGAAATACCGGACGCAAAGAGGGGGTCAAGGATTGTAGCGGTCACCAGCGCAGAAATCGAAAAAAGCGAAATCCAGAAAAAACTTAGCAAAAAACTACCCAATATTGCTCTGCCCAAATCCTATACTGTGGTGTCGGAATTTCCGAGGATGGGTAGCGGTAAAACTGACTTCCGCACGTTAACCGAGCTAGTACGCAAACAGCTAAAAGACTCTTAAAACTAAGCGTACTTTCATTAAGTCTTTATAAAAGCAGCGAGCGTAGGTCATTTTCCTCACCGCCCGCCAGCCTCTTAAGAAAGGATTACAGCAGGTTCATGACCGCGTGTACCAAACTTCCTATTAGTACAAACACTGTTGCAACAAACCCTGTGAGAAACCCTGGACCACGAGAACTTGGGTCTGATACATAGCCACGTAAGTAAAGTAATCGACCAACGAAAAATAAACCACCCGCAATCGCTGCATAGGTGGGGTTTGCTAAATAGGCGAACATAAACATGCTTGGTAAAAAAATTACAAGCTGCTCCAAAGTATTTTGGTGGACCCGCCAATAACGCTCAAAAACCGGGTCGCCACTTGTTGCAGGCGCCGGCACATTATATGTCGACCGCGCCTTACCTACTAAAAATCCGAACACCATGTATTCAATCAAAATCAAACACGTTACGATAAATACTAATTCCATACTCTTCCCCTTTTTTTACGATTAAACCGCTCTAATTATTCGTTATTTAACTGGCGCTGCCTCCGCAATTCATTCTGCGCCTTGTTGGGCTATTTGTTTCAAATAGGCTTGCGAATTAGTGCCCGATAGCGCTTGGAATTTTATATTCGGATGCAGCACTCGCATCCGCGCATCTAATAAACCGTGAGCTGAATACAGCATTGAGTCTAAAATAATATTGTCAGTATCGCAGCCTCGCGCCAAATTTACTAAACGATCAAACCCGGCAATAAAATTTTCCGCGTGGTTTCGCCTGATTTCTGTTCCGTAGAACAAATCAAAGTAGTCGGCACCATCGGTAGCTGCCATCGTTAAAAACAACCTGGAAAATACCTCGCTATCCCCGCCTGCAAACTGCTTCCAAAGTTCAGAAAGCTGCTCAGAGGTAATTACGTTATTGCCCACCGGGCCTTGACTGGAAATTAAAAGTAAACCGCTAACCGCACCAAGCTGTCTTCGAGTGGCTTCAGATATTTTGAAAAACGTCTCTTGGCGAGCATTTAACTCGGTCGCTGCAATAGCTTGGGTTTGTTTCTCTGAATGCAGGTTGTTGCGCCTAAGCTCTTCGTTATTCTGAGCCAGCACCGATTGCTGGACAAATAAACCTATCACCAGCCAGAGAAATGCCAAAAAAGCGAACGCGCCTTCAAGAAAAGCACCCATTTCAGCGATCGGTAAGTCTAGGAAATTAACCCAGCCTACATTTTTTGCGACATAGATAGCCAAAAACCCGAACCATAGAACGGTTAGCAGTAAACCTGCCGCTATTCGCCAATCCTTAGGTAAGTAGGGGCTATCCAACGGGTTTGCGATTGATTCATCAGTCATAGTTAGCCAGTGAGCGTAAGAGTAAAGACGCGAGCGAGCCTAGAATAATTGGCACAAGGTACGCCGTCAATTACCTTCTACAGCATTGTGAGCCAAAAGTGGAAGCACTGGCATTTGTGAACTATGCTTGAATAAGGTTAATTAAGACTTAAAGGAAGCAGAAGTTGCACAAACCAGCACATGGGTGGCAAAGGGATGAACTGGAGCAGTTAAATGCCTCAACTATGGCGGTTGACCGCATTCACAACCTTATCCAAAACATTAATAACAACCTCAAGGCACTCCACAATAGTCCAGTAGATGCTCGCAAGCTGCATGACTTAAGAGCATTTTTTGAGAATGAGTTAAAGAAACGCGGCGCATAACGTCCTAACCAAGACACCAGAGGCAGTCATAAAACTGCCATAGTTTTCATTAAAGCACTAGGTTACACTTTGCAGCAAGGTAGTGTCGTGGACCTCCATATGTCGCAAGCTCTCAAAGAAATCGCCTTATTGGAAGATGTAAGTTGTCTGCCTTCGAGTATGCAAAACGTGTACATGCGGCTGGTTTCAGCCATTGACGGCTCGCTGCAAAAGCTCCGAGAATTTGGCGCGCATCCGGATCATATCAGTGAAAAGTTTATCGAGACGCTGGTCAATCGCTTGATTGATCAAGAGCTGACTCAGCAAGATTTAGAGGGTTGTGTTGAAGAAGAGTTCCAACGTCAAATTCTGGCGTCCGCTAAATTTACAATCGTCTGTTAAAGAATGCGTCAAAAAAATTGGGACGCTTGCTGTTCTTGCGGTGTAAAAAATCTCTACGGCCTTACTTTTTAAGACGCTCTGACTTTAGTAACGCGCCCTGGCGCTTTACCAGATATTGAATAAGGAATTCGCTGACATCCTCGCTCATGTCAGAAAAATGCACTCGCACAACATGCGTAAAAGAAGCATCTCCATCAGCTAATAATTCATTATCCAACGCACAACTTACTACTTTAGCCAGAAGTTTTAAATGCTGCCTACCCGATTGTAAAATCAGGTCAATCTGCAAAGATTGCCCTGAAATTATCGCATCACGCGAAGGGAATGCCATGCCAGTGGCACTAATATCAACTTGCGTCTGTTCAAAAATATCCAAATCAACCATGTTTTTAGCAATGCTAGTTTGCCGCATAATTAGTTGAATTTTTTTATTAAGCAACCGGCCCAAATCCGCCGCATAGGGCAATTTTATATCAAGCCGGGAAAGGATCATCTGAAGCTGTTGATCGATTTCAGCGAGTTCATCCAAAGCTGGCACCTCAGCATACTGACTAACTTGTCTTAGCCGGCGGTACTCAACTTCATCTACAGGCTTATACTCAAAACCCATCCAATCGGTTATTCTGAAATAGCCCCTGCCTTCCTTGGTGTTTTTATCTGTATCCATAGCCTGACTCAGTATTATCTGATTTACCCTTGATTTAAGTACCTGTAGTTAAGTGCCTGTAGTTAAGTTCCTGCCCCTTACAGCGTAGACTAAAAAATGCTGGATGGCGGCAAATTGTAAATACCCGACGGTGCTTCCAAACCAAAACTACGATAGAGCTCTGGGTTAACGCTCTTCAAGGCTTCTATTTGCTCCTGTAAAGTAGGATCAATCGCTTGTCTAATCACTATTTCTACACGCCGATTCCGATCCCTGTTTTGTGCAGAATCGTTCGGCACTAACGGCTGCACATCGGCAAACCCTGTTACTGCAAAGCGTCTAGAGTCCAGCACATTGTCGATAAAAAGCTCTTGTGCAACTGACACTGCGCGCATTGCAGACAAATCCCAGTTCGATCTAAATCGGCTGCTACGAATATTGATATCGTCTGTGTGACCCTCTACCGCGACCGCCCCTTCTCGCTTCGCGATAACTTCGCGAATTACGGCTATAACGGCATAGTAGTCTGAGGCCAAATCGGCTGTACCCGGAGCAAACGATCCACGTTCCTTTATCCGCACCACAAGCTTTCGACCTTCAGATTCGATCTCGATCTCTCCTCTCACGATCTGTATCTTTAGAGCCTCCGAGAGTTCAGCTGCATCAGACTGAGTTTGTTGGACTAACTCTTTTAGCTTTTGAACGATAGGAAGCGCCACACCCTGGGTTTGACCATCAATACCTTGCTCAACATCAAAGATATCGGTTTCATCAAAATCCAGAGTGCTTTCAGTAATCTCTCGCGTTGACTGGTAGATTTCATTGATGGCTGTAGGTTCAGGAATTGCTGGACTAAATTCCTGTGCGATGATGCTTGTTCCTTTAGGGATATCATCGACATCCAGCTGATTTTGCACACCAAACGCCTGTGCCATTGAACCGGCCAGGCGCTTAAATTTGAGCGCATCCATTTCTGAAAATGAAAGCAGTAGCACGAAAAAGCACATCAGAAGAGTCATCAAATCTGCAAACGTCATCACCCATGCAGGGATACCGGCAGGACAATCCTGACATTCAACTTCTTCACCATCCATGGACTGAACTCTTTTGGGTGTTTTACTTTAGGGCTATAACTTTCTTAGCTAAACGCGCTTTCTGAGTTCTTAGCGCCTAACTCAATTAATATTAGGCCGGCGTTTCCACTGCGCGCTGTGAGACCGGCAGGTACGTTCGTAGCATCGTGTCGATCACCCTTGGGTTTTGCCCAGCCTGAATTCCCAGCAGCGCATCGATTATCAATGACTTTATTGTTTCCTCTTCGGAGCTGCGCAAATTTAGTTTGTCGCAAATTGGCAGCGCAAACATGTTTGCCATCATGGCGCCATATAAAGTGGTGAGCAAAGCAACCGCCATTGAAGGCCCTATAGACTGCGGATCATCCATACTCGCCAACATACCTACCAAACCGATGA
Source organism: Pseudohongiellaceae bacterium (assembly GCA_047617605.1). Classification (GTDB taxonomy): domain Bacteria; phylum Pseudomonadota; class Gammaproteobacteria; order Pseudomonadales; family Pseudohongiellaceae; genus UBA9145. The sequence goes on along the minus strand of JBLGBJ010000016.1, from coordinate 6,995 downwards.
GCGTTCCAATCATACCCATAGCTGGCCCTATGTCGCCTACCGATTGCCACACTTTTTGGCCCCATTCATGTCGCCCTACAGCCTGCTTCATATCTTTTGTGAGTAAGGTTTTCACAACCTCAGGATCATGACCATCGACTAGTAACTGGATGCCGTTCTGAAGGAACTCATTACCGACCTGCTTACCTTCTAAGGAAAGTAAGCCACCTTTTCTTGCCGCATCAGCTAGTTCCACGATCTCAGAAATCAAGTCCTCAGGCTTGTCCGATTTATCGGAGAAGACCTTGCTGGCAGATTTTAGAGCGCCAAAAAACTGGCTCATGCCAAATTTCATCATCACCACCAGCATCGTCCCCACGACAACGATAAGCAGGGACGACGCATTGACAAACATATAGGCGGAGCCACCCATCATAATGGTGACAATCATTAGCGCCCAGACGCCTATCAGCCCGATCAGTGTTGCTAAATCCATTGCTAAGCTTCCTTAACTCTTACAAGTTCCCATAATGAATGATTAGGGACCAACCAGATCTCCAATCCATAGGGATTTATCGATAACTAAAAGTTATAAACGCAGCACTAATGCCGCGGCCGTGAATTCTCTTGTTCTACTCAAGTCTAGCTTGGTTTTCGAGGGTTGAAGGAAATACGAGGATTTTATCTCTGTAGTATCAGGACCAGGGCCTGCAAAACCTGATCTCGGTGCCTATGCCCATATCTGAACAGATTATGACCAGTGAAGATGCATTACGTGTAAGTTGACGTATAATCATTATCATAATCAACAACGCTTCAATTTATTGGTACTGCAAATGGCAAAGAGCAAATCTGAAAGCTTTGAATTCGAAAAATCGCTGGCGGATCTAGAGGCCTTAGTTTCTTCAATGGAAGAAGGTGAGCTAAGCCTTGAAGATTCACTAAAATCATTTGAAAAAGGCATCAAATTGACCCGCGATTGCCAAACCGCATTACGAGCGGCAGAACAAAAAGTGCAAATACTAATCAATGAAAATGGAGATACCGAAGATCTCGACGTCTTAGAAGACGACGGATAGTTGTCATGCCGCCTCCAACTAGTGCAATATTTCATGAATTCCTTGCCCTCTACAGAGCACGTAGCAACGATTTGTTAGCGGCTCAATTGCAGCGAGATTATCCCAATGCTCGCTTGGGAGAGGCCATGAACTATGCCTGTCTCAATGGCGGTAAACGAATACGTCCTATTCTGGTCTATGCCAGCGCTCTTGCTGTCGGCGGGAGAATTGAATCGGCAGATTCACCAGCATTGGCGGTCGAACTACTCCACAGCTACTCTCTTGTTCATGATGACCTGCCTGCAATGGATGACGATGATTTACGCCGAGGCAAGCCCACGGTACATAAGCAATACGATGAAGCCACAGCGATTTTAGTAGGTGATGCCCTGCAAAGTTTGGCTTTTGAGGTTCTAACCAGCAAAAACCTTTCAGTGAGCCCGGCTGTTAATCTGCGCATGATCAGGTTATTTGGCAAAGCGACGGGAGCAATGGGCATGGCCGGCGGCCAAGCTGTCGATTTTGCAGCTGCGGGTCAAGATCTTACCCTGGGGCAGTTGGAGGTTATGCACCAACTGAAAACCGGTGAGCTTATTCAGTCCTGTTGTATCTTGGGCGCCCTAAGCTATCCTAATGTGACAACCGAGCAAGTTAGCGCCTTAACCAGATACGCCCAACGTATTGGTCTAGCATTTCAGGTCCATGACGACATCTTAGATGAAACCGGTGATACCCAAACTTTAGGCAAACCACAAGGGTCTGATCGGGAATTAAGTAAGCCAACGTATGTATCATTATTGGGATTGGCGCAGGCTAAACAACGGGCTGCAGAACTGAGTAAAGCTGCAATCGCTGAATTAGAGGGCTTTGGCGACACAGCCCAGCCACTGCGTGAACTAGCTAGCTATATCATCACTAGAAAAAACTAGTGGAGGCAGTTGATTGCCCTCCCGAAGCGTCGAATCTAGTTTGCGCGCTCATTTATTATTGGCTAAATCGCCGAAACCCTTGAAAAAATTCGCTCCAAGAGTTGAAATACACAAATGTTAGACGAAATACCTGTTACCAGACCTGACACACCCCTGTTAGATCAAATTGATTCACCTATCGATCTAAAAGAGCTAGGGATTGACCAGCTTGCCGAGCTAGCGGAAGAATTACGCCTATTTTTACTCTACTCAGTAGGCCAAACCGGTGGGCACTTTGGCGCGGGGCTGGGCGTGGTCGAACTAACCATCGCACTGCACTTTGTCTTTAACACCCCAGATGATCGCTTGGTTTGGGATGTAGGGCACCAAGCCTACCCGCACAAAATATTAACCGGGCGCAGAGATCAAATGCTCACTATGCGGCAGGCGGGCGGCCTAGCAGCCTTCCCCAATCGAAGCGAAAGCCCCTACGATACATTTGGTGTTGGTCACTCCAGCACATCCATAAGTGCAGCGCTTGGGATGATGGTCGCAGCCAGGCTTCAGGGCGATAACAATTACTGCATAGCGGTTATCGGCGATGGCGCGATGACCGCCGGCATGGCTTTTGAGGCGCTAAATCATGCGGGCCATCTTGATGACAATGTTCTCGTAATTCTCAATGATAACAATATGTCGATTTCCAATAATGTTGGCGGCATGTCTAGCTATTTTGCGCGCATGTGGGCTAGCAAGCCCTATAACTTTATTCGTAAAGGCAGTAAAAGGGTTCTTTCAAAAATTCCTCCCGCATTAAAGGCGATTCACCGCGCTGAAGAATACATGAAGGGAATGGTGTCACCTGGCACTTTATTTGAAGAAATAGGATTTAACTATATCGGCCTAGTGGACGGCCATGACACCGCTGGGCTAGTAGAGATTTTGAGCAATATTAAAACGCTGCGCGGGCCTCAACTGCTCCATGTTGTTACTCAAAAAGGCAAAGGCTATACCGCTTCAGAGAAAGACCCGTTTGGGATGCATGCACTAAGCAAAATTGAAACCGTAAAAGAAAAAGAAGCCAAGTCAGCAGCTGTTAACACGAGTTTACCATCGCCCACTTATTCCAAAGTTTTTGGTGACTGGCTGTGTTTGCAAGCTGAGCACAATGAACTCACCGTTGCTGTAACGCCAGCAATGGGCGAAGGCTCAGGCATGCAGCATTTTGCAGAACGCTTCCCCACCAGGTTTCATGATGTAGCTATCGCCGAGCAGCATGCGGTCACGTTTGCCGCTGGAATGGCCTGCGACGGTCTTAAACCAGTAGTGGCTATTTACTCTACCTTCCTGCAAAGAGCTTATGATCAATTAATTCACGATGTGGCACTGCAAAACCTTGATGTCATGTTTGCCATTGACCGAGCAGGCTTGGTCGGTGAAGATGGCCCAACACATGCAGGCAGCTTTGACCTTAGCTACTTGCGCTGTATTCCCAATATGATTGTCATGGCACCAAGCGATGAAGCGGAGACATTTAAATTACTCTCTACTGGATTTGAGCACAAAGGCCCAACTGCAGTTCGCTATCCGCGAGGCAAAGGACCAGGCGCTCAAATACCTCAGTCACTAGAAACTGTGGCAATTGGTAAGGGGGTCAATCGCCGACAAGGCCGGTCGGTTGCAATTCTAGCCTTTGGCAGTATGGTTCAACCAGCTCTTGTTGCAGCTGAAGAGTTAAATGCTACTGTTATTGATATGCGCTTTGTTAAGCCGCTCGATGAAGAGCTAATAGGTGATATGGCCACTACCCATCAACTGATAGTAACCGTGGAAGAAAACACTGTCTCGGGCGGAGCAGGCTCTGCTGTCAATGAGTTTTTGCTACAAGAAAACTATCAAATTCCAGTATTGAATTTAGGACTACCAGATACATTTCTTGAGCATGGTAAGGTACCGCAAATGCTAGAAACTGCAGGGCTGGACTCTTCATCAATAACCAAAGCAATTCAAAGTAAACTGCAGGCCTGTAATATTCTATCCGCAGCAGTTTAGAAAGAAAATCCCTGAGCTGTTCCTACTGCAATTACATTGGCTTCATTGTGCTGATACCTCGATACAGCTGCGGCGACTAGGTAAGACTTCCATACTCAAAGACCGCGCGGCTAAAATAAATCACCTTAGACAGATAACATCAACACTAGTCACCTAGCAAAAATAAAGCAAATTGACCGTCAAATTGAAAACCAATGCTTTTTTTCTGAACTGACTAATCTGCCCGCCACCCCTTAAGCATCAAAACAAATAAACAAAAAACTCGCTGTCTCTTGCTTTTTTTCCAGCTTCTTTTTGCAATAGTTGTTCCTTCAGAATAAATGAGACTAAAGGTCAAGCGCACAATTCCAGCTCAGCCAAAATCTACCTCAAACTCGATCAAAAAGATCGTCAGAGGTAAGTGAGTAACGCATGTTTGGTCAGTTAAGCTGGGCTATTCGAGCCCAAGTTCAACTGCTAGGCGGTACAGCTATCTAACCGCCTGCGGCAGGCTCATCATCAAAAAGCCGGAAAATGCAGCACTGTTTGGCGCGAGAGATGGATCTACCTGAGTTTTCATTATGTTTATGGCGCTGCGATAGGCCTCATAAAATTCCCAGCTCGGCTGTGGCCTATAAACTAAATCCTCAAGCTCAAAATAGGCGACCACACCTTTTGCAGTGGTAGGTTTAACAAAGACCGCCTCTTGCGGGTTATGGTAGACCGGACAAATGCTGATAAGCGACCACTTAGCCAGCTTAGCCATTTTCATAAGATCGAGTATTGTCTCAAAACCTTTGGGCTCCGAGCCATGTAATTGATTCTTCAATCCTGCGACCAGCAGATTTTTTTCTTTCGGAGTTAACGCGTTCACAAACTCTTTAAATCTAGGCTTTTCAAAAATTGAGATCATCGATGAACGACTAACAAGCTTTATCCAGTTATCGAGAATATCCATGGTGTCTCGGAAATTTTTCTTAGCGAAACTTGCCTGAGTGAATTCGATCATCTTGTCCATCTTATGCTTCTTGCCAATAGCCATCATTTCAGGATGGGCGAAGCCGCCAGGGTAGCGCTGCGAAAATATTTTCTCGGCATGCTTTAGTTTTTCAATGTTCATATTTTCCCAAAGTGAATTCGTAGATACTTAGTCAGGTCTGTTTCCTTGCAATAATAAAAACAGGAACTTTAGTCCTTAGCTTTATAGTGCGTGTGATTACTAATCCGGCACTCCCTAATTTCTCGATCAAAGATAGCTTAGTAAAAAACTAATGTAGAGCATTGTATCGTCAATACAGGCCTTGTTGCAGGAAAATACGCCGCCGAGCTTTAGCAATTCCCGCACTACAACAAGGCCGCAGGGTATCCATCGGGTCTGAAGGGCATTAACTGACAGCATGGAGAGAAAAATCAGAATCAATTGAGATCGAGACCGATACAGCATGGCTTATTCGTCTTGTAGGGAGTTGTGAACAATTTTTCCGTTCCCACTAAAATGGTAATGGTAAGGGATTTTTTCCAGCCTTTTTCAACTGATTTACTTAACCCACATAAAAAAATTAGAAGTCCGTCTAAGTAAGATAATGCCAGACTCAGAACGAGCTGATCGCACAGTACATCTGCCACATGTCATTATTCCAAGTTCAAAAAATTCCTGTAGACTGGCCCCAACAATAAGAAGTCTAAACAAGGAATTAGCTATGAAGACCCATCGTTTTTTCATGGCCGCTGCAGCTGTTGCCGCAACTGGTCTCGGATTTTTAGTCGCCCCTGTTATCGCCCACCATGCAAGTGCGCCATTCTATGACCCCGAAACCCGGGTTGAAATTGAAGGCCCTGTCACGCGCTTTGTGTTTAGAAACCCCCATGCCTTTCTGTATCTTGATGGCCCCGGTGATGACGGCCAAACAGTCGAGTGGCAGGTCGAGCTAGGTGCGCCGGTAAGTCTGCGCCGAGTAGGCTGGACGCCTGAATCGCTAGCCGTCGGTACGGTAATCAAAATGAATGGCCAGCGCTCACGAGCCAAAGGCTCATATGGGATTTGCTGCGTGCGTATGACCCGTGAAGATGGCAGCCCTATTGTTGCCGGCCGCGGCGTTCAAGAACGCGATTCAAACCGATAAGCCGCAAGGAGTAGAAAATGACTTTATTCAATAATTTAAGACCCCGCATATCTTCAACCTTAACAAGAGCCTTAGCGCTGTCGGCAAGCTTAGGGATGGCTTTGGCTACCAGCCAAGCGCAGGCTCAGCGATTTGATACGATTCCTGATCTAGAACGCATTTGGGACGGCGGCTTTAGCGTGCGCCCGGTGAACGGCGTTGAAATGCCATGGAACGAATCCAACTTCCCCGAACTGAATGCCCGTGCCAAGGCCTACCAAGAAGTCTGGGAAGAAATTGTCGCTCCAAAATATGATTGCCAGCCCGCTTCTTCACCTGCAATTCAATATGACCCTTATCATATGCAAATCACTCAGTGGCCTGATCGAGTCTTACTCAGGTATGAGAAAGACGACCAATTACGGACAATTTGGCTAGACGGGCGTAAACCAACCGCCGTGGATTTTAGCTTGCAGGGGTTCTCAGTCGGCGTATACGAAGACGATGCTTTGGTAGTCACCACAACTCATTTCGTTTTCGACATTGCCGGCTTTGATGATTACAACGGCATTCCTTCTTCGGCGCAGAAAGTTGTGACTGAGAAGTACTGGGTAGACGCAGAGCAATTGAACATGACGCTGACCCTTGAAGACCCCATGTTTCTGCTTGCGCCGGCGTCCTATACCACTCGCTGGCTGCCTGCAGCTAAGGGCTATAAGCTAGATGTTTACGACTGTGACGCAGAGGCATCAAGAGCGTCTGTGCGCTTCTTTCCTTCCAAGTATGACGACTAACCGGTGCCGACGTAAGGAATAAGTCTTCCTAACAACAAAACCCCCATCCAGGCAGTGAGTGATGTAGTTGCTATCAGTTTTGCGAGCGGGGGTGGGGGCTCAGAGTTCCAATCTGCCATTAAA
>JBLGBJ010000015.1:0-74927 GCA_047617605.1 Pseudohongiellaceae bacterium | reverse complement strand
GCACTATCATCCAGATGACGACAACTGCGAAAATGGCTATTGCTACCAATTGCTGCTTTTTCACTCAAATCTCCTAGTAATACTCTATGTCTTAGAAGCAGCTGATAAGAGCCGCTGCTTTTACCAAATGAGTAACCATCAATACGATGCCCGTCATAACTCAGATGCCAGAATGTATTGACTAATTTTCTCTAATTATTGAAATGGCCTACATGAGGCAAACTGTAAAGGATTGTAGTGCTGTTAAAGATTGTAGTGCTGTTAAGGGATTTGTGCCCCCTTAAAAGTGTTACGTATTGTAACCATATGAAGGCTTAATGCAATGGCTAGCAACGGTTTTATCGAATCGCTTCATCGCAGCTAACGGTGCTCTGTCCAAGACAGGGTTTTTAGCTAAACTATGGTACTTTTAAAGACTACTAAATTAGCTAATAGACGGAGTATCTAGTGAAAGAGTTAAAGGAAAGAGTCGCTATAGTGACAGGCTCTAGCAGCGGCGTAGGTGCCGCTACCGCTGAGCTGCTGGCATCAAAAGGCTGCAGGGTCCTCATAAATTACAATTCCAACGAAGCAGGTGCCAAAAAAACCGCTGCTGCCTGTAAAGCGCTCGGAGGAGAGACGATCATTTTTAAAGGCAATGTGGCTGAAGATGGTGATTGTCGGGCCATGGCAGAGGCTGCTCTAAGCCAGTGGGGGCGCATCGATATTTTAGTTAATAACGCGGGCACCACCAAATTTGTGGAACACAGTGACCTTGAGGGGCTAGATGGCGCAGATTTCCAGCGCATTTATGGGGTGAACGTGGTTGGAGCCTTTCAAATGATTAGAGCGGTGGCACCGGCCATGGAAAAACTCGAGGAAGCCGGTGCAGTGGTTAACGTAGCATCGACAGCAGGGGTGACAGGTATTGGCAGTTCAGTGGCTTATGCGGCGTCTAAAGGCGCGATGGTGACAATGACTTTATCATTGGCTAGGGCGCTGGGGCCTTCGATGCGCATAAATGCTGTGTGTCCTGGGTTTATTGCCGGGGATTGGTTGCTGGAAGGGCTGGGAGAAGAGCAATATAAAAAAGTCATGGACTTCAATATCAAAAATGCACCGCTTGGCGCCACAGCTACACCGGAAAGTGTAGCCGATGGTATTCTGTATTTTATTACGGGCCCGCAAATAGTTACTGGCGAGACAATGATGCTGGACGGCGGCCGTCATCTTACGATGGCGCCGTTAACTCGCCGTTAACTCGCCGCTAGCTGATAGCTAAATAGAAGTTCTACTGCGTCAGTCTATATTTTGAGGGTATTTTCCGTTGCAAACGAACTGAGGTATTGCGCAATGGTTGGATTTTGCGGCTGATTAGCCGCCATAGTTAGTGCCCTAGGAGTGGAATTTAAATCGGCTTTGGGCACTACCTTACGACACCACTTAAATCGGGCTTATGTCTGTCATTGGTGTATCTATCCTGCTAGGGGCCGCTATTGGCGACTGGTCGCTTTTGGAGTTTTCGCTGCAGCGTGCGGCGGTGCATTTTTAAGTGCCTAGCCGTGGCTGAAATATTACCGTCATTTTCCATCGGTAGTTTTTGTATATGCTCCCATTCCAAACGCCTCACTGACATAGGTTCCATGTTGGCATCTGTGTTTTGCGCTTGCCCTGCAGACTTTTCAACGAGTGCCGCGACGATTTCATCGGTGTCGGCAGGTTTGGCGAGATAGTTGTCTGCTCCTAATTTAATCGCTTCAACAGCGGTTGCGATGCTCGCATAGCCGGTGAGGATTAAAATTCGAATCGGTGAATTTGTTGCCTTTAAATAGGTGGATGAGCTCAAGAGAGTTATGCCCGCCTAAGTTCAAATCTAGAATCGCATAGTCCAAGGACTTGGTCCCAATGAGCGCGATAGCAGAGCTTACCTGTGCCGCATGGAAAACCTCGTAACCGCGATGAGCAAGAGCGCGAGAGATGACTCTAGAAAAAACATCGTCGCCTTCCACCAATAATATCGTTTTTTTTCTTTGTCCATGTCATCGCCGAGGGTGAAAGTGGAAGCTTAATCAATGTTTTCGCGCCGCCTTGCTTGAGATTGAATAGTTCTACGGTGCCGTTGAGTTTTAGAACTGCAGCGTTGGCCAGAAATATACCTATTCCCATGCTTTCCTTTCGCATAGATATAAAGGGCTCTCCTACTTTTTACCAAAAACCTCAGTCGGTATCCCTGGTCCATCGTCACTGATCGCTATTTCTAGTTGGTCAACTATTGATTCTGATGTGCTAAATTTTACCCGAACCTTTCTATTTTCTGCCTTTATGCTGTTTTTCAATGATATTGATAATGGCGTGTTTTAAACTTAGATCCGATGCTACTTTTATGTCAGGTGCGCAGGCAGTATCAAAATCAATTTTTGAGGTGGGGTGAATATTGATGATGTAGTCCTTAACGTCAGCGCTGAATACTGACAGTAGGACCGGAAGGTTAGATTCGCTGCTGTCTCTATTATAATAAAGAGTAAGTTCAGCTAAGGAATTCTTGCAGCGAGTCACCTGTTTGTTTAACAACGAAATATCTTCTTTGGCATCGTCGATATTTAAATCATTTACATCACTACGATCTAACTCAGTGAGTAGCACCGCCATAGTAGATAATGGAGTGCCTAAGGCGCGAGCGGTGCCAGCGTGCCAATTGCAACTAACTGTTCGTTACGTATTTCATTCTCTCGCGATTTCGCGAGGGTCGTTTCTCTTACCTTAATCGTGCTTGCCATTCGAGTGATAAAAACGCTGATAAGAATTGCGCTCACTACAAAAATCACCTACATGCCAACCAAGTGTAGCTGAAAAGACATTTCTTGCCCCGCTGTGTCCATGTCCTGTTGGTGTTCAACTTGAAAATCGAGGAAAATGAAAAACGTATAGATTGTGATACCACTTATTGCGAAGCTGTTGACATAGGGTTTTGGAAGTAAAGTAGCTGTAACAGCCAGCAGCACTAATAAATAGGAAATCAGTGGGTTGCTGGCCCCGCCAGTGTTTAATAATAATAAAACCAAGAAAAAGACATCAAACAGCAAGTGGCCAAAAATTTCGGCATTGCTAATAACGCTCGCGGCACGCAGTCTCCAAATGCGAAAGGCTACTGATGTAAATATTGCCAAAACAATGCTTATAATAAGTGTCACAGGCTCTTGCAGGTTTGACAGGGCCTGGGAAAATAAGAAACCAACGAGCCCGCTGGCGGCGACAAATGATCGCAGCAACAGCAGGCGCTATAAGCCTTGCCGAATGGAGCTGCTTTGCATAAGGGCCTTAACCTCAATAGTCGGAAGCCAACTGAGGTAGTAGGGTCTAAACTGATATCGCTGAGCTAGTTGAGCATGAAAGCGCTAATGGGATACTCTTCAACATTGGGCTAGCTCGGCCTATCACGGAAATGGAAAAGCCTTTGATGGGAATTGGAAACCACTCTTATGACTTTATAGTCATAAATTTAGAGTTATAAAAATAGAATTCTGGAAAAAGACTTCAGGAAACACAAAAGGATAAAACGACGTTATGAGTGACACCAATATTTATGAGCAGTCATTAGATAAAAATGACGCTAATTTTGCTGCACTGACTCCATTAAGTTTTCTTGAGCGCGCGGCAAGTGTTTATCCCGATAAGCTGTCGCTGATTCATGGTGACACTCAATTCACCTGGGCAGACACGTATAAGCGCTGTTGTTTGCTTGCTTCAGCGCTGAAGAAGATTGGTATTGGTGAGGGGGATACGGTGTCCTTTATGGGAGCGAACACGCCTGAAACATTCGAAGCCCATTTTGGTGTGCCGATGACCGGCGCAATACTCAATGCGCTGAACGTGAGATTGGATGCTAAGGCAATCGCTTTTATTTTAGAACATGCTGAAACTAAAGTGCTGTTCACTGATCGCGAGTACAGTGGCACTATAAAAGCTGCGCTGAGATTAGTTGCACATGAAATATTAGTAATCGATATTGATGATCCTTCTTTTGAGGGTGGAGAATTGTTAGCCGAGATAAATTACGAGGAGTTCATTGCCAATGGTGATTCGCGCTATCGTTGCTTTCAAATCAAAGACGAATGGCAAGCGATCTCTCTGAACTACACATCAGGAACAACCGGAGATCCAAAAGGTGTGGTGTTTCATCACCGCGGTGCTTATCTAAACGCTATTTCAAATGCGCTATGCTGGAATATGGTTGCTCATCCTACTTATCTGTGGACACTGCCAATGTTTCATTGCAATGGCTGGTGTTTCCCCTGGGGTTTGGCCGCGATGGTTGGCACGAGCGTGTGCCTGCGTCATGTTAGGGACGAGGCTGTTTTTGATGCGATTAAAAAATATAAAGTCACACATTTTTGTGGTGCGCCGGTTGTGCTAAACACCTTAATCAATGCTGTTGATGAATTAAAAGAGGGTATAGAGCATCATGTGTCGGCGATGACGGCTGGAGCAGCGCCGCCTGCAGCTGTGATTGCCGGCATGGAGAAAATGGGCTTTAGTGTTTCCCACGTCTATGGATTAACTGAAACCTATGGGCCTTGTGTGGTTTGTGCTCCACAGGATAGCTGGTCAGATCTCAGCATAGATGATCGCTCAGAGCTATTAGCTAGGCAAGGCGTGCGGGCACCGCTGCAAGATGAGTTGATGGTAGCGGATCCTGAAACGTTAAAGCCTGTGCCAAAGGATGGCACTACAATGGGGGAGATTTTCATACGTGGTAATCTGGTGATGAAGGGCTATCTAAAAAACCCCAAAACCACAGCGGCATCTTTTGCCGGTGGTTGGTTTCACTCTGGAGATTTGGCAGTATGGCATGCCGATGGCTATGTCCAGATTAAGGATCGTTCTAAAGATATTATAATTTCTGGAGGAGAAAACATTTCTTCACTGGAAATCGAATCAATATTATTCAAACACCCCAAGGTTCTTGAAGCGGCTGTGGTCGCCAGTACGGATGAAAAATGGGGGGAGGTGCCTTGTGCATTTGTCAGCATAAAAGCCGGTGCAGTGCTAGATTCCGCTGAGCTGGTGGCATACTGCAGAGAAGAGTTGGCAGGTTTTAAAATACCAAAGAAAATAGTTTTTGGCCCTATTGAAAAAACTTCTACAGGAAAAGTGCAAAAATTTCTGTTGCGTGAGCGAGCAGAGCAAGCAGAGTACGTAAGCACAAAAGCCAAAGTTTAAGAGTTTTAGGGTAGGATTAAGAGATAAGAGATATGAAAATTTTGGTAAACCTAAAGAGAGTGCTAGGTATGAATAGTAGAAGTCAGTGTTCTGTTTTTACAAGCTTTAAAAGTTTAGTTACAGGGGCGTTGTATTTGGCGACATGTTTAAGTGGCATAGCTTTGAGTGCTGCAGAGATGGAAGACACCATCGTAATAAGCAGCAGCGCATTCGAGCATCACGGAACAGTTCCTGAGCATTACAGTGCTTATGGGGACAACCATTCTATTGACTTGGCTTGGTCCAACTTGCCTGCTGGCACTGTTCAGCTGGCACTTGTGATGGATGATCCTGTAGTGCCAATGCCAGAGCCTTTTGTGCATTGGGTTGCTTACAATATACCTGCTGATGCAAATGGTCTGCCGGGGAACTTAACTAAAGATGCAGTCGTAACCGATGTTGAAGGCTTAGACGGTATGATAAACGGGCTTAACGGTCTGCGCCGTGCAGGTTATTTTGGTCCTCGCCCACCGGCTGACGGCAAGCTTCATGCCTACCATTTTAGAATGTATGCACTAGATGCCGCGCTGATGCTTGCGCAGGGCCTTAATAAAGAAGAAATGTTAGAGGCTATCGATGGCCATGTTCTAGCTACGGGCATGCTCATGGGACACTACCAAAAAGAAGATTAATCAGGCTTTAATTTGGCAGCGCTTATTGTACCAAAAACCAGTTGTCAGCTGACAACTGGTTTTGCAAGTTTAAGCACAATCACTAATAGTGCTCGATGATATTGCCCACGCGTGCGCCGGCATCTATTCTAAGATTTACTTCTTTATAGAGGTGAATGTCACCTTCGACAACTGAGTCGACATCGATGATCAAATCGTTGGGACGGCTATTGAAGTTAAATAGTCGTCCAATCCAAGAAGATCTAGATCTAACGACGATGTCGCCTTTGATTGTACTGCCTGAGCGCACTTCAATATCACCATTTGAAGTTTGAACGTCTGACCCTACCTTGGTATTTCGTAGCCGTATCTTCCCATTCACAGTTATCACTTCATCGCGAATGGTCGTGCCGGGATTGGTTTTAATTCCGCCGTTTACCGTTTTTAGCGAGCCATTAATGGTGACATTTTCACCAATATCTATGCCTCCGTTTACGGTTTCTGCTGCATCTATTTCGGCGTCATCTTCTATATCAATACCACCATTTACTGTGCCAATTTCAGATGCGATTGCGCCGCGTTGAATTCTGATGCCGCCATTGACTGAGGAGACGTCGCCCACTCTGTCATTTTCTTCAACGCGAATGCCATTGTTGATTTTTGAGATATCTCGAACCTCATTTGCCTGAGCATTTGCGTCAATTAAATAGCTGCTTAGTAAAATTGCTAGCGCTGACGCGATACCTAAACGAAAGGTATGATTAGTAGTCTGCATGGTGTTCCCTCTTTATTTTTTGACCGTTCTGGGCTTAAGCCCTAAAGTGTGTTGCTCTGCATAGGTGTTAGCAATAAGCTTGCCAACTTACATAATGCTTAATTATCAATAACTTAGGATGGGCTATGGAACGGCTCTTGGTCTTGAATTGAAACTTCTCGCCACTTGTTGTGGTGAAAACCACGAATAGATTGGTTTCTTAGATTGGTAATGTAAGTGCAGAGGATAAGCGCTTGGTTTGAGCTTTACGGTTTATGCTCGCGTGCTAGAACTCAAGCCAAACGGGTTGAGCATCCTTCGTGTTAAGCTTCTGCGCACTATTTTTATCCCTCAAAGGAGCTAAAATGTCGGGAGAAGTTAAGGTAGCTAAAGAGACGCCCATATTCATGAAGCCGGGTCATAGCGCTGGTGACCTCGTAGAATCATCTAAGTGGAAGATGTTAACCGAAGAGCGTGGGTTAGTAGAAGTCGATGTGCATTTGCCTGAGCATTTACTTAATCCCAGAGATCAATTGTTTGGAGGGTTTACCGGCATCTATGTAGATATGATTTCTATTTACACGGTGCGCACACTTTTCACCGAAGAATCGCAGTTCAAGTGGTCTTCGACTGTGAATATGCGAATAGACTATTTTGCACCGGTTCTAGGTCCGCGCTTTTTACTTAAAGGCGAATTGATTAAGGATGGCCGCAGCACCTGTTTGATCGCAACACACTTTACAGATATGGCGGGAAATAAGCTGGTCTACGCAATTACGACGCTTAAGAAAACTCTCTAGCGCCGAGTGTTGCGAAGGGCAGGCGAATCATAAGTGTCCGAACGTGAGGAATTCCCACAAAGTCTCTGAATTTTTGCCCCAATTAGACCAGAGCTGCTAAGGAGCTAAGTCTTAAGTGGTGGAGGTGTTTCAGCGAAGAGTCAGGGCGAAGGGCGGTGAGAAGGGAATGTCTTCACCTGTGGCGTGACCTTACTTAACTTAACTGGCGGTCAGAGGCTGGGATATTGTTTGCTCTCGGTCCTTTGGCCCTGATTGTTCGTAACCAACATCCCTGCCCCTGACTCGAATCATCAGATTTCATCGACGCTAAACGTGTCCGACTTTAATCAGCGCAGACTTTTTGTCGTGGACACAAAAAAGGCCGGGAAATACCGGCCTTTCTTAACTACGTTTTACATGCAGTTGCGCTTAGAACAAAGTTACATTGAGTAGCCTTGTTCGTCATGGTCAGTAATATCCAAGCCAATCTGCTCTTCATCTTTGGTGACACGTATGCCATTGGTCATGATGCCAACCAACTTAATCAGCCAATAGGTTAGAACGGCTGTATAAAGCGCAACCACGACAATCCCAAGCATTTGAACACCGAGTTGGGACTCCATAGTCATGCCTTGTGCATAGCCATTTCCGCTAAAGATCCCTAAATTATCTGAGACTAAAATAGCGGCGAGAAAAGTGCCGACAATCCCGCCAACCCCATGCACGGGAAAAACGTCCAGCGAGTCATCAACCTGCAGTTTTTGCTTTAAGTAGTTAGTGCAAACATAGCAAACGACACCGCCCGTTAGACCAATAATTAATGCGCCGGCGGGCCCAACTGATCCAGAGGCCGGAGTAATCGTTGCTAAGCCAGCAACCATCCCCGTGATAGCCCCGAGACCGCTTGGCTTGCCGTATTTACGCCATTCAATAATCATCCACGTCAGTGCGCCAGTGGCCGCTGAAAGATGAGTGACCAGCATCGCCATACCGGCAGCGCCGTCGGCGGCAAGTGCGCTACCTGCGTTAAAGCCAAACCAGCCCACCCAGAGCATGCCTGCGCCGGTGAAACTCATAGTGAGATTGTGAGGCATCATAGGAGTTTTCAAGAAACCATCTCGAGGTCCAAGAACAATTGCGAAGACCAAGGCCGCGACTCCAGCAGTTATATGGACTACAGTGCCGCCGGCAAAATCGATCAAGCCAAGCTGCCCTAGCCAGCCGCCGCCCCATACCCAATTGGCAACTGGGAAATAAACGATTAAGGTCCACATCACGCTAAAAACAAGCATTGAAGAGAATTTTATACGTTCAACAAATGCGCCTACTACCAACGCCGGGGTGATTATGGCAAATGTCATTTGGAAAGAGGCGAATACAGTTTCGGGAATATCACCGGACATAGAGTCGACCACTACACCGCTGAAAAACATTTTGCTGAGGCCTCCCCAATAAGCAGATTCAGACGGCCCGAACGCAATACTGTAACCAACGACTAACCATAGCAGTGAAATGACAACCGCCACGGAGAAACATTGCATCAAAACAGATAGCACGTTCTTGGTTCTTACTAGGCCCGCGTAAAAAAGTGACAGGCCGGGTAGTGTCATGAAAAGAACGAGTGCTGTTGAGGTAAGGATCCAAGCGGTATTTGCTCCAGAGAGCTCTTCCTGGGCAGACGCCAATGAAGGAAAAAGAGCTAAAGCTAACCCTGCAAGCGCGAATATATTAGTTTTATTATTCATCGATTAAATCACTCATTTACAAAGCGTCGTCGCCGGTTTCGCCAGTACGGATGCGAATGGCCTGCTCAAGATTGGTGACAAATATCTTGCCATCGCCAATTTTCCCTGTGTTAGCCGCGGCACATATGGCTTCGATTACTTGGTCGGCTATGTCATCGGATACAGCGACTTCTAATTTTACCTTGGGTAGAAAGTCGATCACATATTCAGCTCCACGATAGAGTTCTGTGTGTCCTTTTTGACGACCGAATCCTTTGACTTCGGTTAATGTCACTCCATTCACCCCGACTTCTGACAGTGCTTGGCGAACATCATCAGATTTGAAGGGTTTGATGATTGCGCTTATCAATTTCATGGTTCTTCTCCTGCGGTGGGTTGGCCAGCTAAGAAACTTTGCTGGCAAGTAATCGCTGTGCTCGCGACTTTGCTAGTACCTGTATTAGTCACTTGTTATGCACAGTAAAAGCATATAAAACTTTAGCACGTCACCATGAAAATCGCCATGTGACTTATCGATTCGCAGAGCTTGCGCAGGGCTAGTTCAATAGAGCCAGGGGCAATTCTTCAAGAGTGGAAAGCTTGGTGGTCGGCCTTCATGGGTGGGCTTATTGCACAATAAAGGGCAGGGTGGGGATTAGATTAATCCTCCAAAAAAATCATTCTTAAGGTTCAGTTTTTTTGAGCTCATCATCCTGTAAAACATATTCTAGAGAGCTCCTTTTTTTACTCCAATGTGACGCTAATAAGGAGCCGCTAATATTGTGCCAAACGCTGAAGAGTGCGCCGGGCAGCGCTGCCGTAGCAGAAAAATACTGTAATGCCAGTGCTACCCCCAGCCCTGAGTTCTGCATTCCAACTTCAATGGCAATGGTTTGGCTTCTTCTTAAGTCGAACCCAAATAAGCGACTAATATAAAAGCCGCCCATTAGCCCTCCCAAATTGTGTAAAACCACTGCCAGCATGGTCACCATACCAATATCGGTGAGCCGATCTGCATTGAGTGCAACAATGATAGAGATAATCATTAGTATTAAGGCAATCGCAAGAGTTGGTAGCAGGAATTCAATTGCAGCTACTTTGGTTGGGGCAAAGTGGTTGATAGCGCATCCTACAATAAGGGGCATTAAGACTATCTTTAGCATCGTTTGTAGCATGCCAAATATATCAACGCTTACCGATTCAGAGAGATAAAAGGCTGCTAACGCGGGAGTAAGAATCACCCCGATCAAGGTAGAAGCTAGGGTCATGCTTATGGACAGTGCGAGTTCGCCTTTGGCCAAATAACAGATAACGTTAGAGGCGGTGCCACCGGCGCAGCAGCCAACCAGAACCATGCCCACAGTCAATTGGTTTGACAGTTGAAGCATAGCTGACAGAGTCAGTGCGAATGCCGGCATTAATATAAACTGCAGCATCACCCCGACCAAAACCGGCTTAGGCTCTTTAATAATTTGCAAAAAGTCTATCGTCTTAAGATTTAGCCCCATTAGAAACATGACCATTCCTAACAGAGGAATGATGCCTGCTTCAAAAGCTGAGAAGAATCCGCTTGTGAAAAATGCTGATATAGAAAGCAGTAATGCCCAAAGGGGGAAAAGTTGGTTGAATTTAGAAAGCATGTAGGTCCGTTTGGTTGTTCAGCTATAAGAATACTTAGCGTGCAATTATATGATGTTTCCGACAGTTAAATGGCTTTGGTAAGCTTTAATTTAGAAAAACTTGGCCATAGTGTTTATGGCGAGCTGTAACCTTTTATAAAGTGCAACGTCTCACTAGATATAAGCGGATACATAAAGCTTTTTAGTTGCTACTTAACCTAGGTCAATGAGGAATAAGGTCAATGAGGGATAAAGGGATGATTAAAACTATAACAGCGATGGTGGTGGGTTTAACGCTTACAGGGTGCCTGGTGACGGTTGATTCAGATTCAAGATCAATCCTTACGGTTTGGGACGAGGGCGACGTCACCAGACTTGAGTTGGGTAGTAGCGACCAAGATTGGGTGCGAAGTTCTTTCGGAGAGCCAATTTCCAAGCTGAACTATGCCGATGGTACTGAAATTTGGAAATATCGAAATCGCTCCGAAAAAGACACAGAAGTTGGTCTTTTTCTCGTGTTTTCAGTGGATATTGAGTCAGAACGTATAGAGACTTTGTCAATTGAATTTGTGGACGGATTAGTAAGCAATTACTGGGTTGAGGAGGATCGTTATTAGTGGGTAGCATTTTTCTGGCTGTAACGGTTGCCTCATATACGTGAAGACTATTGCAGCTTACCTAGCCAAGCATCAAAATTTTCCCAGTTCAGCTCGAATATATGTTTCTCGCCAGGCATCAACGCTGCATCGAGGTTGCCACCGGCGTTAGTAAGGACATCCTTCATGTCCGGAAGCAACTTGTTCCATCGGAAACTGTCTTTTTCGCCAATTCTTAAGTAAATGGGTAAACCATCGAGATTTTTGAACTTTGATGGGTCCCAAATACGCCCCGGTGTCGCTATCACCCCCGCGTAGAGCGCTGGAGATTTGGCCGCTATCGCTAAAGCGGCACTGCCGCCGCCAGACACTCCCACTAACAGTGGCTTGCGTTCGTCGAGTTCGTAGGTGGCATGGATAAAATCCAGAAGCTTGGGAAGCACAGCGGTGTCTTCAACAAAGTACTTTCTCCCTTTAGGTGAAATGGGCACGGCTATGGCCCAGCCTCGGTCTACCATTTCTTTGCCTATCCAGTACTGAGCCTGAGCCATATATTCATCGTTGGAGCCGCCCGAGAGTAAGATGGCCAGGCGCGGGGTTTCAAATTCAGGGGCAGGGGCAAAGTAATAGAGTTTGATCGCAACATCATCATTGATGAACACTGTTTCTTCGGCGGCTTGACTAGTGGCAAGCAGCGAAAGCAACATAAGAAAGAGGATGATTTTATGGTTTTGCATGAATCCGGCGGCGTTAGGTTGGCTAATTGGAGATACTATAGCAAAATGATTAAAACAGTCCTTATCGAATGAGATAGAGTAACGGTTTAAATCGTTGATTTTCTTGTTTGATTCTTGCCATAAAAAATTTTGAGTGTTTCTGTAACTTTTTTTCACACCCCCCGTCTTTATAAACAATGTTAAAGCAATATCAACAAGTCATCGATCAACATAGGCAGAAAGTATTCTCTTTTGCCTATTACAGCCTGCGCGCTAAAGCAGATGCTGAGGATGTGACTCAAGAGGTTTTTATCAAGCTTTGGCAGCACTGGCAGAAGATAGATCACTTGAAAGTCGGTGGCTGGCTGATGCGAGTTGCTCATAATGCTGTAATCGACCATGTCAGACGCCAAAAGCCTGGAAACGAAAGCGTTGACAGTTATGCCGAAGTTGAGCAGCAGGCAACTGATAGTGTAGAAGGGGCTGAGCTTGACCAAGAAATTTATAAAGTGAAGTTAATGGAGGCGATCCAGACATTGGAAGATCCATTTAGGAGCATCATTATACTGCGTGACATTCAAGGGGCCAGTTACTTCGATATTCGAGAAAGTTTGGATATCAGTGAGAGCCAGGTGAAGGTTTATTTACATCGGGCCAGACGAAAACTTAGAGAGAATAAGACTTTAAGGGATTTATTTAATAGTTCGATGGAGGGCGAAGCAGAGCCTGACCGCGATCACGGAACAATTAATTGAGTAATTATTTGAGCGACGAATTGAGCAAAATTATGCAGACTTCTAGTGATTCACAATGTTATTTCGTTCAGCTGCAAATCGATAGCTTTCTCGATGGCGAGCTTGTTCTTGCCCAACAAGAAGTCTTCATGGGGCACGTTCATTCCTGCCAAGCCTGCGCTAAAGAACTGCATTTTGCTCGCAACTTATATGATGCTGTGATGGACCTGCCATTAGTGGACTGTAGTGATCTCACGTTAGAGCCTGTCCACAGAATTTCTCAACTAGAGCGGCAGCCCGAGCCTATTCCTGTACGCCCGCCCGCCGGTTTCTGGCAGCCAATTAATGACTGGTTATCAGCGACCCCGTTATCCCTGCGCTTGGCGCTCCCTGCTCTGGCATTAACTGTGGTGGTGATTTCGATGAGTGGTGAACTACCGCAGACCGAAGTGCCATTGCCTAATCAGCAAGCAGCGAATGCCGCTGTCGATAGTTATAGCGCTCAGGAAATTCAAACAGCTTTGCAGGATCTGAATTTGGCAATCGAATATTTAAATGACGTTAGCCAGCGCACTGAAGTCATGATTGGTGAGCGCTTTTTAGTGACGCCGTTGCAAGAATCACTTAATGCATCGTTCGATCGCTCACGCTCAAACCGACTTAACGAAGGTGGTCGGGTAATACAAAGCGATCCGATTTAAGTTGGATTTGAACTAATTATGCCGATTTAATTTAGACCAATTCAATTGGCTCCGCTAGAAAACGAGGTATCACTATGAAATTTTTTGAAAAAATACTAGTACCATTAATCATCTGCGCCTTTGCTCCGTTTGCAGTTGCTGCAGATAGATCTATTGAAAACCATCCGGGTTTCGTGGACTTTTCTAAGTTGACGGCTATCGCGAATGTTGAGCCCAAGGTTGAAGTGAGCCTTAAAGCGCCGCTGTTAAACATGATGACAAATTTAATTCGCACTGAAGATGAACAAGCAGCAGAGTTCATGTCCAAATTGCTCCGTGTGACGGTCAATGTTTTCGAAAGTGACGCGATAAACGTAGATGAAATATCTGCATCAATGAATCAGACAGCCGAGGAATTAGATGCCAAAGGCTGGGACCGTGTAGTTCGCGTGCGCGAAGATGGCGATCATGTGGATATCTATTTTCGCCTTTCTGAAGACGCGCTGCGGATTCAGGGGGTTGCGATAATGGTGGCGGAGCCTAGCGAAATAGTTTTAGTTAACATAGTGGGTGATATCAGCACCGACGATATTGGTGCTCTTGGCCGGCGCTTTGATATACCCGAGCTTACCGACATAGAGATCGATTAACGTAATCAGTGGGCGGCTTATGAAAAATTTAGTATTAGCATTATCTACGCTTACGTTGGCAGGCTGCATGTCCTTCTCGGACCGGCCAATGCGGCCCATAAGAAATGCCATACTCGAGCAAAACCCAGAGATCACCCTGAAGAAGGAAGTTGCCATAAATATTGGTGCAGGAATGTTTAACTTCCTAGACGCTATTGATTTTGATGCTTCGAACTTGTCTGAAATTGATAGTGTTCACATGGCGGTTTACAAAGTGTACGGACAAAAAGCAGATAAGAAATTTACTAGCCAAACCTTCCAAGGCGCCTTGCTAGAAAAAGATGCTAGTCTCCACTGGGAACAAATAGTTCGGGTCAGGGACGATGGCGAAAACGTATGGGTGTTTGCTGGTATGGATTTGGCAAGAAATACCTTGGAAATTATATCGGTTTTTGTCATGGAGCGTGACGAGTTGGTGCTGATAAGCGTTGATGGCGATATCGAAAAAATAATGCGCTACGCTTTGGAATCAGCTCATGGACGTCGTAATGATTCTCGCGCTGGCTAAACTATTCAGAGCATCTAGATTTCTTATTAATTTAGCGTGTTGAGAAAAAAGCCCAAACAGGAGTTGCCTGCTAGTTAAACTCTGTTTACTCGAGGCCTATTATTTCCATTCTTTCACTCCCTGCAACGGCAACCGATAGTCCGTCAATAGTGATAAAAGACTTTTCACGCAGCTGATATTTATACACGTCATAGCTGATCGGCTCGACTTGGCTGTCGCGGTACAAGTTAACTGTGAGGATGCTGTGATCGTCCTGCCATTGAAAATAGTAGATCGCGCCACCGATACCGGCGGTTAATAGCAGAAATAGATAGGCTCCAAACCGCATATCCTTCGATAGCTGATCTTTTTCGATGTCTTTAGCCGCAGCGCTCCGCTTAGGCGCATCAGCAGTCCTGGCCTGTTGCGTGCTTTTACCTCGATTGATGTTCCTTTGTCTGAGAACGACAAAAGCGACAGCAATGACAAAAACAGTGATGATCAATTTACTAAACATAATTGTATAGCGGCACCACTAGAACTTACTTGGGTTTCTAACAGCCAGATAACTGGAGTTCCAGTTTTTCAGCTGATGCAGTTCTTCTGTAGAGAAATTCAAAAAAGAAAATATGCTATTCTTGTAAAAATTAAAAATAATAGCCTAACCGCAACAAAAAGTTCACGGTTACGGTCATATGGCTATGAACAGGAACTCTAGCTAATTGAACATTTCCCTTTTGAACACGCCTCTTTTGGGCGCTCCCTTATCGAGCATCCCCGATTGAAGAACCCCCCAGCTGATGCCTTTCAGTCTTCCAAGGTGCCAAGCGCGATTCCTTTTGTGCCTGCGGGAATGCCGCCGCTCGACTTGAGTGGCAGGTCGACGTCCTTTTTTGAGTTTTGGCCAACGTGGCTTGTCTATATGCCGGTGGTAGCGCAGTGGATTGCGCTTTCTATACGTTATAGAAGCTTGAGCTTGCCATTGTTGGCGAATCCGGCGATACCGTTATCGGGCATGGTTGGTGTCGCCAAATCTGCCGTGTTTGATGCGGCAGGGGAAACCGCTCGTCAATGGATTCTTCCTTGGCTGTTATATGAAGTTACAGTTGAAGCTTCAAGCGTCCAGAATGAGGCAGTGGTTAAACTGTTCGAGCAACAAGGTTTTACGTTGCCAATTGTGGGTAAACCCAACGTAGGCTGTCGAGGAGCAGGGGTTAAGCTCCTCGAGGACAGGGCAGCGGTCTTCAATTACATCAGTGAATTTCCCGTAGGCGGGGTAATTCAGTTTCAGCAGCTGAGTCAATGGGAGGCTGAAGCTGGCGTTTTTTATGTCAAACACCCAGACGATAAAGAAGGCACCGTGACCTCTTTAACACTGAAATACACTCCCTATGTAGTGGGCAATGGCCGCGAGACGTTGGCTGAGCTAGTGGCATCTGACCGCCGGGCGGGCGAACTACTGCATCTTTACAAGGAACGGCACGCGCAGGCTTGGGATCGGGTATTAGCTAATGGGGAGCCCTATAGGCTGGTTTTTTCTGCCAGCCATTGTCGCGGCGCCGTGTTTCGCGATGCGCAAGGCTTGATTAGCACAAAACTTTCACAGTCCTTGGATAAGATCTTCGCTGACATTCCAGGCTTTTACTACGGACGGCTGGATATCAAGTTTAAAGACCCGACTAGTCTGAGTGCGGGGACAGATTTTGAAATTATCGAAATCAATGGTGCTAGTTCGGAGTCAATTAACATCTGGGATAGGGACGCAAAGCTGGGCAGCGCGATCAAAACGCTATTGCACCAGTATAGTACGCTGTTTAAACTTGGTGAAAAAAACCGGAGATTGGGCCACAAACCACCCGGAATATTGGTGCTATTGAAAGCATGGCGCTATGAGAATAAATTAGTAAAACAATACCCAAAAAATGACTAATCCTTGCAGGCTCCCCATAAGGCCGAAATTTTTAGCCAGTGTTTTAGAGACGGCGCTGGGTTTGGACCGGCTCGCTGATATCTATGACGAGCGCCCACGCAATTGCTCAGCCTATGAGTTTCTGGAGCATTCGTTGAGTGCGCTGAACATTACAATTCATATTGGAAATGAGGAGCGGCTGCTCGAAATCCCAAAAACGGGACCAGTTCTTATCGTTGCAAACCACCCTTTGGGTGGTTTGGAAGGAGTGGCGATAGCAAAGGTTATCGCTGAGCACCGCCCGGATTTACGGGTTCTTACTAATCAGCTCTTGCGGCGCATCCCAGAATTATCAGAGATGTTTATTGGTGTCGATGTCCTCTCATCCAATGCCGCGTCTGGCAATGTTGGCGGTATCAAACAGGTTCACCGGCACTTAAAAAACGATGGTGCGGTGCTGATTTTTCCGGCAGGGATGGTCTCCGCGTATGAGCATAAGCATCGGCGAGTCCAAGATCGGCCTTGGTCTCGCTTGGTAGGCCAGTTAATTAAGAGATATGAATGCCCCTGTGTCCCCGTGTATGTTGGTGGCAGAAACAGCAATTATTTTTACACCGCGGGTCGAATTCATCCGCGACTGCGTACAGTTCTATTGCCAAGGCAGTTGGCTAATAAACAGAATTATAATTTGCCCTTGTCCATCGGTCGGCCAATTCCCGCAGCTGAGTTTCGGCTGCTGACAAGTCCCAAAGCTGTGACTGAGTATATCCGAGTGAGTACGGATGCTTTGGCTCAGGAGCCGGTTAAAATTAAGCCTGGCTTGGATCATGGGATCGATGAGTTTGACAGTGAATCGAGCAGGCTTGAGATTCGGTCTACGTTGATCAATTTAGACAGCTTTAGGCTTATCGAACATGAAGAATTTGATGTTTATTGTGCCCCCTATGACAAACTTGGCAGCATAATGGAGCAAATCGCTATTGCACGCGAATTTTCGTTTCGGGCCGCGGGTGAGGGTACGGGCCAGTCTAAAGACTCCGACGAGTTTGACCCACACTACTTGCACCTTTTCCTCTGGGATAAAGCGCAGAGCCGAATAGCGGGGGCCTATCGAGTCGGCCTAGTGGATGAAATAGTCGCCGTTCACGGTGTGAAAGGCCTTTATAGTCGCTCGTTATATGAGTATGACGAGAATTTCATTCGCCAGCTCGGCTGCGCGATAGAGATGGGTCGCTCATTTATTCATCCGGACTATCAGCGTCGCCCGGTATCTCTGAATCTTTTATGGCGAGGCATTGGTGCAATATTGGTTCAGCGTCCCAAGTACCATACGCTGTTTGGTTCGGTAAGCATCTCCAGAGAATACAGTGATTTAGCAAGGTCGCTGATTGCGGACACCTTACTAACAAATTTTCAGGCAAAAGATTTTGCTGCTTTGGTCAAGCCAATTACCCCGCTCAAAGTGCGCAATAGGGTTTGGACTATTGACATGCTGGCTGAATTGGCCGACGTGAAAATGCTGGGGAAGCTAATTGGCCGTTGCGATCCAGGTAAGGCTGTGCCTGTTTTACTCAGGCACTATCTTGCGTTAAACGGGAAGATGGTCTGTTTTAATGTCCATTCTGGATTCAACGATTCCCTTGAAGGGCTTATTATCGTGGATGCTCGAAAAACTGATCGCAAGACGCTGACTCGGTTTTTAGGCGCCACGGGCTATGACTACTTTATGTCATTTCACACGTTGCAAGATTCTGCCTGATTCTTAAACTTGCTAGGTTGCATATATAGATTGCGTATACGTATCTAAGTATACTAGAGAGATGAAAAAACTAATTGCTTTTACCCAGCTATTTTTAGCGCTTTTATGCACGATAGCCGGGCTCACGACGCTTACCAATCTTGTATTTATTAGCCAACGGCCCGAAACCATTTCCGTGGTTAACGCCATTATTGGCCAAGGCGTGTTGATTATCGCCTTTTTTGCCCTTGCTCGAGTACTGTATGGAAAGGCGATGGCGAAGATTAAAGTGGCGCCTGCGCCGACTCAAGGCCCAGACTCTTCAGACCAAACCACTTAAGCGATGATTTGATATATTGCTGTGTTCTAATTTCCCGCGCAGTAGAACCCGTTGCAACGCTAATCCTGCAAAATCTGCTGAAAAAAGAGTATAATCTCGCGCTTTTGTGATTCGGCTTCCTATATTCCATGATCATTTTTGACGACACTGACCGTTTTTCCCAGTTTCAGCAAAGCTGCGTAGCAACTATTGGTAAATTTGATGGTGTGCATCTAGGGCACCAGCTGATCCTTGATCAATTAAAGCAAAAAGCAGAGCAGTTCAATTTACCTTCGCTGGTGATTCTTTTAGAGCCCCATCCAGAGGAGTATTTTGCGGGTGAAGGAGGTCGATCTCCTGCTCGGCTCACTTCACTTAAAGAAAAAGTTGAACTTCTGGAAAGCTTCGGAATTGATTACGTGTTTCAACTTAAGTTCGATAAAAAGCTGTCCAGATTAACGCCAGAGGAAGTTATTCAGGACATCCTTATCGACGGCATTGGTATTGTCAGCTTTATTGTTGGTAATGATTGGCGTTTCGGGCATAAGCGTAAAGGCGATTTTGCCATGCTTCAGGCTTGGGGTGCGCAAAACAACTTCGAAGTATTAGAAACCGCTGCTTATGAGCGCAACGGGCAACGGATAAGCAGTACGTTTATCCGAGAGCAATTAGCACTCGGTGATTTCTTTTTAGTAGAGCAGCTGCTGGGTCGTCCATATTCTATAAAGGGCGATGTAGTGAAGGGCCAACAATTGGGCTCAACTATTGGCTTTCCCACGTGTAACGTCAATCCCCAGCGCCGCACCATTCCCCTGCATGGCGTGTTTGCATGCGAGGTCCGATTGGCAGATGTATTCTTGCCAGCAATTGTGAATATTGGCTACCGGCCTACTGTAGCAGACACTTTAGAAGCTATTTTGGAAGCCCACATATTAGACTTCGATCAAGAAATTTACGGGCAGTCGATTGAAGTCATATTTAAGAAAAAGATTCGCGACGAAATAAAATTTGATGGCATTGAAGCGTTAAAAAAACAGATAGCAATTGATGTCGCTCAAGCACGTGAAGTATTGGATAAAAAGCAAAAAATCGCAGAAGTATAAAACCTATGACTGATTACAAAGACACTTTAAATCTGCCGCTGACAGACTTTCCCATGAAAGCCAATTTAGCTCAAAGAGAGCCTACTATTCTCGAAAAATGGAATAAGTTAGATCTCTACAAGAAAATTGGCGAGAAAAACGCAGGTAAGCCAAAATTTATTCTTCACGATGGCCCTCCCTACGCAAACGGGGACCTACATTTAGGGCATGCAATTAATAAAACGCTTAAAGACATTGTCGTTAAATCTCGGCAGTTTAGTGGTTTTGATGCGCCTTATATTCCAGGCTGGGATTGTCATGGCTTGCCCATTGAGCACAATGTCGAAAAGAAAAAAGGTAAAGCGGGACAGAAAATTTCCTTTGCTGACTTTCGCAAAGCTTGTCGGGAATATGCTGCAAAGCAGGTTGAGATCCAGAAAGCCGGATTTATCAGACTTGGAGTATTAGGAGATTGGGACAACCCTTACCTTACAATGGATTTTGATACCGAGGCGGATATCGTTCGCTCAATCGGCAAGATCGCCTCTAATGGGCACCTTGTGAAAGGTTATAAGCCGGTATATTGGAGTGTAGTCGGGGCGTCAGCTCTGGCCGAGGCTGAAGTTGAATACCAAGACAAGCAATCCTTTGCAATCGATGTACGTTTTCCCGTTGTGAATCGCGATGACTTCTTGGCTGTTTTCCAAGGAGAAGATCTAAGCTCACCGGGCGAGTCTGTGTCCGTAGTGATTTGGACTACCACCCCGTGGACTTTACCGTCCAATCAGGCGGTTAGTCTTAATGGGGAATTTGAATATGCCTTGGTGCAATGCGATATCGGCGAAGGGTCAGAGATACTGGTAGTCGCCGAGATAATGGTTGCAGGAATAATGGCCCGCTACGGGTGTGCAGATTTTAAAATTCTCGGCAAAGCTGCGGGCGCGTCTCTTGAGAATATGCTTCTGCAACACCCCTTTCTTGTACGTCAAGTGCCACTAATTCTTGGTGAGCATGTGACCGCCGATGCTGGAACCGGGGCAGTCCATACGGCTCCTGATCACGGTGTTGACGATTTTAATGTTGGCCGTGAATATGGCTTAGGCACTTTGAACCTAGTTGATGAAAATGGAATATTTGCTTCCTCTGCTGGGAAATTTGCAGGCGAGCATGTCTATAAAGTTGACGAGCAAATCCTAGAGACCTTGAAACAAGAAAGAGCACTTGTTACTCATGAGATAATTACTCATAGCTATGCCCATTGCTGGCGTACTAAGACCCCCTTAATTTATCGAGCTACTCCGCAGTGGTTTATTAGCATGACCGAGAAGGACTTACTTGGTTCGGCGTTAGATGCTGTTAAAGATGTGAAATGGATTCCGGATTGGGGCAAGGCCAGAATAGAACTGATGCTTAAAGGCAGTCCTGACTGGTGTGTATCAAGACAGCGAACTTGGGGTGTGCCAATCACGCTCTTTGTTAATAAAGAGACTCAAGAACTTCATCCTGAGACGGAAAGGCTGGTGGAAGAAGTCGCGTTGATGATTGAAGAAAAGGGCATTGAGGCATGGTTTGAATTGGATCCTGTTCAACTCTTAGGGGAGCAGGCATCTGCCTATGAAAAGGTTACCGACACTTTAGATGTGTGGTTTGATTCTGGGGTGACTCATCAATCAGTGCTGCAAAAAAGGAAAGAGCTGCAATATCCTGCAGATCTTTATTTGGAAGGTTCGGATCAGCACCGGGGTTGGTTTCAATCGTCACTGAAAACAGCGGTCGCAATGAACGGGACAGCGCCCTATAAAGAAGTGTTAACTCACGGGTTTTTTGTCGATTCCGAGGGCAAAAAAATGTCCAAGTCGTTAGGCAATACGGTGGCGCCTAGTCAAATCTATAAGCAATACGGCGCTGATATTTTAAGACTGTGGGTTGCTGCGACAGACTATCGCGGGGAGATGACAGTCTCGGATGAGACTTTCAAACGGGTTGCAGATTCTTATCGTCGAATTCGAAATACTGCTAGATTCATGCTGTCTAATTTGAATGGCTTCGATCCGTTAACTGACCAACTTGAGTCCGAAAAGATGATGGAGTTAGATTATTGGATAGTTCGTAAAAGTCAGCTGCTGCAGGAAGAAATTATTGAGCATTACCATGCCTATGAATTTCTCAATGTGTATCAAAAGATTCACAGCTTTTGCGTTATAGAGCTAGGTGGTTTTTACTTGGATGTTATTAAAGACCGCCAATACACCACAAATGCAAACAGCATGGCTCGTAGGTCTACCCAGACCGCTATGTTTCAAATATTAGAGACGCTAAGCAGGCTTATAGCGCCGATCTTAAGTTTTACCGCTGATGAACTGTGGCAACATATTCCGGGTAAGCGAGTTGAGTCTGTGTTCCTGTCGAACTTTAGCGAAACCAATGATTTGTTGGCGGAGCATGAAAAGTTTAGCGATGCTTTCTGGGATCAGATTTTGCAAGTAAAAACAGCTGTCAATAGAGCATTGGAGGCTAAGCGTGCTAATAAAAGTATTGGTTCAAGTCTAAGTGCTGAAGTTGATTTGTATTGTGCCCCGGAACTAGTCGAATCTCTTGTGCGCTTAGAGGCAGAGTTAAGATTTGTTTTGATAGTTTCCAGAGCTACAGTTAAACCATTGGCTGAGGCTCCAGCCGGTGCCACAGAAACAGAACTATCAGGATTGAAATTAGAGATCACCGCCTCAGCTCATGAAAAGTGTGAGCGATGTTGGCACTTCAGTAGCGATATTGGTGTTAGTGAAAACCATCCTACGCTATGCCAGCGTTGTGTAAGTAATATCGATGGCACTGGTGAAACCCGTTACTTCGCCTAGTGGCTTTGTGCAGTGATGAGTACGAACATAGAAAATAAGGTTTAGAGATGACGCAAGCAGAAATCGAAAACACTATTGAAGAGGGCTCGCGAGTAAGCTTGCACTTTTCCTTGGCGCTTGAATCGGGGGAAATAATCGACGGCAACTACGGCGGGCCAGCGGCAAGTTTCCGCTTAGGTGATGGCAGTATGCTGCCCGGATTTGAAGATGCTTTGATAGGCCTCAAGCCAGGTAGTGAGCTCGTTAAGACGTTAGCTGCGGCGGAGGCGTTCGGAGATATAAACCCGAAGAACATTCAGTCATTTCCGATCGCAAGATTCCAACACCTGTTTGAAGATGATCTTGTGCCAACTGAAGTTGGCAGTGTTGTTTCGTTCAAAGACCCCGGTGGATTTGATTTGCCCGGGATTGTAGCGGCAATAAAGAAAGAGACAATCACAATAAACTTTAATCACCCACTCGCGGGAAAACCAATTGTTTTTAAAGCCAATATCTTGGCTGTTATGCCTGCGACCGTTGAAACCTTAGAAGTTAAACTGTAGGTCATTATGTCGGACACTTTTAAACAAGCGGTCTCCATTCCCGCAGTTTCCAGTAAAGCCGCGTCTAGTCAGATAAAGACGATTAGACTGGCTAACCCTAGAGGTTTTTGTGCGGGGGTTGATCGAGCAATCGATATCGTAAACCGAGCCCTAGATATCTTTGGCGAGCCGATTTATGTTCGTCATGAAGTTGTCCACAATAAATTTGTCGTCGAGACGCTTCGCTCCCGCGGTGCTGTGTTCGTTGAAGAGTTAAGCGATATTCCGTTAATCGATCGAACTGGCAGAAATTCAGTTGTCGTGTTTAGTGCTCATGGTGTCGCCCAATCTGTTAAAAACGATGCTCAAATAAAAGGTTTTCAAGTCTTTGATGCAACTTGTCCCTTAGTGACAAAGGTTCATATGGAAGTGATTAAGTTTGGTCAAGGGGGACGAGAGTGTGTCCTTATTGGACACCAGAATCACCCTGAAGTGGATGGCACCATGGGGCAGTATGATGACTCTCTTGGTGGCAAAATATATTTAGTCGAATCTGTAGAAGACGTATCAAGTCTGACTGTTGAGAATCCAGAAAAACTGTCTTATGTTACACAAACTACCCTATCAATGGATGATACGTCGAAAGTTATTGATGCCTTAAGGGAACGGTTTCCTAGCATTGAAGGGCCTCGTAAAAAAGATATTTGCTATGCTACACAGAACCGGCAAGATGCCGTCAAGCAATTAGCGTTGGAGTGCGATTTACTTCTTGTGGTGGGTTCACCCAATAGTTCAAATTCGAACAGACTCAAAGAACTCGCGGAAAGACTCGGCTGTGAGTCTTACCTAATCGACAGTGTTCAAGGTATTGATGAGCAATGGCTGGCAGGAAAGCATCGCTTTGGTGTCACAGCCGGGGCATCTGCTCCCGAAGTACTGGTTCAGCAAGTCATCGCTAAGCTGGAAGATTTAGCTGGGGTTGATGCAGCAGAATTAAATGGAGTAAAGGAAGATGTCGTCTTCAGCATGCCGAAGGAACTGCGTTAGGTTAAGTTTCCCCTCGCTAACGCAGTTGGCTTACCTTACCGTTACAGTTCGTCCAATTCTTTCAGTTTGCTCTTCAGTGCTACCAAAGTGCTGGTCATCTGCTCTGCTTTTCCACGTTCTTTAGCAACAACCGCATCGGGCGCATTGTCCACAAACTTAGCGTTATTGAGTTTGCCACTCACCGCTTTAAGTCCGCTGGCGAGCTTTTCAATCTCTTTATTTAAACGTGCGCGTTCAGCATCTACATCGATAAGCCCAGCCAGAGGCACCAGTATTTCTAAGTCTTTATAAATCCCAGTTGCCGCTTTAGGGGCTTGGGATTTGTTGTCTAGCCATTGAATGCTTTCTAGTTTGGCGAGCTTTTCGAGATAGGGACGATAACTTTCCAATCTTAGTTGGTCACTTTTAGACTCGTTTTCAGATTCGCTTCGCAAAAACACGTTAATATTTTTCGCGGGAGAGATATCCATTTCACCGCGTATATTTCGGATGGCAATAATCACACCTTTAATCCACTCAACATGTTGTTCTGCCTCTGCATCCATATTGTCGTTAAGCTCTGGATAGGGCGCCAACATAATACTTGCCTCGCTACTGTGCGCTTGGCCTGTAAGCGGAGCTATTTTTTGCCAAATCTCTTCGGTAATAAAAGGCATAAATGGATGCAATAGGCGTAGACTTTTCTCCAGCGTTGTTAATAGTACTAACCGAGTAACAGCGGCGCTTTCTGGATTAGCTTCGTCACCCCAGAGTACAGGCTTGGAAAGCTCTACGTACCAGTCACAATATTCATTCCAAATAAACTCGTGAAGAGTTTGTGAGGCAAGGTCGAAACGAAAGTCATTAATTGCTGCCTGAACATCTGCGTTAGCTTTGTCGAAACGACTAATAATCCAGCGATCAGCAATAGATAGCTGCGCGTTATCAAAACTGCTTGCAACGTTTTTTTCCTCTGTATTCATCAATACGTAGCGTGCGGCATTCCAAATTTTATTACAAAAATTTCTGAAGCCTTCGGTGCGCCCTAAATCAAATTTAATGTCTCGGCCAGTGGTGGCTAATGAATAAAAAGTAAAGCGAAGCGCATCAGTCCCGTAACCTGCAATGCCTTCTGGAAAAGATTCTCGAGTTGTTTTTTCGATCGCTTTTTTGAGCTGCGGTTGCATCATGTCAGCGGTGCGTTTCTCGACCAATTCCTCAAGTTCGATGCCATCAATTAAATCGATAGGGTCAAGAATATTGCCCTTTGACTTGGACATTTTCTGGCCCTGTTCATCGCGGACGAGACCGGTGATGTAGACTTTCTTGAAGGGTATTTCACCGGTGAATTTCAAGGTCATCATAATCATTCGGGCTACCCAAAAGAAAATGATGTCAAAGCCGGTAACTAATACATCGGTGGGGTGAAACTTATTGAAGAATTCAGGTTCATTCGGCCAGCCTAAAGTCGAGAAGGTCCAAAGGCCTGAAGAGAACCAAGTGTCCAATACATCTGGGTCTTGCTGAAGATTTAAATCGTCGGCCAAATTGTACTTAAGCCGAGCTTCGCTCTCAGTAGGTGCCACGTAGATCTTGCCCTCATCGTCATACCAGGCAGGGATTCGATGCCCCCACCAGAGTTGACGACTGATGCACCAGTCTTGAATGTTACGCATCCAAGCAAAATAAGTGTTTTCCCAGTTCTTTGGTACAAATTCAATATCGCCATCTTCGACGGCTTTAATGGCAGGGTCAGCAAGAGATTGAATAGCGACGTACCACTGATTAGTAAGGTACGGCTCGACAACAGCACCGCTACGATCACCGCGCGGCACTTTTAGAGTGTGAGGTTCAATTTTTTCAACCAATCCAAGAGCTTCTAAATCAGCCACGATTTTCTTTCGAGCATCAAACCTATCTAAGCCTTGGTACTCTGCTGGAGCTTCGTCATTGATGCTGGCATTTTTAGTAAAGATATTGATGATAGGGAGGTCGTGGCGTTTGCCAACTTCATAGTCATTGAAATCATGAGCAGGAGTTATTTTTACACAGCCTGTGCCAAATGCAGGGTCAACATACTCATCTGCAATGATCGGAATTTTCCTGTCGCATAGCGGCAGGTTGACCATTTTACCAACTAAGGAGCGATAACGGTCATCGTCCGGATGCACAGCAATAGCAGAATCCCCTAACAGGGTTTCCGGCCGAGTCGTTGCTATTACAACTGAGTCGTCACTGCCTTCGATTGGATAACGGAAATGCCACATGAAGCCATTTTCTTCTTCCGAGACTACTTCCAAGTCAGAAATCGCTGTCAGCAGCTTAGGGTCCCAATTAACTAGTCTGTTGCCGCGGTAAATAAGGCCTTCATCATAAAGTTGGATGAAAGCCTGTTCTACGACCTTAGACGACTGATCGTCCATGGTGAAACGTTCTCGTGACCAATCTATTGATGACCCAAGGCGTCTAATCTGTTGAGTGATGATGCCTCCGGACTCTTCTTTCCAGTCCCACACTTTGTCTAGAAAAGCTTCTCGGCCTATCTCTTGGCGGCTGGTACCTGCAGCATTAAGCTGGCGCTCTACAACCATTTGCGTCGCGATACCTGCATGGTCGGTGCCTACCTGCCAAAGGGTCTGTCTGCCAAGCATACGGTGGTAGCGAATCAATGCATCCATAATGGCGTTTTGGAAACCGTGGCCCATGTGCAGGCGGCCAGTAACATTGGGAGGTGGAATTACGATGCAATAGGGATCACCTTCCCCTTGAGGTGCAAAATACCCTCTTTCTTCCCAGGTCTTGTACCAATGATTTTCTAGCTGCTGTGGTTGGTAAGTCTTTTCCATAATGTTGGGGCTGGCTCTGCTGTCCTAAACTGAAGGCGTGATTATACATGATGAAACGGGGTTTTGCCGGACTTCAACATGTAGAGGTGGGCTGATGCTTGAGTTCTTAGGGTTACCGCTTTGATGTATTTGCCGAGTGTTCTGTTAGATCTTGTTAGTGACTATATCAACACCCTGAGCTTTATAGTGACGATAGCGTTCCCGACCGGCAACTAAGCTCGTTTCATCGGGCCCGACAAATTCATTAACGCGACTGAATTGGGCTGCCGACACGGGCGCACTGGATAAGTTGATTAACATGCCCTTAAAGCTTTCAGGAGGAAGTGAGTCGCCTAGCATTACCTGCTCGTGGTGGGCGTCAGGGCCAGTCATTTGGCCGTGAGGCACAAACGACGGGCTTCTGAATTGCCACAACAAATCGTCCAGCTGCTGCGACTGTGATGAGGAGGAGGTATAAATATAAACCGCATGCTGATGACTGACCGCTTTTTCAGTTAACCGGCACACAACATTTAGCACGTCGCCACTTTCATAGCGCTGCGAGTTTAGAGTGTAAAAGTGGACGCTTGCCATCAGCTAAACCAATTCCTTAAGCTTTTTGATTACTTAGGTATTCAACAAGTAGCGGCACCGGTCTGCCTGTAGAGCCCTTTGCTGTTCCTGAAGTCCAAGCGCTGCCAGCAATATCTAAATGTGCCCAAGCAAACTTCTCGGTGAATCGCGACAGAAAGCAGGCGGCTGTTATCGTGCCTGCTCGCGGGCCGCCAATGTTGGCAATATCTGCGAAATTACTGTTTAGCAGGGGTTGATATTCGTCCCACATCGGCAACTGCCACACAGGATCAACGCAGTCTGTGCCACATTTTATTATCGCATTGGCAAGATCGTCATCGTTACTAAGCATTGCGGTCACATAGGAGCCGAA
Organism: Pseudohongiellaceae bacterium; assembly: GCA_047617605.1. GTDB lineage: Bacteria > Pseudomonadota > Gammaproteobacteria > Pseudomonadales > Pseudohongiellaceae > UBA9145. Next base: position 47,079 of record JBLGBJ010000015.1, on the reverse strand, counting down.
AGTGGCAACGGCTGCACCGGTTAACGTAGCAATGTCGATAACGCTGCGTGGGTTGAAGCGTTCGGTATATGTGAGAGCATCACACAGTACTAAGCGACCCTCAGCATCGGTATTTAGTATTTCGATAGTAAGTCCAGACATGCTTGTGACGATGTCACCAGGCTTAGTGGCTTTGCTGCCAGGCATGTTTTCGACAGCCCCGACTATGCCAACGACATTAATAGGTAATTTAAGTTCGGCAACACATCCCATAGTTGCTATCACGCTTGCAGCGCCGCACATATCGTATTTCATTTCATCCATCGCGTTGCCGGCTTTAAGGCTTATTCCACCAGTATCAAAAGTGACACCCTTGCCAACGATGGCATACGGGCGACTATCTGCTTTGGCGCCTTTATACTGCATAATGATGAGCTTCGCTTCCTCAGCTGACCCTGCTGAAACGGACAACAGCGACCCCATGCCCAGTCTCTGCATTTGTTTCTCGCCGAGAATTTGTGTGGTGATGCTTTTATTCTTCTCCCCCAGCTGCTTGGCCTGCTCGCCAAGATAGGTAGGCGTGCATATATTGCCAGGCAAATTGCCCAACTCTTTGGCTACATTGATCGCTTTACCGAGGGCAAATCCACGTTTCAGGGCGCTATCTAATGATTTGCGGCGCCCTCCATTAATTGGTGAGACAGAGACTGTTTTGGTGGCAGGTGCTTTTGGATTCTTGCTCTTTGTTGCAGTGTATCGGTAGTAGCTGCTTTCGCCTTCTTCAGCCACTTTGGCGGTAAGCCAATCACTATCCCTATCGGTTACAGTCACGCTGGCAATAGCGAAGTGCAGGCTAGTGGCGGCAAGTTTTTGAGTGACCTGATAGGCAGCTCGAATTGCTTTGATTGCGCTTTTGGCATCAAATTCGGCTTCCAGTCCGGCTCCTACTAGTAATACTCTATTGGCGCTTAGTCCCTGAAGTTGATGAAGAAGCATAGTTTCGGCCAACGCACCGCTGAAGTCGCCGGCTTTGACGACTTTGCTGATAGCTTTATTGGCTGCCGCATCCAGCAGCGTCGCTTCATCAGAAAAAATGCCTTTAGCCCAAACGAATACAATGGCGCACTCTGAATTAATTTTGTCGGCGGCGCCAGCTTTGATTGAATACTTCATTAGATTCGATAACTCCTTTGATCTCGATCACAAGTATGTATCTGCGTCGAATTAGAATGTAGATTGAAGAGACCGACAATCCTAAAGTTATTCAATAGCTTAAGCAATAGATACCAAATATGAGTAGGAATTTACGTATTTAGCTATTCATTTTGAAGTGATATTGGTTCAAACTCTGCAATCAATAGCCTTTTTAACGCTAGTCTTACTTGAACCAAATGAGACTCTTGCTGTCACATAAAGAATATTAAAAGTCTTGTCTTGGAGTTGCCATGTCTAGAGTGAAAGTCGAATCGCCGCCCGAGTTCCTGTTCAGCATGGAGCGCACCGTCGGCATAAGCGATGTTAACTATGCAAAGCATCTGGACAGCGTTGCTATGGTGAATATACTTCATGAGGCAAGACTTCAATTCCTCGCTAGTCTCGGTTTTACCGAAGGTAATATCTACGGTCTTGGAATGGTGGTGACTGATCTGGCAATAGATTATCGATCAGAATCTTTCGCCAATGATCGATTGATCATTGATGTCGGGGTGAGTGAGTTTAACCGCTATGGCTTTGATATCGGGTTGCAAATTGCCAACAGTGCGTTGGAGTCCATTGTGTGCGGCGCCAAATTTGGCATCGTGCTATTCGATTTCGATCGCCACCAGATAAGTGAAATACCAGCGCCTTTTAGGTCACTGCTCGGTCACCGTGGCGCCAAGGTTGCCTAATATTGATTCACCTGGCGTGAGTGGCACAAGCCAGGTGAGCTGACCAATCCTCGATATCCCCTCCAGCATTGGCTGATTCTGCTTCTCGCTTCTAGTACACTCAGGTTCAAGTTTTTTATTGGCCATGAAGCTCTTCCTTTGTAAGGGGCTTGCGATAACACAAGGTACACTTTAGGCGTGATAATTTTTCGCTATTTGGCTAAGCAAGTGCTGCAAATAATGGCGGCGGTCTCACTGATTCTGATGGTGGTAGCACTCACAAGCCGATTTATTCAGTATTTGGCTCAAGCGGTGGCCGGTGAGTTGGCATCTGATGTTCTGCTGCTGCTAATGCTTTACCGCTTACCTGACTTTCTCTTAGTTATCGTGCCTTTGGCTCTTTTTTTAGGGATACTGCTAGCCTACGGCCGCATGTACGCGGACAATGAAATGGTAGTTTTACTAGGTTCAGGTATTAGCCAACTGAAACTGCTATTGCTAACCCAAGGGGCGGCTGCGCTGGTGATTGTAGTGATGTCCTTCGTTAGTTTGTCTCTAGCGCCTTGGGGAGTTCGCAATACCGAGCAGCTAAAGCTTAATCAGGCGCAACTAACCGAAATTGACCTTATTGTGGCTGGTCAATTTCAATCTTTTGCTGATGGCCAGCGCGTTACCTACGCAGAGCGGCTATCGGCTAGAGGTGAAGTGCGACGGTTGGAGAATGTTTTTGTCGCTGCTGGGGGTGGCGCGGACACCGAGCCTGGCAGCGGTAGCGCCCCTAGAATAGTCATCGCCGAATCGGCGATCCCAGAAATAGACCCAGAGTCCGGTGCGCGGTTTATGCGCCTAGAAAACGTATTGCAATACGAAGGCCGCCCGGGTCAGAGAGATTTTTCGGTGGGTCAGTTTGATGTTCAATCAATCTTATTGCCGGATGCGGCGGAATTTGAAGAATTCGTAGAGGAAGCGGCCTTGAGAACGACCGAATTGTTCGGCTCCAATTCACTGGAGCGGCAAGCGGAACTGCAGTGGCGCTTCTCGATTATCTTGCTTATTCCAATCATAACGCTAATTGCGGTGCCGATGTCTAAAGTAAATCCTCGGCAGGGGCGTTATAGCAAGCTTATTCCAGCGGCGCTGCTCTATGCGGTTTACTTTTTTCTTTTGCAATTTTCTCGCGATGGCGTTGCTGAGGGAGAGATCAATCCAACCCTTGGCCTTTGGTGGGTGCATGCTCTGTTTATCATTTTGGGCGTCATCATTTATCAGCCCAATGGCCTAAGGCTGGCACTGAATAAGTCGGCCTCATGAAAATCCTTGATCAACATATAAGCCGGACTGTACTACTGTCCATGGCGGTGGTTATTGGTTTGATGGGAACCTTGGATTTAATTTTTAGCCTGCTCGATCAAATAGCCAACACCGATGAAAATTATAGTCTGCTTAATGCCATAAGCTATGTCTTGCTTACAATGCCTACCAGCTTGTATGAAATGTTACCTTTTACTGCATTGGGAGGCGCGTTAATTGGTCTCGGTGTTCTCGCTTCAAACAATGAGTTGGTGGTGATGCAGGCGGCAGGAATTAGAACTGGCCGAATAATTCTCGCGGTACTTAAGCCAACCTTCCTTGTCATGATATTGAGCTTGCTGGTTGGCGAGTATGTTTCGCCATCTTTTGAACAGACCGCTAAAAGTAATCGTGCCGTGCAGCAAAGTGCGAATGCATCGGTAGGCTCAAAGGAGGGAAACTGGCAACGAATAGGAAACGATTTCATTCACATTAATGCAATTGCCCCCGGCGGAACCAGTCTGTTCGGCGTTACTAGATACACGTTAAGTGAGGACCGTCGCTTGGTTTCGGCAAGCTTTGCTGAAACCGCTGAGTACGTGGAGTCAGGCAATGGCAATTATTGGCTCTTGCAAAACATAGACGAATCGATTTTGGGAAGTCGAACGATATCTAGCAATCACTATCTCCTAGAAAACTGGAACGTAGATCTTTCCCCCGAATTACTCAGTGTTCTGTTGGTGGAGCCAGATGATCAATCCATAACGGGGCTTTACCGACTAGCGAAATACTTCGAGTCTGAAGGGCTTGATAGTGCAGCGTATTATTTAGCTTTTTGGAAAAAACTAACGCAGCCAATAGCCACCTTGGCGTTGGTGGTGTTAGCTATTTCGTTTGTGTTTGGGCCTTTAAGGGAGTCGACCATGGGGTTTCGTGTTTTTGTATCTCTGGCCATCGGTTTAGTGTTCACTATTGTTCAGCGAATGATGGAGCCGGCCAGTTTGATCTACGGCTTTGATCCATTGCTTGCGGTGCTTTCCCCGATTGCACTGTGTGGCATACTTGGTTTTGTTCTTATCCGGCGTGTGCGCTGACTATGCTATTTAAGCGCCAGTCGCTAAAAAAGTGGTAGAGCCGAACTTAAGTTTTACCAAGGCGGAATCTAATTGAATGCCCTTCATTTATCGCCGGTTAAGTTAAATTAAATTGTTGGATAAAATTTTGATCACCTGTTATCTGAAATATACGATAGACCCTAAAAAAACAAGGGAATTTGAAGCCTATGCGAAACTTTGGATTCCCTTAGTAGAAAAATTTGGAGGCCTGCATCATGGTTATTTTTTGCCAGCAGAGGGTGCCAATGATATTGCTTTGGCACTGTTTAGTTTTGCTAGTCTTGCAGATTATGAGGCCTATCGGAAAAAGTCTTTCAAAGATGAAGAATGCAAAGCAGCATTTGCTTATGCGGATGACAGCGGATGCATAATTAGATTTGAAAGAAGTTTTTTAAAACCTATTTTAAAATAGCAAAATGAATATTTCTCGATGATGGTTTTAAGCTGTAAGAGTTTAAAATCTAATCCAAAGGGCGGTAAGATTTCGGGACAACGATAACCTTGGTGTGCGAAAGTTTGTCATGTATCGTATTACCTTCGTTGTCCAGATAAAGCCAAAAATAGCCGATGCCGGCGAACCAGAATGATGGCCAAGCCAAGAAGTATCTTAATAGTCCTTGTTTTAAACCGACCAACTTATTGTCCTCTGTCACAAGTTTTAGGCGCCATGACATCATACCTAAAGTCTGCCCATTTTTCTGCCAAAACCATAAGTAAAAGCTTGAGGCACTAATCACCATTAGTGTGAAAAGGAGAGCGCTCATTACAGGGTCAGTTTTGACAACGCCGTCAACAAGTTCATTGGTGCCAGGCCCAGTTATAAACTGCAATATAAAGCCAATTAACATCCATATCGCAAACACTAAAAACCCATCATAAAGTAGTGCCGCAAGCCGGCGCATTAGCTTGGCAGGTGGTAGGTCGGCATGATTTAGAGTTTCCATTTTATGTGGGCATCCAGCGAATTGAAGAAGCTTTACATTAGGGTCGTAACTGTAGATGCGCAATTGTAGGATATCTCAATGGTTTTAACCATCATGGAGGCACGCTGTGCTGCCTATTTTGATGTCCATATAGCGCAATGAGCAACGCAATAAGTAGCTGAGTTAATTGCCGAGCATCGCGATTAATCGTAGATTCACCTGACAGTTTCTAGCTCAGCGGTGCAACAGTGCTAAGTTGATGCCGCTTTACCGTTAAACAAGGCTTAACCTCAGCCGCCAAACTAGAAGGTCATGACTGCTGCTACCCGTAGTCGCAAAGATTTTGCTAGAATGCGAGCACATCACGATTTTAGGCTTTTTTTAGCAGCATTAACCAACATTTAAAGGATGAACGATGAGTACGGCAAAGCCTCGGCATATATCTTTACTGGACACCACTCTTAGAGATGGTGAGCAAACACAGGGCGTCTCTTTTTCAGCTAATGAGAAAGTGAATATTGCTCGGGCATTGTTACAGTCCCTTAAGGTTGATCGTATTGAGGTGGCGTCGGCTTGCGTTTCGGACGGCGAGCAACAGGCCGTAGCTCAAATTACTGAATGGGCAACAGAGGCTGGATTTGTTGATCAAATCGAAGTGCTTGGTTTCGTGGATCATAAACGAAGTGTTGATTGGATTGTGAAAGCTGGTGGGAAGGTAATTAACTTGCTAGCGAAGGGCAGCGAAAAACATTGTCGTCAGCAGTTAGGGAAAACTCTGGAAAGTCATTCCGAGGATATTGCAAGAACCGTTGAATATGCGCAATCGCAAGGCCTGCGAGCCAATATGTATTTAGAGGATTGGTCTAATGGCTATAAAGACAGCAAGGATTATGTGTTCGGTTTGGTTAACGCGACAAAGCATTTAGGCATAGGTCATTATTTACTGCCTGACACGCTAGGTCTGATGTCGCCACAAGAAGTTGCATCAGCTTTAACGGACATGATGACTAGTTTTCCTGAGCAAGTGTTCGACTTTCATCCTCACAATGACTACGGTTTGGCAACCGCCAACGCGCTTGCAGCGGTTACCGCCGGAATTAATACGATTCATTGCACTATCAACTGCTTGGGTGAACGGGCGGGTAACGCATCGTTAGCCGAGGTCGCTGTGGCACTTCGCGATAAGCTAGACATGACTCTGAGCATTGATGAAACCCGAATAACTGTCCTTAGTCGGATGGTGGAGAATTTTTCAAATAAATGGATCGCAGCGAACACCCCGATTGTGGGAGCGGATGTTTTTACTCAAACTGCGGGTATCCATGCTGATGGAGATATGAAGGGCGACTTGTATGTCACTAATTTAGGTCCGGAACGTTTTGCTCGTAAGCGCACCTATGCCCTCGGCAAAATGAGCGGTAAAGCATCTCTGATTAATAATCTTGATGAGCTAGGTATTAGCCTCTCAGAAGCAGATCAAGCTAAGGTTCTAAAAAGAGTGGTGCAGCTGGGTGACTCAAAGCAAAATATCACCGCGGAAGATTTGCCATTCATCATAGCGGATGTGATGCAAAGTAAGGAAATTCACTACATCACCTTGCTTAACTGTTATATCAACAGTGGTCTTAACGTTGAAAGCACGGCGAGTATTCGAGTTAAATTGGAAGGTAAAGAATTACAAGGCTCGGGCTCTGGCAATGGCGGATTCGACGCATTTATGGCGGCCATTTCAGCATTGCTTCACGAGAGAGGTTTTGTGATGCCGGTCTTAACAGATTATGAGGTCCATATCCCTCGTGGAGGAAAGACGGACGCCTTAACAGAATGTGTTATAAGCTGGGATGCGACGGGGCATGAATTTAAAACACGAGGTGTGGATGCTAACCAAGTCTTGGCTGCAGTTAAATCAACTATGCGGATGATTAATATTCTGCTTCATCAAGCTGCCGATATGGCAGACTAATTCTTGGTCTGAGGGATATCTACGAAACATTCAAAATGTTTGCTTCTATTAATTCAGGAATCTACTCTAGGGTTTGCCGTCGAACCAACAGAGCCCTGTTAAATGCAGTTGGTCGTCAGGAGTTGGGATGCTATTTATTCGCGGACCTTTGTCCTGATTGTTCGTAAACAACACCTAAGTCCCCCAACGCTAATGACCGAATTTCGTAGACGTCAAACTGATGCTTTCTAGGATCAGAGTCCGAGATCAGGCTAATCTCTGAGCCTGCCAGTATTTTTTTGCGGATATCTCAAACAGGGGTGAGAAATCAGTCAGGTTAAATCGGCTTCGCGTTTTCTGCTAGAGCCGATTTAGTCTGTTTATCGTTCGCTTGGTTATCTAAAGCTTAGCTAATTCCTCAACCACTAAATCACCAAAGCCGTTGGTGCTGATCATTCTCACATTTGCGCCGGGCTTGGAGAGGTCTGGCGTCGAATAACCTTGAGCAAAAACACTCTGCATAGCCTGCCAAACGTTTCGAGCTTCTTTTTCCATGTCGAAACTCATTTCAAGCATCATCGCGACGGAGCCAATCATTGAGTATGGGTTAGCGATGCGTTGGCCTGCTATATCTGGAGCTGAGCCATGGGAAGGTTCGTAGTAAGCTTTCTCTGGCCCCAAACAGGCTGATGGCATAAGGCCTAGCGAGCCTAGGATGCCGCCACCTTGGTCACTTAGAATGTCCCCAAACATGTTTTCCATTACCATGACATCAAATTGACCTGGGTTTAAACATAAATAGGTTGCCGCAGCGTCGACTAAAATCGGTACCACTTTCACATCCGGATAATTAACGCCGACCTCTGCCATCACCTCATTCCAAAGCACGCTAGACTTGAGAACATTACTTTTGTGAATGCTGTGTAAAACTTTTTTACGTTTTTGCGCAGTTTCAAAGGCGACTCTAGCGATATTGGCGATTTGGTCTTCATCGTACTCAAGAGTCTCGTTTACGTAGCGTTTGCCGTCAGCGTTTATGCCGGTTTCTTTTTTTCCGAAGTAAAGCCCACCCACCAGTTCACGAATAATGATAAAATCGATTCCATCGCCAATTATTTCTGGCTTTAAGGGTGAAAAATGAGCCAGTTCTTTGGGTAGAAAAACCGGTCTGATGTTAGCAAAGGTGTTGTAGCGTCGGCGCAGTGGTAAGAGAGCCGCGCGTTCGGGTTGCATATCGACAGGTATCTTTTTTGATTCGTCATAGCTCAGGCCAATAGGCCCTTTTAAAATCGCATCAGCTTCGTCGCAGAGGGCTTTAGTGGCGTCTGGAAATGCATGGCCATGTTCAAAATAGGCGCTAGCGCCGAATGCTCCGTGAACTAGCTCAAATTCTAAATCATTACGCTGCGCAACTAAATCCAGCACCTTAACTGCTTCGGTCATGATTTCAGGGCCTATACCATCACCATCTAAAAGAGCTATTTTGTATTTGGGCATACCGATTCCTTTGCGATTGAGCTCACGCTTTGATTGAGTCTTCAGAGTAAATTTTAGCAGGCGTAACTTAACATGCTAAAGAAAAGCTGAACAGGTATCGAGCAGTCACAGGCAAGAGTTTTATTTGAAGAGCTGGTTAACGCGCTGATTAAAAGTTGATTAATGCTGAGAAACTAGAAGAGGATAATCGCGGTAGGAGCGGCAAATAGGGCAGAGCTGGCAGCCGTTACTCATTCGAGTTTTGCTTGTAGCTAAAAAACAAAGCATGAACTAAAGAGCAGCAACTACTCCAGAGACTTGATAAATAAAAATAATTGTAAGGAGTACGACAACGCCATAAGTTAACGAATCGCCTACTTCAAATCCGAAAAATTTTTTAGCTTTATCGTCATCTTTCTTATTATATTTATTTGTACTGTCTTCTTCGTCGAAACTCATCGGATGAACGTCTCTCTGTTGCAATTTCAATTGTCATATCGCGAATTTACGAATCGTAAGCTTTAGATATGTTACTTCTTTCTAACGCTCAACAACAATATCGGCAATGATATTAGAGACTTAAACTGTTTTTTAGAACCGTGACCTAAAATGGTACCAGTGGGCGGACTTGAACCGCCACTCCCGTGAAGGAACCGGATTTTGAATCCGGCGTGTCTACCAATTTCACCACACTGGCATTAGTCTTACTTAGCCTCACAAAGCACAATAGGACTAAACTGAGGGCGGGTATTATACCAATTGCGAGACTTGTAGCAATGCGCATCATGCTTTTTAAAAATTATGACGTCTTCAAGCCTTTCACTAACATGGGTTCTCGTATAACCTTGCCGCCAATTTCACTGCTGAAACTAAATTGATTATGAAAGTATCTGATTTCGATTATCACCTCCCCAAGCGCTTGATTGCCGATTTTCCTACGCCGGTTCGCAGTGAAAGCAGACTTTTGTGTTTGAATCCTGAGTCAGGTCAAACCAAGCACAAAGTTTTCAATGAGATCACTGACCTAATTAATCCTGGGGATTTACTAGTATTTAATGATACTCGCGTAATCCCTGCTCGTCTTTTTGGCCAAAAAGAGTCAGGGGGGCGGTTTGAGGCTTTAATAGAGCGAATGCGAGGTGGTAATCAGGCGTTAGCCCAGATTAAGCTCAGCAAGTCGGCAAAGCCCGGCACTAAGCTGATTTTTGATGACAAATCAAAGCTGACGGCAGAGAAGCCGCGAATCACGGCAGACGTTTTAGGTAGGGAAGGTGAGTTTTATGTAATTCAATTTCCCTTAGATCTTGATACGGGGGCGGCATTAGATCAAATTGGCCATATCCCGCTGCCACCCTACATTAAGAGAAGTGATAGATTTCTTGATATCGAGCGCTACCAAACAGTCTATGCAAAGAAAGAAGGGGCTGTAGCTGCGCCAACTGCCGGCTTGCATTTTGACGAAGAGTTGCTTGCCGCATTGGATAAGAAGGGCGTTGATCGAGCGTTTATTACCTTGCACGTAGGAGCAGGGACGTTTCAATCCATTCGAGCAGAGACTGTTGAAGAACACGAAATGCATAAAGAGTGGATAGAGGTTAGTGATGAGGCCTGTGCCAAGATCAAGAAATGCAAAGGTAATGGCGGCAGGGTGATTGCCGTCGGGACTACCTCAGTGCGAAGTCTTGAAAGCTGTGCCCTGAATCGTGAATTCTCGGCATACAGTGGGGAGACGGACATTTTTATCTACCCGGGGTTTGAGTTTAAGATTGTCGATGCATTGATCACTAATTTTCACCTTCCTAGCTCTAGCTTGGTAATGTTGGTTAGTGCGCTGTCATCGAAAGACATCTTGCTTAACGCCTATAAAGAGGCAATTGCAAATAACTACCGTTTTTATAGCTATGGCGATGCCATGTTTATCAGTAAATAGCCGTTCTCTGGCGGCGATTCTCCTGCTTTGCCTGAGTCAAAGGGAGGTTCTCTCATCTTTGAGGCAATTCTGCTATACTAAATAGCTGTATTTGAGATCGCTTTTTTATCAACTTAATCAAAGGATTACGTATCAATGAAAGCACCTGTTCGAGTAGCTGTCACCGGAGCCGCAGGCCAAATTAGTTATTCACTCCTGTTTAGAATTGCGGCAGGAGAAATGCTGGGCATCGATCAGCCCGTAATATTACAGCTATTAGAGATAACACCTGCTCTGGATGCGCTTAATGGCACGGTTATGGAAATCGAAGACTGTGCCTTCCCTCTGGTGGCGGGCATTGTCCAAACCGATGATGCCAATGTCGCCTTTAAAGACGCAGACTACTGTCTGCTGGTAGGCGCGCGGCCACGTGGTCCGGGCATGGAACGTAAAGATTTGTTGGAAGCCAATGCGGCAATTTTCTCTGCTCAGGGAAAAGCTATCAATGATAATGCCAATCCTAACGTTAAGGTATTGGTTGTGGGTAACCCTGCAAATACAAATGCGTTGATCGCCTATCGCAACGCGCCTGACTTAAATCCGGGTCAGTTTACGGCTATGACGCGTTTAGACCATAACCGTGCAATTGCCCAGTTAGCTAACAAGACCAGCACTCACAGTACAGATATCAAGAGTATGATTATCTGGGGTAACCACTCTGCGACTCAATATCCCGATATTCATCAATGCACAGTGGCTGGAGACGCGGCAATCGGCCTTGTTGATCAGAGCTGGATCGTTGATGACTTCATTCCTACTGTCCAACAGCGGGGCGCAGCAATCATCAAAGCTCGCGGACTATCCAGTGCGGCTTCCGCTGCAAACGCAGCCATTGAGCATATGCGAGATTGGGCGTTGGGCACCGATGGTGAAATCGTTAGTATGGGAATCCACAGCGATGGTAGCTACGGCATCGATGAAGGGCTTATTTATTCTTTTCCGGTTACCTGCGCTAACGGCGAATACACTATTTTGCAAGGTCTCGAGCCAAATGAATTCAGTCAGAACCTGATGAAGGCAACTGAGACTGAGCTTCGAGAAGAGCGAGATGCAGTAGCTGCACTGCTGCCTTAAACCAAACTATTCGAGTCTCGGTGAAATATAGTAAAAATTCACTTCGACTAAAGCCTTGCTGAGACTCGAACTATTTTATGGCTACAGATTCCTCATTAGCACCTAGGACCAGACAATTCTGGATTGTTCAGCTCACAGGTTGGGCTCTTTGGGTTAGTTTGCTTGTTCTACGTGATTTGATCGCGGTTCCTCCTGAGTATATTTTTCCCCGCGCAATGGTTTTTGGTGTCTCTGCTATTGCCGGTGGCGCAGTTACTTTTGGGCTACGCTTTATGTACCGACTGGTATGGGAGCAGGGCCTAGTCATTCGATTTTTGGTAGCTTGGTTTGGTTCATTGCTGGCGGCCACTGTGTGGCAACCTTTCAGAAATTTTATTGCGTTGCTTCCCTATGGTGAAATTTTTGATTTCTCTAATGCCAGTGTTCAGGGCCTATTTGACGGTGTTTTGAGTATATCTTTCCCGCTGATGCTGCTTTGGAGTGCGTTGTATTTCATTTTCAAATACTATTTGCTGCTTCAAGAAGAGAAAGAAAACAGTTTGCGTTCCCAGGCGCTAGCCCACCAAGCTCAGCTGCTTATGCTTCGTTATCAGTTAAACCCGCATTTTCTGTTTAATACCCTAAATGCTATTTCTACCTTGGTGCTCTCCAATGCAACTACCCAAGCCAATGAAATGGTAACCAAATTAAGTAAGTTTTTGCGTTACTCTCTTGATCATTCACCCTTGGACAAAGTGACACTTGCTCATGAGTTAGAAACTTCTCGCTTATATCTCGATATTGAGAAGGTTCGTTTTGCGGATAGATTAAAAATAGAGGTGGAAGTGGATGCTGAGGCGCAGGCAGCCTATGTGCCGACAATGATATTGCAGCCCCTGATAGAAAATTCTATAAAATATGCTATTTCAAAAGCTATTGACGGTGGCCTTATACGCATTTCATCTCATAAACATAATGAGAATTTGGTGTTAACCGTCACCGACGATGGTCCTGGAATCGAAGGTGAGACGACTAAAGATGCGTTAGTCCTTTCAAAAGGTGTCGGTATCAGTAATATACGCAATCGGCTCGATGAGATTTACGGTGGTGACTATGAGTTTACATTCTCAGATGCGCAGCCCAGTGGACTAACAGTGACTGTGGTAATTCCCTATGACACAAAGTAATGAGCAAGCTATGAAAGCTATTATCGTTGATGATGAACATCTGGCGCGGCAAGGTATGGCTCTGCGTTTAGCCAAGATTGAAGGTATTTCTGTTGCCGCAGAATGTGCAAATGGCAAAGAGGCTTTGGCAGCAATCACTGAGCATGAGCCCGACATAGTCTTTCTTGATATACAGATGCCGGGGATGACCGGTTTTGAAGTGATCAGTGAAATTCAGGCAGATATAATGCCATTTATAATCTTTGTTACAGCTTACGATGCGTTCGCTATTGATGCGTTTAAGGTGCACGCAATCGACTACTTATTAAAGCCGGTAGAGGAAGACCAGCTAGCGCTGGCAATAGACAGGGCTAAACAAGCGAAACAGCAGAATGTGGCGCTTGGTGAAAAGCAACGGCTGATGGATTTAGTGGTTAGCGTTACTGGGAAGTCTCCAGCGGCAATTGCAGAGCTGTTAGAGAGCGATGAAGATCTTGTAGAGCATGCAGATCGTCTCGCAATTAAAGATGGCTCTTCTATTACTTTTGTTCCAGTTCGAGATATAGATTGGATAGACGCCGCCGGCGACTATATGTGTGTTCATGTGCTGGGGCATACGCATATTATGCGCACCACTATGAAAGAATTGGAGTCCAAGCTTGATCCGTCGATATTTCAGCGGGTGCACCGCTCGACAATTGTAAACTTAGAAAGAGTGGAAAAAGTATCTTCTCATATCAACGGCGAATTTCATCTGACACTCAGTTGTGGCTCTTCTTTAAAAATGAGCAGGTCTTACAAAGAAAAAGTTAAACACTTTTTCTAGGCCCTGTCGTTGTTAGCGCTTGCATGGAGTGAACCGCGCGGATGCTTCAACGCTTTCCCCTAAATTTTACAATCGATTGTTTGGAGTTTTTGGGCTTAGATTGTTTAGACTTAAACCTTCTAGACTCAGGCCTATTAGAGATAGTCCCAATCTTCAGCGGTACCTGACTCTTGCCGCTGATCACCAAAAAAGTTAGTTCCAATTGGCCTGTCAGCGCTAAAAGCGGGATTACGCTGCTATGCAAATAAGAGCAGGGGTTGGGGAATGTTCACTTTATTTATGGCTAAGATGGTCCAGTGGTAGTTCGGTTTTGTTGCAAACTTCTCTGAGAATGAAGCTAGAGTGCACGTCAGTGACTCCTTCGATGCGGGTGATTTTGTTTAATAAAAGCGCTTGGTAGTGCTCCATGTCTGGCACGAGTACCTTGAGTTGATAATCTGCTGATTGGCCGGTTATTAATAAGCACTCAATCACCTCTGGAAAACTGCTTACTTTTTGCTCGAATATTTCAAACCTGTCGGGGGTATGCCTGTCCATGCTTATTTGTATTAGGGCGGTAAGCTTCAGGTCGAGTTTTGAGGGGTTTAGCAGCGTGACGCGTCGATCAATAATGCCTTCTTCTTCCAGCTGCTTTACCCGGCGCGCACATGGCGAGGGAGATAGGCCTATGTTTTCAGCTAATTCCAAATTAGTAATGGTGCCGTCTTTTTGTAGGGCTTGAAGAATTCGCTTGTCGAGTTTGTCTAGCTTCATGTGATTAATTTCTTTTTCAAGGGAGTAAAACTCAATATATCTCCAATATTGGCTACCGTGCAAATTATTATTAATAAAATTGGTGTAATTCTCTAATATTATCCTTATATAGGGGTAAATATGAGTAGAATCACCCTCGTACTTCCACTATCCTACGCACTCTCTGGCTATGAGCTGAGAGTTAAACAAATTTGAAGCTCGGAAATAGAAACCCCAAAAGGAAAAAGAGATGAACGTGAAGCGGTTTGACCATACCAAATACAAGCCTTTTCAGCCCATTGGGCTTCGCGACCGCACCTGGCCCGATCAGGTGATTAGCGAAGCGCCTACATGGTGCAGCGTGGATCTTCGAGACGGAAACCAAGCGCTCATAGAACCCATGTCTGTTGTTCAAAAGTCGAAAATGTTTGAGTTGTTGGTGGAAGTGGGTTTTAAGGAAATTGAAGTCGGTTTTCCCGCTGCCTCTCAGCCGGATTTTGATTTTGTTCGTGATTTGATTGAGCAAGGTAGAATCCCTGATGACGTGACAATTCAGGTACTTACTCAGTCTCGCCCCGAGCTTATTCAGCGTACTTTTGAATCCCTTAAGGGAGCAAAGCGCGCAATTCTGCATGTTTACAACTCAACATCGGTTGTTCAGCGCGAGAAAGTCTTTAAAACAGATAAGGCTGGAATTATTGCTATCGCTGAAGTTGGTGCTAGGGAAGTTAAGCGCTGCGCAGATTTAGCTTCAGAGACGAAATGGACGTTTGAGTATTCGCCAGAAAGTTTTACCGGCACTGAAATGGATTTTGCGGTCCAAGTATGTGATGCCGTATCAGCCATATGGCAACCTTCCCCTGAAAATAAAGTTATTTTTAACCTACCATCCACAGTAGAAATGGCAACACCGAACATCTATGCAGATCAAATAGAGTGGTTCTGCCGGAATATCAACAACAGAGATTCAGTCATTGTGAGTCTTCATACTCATAATGATAGGGCTTGCGCGGTTGGGGCTGCCGAGCTTGCTGTTATGGCGGGCGCTCAAAGAGTTGAAGGCACGTTACTTGGAAATGGCGAGCGAACCGGCAATATGGATATCGTCATTATGGCGATGAACATGTATAGCCAAGGTGTAGACCCTAAATTGGATTTTCACGACATGGATAAAATAGTCTCGGTCGTTAGGGAGTGCACACAGATTGATGTACATCCGCGCCAAGCCTATGCCGGTGATTTAGTTTTCACTGCGTTTTCCGGCTCTCATCAAGATGCTATAAAGAAATGCCTTGATACTTATGAAGAGGGCTCTCCCTGGGAGATAGCCTATTTGCCTATTGATCCAAGAGATATAGGCCGAACTTATCAAGATGTCATTCGGGTAAACAGTCAGTCAGGTAAAGGCGGGGTCGCTTATGTCCTTGCTAATAAGTTTGGTTTCGAATTGCCAAGGTGGCTGCAAATTGAATTCAGTCGCGTCGTTCAGCGGCACACAGAACAAAGTGGTCAGGAAATTCATCCGGACCAAATATGGGGTCTTTTCAATCAGCACTACCTCAGCAATAAAAAAACGCTCAGCCTAGAGAACTTCACTATAGAGAAGCGTAATGGCAGAGAAACTTTCTCGGCGAGCATTGACTATTTTGGTGAGCCTCTAGAGATAAATGGCGAAGGGGAAGGTGTTTTGGGGGCGTTTGTTGAAGCCATGAGAGTTGCCTTGAATCAAGATTTCGAAATTATGGAGTACGGCGAGCATGCGCTGGGGCAGGGGGCTGATGCCGAAGCGGTTACTTATATCCAAATTAAGAGCGATGGCCAAAGGTTCAGCGGTGTAGCAATAAGCAAAGATATTATCGCGTCGTCCCTCAACGCCTTTATCGGAGCGGCCAGTCAGCTTTTAAGTAAACAAAAAGCTGCTGCCTAAACGCAGCTTGAGCATGCGGGCAGTTTTTCTCAGTTATTTTTTGAAGATGCTCAAAAGGTGTCGTTCAAACTGGGTTGGCATAAAATACTGGGATAGCCGTCTGCACTTAGCACTAAATTGACCAATCCTTAGGTCTTAATACACATGGTACAGCTGATCATTTTCGCCTCACTTTCTTCACTTTTCATTGGCTTGTTTGGGGTCAGCTGGGAATCTGTGGATAATAAAATTGAGCGCGAATTTCCAGCGGTGAATTTTATTTCCACGCAGCAGCTCAATGAAAGCCGGCAGTCTGAAACCTCATCAGCAAAGGTATTTGATGTCAGAGAGCCGGAAGAGTTCACAGTTAGTCATTTGTCCGGTGCCATAAATAATTCAAAAAGCCTAGGCATCGCAGAGTTAATCTCCGATAAAAACGCTGAAATCATAGTTTATTGCTCTGTTGGCTATCGTTCGGCGGCCGTCGCTGATGAGCTTGCCTCTCTTGGTTATGCCAATGTTCGAAACCTCAGGCATTCCATTTTTGAATGGGCTGAAAAAGGCTATCCCTTAGTCAATTCTGAGGGGGCAGTTAAATCCGTCCATCCATTCAATCGCGCTTGGGGTGCGCTGATAGACGATTCCCTTCATCAATATCCTCAATAAACCAGTCTTAAAGTTCAAACTATTAAGTTGTCACTTGCGACTTATTCATAATTACCACTATCCTGCGAAATGGATTATTCGCTTGATTGCCTCCGTTGCAATCGAGAATAGGTTTGGGATGCTGCAGAAATGAGTCTTATCGACGAAGACGAAGCTTTGATAGCGGCAGCTGTCAATGGGTCCGCCTATGCTTGGGAGAAATTGGTAAAAATATATGAGCCCCGTATTTACAATCATGGATTGAGGCTGACTGGAAATCCCACTGATGCCATGGATCTTATGCAAGAAGTTTTTCTTGGGGTTTACAGGAACTTGCATCGATTTAGAGGAGATGCAAAGTTTAGCAGTTGGATATTTCGCATAGCTCACAATAAGGCGGTAGATATGAATCGTCGTAAGAAATTGATGACTGTGCAGTCAAAGCCAGACGATGACGGTTTCGATATTTTAGACAGTTTGCCCGGTGAGGCTAAAACCGAACCTGAGTACCGGCTCAACGAGCAAGAGCTCAATTCGCAGGTTATCAGTATGCTGGCACAGCTGCCAATGGAGCAGCGGTTGATAGTTGAGTGTAAAATTTTTCAGTCACTCACATTCGAAGAGATTGCAGAATTACAAGACATGTCAGTGAATACAGCCAAAACGCGTTTTTATACCGCCCTTAAAAAATTAAAAGTAGTATCGGAGGAAGCTAATGTCTTGTCCCAAGACTGAACACTTAACCAAAGAATATTTCTCAAGCGACTTGAGTGAAGTGTCCAAGCAGGAAATAGAAAGCCATTTACGAAGCTGCGACTTGTGCAATCAAGAGCTGGAGTCTCTTTTGCTAGTTCAAAGTAATTTGGAAAGCTGGCAAGATCAGCGAGTCCCGCATTGGGACAGGGTAATGGAATTATATAGACGCGAGCACAGAAGCAGTGAAGTGGAAGCCAAAGTATTTGATTTCTGGCGCTGGGTTCCCACTGCTGCATCTATGGCGATGATGTTGCTCGTTGTTCTAAATACAAGTTTAGTTATTGGTGACAAAGGCATATCTATTTCATTCGGTGACTCACCGTCTATTTCAGGTCTTCAGTCTGATGTAGATATTGAGTCACGACTTGAGTTTTTTCAGCAAAATCAGCAGGCTGTATTAGCGGATTTCGTAATTCGAATAGAAAATCGCCAAGATAGTAATAACATGCAGTTGATGCAGGTGGTGTTTGACCAAACCCAGCAAACCACGGCAGAAAACTTGGAGCGAATATACGCTTTCTTTGAGGAGCAACGGTTGCAAGATTTAGAAGACATGCGCGTTGGTTATCAGGAGCTTGCCAATAATGACTATGAAACTATTAGATCATTAGAACAGCTGGCCCAATACGTAAGTTTTAGCGGCGAGGTTCAATAGGAGTCAGCTTATGAAACTAAATAGCATTATTTTTTCGATATCATTGCTGGCAGCTTCCGCTGAAATTCATAGCCAAGAAATGGATCTGGATTCTCTACAGGAAAGTATTTCTATATTTTCCAGTATTGTAGAGGAGTCATTGGCGCTAGATCAGGCCACCGGTATTTTCGGTAATCGCCTCGGTGGTGTTGATAGTATTTACTTGTATGGACAGGGGGCGCTTCTGGAAATTCGAACGCCGCTAGCAAACCAAAAGAACCAGATGGGTTTTTCATCTCTTGGCCGAGCAATGCGCTCGATAAACAGAGCCAATCCTTTTGCCGCTATCAGTGCACAGTCGACGAATACCGGTTTGACGGCGTCTGCGGATGGCTCGGCGACGCAAGAGGGCTTGATGGAAAAGATGGCCAGTGTAGATTTTTCCTTAGTGGTTAATTCCTCTATCCAACAGGCCGCCGCCGCCGCACGTTCATTACGAAACACCGGTTCGGTTGACGATGCGGGATATGCTCAATTGCAGCAAGAGCTAGATAGCCTTCGTGTGCAAACTTCAGAGAAGATGACTGAAATGCGCGCGCTATTAGCAAGCTCTGCAGAACAGGCAGCCTCCGCAGAGCAAGACACCACCAATGAAAGATCTACGGCCGCATCGGTTTCGTCATTTGATTTCAAAGCAGAATATGAGGCGTTTATGGTGAGAGTTGAGCCTCTTAAAGAGAGAGCCCTCGAAAAGGCGGCTGACCTGCAGGCGCGCTCTGAGCAAGCGCAAAAAGAATATGCGGTAAGGCTTGAGCAAGAAATAGAGGTATTCGAAATTAAGTTGTTTGCGACTTTATGCACTTATGGAGCAACGTTACGTGAGCTGCCTAACACTGAAAGTGTCTCTATCATTTTGAAGGACTTGGGTGAAGAGACAGAGCGCTCTAAGCAATCAGATAAGGTCCATGTGGTGACCAAGGAAAACCTTTTGAAATGCCAGTCGGGGGAGATAGATGCGGTTTCCCTGCTTGCCAAATCCACCACTTACAGCTACTAAAAGCTGGGGCAGTGGCTTCTTCAGTAAAATGCAAGTCAGCGGTCTAAAATGGTGCTCCTGTAATATTTATGTCCGCGGGCGCAAATTGCTTCGCTGAATCTGAATTCTGATACATTCGCGTTACAAGTAATAAGATACCCGGCACGTCAAGCAAATCGAAATCATCAAAAATCAGCTTTCGCCTAATTCTTTCTCTGCTAGTAGATAGGGCCCCTTTTGAATTGAAATTGAGAAAGGTAAAGCTTTCATCTTCCACTCCCCAATTGCTGGCTATGACTTCTTGCCCGATGCCGCCATCAAGTCTAGTAAAAGGATAAAACCAACGCGCTCCAGAATAGCCCGCTTCATATGTAATTATATTGCCATCGGGGTAGTACCACTCGACGTCGTATGATCGAAAGTAATTTGTTGCCAAATTGCCGTTTGGCCAAAAAATAGCTTGATCACCGTGCATCCAATGAAACGCCATTATGCGGCCGTTCGGATAGTAGATCGTGGTGTCTTCTCCAGGTTCTGCCATGAATAGCTGCCTGTTAGAAAAGTACCACGAGTTGTAATAGAGATCGTTGGAAGCACGTGTGCCGTTGTCATAACGGCTGTTGCCGCGAGAGGATGCACTAAGAATAGCGGGCTGGCACACCATAGTATTGAGTTCTGCCAGCTGAGCCTCCATTACCCGTAGCTCAGCAATATCGTCGTAATCGGCGGGAAGCAGCGAATTGATGGCCATCAGTTTAGCCATGAATTCTAAGGTGGCGCAGGCGCTACTGACATTGGCGGAGCCCGTTAAGGCCATAGCGTTGTGAGCACTTAGCGAAAGCACTGATATCACAATTGTTAAGCTCAGACATTTTAAAGCCTTCATGATTTCTCTCCTTTAATACACTCGTGGATAAGCGACTTGAGTGTTCAGATGTATCCTAGTCTAGTGAAGGTGAATGCTGACTTAATAGAGTTTGGCTGCTTTAAGGTCCTTACGCTGCTATTTTGGCTTGGTCATGGAGAGAAATATCTTATAGAATCAAATTTATTGTTTTTAAGTGCTCTGACAAAGCGGTGGCAAGTCGCTGCCGAGAAAAAGCTTAAAAATGTGGGTAATTTTGTAACGATTCTGCGCAATAATAATAAGCGAACTGAAGGAGACTAAGATGGACTGTCCTAAATGCAATTCTGATATGCAAGAGTTAAAAATCGAGACCCTTCACGGTAAAGTGGTTATCGACAAGTGCAACAGTTGCAAAGGGCTTTGGTTCGACAACGGAGAAGCTGAGCAGCTTAAAGGCGACTGGATGGCGGACTTTGCTGATAGTGGAGATCCGGAAGTAGGAAAAACCTACAACACTATAAGAGATATTCAATGCCCTCGTTGCAGTGCTCCAATGAAAAAGATTAATGACCCAAAGCAAAAGCACCTTGAATATGAGGCATGCGAAGAGCATGGAATGTTCATGGACGCAGGTGAGTTTACCGATTATAAACACGAAACATTACTAGATATTTTTCGCGATGTAATCGCGTCAATACGCAGGCGTTAAATAACAACGTAAGAAAAACATTAGATCTATATTCAAGCTTTTGGCTAGACCGCTTAAAAAGAACTGTGATTAAAATGCCATTCTGGGTGATTCCAAATGGCATTTTTTTTCGCTGCGGCGAAGCTGTGAAACTTACCAATATCGGTCCAAGTGTTTTCAGCGCTATGAAAGTCTGATCCACAAGACGCATACAACTCCAATTTCTCACAAACCTCTTCAAGGTTTTTTCGCGCCAAAGGATCTAGATTGCTGTATGCAGTTTCAATGGCAGCGCCTCCTGCTTGTTTAAAGTCGTCCAGCAAGGACAGTAATTTCTTTCGGGTAAAAGGATATCTGCTGGGATGGGCAACCACAGCTAAGCCGCCGGCTGAATTGATGCATGCTATAGCGGCTTCAAAATCGCACCAACTTGCAGGGCAATAGAGTTTGCCTTTGCGTGAAAGGTATTTCTTAAAGGCTTGCTGATGATTCTTAGCAACCCCTTCCATGACTAAGAAATTGGCAATATGACTGCGTGTTCTGGAAATACAGGGGAGCGATTCTAAATAGGGCTCGAGATCGTAATCGGTAAAGCTCGCTAGCCGTTTAGCCATGGCTGAAGCTCGTTCTCGTCTTGATTGCTGCTGCACATTGAGGAGTGTATTGAGTTGTTCAGCGTCTACGTCGATGCCCAGGCCTACCACATGTATTTCTTGGCCATTCCAGGCGCAAGAAATTTCTACCCCAGGAATCAAGGTAAGGTCCTGCGGCACCTCAACTGGCTGTTTAAAGACTTGCACACAGTCATGGTCGGTAATTGCTAAATGGGTAACTTTGTTCGCTACTGCCCGCTCAATAAGAAATTCTGGGGAATGGTTGCCATCGGAGAAATGGCTGTGGCAATGTAAATCAAATTTCATGGTAGCTCAGGTGTTTAAAGGCGGTTCGGCTCAGCTGAGAGGCCGCCAAAGTTAATCATTGAAGAAAACGGCTGGATAAAAATGTCAGTCTACCTCAATAAGCGATTGTAGGTTGTAGTAACTGAATTTGAAATAAACTGGGGCCTGCTATGGTCTTGTTGAAAACCGACTTACTAGGGTGGAATTTGGATCACATAAAAGGCATGGCTGAGCGCCGTTGAGTCTGGGAGGCGGCGCTCTTAACTTAGCTGCCTTACCGAGGCGGTGCTGTGGTACCGCAATCTTGTGTTTGAAGTTTTGATAATAGGTGGCTTATGAGTTACCAAACTCAGGTGACTCAGGTCTTATCGGGCAGAACAGGTTGTTATATGGATAGTACTATTTTGATGGAACGGGATGTCTCGAGCTCTGCTGCCGATCTGCTGCTCAAAGGCTGTTTGCACTGCATTGAGCAGTGTGAAGAAGTGGTGAATAGCCTTGGTGCTGATGATTACGCAAATAGCTATGAAGGGTCTTCCTCAATGGGAAGTCACGTTCGGCATATATTGGACCGTTTTCAGAGCCTGTTTGTTGGGCTGCCTGGCCTGAGTGTTGATTATGATGCCAGAAAGAGAGACAAAGCGATTGAGTCGAGCACAGGTTCTGCACGCTTTGCGATCGCATTGGTGTCTTGGCGCATGCGGGAATTGGATTTGGTTAAGCTATTGGGGCAGTCTATTTCGGTGAGAGAAACTGTTTACCACCGCGCAGCCCCAATTAAAATCTCCAGTACGCTTGAGCGAGAGCTAATGGGTTTGATTACACACAGTATTCACCATCTAGCGATTATCTCAATGTTGGCCAAGCAATGCGGTCATTCGATGGGGCCGAGTTTCGGAAAAGCCCCTTCAACTCTAGTCTACGAGCGTTCATAGAAGTATAAATTACTGATTTTTAATGGTTTTTCTGTTATTGTCGGCCATACTATGAAGCTTTTGCAATACTTGACTATTTTACTTAGGTATTTGATAATTTAAACCAATCGAGATCTCCGTAAAGGCATCACTATGCGTTTGACTACCAAGGGAAGATACGCCGTCACAGCTATGCTGGATTTGGCTTTGCATAAGCAAAAAGGGCCAGTTAGCTTGGCTGACATTTCTCAGCGACAAGACATTTCACTCTCTTATTTAGAGCAGCTCTTTTCTAAGTTGAGGAAAAGCTCCCTAGTCAACAGTATTCGCGGTCCCGGTGGTGGGTATGTCCTAGAAAGAGAGTCGGGTGAAATATTTATCGCTGAGATAATTGATGCGGTCAATGAATCGGTCGACACGACAAAATGTCGAGGAGAGGGAGATTGTCAAGATGGTGAAACTTGTCTGTCCCATTATTTATGGGAGGATCTCAGCGAGCAGATTCATCATTTTCTCGAAGGCATAAGCCTCGCCGATTTAGTCGTTAAACGTGAAGTAAAAGATATTGCTCAACGACAGGATCGTAAGCATCTGATAGCTAATGAAAAATTGGCTAATGCGGGCGAGCACGGAGCATTTCGTATCCCATCTGTGAACTTATAGTCAGCTTTTTCGGAGTTATAAATGCAATTCCCTATTTATTTGGATTACTCCTCTACAACTCCTTGTGATCCTAGGGTTGCTGCAAAAATGGCAAAATGCTTAACGCTAGAGGCAAATTTTGGAAACCCCGCGTCGCGCTCACATATATTTGGGTGGAAAGCTGAGGAGGCAGTAGAGGCGGGGCGTCAGCAAGTTGCAGATCTCATTAATTGTGACCCCCGCGAAATCGTTTGGACATCAGGTGCAACCGAGGCCGACAACCTCGCAGTCAAAGGTGTAGCGCATTTCTACGGGAAAAAGGGCAAGCACATTATTACATCCAAGATAGAGCATAAGGCGATTTTGGATAGCTGCCAGCAGCTTGAGCGAGAAGGTTTTGAAGTAACCTACCTTGCGCCGACACCCGAGGGCATTATCGCGCCCGAAGATGTGGCTGCAGCCATTCGCCCAGATACAGTCTTGGTTACATTGATGCATGTGAACAATGAAATAGGAGTCATAAGCGACATCGCCGCCATTGCTGAGGTTACCCGCGAGAATGGCGTTCTTTTTCATGTCGATGCAGCTCAAAGCACGGGCAAAGTCGAAATAGATCTACAGTCTATGAAAGTAGACCTGATGTCTCTTACATCACACAAAACTTATGGTCCAAAGGGCATAGGGGCTTTGTTTGTGCGGCGCAACCCTCTTGTGCGAATTGAACCACAAATGCACGGCGGCGGACACGAGCGTGGCATGCGCTCCGGCACGCTGCCCACGCACCAGATTGTAGGGATGGGCGAAGCTTTTCAATTAGCCAAGGAAGAAATGACGCAGGAGAATGCGCGAGTGTTAGCTCTTCGCGAGCGTCTGCTCACAGGGCTAAGAGGATTGAAAGAAGTTTACGTTAATGGCCACGAGGGTCTACGTGTGGCAGGTAATCTGAATATTAGTTTCAATTTCGTCGAAGGTGAATCATTGATGATGGCGCTGAGAGATCTTGCGGTGTCCTCCGGTTCGGCCTGTACCTCAGCAAGTCTGGAGCCATCTTATGTGTTAAAAGCGCTGGGGCTTAATGACGAACTCGCACATGGCTCGCTGCGGATTACACTCGGGCGCTTTACTACCGAAGAAGAAATAGATTATTCCATCGAAAAAATCTGCGATGCAGTAACTAAATTAAGAGAATTGTCGCCACTTTGGGACAAATCCCAAAGTGGCGCTGGCTTGGACTCGGCTCAATTTGCTGCCCGATAGCGAGCTGTGTCTGATCATGGCGGGTACAAATAAATTCCAAGCTATGAAGTCGGCTACTGTGAGCTTGAGATCAGGGTTAATATAGTTAGTTCCGAAGGCGAGGTAACAATTCCTAGCGGTTAGTTTGAGCGATTCAATCTTGCTAAGGCCTTGGATGTTGACTTTTTTAGTGAACATTCCGTGGAGTTGGTCTGTCAACTTGACGGGATTAGATGCGCCCCGATCGTAGCTGGGAAACCTTAGAAGCTATTCAAGCTGCTGTGATCGAAGAGGTTGCCCAATAAAACCCTAGAAATGCTGGTTTTTTATCACTGCACGTACAAAATCCGAGTATTTGCGCGTATAATGCGCGATCTTTTGAAAAACCGAAATACTTGGAGTTAAGATGGCGATCGAACAGACCCTTTCTATTATTAAACCTGATGCCGTAGGCAAAAACGTTATTGGCGAAATCTACACTAGATTTGAAAAAGCTGGCTTAAAAGTAGTTGCTGCGAAAATGGTGCAACTAGATGAAAAGTCAGCGGGTGGTTTTTATGCTGAACATGAAGGTCGGCCTTTTTACCCCGACTTGATTGAATTCATGACGTCTGGCCCAGTAATGATTCAGGCTCTTGAAGGCGAGGGCGCAGTCCTCAAAAATCGTGATCTGATGGGAGCTACAAATCCGGCTGACGCTGACGCTGGCACAATTCGAGCAGATTTTGCTCAGTCAATTGATGCTAATGCGGTCCATGGCTCTGACTCAACGACTTCTTCGGCGCGCGAAATAGCTTACTTCTTCAGTGCTGAAGAAATCTGTTCTTAATACTTCTTTAACAGTTAGTCCCGCGAGGTTTGTGAACCATGCCTGATAGAGTAAAAAATCAGCTAAGCATGTCAGATAACATACTTCCTAATCTAGCAGGTTTGGGACGTGGTCGCCTGCGAGAACTGTTTACAGAATTTGGTGAAAAACCATTTCACGCCGATCAGGTGTTGAAGTGGATTCACCAACGTGGGATCACCGACCTTGACGCGATGACAGATATTAGCAAGTCTTTGCGTGAAAAACTTAAAGCTAAAACACAAATTTCCTTGCCAAGCGTGGTTGAAGATTTCCTATCCAGCGATGGAACCCGGAAATGGATTGTCGAGGTGGCGAGTGGAAGTCGAGTAGAAATGGTTTTTATCCCGGAAGCTTCCCGCGGAACGCTCTGCATTTCATCTCAAGCTGGCTGCTCTTTAGATTGCAGTTTTTGCGCCACGGGTAAACAGGGATTTAACAGCGATCTCACTGTCGCCGAAATAGTCGGTCAGCTGTGGTGGGCAGTTAAAGAGCTGGGTGGTTTTTCTGGCGAATTGGAACGACCCATTAGCAATGTCGTGATGATGGGAATGGGAGAGCCGTTGCTCAACTTTGAACCAGTGATGGAGGCGGTCAACCTCATGATGGAAGACTGTGCCTATGGCTTGTCAAAGCGCAAGGTCACGGTGAGCACGTCAGGAGTGGTTCCTGCGATCGATCGGATGAAAGATTTTACTGAGGCATCGTTAGCAATTTCTTTGCATGCACCTAACGACGAACTGCGCAGCCAAATTATGCCGATCAATAAGAAATACAATATAGCTATGTTGTTAGAATCCGTGCGCGGCTATATGGCAAGCCTTCCTGATAAGCGGGTGCCGGTAATTGAATACACTATGATCGCTGGGGTGAACGACCATCGTCAGCACGCCAGAGAGCTTGCTGTATTATTAAAAGCATTTCCATGTAAGATAAATATTATACCTTTCAATCCTTTTTCTCTAAGTGATTACTGCAGGCCTAGCGGTTCCTCAGTAACCAATTTTCGTCAGATTCTTCAGCGGGAAGGTTATACCGTGACCGTTAGGACTACTAGAGGTGACGACATTGGCGCGGCTTGTGGCCAATTAGTCGGTGAGGTTGCCGATCAGACTAAACGCAGTCAACGTCACAAAGCGAAAGCGCAGCTGAGCGGGAAAGTATTTGACAGAGCTGATAACCTCGCCGTGGCTGCCGATAGACTGTAAGACTAATCGAAGCAACACAGGTCGAAATATTATGGTCCACATTCAAACTAGTAAAATCAAATTAGGTTCCTGCAAAGCTGCGTTACTCGTCCTGCTGACTGGTTTGATGTCAACTGCTTGTATTACAACCACCACCGGTGGTTTTGCCTCGACCGCGTCTGACGAGCGGGCTGTTGAAGATTATGTCAACTTGGCGGTTGGTTACTACGACGCTAATGATATGGTCGGCGCGAGAAGAAATATCAGCAATGCGTTGGATATCGATGATCGTAACTCTACAATTTATAACGTACTTGCTTTAATTTTACAGAAAGAGGGTGACATTCAGCTTGCGCAAGAAACTTTTGAACGGGCTATTAGTCTCGATGGTGATAATGCAAGAGCAAGAAATAATTACGCTGCCTTATTATTTAGCGTGAAGAGGTTTCAAGAAGCTTATAATCAGCTCGAACAAGTGGTCTCTGATTCTATGTATGAAGGCCGAGCTATAGCGTTTGAGAATTTAGGTCGTAGCGCGTTAATGATTGATAAAATAGATGAGGCTAAAAATGCTTTTCAGCGGGCTTTGCAACTCAATTCAAATCTCTATTTGTCGGCGCTTGAGTTAGCAATCATTCGCCTTAATGAAGATGACCTGCAGGGAGCTCGTACCGCTTTTAGTCAGTACCTCACAATCGTTGGGTTTTATAAAATAACCCATCCGCCAAAAGCCTTATTGGCAGGTATAAAAATTGAGAGCTCATTTCAGAACCAAGCACTGGTGGACGAATTTTCAATGCTGCTTATGACTCTTTATCAAGACACTCCTGAATTTAAAGCTTATCAAGACTTTATCCATGTCAACTAACGAAAACCAACAGGGCATCGAAATTGATGAGGTTCATAAAGCAGAGCCAAATGCTGCTGAATCGGTGGGTAATATTCTTCGCGCTGAGAGACTGCGTAGAGAGTTAACTGAAAAAGAAGTAGCGGATCAGCTGCACATAACAATGCACTATGTCAGAGCTATTGAGTCCAATAGTTTTGAGAAATTACCCGGTGCGGTTTTTGCAAAAGGTTATATTAAAAGCTACGCATTGCTGCTTGGGCTGGAACAAAGTCAGGTTATTGGCAGCTACGATGTTTATGTGAGTGAGCAGCAAGATGCTGCTCGTGAAAAAACGCGCATACAAGTTCGTCGTCGTAAGGACAAAAACCGCCCTTGGGTTATTGGATCAGGAATCGGCTTCGTTAGTTTGTTTTTGATTCTTTGGTTCTTTAGTAGCGGCGGACAAGAGACGGCTGACTTAGGTTCAGATGAATCTGCCCTAGCGGAAAACTACATCGAGCCGGAACCAATGGCAGACGATGAGACAGACGTGACTCAGGCTGCTATGTTAGCCCCGACGTTAGCCCCGACACTAATTCCGATAACACCAATCGCTGAGCCCACACTTGGAGATGCTGTGCAGTCTCAATTGGCACAGATAGATATCGACAGTTCCGTGGTTACGAAGGCAAATGATCCAGCCGACAGAGCAACGCCTTCTGTCGAGCAAGAGGGTCAGCAGCAAGCTCAGCAGGGTTCTCAGATACTAAGCCCGCCAGCTATAGCTGCAAGTCCAGAATTAGAGGTGGGTGGTGAACCTTCTTTAACAGTTGATGGGCGAGACCTGACAAAACCTGAAAGCCGTGGCGGACGTATATTAATAGAAGCAGAGGGTAGTGATCTTCTGCTTATTACCTTCCTTGGAGCGAGCTGGATCGAGGTGAGTGATAGTGCCGATAATTTACTTTATCGGGACCTGCGTGACTCCGGTGATGTGCTTGAAATTAAGGGCGCAGCCCCTTTTGATGTTTTGTTAGGTGATGCACCTTTTGCTAAAATGACTCTAAATGGAATTGATATAGATGTTTCGAAAAACACCCGTATCGATAATTCAGCTCGTCTAACAGTAGGTTTGTAGATTATGCGTGGCGAACAAAACATATCTCGCCGTAAGACACGGCAAATAATGGTTGGTAATGTTGCTGTGGGCGGCGATGCGCCTATCTCAGTGCAGAGCATGACCAATACTGAAACTACTGATGTTCCGGCGACGCTTGAGCAAATTTCGCGTTTGGTTAGTGCCGGCGTCGATATTGTCAGAATATCAGTGCCTTCGATGGATGCGGCAGAGGCCTTCAAATCTATTCGCAGTCAAGTGTCGGTGCCTCTCGTGGCAGACATACATTTCGATTATAAGATTGCCTTAAAAGTGCTTGAGTACGGGGTGGATTGTTTACGTATCAATCCAGGCAATATTGGTAGCGACGCTCGAGTGCGCGCCGTTGTTGACAGCGCCAAAGATAAAGGTATACCGCTGCGCATTGGTATCAACGCTGGTTCTTTAGGAAAAAATCTACTCCGCAAGTATAAAGAACCCAGTGCTGACGCTATGGTGGAATCGGCGTTTAATCAAATTGATATCTTGGATCGATTGGACTTTCAGAATTTTAAAATAAGTCTGAAAGCGTCAGAGATTTTTATGACCCTTAAAGCTTATCGAAAATTGGCAGATCAGATAGATCAGCCATTTCACTTAGGCATTACCGAAGCTGGCGGTCTGCGATCTGGTACTGTTAAATCAGCGATTGGGCTCGGCGCTCTCCTGATGGATGGCATCGGTGATACCATTAGAATTTCTCTGGCGGCAGATCCGGTAGAAGAAGTAAAAGTAGGCTTTGATATTCTTAAAAGCTTAGGGCTTCGACATAAAGGCGTTAACTTGATTGCCTGTCCCAGCTGTTCAAGGCAAAATTTTGATGTGATTTCGGTAGTGAACGAGCTTGAATTGAGATTGGAGGATATAACGACACCAATAGATATGGCGGTGATTGGTTGTATCGTTAATGGCCCAGGGGAGGCTATGGTCGCGGAAATCGGTCTCACCGGTGCCAGTCCGAGTAATTTGGCCTATGTGGAAGGCAAGCCTGATCATAAGATTAACAACGATAATTTGGTGGACGAATTGGAAGCCATGGTCAGAGCTCGTGTCGCTAAAAAACAAGCGGCGCAAAGGGACATCATTGCTACTGACTAGCTGCTA
This sequence comes from Pseudohongiellaceae bacterium, assembly GCA_047617605.1. Taxonomy (GTDB): domain Bacteria; phylum Pseudomonadota; class Gammaproteobacteria; order Pseudomonadales; family Pseudohongiellaceae; genus UBA9145. The sequence continues at coordinate 17,414 of JBLGBJ010000015.1, read as the reverse complement.
GGCGAATTAATTTATTATGGCAAAACTTCAAGCAATCAGAGGAATGAATGACATTCTTCCTGAACAATCTTTAACCTGGCAGTACTTAGAAGCGACATTTCAAAAAGTTGTTGGTGGCTATGGCTATCAAGAGATTCGATTTCCTGTTCTCGAGCAAACGCAATTATTTAAACGCTCCATCGGTGAGGTGACCGACATCGTTGAAAAAGAAATGTATACCTTCGATGATCGCAACGGAGACAGCTTAAGTTTGAGACCGGAAGGCACTGCTGTTTGTGTGAGGGCCGCTGACCAGCACGGGTTGTTATATAATCAGCAACAGCGACTGTGGTATCACGGGCCGATGTTCAGGCATGAAAGACCTCAAAAAGGTCGTTATCGTCAATTTCATCAATTTGGTGTTGAGGCATTTGGAATGGCCGGACCTGATATTGATGCAGAAATCATACAGCTGTCTGCAGAGCTTTGGCGGCAACTGGGTCTGTCGGAATATTTGACTCTAGAAATTAACAATGTCGGTAGTTCCCAAGACCGCAAAGTTTATGCTGGCGCTTTGTCTACCTTTTTAGAATCCCGGCAGGAATCATTAGACGAAGATGCCACTCGGCGTATGTACAGCAACCCTATGCGTGTACTGGACTCTAAAAACCCAGCGGTTCAGGAAGTCTTATCGGATGCGCCTGAACTTTCAGCTTACATCGGCGACGATAGCCAGGAGCACTACCGGCAGCTGACCTCTCTATTGAGTGGGTTAGGCATAAGGTATAAGGAAAATGCACGCCTCGTGCGGGGTCTGGATTATTATAACAACTGCGTATTTGAGTGGACCACCGAAATACTTGGTGCGCAGAGCGCGGTTTGCGGTGGGGGCAGGTATGATGGCTTGGTCGAGCAACTAGGTGGTAAAACCACGGCTGCTGCTGGATTTGCCATTGGCGAAGAACGTATTGTGTTAATGCTTGATGAGTTGAGAAAAGTGCCTGCGGGTGTTTTACGACCAATAGATATTTACGTGGTTGTGCCGAGTCAAAATTTGTCGGCTCAGGGTTTAGCGTTAGCGCAGGAAATTCGCCAAAGTCATCCGTCTCTTGGAGTGCTTTGTCACTGTGGCGGGGGGAAGCCTGCAAGTCAGATGAAGCGTGCATTTGCCAGTGGGGCAAGGGTAGCGGTTATTTTAGAGGAATTTGATTCTAGTCCGGCTCAGCTTAAGCTGCGCATGTTAGATGATTCAAACCGATCAGAATCGATCAAAGTGGATCAAATCGGAGCTAAATTAGGCGAATTTATCGACATTTCTAAGTGATAATGCACATTCCCGTGCCTCTAGTCGAACAAACAGGTAAAATCGTTGTCTTAATTGGAGATTTTTCGTTGTTGCTAATGGCAGGACGATAAGTCAATTTTTTTTCAACTGGCGTTAGCAGACCTCAGATAATCGAGTCAAAATAGGAGTAAGTCGTGGCGATTAACGCGGCAGAAGAAGAAACAATTGAATCCCTCAAGAAATGGTGGGATGAAAATGGCAAGCAGCTAGTCTTAGCGGTTGTCGTCGTAGTTGGCGGTTACGCTGGCTGGACGCTGTGGGAAGGGTCGAAGACAGCTAGTGCAGACGCCGCATCAGATTTGTACGAAGAGGTGTTGAGCTTGGCCATCAATGAACAAGGTGGCCTAGTTAGTGATGAAGAGGCGACTCAGATAATTGCCCTAGCCACTGAGCTGAGAGCGGAGCATAGCAGCACGATATATGCCCGGTATAGCTCACTATTTTCGGCTCAACAGCAAGTTATGACGGGTGATCTAGATGCGGCAGAAGATTCTCTGCGATGGATCATAGAGAACCCTCTGACAGGATTATTTGTAAAGTCAGATGAAGGCCTAATTCTAACCGCAAATTTACGCTTAGGCAGAGTGCTACTAGCTAAAGGTGATAATGATGGTGCCTTGGCTGTTATTAGCAGTCTTGCGCCCAAAACATTTGAAGCCGGCTATGCTGAGCTTCAAGGCGATGTATACGTAGCCATGGGCCGAACAGTTGAAGCTAGGGATTCCTATTTAGCGGCGCAGCAGGCCGGCTCTAGTAGTGATGGCTTGCGCATGAAATTAGACAATTTGTCCGAAGATACCTAGGGCTCACGATAACTCCATGATAAAAGTAATTAACTTCTCAGTGTTTCGATTTCTGAAAATTTTGCCACTGGTGCTGCTAACGGGTTGTTCAACTTTTAGCTGGAATCCGCTGACCTGGTTTTCTGATGACGAGGTCAATCCACCCAGAGAATTGGTCGCTATTGAGCGTGAAGTGAATTTGCAGCGGCAGTGGAGTGTCAACGTTGGCAACGGGCAAGGAAAAAACTACACCGAGTTAACTCCAGCTATCGACGGCGCGACCATCTTTGTTGCTAGTGAAGACGGCGATGTGGTGGCAGTTGATCGGCAGTCGGGAGATGTGATTTGGCGAACACGCTTACGTACTGCGGTAACCGGCGGCGTGGGCGCAGGTGAGGGATTGGTAATGCTTGGCACAAGAAACGCCAATGTCATCGTTCTCGATCAGAGCAACGGGGAGGAGTTGTGGCGCACTCCAGTATCAAGTGAAGTGCTTTCGGCTCCGCAAAGTAATGGCGATGTTGTCGTAGCTCAGACAGTTGATGACAAGTTAGTTGCCCTAGATCAGAAATCTGGGGAACAGCGCTGGATTTATGAATCTACTCTGCCTCCTTTGACTTTAAGAGGGACTAGTCGGCCTGTATTCACGGGTTCTGGAACAGTAGTTGCTGGGTTTAGTAACGGTACTCTGGTCTCTGTTGCATCTGAAAACGGCGTCTTCCGCTGGGAAGAGCGAGTCGCAATTCCAGAAGGGCGATACGATATTGACCGAGTCATTGATGTGGACGGCGATTTAGTTCTCGATGGCAGCCGGATTCTCGCTGCAAGTTATCAAGGCAACTTGATGGCTTTCGATGTGTCTTCAGGCAGAATAGTTTGGGGACGTGAAGCGTCCAGTTATCACGGTCTTACAAAAGGTTTTGGCAATATTTATTACAGTGACGACGAAAGTCATCTAATTGCCATCCGGGACAACTCAGATGATATCGTGTGGGAAAATGATGATCTTGAGTTTCGCGAAGTTACGGCTCCCACAACAATAGGCAACTTTGTAGCGCTAGCCGACTTAGAAGGCTATGTACATTTAGTTTCTCAGATCGATGGAAGAATTGTCGGTCGGACTCAAATTGATAACGATGGCATTAGAGCTAATATGCTGGCAGAAGATGGCAAACTCTATGTTTATGGCAATAGCGGCAGATTAGTAGCCCTCAATATCCAGTAAATCAGCAACACTCCATCCACTTTTAAGGTTTTAATCATGCGGCCAGTAATTGCCCTTGTCGGTCGCCCCAATGTCGGGAAATCCACTCTTTTTAATAGTCTCACCAAAAGTCGTGATGCGCTGGTCGCAAACTTGCCGGGGCTCACTCGTGACCGCAAATATGGCGAAGGTATTTCTCAGGGCAAGCCGTTTATAGCCATAGATACCGGAGGCATAACCGGTTTTGAAGATGGAATCGACTCCGAAATGGCAGCACAGTCCTTGTTGGCAATCGATGAGGCAAATATCTGCTTATTTATTGTTGATGCCAAAGACGGACTCACCCCTGATGACGATAAAATTCTCAAATACCTGAGAAAAAATAATAAAAACACATACCTCATAGTCAATAAGGTCGATGGAATGGACCCTGATCAAGCCATGGCAGATTTCTATAGCCTTGGCATATCGACAATGTTTCCAGTTACCGCCACCCAGGGCAAAGGCGTTACTCAAATGCTGAATCAGGTCTTGGAAGATGCTTGGTCGGTAGGTGAGGGTGAATCCGAGCCAGTGCCCGCTCAAGGCATTAAAATAGCCATCGCCGGCAGACCTAATGTGGGGAAATCGACTTTAGTCAATCGTATGCTAGGGGAAGATAGGGTTGTTGTTTATGACCAGCCTGGCACGACCAGAGACAGTGTCTATATACCGTTTACCCGAAGAGATCGGGAATATACTTTGATTGATACGGCAGGGATTCGAAAGCGCGGAAAAACAAAGGAAACAGTTGAAAAGTTTTCAGTAGTTAAATCGTTGCAAGCAATTCAAGATGCCAACGTGGTTATTCTAATCGTCGACGCTCGAACCGGACTTGTAGAGCAGGACCTTCACTTGCTTGGCTATGTGTTAGAGGCAGGGCGTGCTTTGGTAATAGCCATTAACAAGTGGGATGGGATGGCTAGTAGTGAAAAAGAACATGTGAAGACAGAGATACGACGCCGCTTTACTTTCGTCGATTTTGCTAAAATTCATTTTATTTCCGCATTGCATGGAACGGGTGTGGGCGATATCTACGAATCAATACACAAGGCCTATGATTCTGCGAACAAGCAACTTAACACTAACATTCTTACGCGTATTCTTCAGGATTTGGTGAAGGATCATGCTCCGCCGGTAGTTAATAACCGGCGAATTAAACTTCGCTACGCACACGCGGGCGGTCATAATCCACCCTTGATTATTATTCATGGTAAACAAACAGATAAGGTTCCTTCTCATTATACTCGGTACTTGGAAAAGTCTTTTCGCAAAGCGTTAAAGTTAGAGGGAACGCCGATACGAATTGAAATGAAAAGTGATAGTAACCCATTTACAGAGAAAGAAGATGGCCTTTCACCCAAGAAAGTCGCGCGTGACAGGCGTGTTGTAAATAGCAGGAAAAAGCCAAAACACTGATTCGTTACCTTAGGAGAAGGCACGAGATGACTGTCTCGATCGAGGATGTAATAGCCGCTGCAAAGCGCATCGAAGGCGTTGCAGTAAAAACACCACTTGTTACTTCGCTTTATCTGAACCAAATACTGGATGCCGAAGTATTTTTCAAAGCTGAAAACCTTCAACACATGGGCGCGTTCAAATTTAGGGGCGCTTACAACCGCCTGAGCCAACTTTCCGTTGAAGAGCGTAGCAATGGAGTGGTGGCTTTTTCATCTGGAAACCATGCCCAAGGCATAGCCTATGCCGCCAAGCTATTGGCGATGCCTGCCACTATTGTTATGCCCCACGACGCACCAGAAATAAAAAAGGAAGGTACAAAAAAGCAGGGTGCAACGATTAGATTTTATGATCGCCAGAGTGAGTCGCGCGAAGAAATTGCAGCAGCCATTGCGGAGCGCTCTGGCGCGGTTGTAGTCCCCGCTTATGATGATGTTGATATTATCGCCGGTCAGGGCAGCTGCGGATTAGAATTGATTGATCAGCTGCAGTCGATAAATGTTGAACTAGATTATGTACTAAGTCCTTGTGGTGGTGGCGGCTTAATGTCAGGGGTTGCGACAGCCGTCAAGGCCCTGTCGCCAAAGACTCGGTTAATTGGTGTGGAGCCGCAGAATTTTGACGATCATGTCCGGTCAAGAAAAACGGGTGATCGGGTAAGGATCGACAATACGGCAACTACACTGTGCGACTCTCTTATGGCACCGACGCCAGGGGAAATCACTTGGTCTATAAACGACCGTTTGGTCGATGAGTTTTTAGTGGTGACCGAGCTCGAGGTTATGCATGCACTGAGTTTTTCTTTCAAATATTTGAAATTGGTAGTGGAGCCAGGCGGTGTGGTGGCTTTGGCTGCATTGTTGCAGAAAAAAGTCGACATTAAAAATAAACGTGTAGCAGTGATATTATCTGGCGGTAATGTAGACCCAGCAATTTTTACCCGCTGCTTACAAGAATATCCAAACCCATAATTTTGGGCGCGTTAGTTTAAAATTCTAACCCGCAGAAATTTATTACTTATAATTGAGGACAGCAATGAAGACACTCAACCACTTTTTCTCGCTACTGCTTATTGGCTCATTATTTAGCTCTCTATCAATTGCCCAGACCAACGATGAATGCATAGACAATCTCGATTGCGAATCATCATGGGTTGGGCTGTCCCATATCGATAAAGACACTGTGTTTGCGTTTGCCGAGGACTATAAGGATTTTATTCACCTAGCTCGCACTGAACTTAGCTTTGTTGAACAGGCAATTATTTTCGCTGAAGGCAATGGCTTTCGAGAGTTGACGCCAGAGACTACACTTAGAGCTGGAGCAAAGCTTTATGAGGTCAATCGTGACCGCACTATAAGCCTCATGGTAATTGGAACGGAATCTCTACAAAACGGCTTTCATATTGTTGGTGCCCATATTGACTCGCCTCGGTTGGATTTAAAGGGCCGACCTTTATACGAAGACAGCGAATTCGCACTGTTTCAGACAAACTATCATGGCGGCATTAAGTTTCATCAGTGGACTAATTTACCGCTAGCGCTAATGGGGCGCATTGATAAGAAAGATGGCAGCACTATTCCCCTTTCTATAGGTCTGAATCCTGATCAGCCTATTTTTATGGTGCCAGAATTATCACCCCATGTTGACCGTGGCCGAAACTCTAAAACCCTAGGTGATTTTATAGGCCCCGAAGACCTAGACCCTGTTGTCGGGCATATTCCTGACCAAGTGGAAGGCGGAGACGTTGCTGATCAGGTTTTGAAATATCTTGCTGATGAATACGGTGTCTCGCGTGCGGATCTAGTCTCCGCTGAGTTATCGTTGGTCCCAGCGGGTGCGCCTCGTGACATGGGTTTCGATCGAGGTCTAATTGCAGCTTACGGACAAGATGATCGCCTTGCATCTTATGCAGCGCTGCGAGCCATTGCCGATGTGGAGAACCCGGAAAAGACCACTATGGCTTATTTGGTGGACAATGAAGAAGTAGGAAATCGAAACAACACAGGCGCAGGATCGGAATACTTCGCCGACTTGTTATCGCGAATGCTTTATTCTGAGCTTGGTGATACGTATAGAGAGCCATTGTTTCGTTCGGCTCTTAGGCAAACTAAATTTATTTCTATCGACGTTAATCCTGGTGTCAATCCAGTAAACCCAGGTGCTTGGGAATTAGGCAATGCTCCTAAACTTGGTTACGGTATAAATCTAAAGCTTTATGGTCAGGGCAATACAGCGAACTCCGAGTTTATAGCTTGGACGCGGAAACTTTTAGATGACAATGAAGTGCCATGGCAGACGGTTACTTACAAAGTTGGAAGCGCTGGTGGTGGCACGATTGGTGGGGAGTTTTCAAGTCAGAATATTGAAGTAATTGATTTTGGTGTGCCGCTTTTATCAATACACACCCCTTATGCGGTTAGTTCAAAAGTGGATGTTTATAGCCTTTATCAGGCAGCCAAAGCATTTTATGGCTATTCAAAATAATGCCTTCATCATACTAGAGCTCTCGGCCGAAATGACTGACGTTTTTTTTCAAGATTACCTGTGCGGAATTACCTGCATAGATACGATGCTCGGCCGCCGAGGGATGGCCAGCTGCTATCTGATTGAGCAGGACGGTATGCTTGGTTTTATAGATGCAGGGACGAATAATTCCGTACCAATAATGTTGGAAGTGCTGCGCCGCAAAGGTTATGACAAAGAGCAGGTCGCTTACATTATGCCAACCCATGTTCACTTGGATCATGCCGGTGGAGTAGGCGGTCTAATGAAGGAGTTTTCTCAGGCTCAGTTAATTGTTCACCCTCGTGGTGCAAGGCATATGATTGATCCTACTAAGCTTGAAGCAGGTTCGCTGGCGGTCTATGGTGAAGAGGCTTATCAAAAGCTTTTTGGAAACCTAATCCCGGTTGACCCGTTAAGAGTCATTCACGCTGAAGATGAGATGACTTTCGATTTTAACGGCAGAGAACTGCTTTTTTTAGACACTCCAGGGCACGCTCGTCACCACTACTGTATTTTTGATAAGGCCAGTAACGGACTTTTTACTGGGGATACCTTTGGCGCTAGCTATCCCCAGTTAAACTATGGGCGCGCGCCGCTAATATTTCCTCCTACTACCCCTGTCCAGTTTGACCCAGAGGCTTGGATCCAGTCGCTTAAAGCACTGATGTCTTTAAAACCAGAGAGAGTCTTTCTAACGCACTACGGTATGCATGAAGGTCTAAGCGACTTGGCCACACAGCTTAGGCTTACCATTAAAGACTATGCTGGCATCGCGGTTGAGTACGCCAAACATAGTAACCGTACTGAGCGAATAGCTGCTGCTCTTCTACAGGCGAGCGTGGACCATTTGCTCGATCAGGAGTGTGGTGTGCCAGAATCTCAAATTAGAGATTTGCTGGCTCCGGATATGACTCTAAACGCCCAAGGTTTAGACTTTTGGCTTTCCACTACTTAGTGATAGCCCTGAAAGTACCATTTCTTACTGTTCTTGCCCTCTGCGCATTTGCGGGCAATTCTATTCTTTGTCGAATTGCCTTAAGCAGTGGTGAAACAGATCCTGCGAGTTTTACCCTTGTAAGGCTCCTGGCTGCTGCTTTTACTCTCTTACTTATTTTACATTTTAGAAGCCAGTACACCTCTGGTCTTGTTTCTAGCTCTGTTCTTAGCAAGGGCAGTTGGAAAGCCGCTGCAATGCTATTTGGCTACGCGATTTTTTTCGCAAGCGCCTACGCCTATTTAGATACCGGAACGGGTGCTTTGATTTTGTTCGCGTCAGTACAAATGACAATGATTATAAAGACTCTCATTGATGGTGATAATCTGACGTCGATGGAATGGATTGGCGCTATTACCGCTTTTGCCGGCTTCGTTCTATTGGTCGCCCCTGGCGTGAGTGCGCCACCTTTTCTGGGTTTAAGCCTAATGACCCTGGCCGGAGTTTCCTGGGGCTTTTATACTCTGGTGGGTAAGCAGTCGACAGATGCAGTGGCAGACACAGCCTTTAATTTCATCAAATCTACCCCGATGGCTTTGATTGTGTTTTTACTTTGGCCTTATGATTGGCAATGGTCGACCTCGGGTTTGTTGTTGTCTGGGGCATCTGGCGCCTTAACGTCAGGTGTCGGTTATGCCATATGGTACACAGTGCTGCCGCTATTAAAACCAGTACAGGCGGCAGTGGTTCAGTTGGCTGTGCCTTTTATTGCTGCCGGTGGGGGAGTATTACTGGTCGGGGAGGTTGTTTCTATTCAGCTGCTACTTTCTGCAGCAATTGTGAGTGCCGGAATAGGAATCGTGTTGCTGTGTAGAGTGAAATTCAGCGGCTCTAAATCATAGGCCCGCCGATTCGCCTCAGCTGTTTTGCATTACTCAAACTTTCTGCCTACCCTATTTAGCTTTCTAGTTCATATTATTCGAATTTGTCCGCAGAGGATTTTCGTTTTTCCTGACGACGAGCAGAAAGCCATGTATCAATACTGTATTGACCTGGACCGAAAGAAAAAAGAAGGAAAAAAGTGAGAATGTACATGGCTGCTAGTTCACCGTTGTTGAGTGTTGGAAACCAGGCTAGATGTGCAGTCAAATAAGCAAAAATCATTATTATCATAGCAATCAAGGCAACTAAGTGAGTCCAGAGTCCTATCAAAATTAGTGCTCCGCCAAGCAGTTCAACTATCCCCGCCACATAGAGGGCGTTTATATCCATAGGCATAGGAAATGTAATGACATCAGCGATGTTGACGCTGGTCATTCCACCGCCGGTCATAGGCTGAGGATTTTCACTAAAAATTTTGCCAAAGCCGTGGGTCATAAACATAGCTGATGAAAGCAAGCGAAATATAAGCCAGCTTGAGTCTCTTAGGTTGTCGCCCACCTGTCCGAACAGCGTGTCTATTTTTCCCAACATGAATACTATCCTCAATAATTAGCGTCTGTCTTATTGTTACGCCTGCAGCGAGAATAACTTGAGCTTGGATAAGTTTACAATAGATGAACTCACTTTGGTTGCAATCCAGATAATCTAATGACTAGAATTATTGCTAGTGAACTGCTTGAGGGAGAAAGGGATGACTAAACCACTGCTAATTATGAAAACCGGAAACACTATTACCTCGTTGCAAAAGCAGGGCGTGGATTTTGAGGATTGGTTTTGTGCGGGCTTAGGACTGACATCACAAGAGGTTGTCGTGGTCTCGGTGCATGAGGGACAGCCGCTGCCTGCGGCAGATTCTGTATCCGCACTGGTGATCACTGGCTCTCCTGCGTATGTCACCGATTTGGAGGAGTGGAATTTCAGCGCAGCAGACTTTATCAAAGAGGCTTATGCCAAACAAATCCCGATGCTGGGAGTTTGCTATGGCCATCAATTAATCGCCTGGGCATTTGGGGGCAAAGTGGACTTTCATGCCGATGGCAGAGAAATTGGAACTGTTTCGCTTGATTTAAGTGGTGCTGCGCAGAGTGATCCTCTTTTTCAGGGGTTGCCATCGGTGATTGCTGTGAACGTTTCCCATCAACAATCGGTGATTGAGCTACCTGCCGCTGCGGTTCGTTTAGCAAGCAACGAATTTGATCCAAACCATGGGTTTCGCTTAGGTGAATCGACATGGGGCGTGCAGTTCCACCCCGAATTTAGCAGAAAAATTACTCAAGCCTATATTCTGGCCCGGCAGATTGATATTGACGCAGAAGGTTTGGATGCCCGCGCACTTCATGATGCGGTGCTGGATACTCCAGAGTCTAGTGACATTCTGAGACGATTCATGTTGATCGTTCAGGCGGCTGGCGGCTCGCCAGAGGGGGCGCCTCAGCTGACTTAGTCAGCTGAGTCTGAGTATGCGGCTTCAACGGCTTCAATAATTCGATCTCGACTGGGGCGCGCGAGCAACTTGCCATTGATGAAAAGCGCGGGAGTGGAAAGCACTCCAGAATTATTGCCACTGCGCTGATCATTACGTACTTTGCGGATCAACTCGTCAGACTCCATATCCACCTTCATTTGGTCTATGTCTAGGTTAAGTTCCAGTGCATAGGATTCAAACTCTTGTTCAGCGGCGAAGCTGGGAAGTGAGGCCCAAATAGACTGAGTCGCAAATAAATAATCGTGCATTTCCCAAAACTTACCTTGTTTTCCAGCGGCTTCAGCAAACAAGGATGCTGTCCAAGTATGGGGGTGCGCTGCGGTAATTGGGAAGTGTCTGAAAATTAAATGGGCTTTGTCTCGAATCGATGGCCAAAGCCGAGTCATTGTTTCGTTTTCTGTTGCGCAAGCTGGGCATTGGAAATCGGCATAAACAACAATAGTGACAGGATTAGACTCGCGTCCTCTGACGTGATCGTTTTCGGCGATTTCCACAGTAGAATAGGTAGGCCCTTGAGTAAAGAGCGTGTAGAGGACCAGGACAGCCAATACAGGCACGATACCGAATAGGGCGACCTTGCTAAATAGCTTTTTGGATTGTTCTCGCTGGGCAGCAGCTTGCTGCATGGCTTCTTTCTTCTGGCGCTGTTGGTCTCGTTTGCTCATTGGACTGCCTGTTTATGTCTGGTTAGCCTGAGACATTGATGTTAACGAATTTCCGCTACAGCAGACACAGGTTTTTAGTCTCATTTAAAGGCAGTGCCAAAACCTGTTCTGATGGGCGATAGCAGCAAATATAAGGACAGTGGGTTCAATCCTTGGTAGGGCTGCCCTGAGTTTGAGAGGCTGGAAAAAAGGTTAACGAGCCGGGTACTTAAAGGAAGAAGGCATAACCGAACTTACATCCGATATGAATTCCTTGATCTTGATGCATCCCAATCCAACCTTCGCATTTTGCATAGTCGGTAATCCAATGAATAACAGTTTCGATTATGCCGAACAAAAGGCTATTGGTAATAAGGTAGACAACGCCGCCATGCACTAATGCATGAGCTGTAAGCCAGTACCACCAAACGGGAAACAAACTGTGCTCTTTGTCATGGATTTTATCGTTGCGATTTTTACCGTAGCCCATGGCAGATGGTTGAAGCACGAAATCTGCTAAAGCATGACCGAAAAGTAGCATGAACAGATTTTCTATAAATGGCATTTGAGTAGGCCTATTAGGTTCTTATCGTCATCAGGGTCTGTGCACGGCTATAAAAGCGCTGGCTCAGAGTTCTAGCTTTAATAAAGCCTGTGCAGTGACTATAAGCATTTAAAATACCAACAAAAGGGCTGCCAAAGGTTTTTTGTTATGTGCGTCACACAATTGCGTGTTGACCAAGCTTTATTGACCCGGTTTTTTCCCAACTCCTGCTTAAGTTATTGAAATAAATAGTAAATGTAAAATTTACCTACACTGTTAAAAAGTGTGAAACAACGCCGCACAAGGGGCTTAACTGACATTTTAGGGCACTTACGGGCCAGGTTTTAGGATGCGCGAAGCAAACGCTAAGAACAAAGGTCGCGCGGCATCAGTCTTTATCATCTTGGGATGATGGAGTGATTGATTTAACCGTGGAACTTATCCGCCCACCTTCTATTTGTGAAATAAGGGTGTTACCAATTTCAATCTCGTCAATTGCGCGAATCACTCTTAAAGATTCATCGAAAGTGATGCTGTAGCCGCGAGCTAAGGTATTCAGTGGGCTTATATTGTTGAGGCTTCTGCCTAAACTACTCAAGTTAGCTCTGTTGTCCTTTAGTGTGGATGACATCGCCTGTTCCATGCGCTTGCTTATCGATAGAGTCAGCTCACGAGCCTGGGCTACTCTCCGTGCCGGAGAGTTAGATTTTAGGCTGCGCTGTAGTCCTATTAAGGAGTTTCGCTGTTGCTGGAATCGCGATGACATATTGCGTTGCAGCCGCTTGTGGAGCTGAGCAAGGTTTCTTAGATGCTCCTGTAAGCGCCGATCAGGGTGTTTAAGTTGGCGGCTCAGCCAATCGACATTTTGTGATAGCTGCTGAATTCGTGCGTTAATGCGTTGCCGCAGCAGTATCTGGAATCCTTGACAGGAATCTAGCATTTCTTGCTGGGATGGGCTCATTAACTCTGCTGCGGCTGTTGGTGTTGGCGCGCGCAAATCTGCTACAAAATCGGCGATAGTAAAATCAACTTCGTGCCCGACCGCACTGGTAATGGGTAGTTTGCTCGCAAATATAGCTCTGGCAACAGATTCATCATTAAATGCTTGTAAGTCTTCTAAAGAACCACCGCCTCGGCCAACAATCAGCGCTTCTAGGCGCAGCGAATCACTTAATTTATTAGCCAAATTTATGGCGCGGGCTATCTCTCCAGCGGCCTGCTTCCCCTGCACCGCAACTGGCAAGATGGTAAGGCGCGTAGCGGGAAAGCGGCGCTTGAACACCGTGATTATGTCTCGAACTGCAGCGCCAGTTGCAGACGTAATAAGGCCGATATGCCTGTAATGGGTGCCAATTTCTTGTTTTGCCTGCGCCTTAAAAAGCCCCTCATCTTGTAATTGAGACTTCAGTTTTTCGAAGGCTCGTTGCAACGCGCCATCACCGGCTAGTTCCATAGATTCGATGATTAGCTGGTAGTCACCGCGCCCTTCGTAAATGCTGAGTTTGCCGCGGACTACAATCTGCTGGCCGTTTTCTGGTTGAAAGCGAAGAAAACGGTTTCGATTTGCGAACATGGCGCAGCGCACTTGTGCAGACTTGTCTTTGAGAGTGAGGTACCAGTGACCGGAGGAAGGCCTAGCTAGATTGGATATTTCACCTTCGACAACTACATTGGGGAAATTGGTTTCAAGCAGAGACCCGGCTAATTTGTTTAGGCTGGACACTGATAAAACATCTGCCGATGGCAATTGTGCTGCGGGATTTCTGCGGAATTTGTCGGGATTATACATAATTGGCAGTCTACCTTAGCGGGACAGTTTGAGGAATTAGTTCATTAGTAGATCCTTGTCATCCAATGCGGGCGTGTCACATGACTGGCTAGCCAAGCAGGTGCAAATGAGTTTGGTTTTTCAAACGCAAACTAGTCATAACTTTAAAAATTGAAGCGGGAGAGTGACGAATTTAAGAAAGCAAAAGAAAAGCGCGGCCCTGGGCAGAACTGCGCTTTGATGGAATTAAACTATTTAAAAAATACTTAGAGAGGCTGTTAGTCCCCACCGGTGAGGTTCGCCTGTTGCTTCACGAATGAGTCGCTATTGCGAAGGGTTCCATCAAGATCGATAGTGGTCACTTCTATATTATTGCCAGCCGGGCCAAAAGGAAAACTGATCTTTACGAAAGCTGGAGCGCCAGCATTGGTTACCATTCCTGCTGTTATAGCATAGCTTTTGGATATTCCTAAAGCGCTCCATTCGCAGGAGCCATCGCCTGAAGATTCTAGCTCAAATGTCTCATCACCATATTTATTTGCGCTATTAGTACTTTTTAAGCTCAGGGTGCATTTACCTTTGCCATTATCATCTCCGCCAGATAGGTAGATGCCATCAACAAGCGACTCGGCGTGGCTTAAACCAGACAGCACAAGACCAGTGGCAATGCTCGTGATCAGAATAAGGTTGGGTTTCATAATGCAGATTTCTCTTTGAGTTAAGCGTTTGGTCAACTCTTAAGCCCATGTTTTCGGCGTTTTGGGAGTGCAGGCTGTTTGCCGCTAACTGCGGTACTGCCGTGCGTGAGGTTCTTAGGCTCTATAGTAGTGGCTGTGGAATTGAATAAATTGACCCAAGTCAATGATCAGCCTGACGGCTAATTTCGATCAATCCGAGCTGGAGGTGTAGTGAGATAGAAGCAGGGTGGCTGCTGTGTTGGCGGTCACATTAGCTGCAGTGAGAAACATATCGACGATTAAATCGATTGCAATGAGTATGGCTATCCCCTCAACGGGGAGGCCGAGGCTTTCATAGACGGGAGCCATTATTAATAAGCCGCCACTGGGTATGCCGGGCGAATAGAAACTAAAAAGGCCTATAGCCGCGGCTATTGTTAACAGCTGCAAGGTGCCTAAATCGATGCCATATAAAGCGGCAATGAAATAACTACCTGAGATTCTTGCAATGGGGGAGGCAAATTTAAATAGAGTAACAGCGACGGGCAGAACGACGCCGGAAACTGAATCTTTAACTCCAAGCGATTTTGCCGCTGAAAAAGTAGCTGGTAATGCAGCCAAAGAAGATCTCGCACTGAAACCGATAATCTGCGCAGGTGCGACTGCCTTGATGAACTGCAATGTGGGCACTGTAGTGAGTACGGCGACCAGTGCTATGAGTGCGATTATAGTGACGCTAATCAAACCGCTGGCAATGAGGATAAAAGAGCTGAGTGCGGTTATCGCATCGAGGCCTAATGTAGCGGCCAACGGATAGACGATTCCAAAGATACCCAAAGGTGCCAGTTTCATTATCCAGCCTATAAGAATGAGCATTGCCTCTCGAACACCTGAGAAAAAGCCGGTTACGGACTCTCGCTGTTCAGCCCTGGTATGCAGTAATGCCGAAGCAAACAATGCTGTGAAAATAAGTAGAGGCAAGATGTCGCCATCGCTCGCAGCAGCGATGGGATTGGCTGGGATCAGGCTGGTTAGCCAATCGCTAAAAGGTGGCAGGGCGTCAGCTGAAAAGGCGCTAGCATTGGTTGTGGCTAATAGCGTCGCACTGGCTTGTGGGTTTATATCAAGTAACGCGATTAGCGGTGGTGCAAACAAAAAAGTATAGAAGCTTGAGGCTGCAATAAACAGGACGAATAAAGCGAAGGTTTTCAAGCCAAGCTTGGCCATAGCACTTCCACCACCATGGCTGGCAATGGCTGTGAGTAGAAGCGCCATTAACAGAGGAATAACGGTCATGCGAATGCTGTTGATCCACAGCACACCTATTGGTTTTATCCACAGCGACAAGGCGTCGGCCATGCTCGGGTTTAGCAGGTTTAGGCCTGCGCCAAGCAATAGTCCTAGAACTAAACTAGCGAGGATGGTTGTTGAAAGAGACGGTAATCTCATTGGTTTTGATCCGATGGCGATGGTTTAGGCTTAAAAGCTAAGAAGAGGTTAGCCGAGGTATGGCCAAATCGGTGATAGCCGAATTCAAAAAAAACCGTGCCTCTGCTAGGGCAATACATTGGTTAAGAGGCAGAGGCTCAGAGGTGTGAAGAATAAGCTGTGGCTTGAATTCGAAAAAGTATGCGCTAAATGTGCGCTCAGCAATCGTCTATTCATTTTTATTCTCCGATTTAATCTTGCACTGGGACCCTTATCAAGTTGAACCCTCGTTTAATCAAACCTTCGTTCATAGGAACATAGCACTGGCCACAGCTAGGGGCCAACTATTGTCGCATTAATCCTAGTAAATCATTTATGCTTGATTGCAAGGCATGGGACAGTTTGATAACTTCCCTTAACGTATTTTCTTTTCACTTGTGCAGTTTTGGTCGTGTTTTCAGGTGCAACTTTCGGTGCAGCTCCATTGCAACTTAGCTTTCAATTTAGGTTTACACTACAGGCAAGCTCATGAGTGTTCAAGGTCCGAAAAAAAGTCAATCACCTGTAAAGATGACTCGCCGTACAGCACTCGGGCTATTAGAACTCAGGTAAATCCGTAAGGACTCAAATAGGGCTGTTCAAGAAAACCCTTTTGTGAGTAGCTGCCAAGCGTTTCTGGTCTTGCATTGTATGTGCCGGAGCAGAAAGTAAATATTATATAACCGATCATCAATACCCTCGAGCGAGACGGTATTGCGCCCCCGCGGAATGAAAATTTTGATACCTAAAAACAAAGCTAGGAAAATCCGTGAAAAAAACAGAAGGCAGAATACGGTTTCAACCCAGTACTGCCTCATTTCATAGAACTGTAACCTACATTCGTTAACTACCAGCCGCGTTAGATTATTGAACATCGCCGTCAGCTTTTACGAATTCTTTATAGGCTTGTTCCACGGAGATACTTTTAATTTCAAGGTGAGAAACATTTATTCCGATTTCGTCTGCCTTTCCTACTAATTGCATTCCGGTTGCTGTCTTGTTGAATCGAATATTCAAGGCGCTTCCTGTCGAGGAAATTGCAACGTTTTTTCACTGATAACTCGCTCAAGTTCAGTGCGTTGACCGCTATTTAAAGTGTCTGCAACTTCCATACAGAGTTCAAACTAGTGAACTAGATGCTTGAGCGTTGCCAGTGAGCCGTCGAATACTTTACCACCATTGCTAAGCATAATAACTCGATCACAAATCACATCGATGAAGTTCAAGTCGTGAGATGTTATTAGAAATCCCCGGCCTTGGTATCTGGATTGTTCAAAAATTAATTTCTTTAATTGGCTAACAGTTTCTATATCGAGTCCTATGCTGGGTTCATCACGTAAGACAAGCTGTGGTTCATGTAGCTGCGCGCACAGAATTGCGCCTTTTTGACGATTGCCAGTAGGCATTTTTCCTGCCTCCATGACCGGTTGAATTCACAGTCGAAAGCAGAAGCTCGCCTTCATTGGTCGTTACTAGTGGTTTGTGTGGGTCTCAATAGATGATTGCTTAGTAAGCTGTAGCTCTAACAACTAGCATACATACGTATATGAATTAGACAGATTACTTAGAAACAACGAAGGGGTTAACTGCCGCTCAGGCTTATTAGGGACCATTAAATATGTGGATGTCCACATAGAACT
>JBLGBJ010000014.1:0-76128 GCA_047617605.1 Pseudohongiellaceae bacterium | reverse complement strand
GCAGGTCAAAATCAGCTTTTAAACTGAGATGCTAGCTTCCTCTTTGATACTTTTTCCATCACTAAAAGTTCTTAACCTAGTTAGTTTTCAGAGAAAATGTAATCACCATCACATTCCATCTAAGTTTATATGGACTACCTATCTGTTAAATTGCAATCTACAAATCCATGCTGCCTATTCATCAAGGCTGCCATCAGCAATAGAGGATTAACGTCACATGAAAGCGCTTATCCGGTCTTTCAACTGTTCTTTTTCAAGATTTTCCGCTACCTCTGGGCCAACGCTGATCAGCGCGCTGATGATTGTAAGCGGCTATTTAGCTTCGCCGGCTCAGGCTAGCGATGCTATCCTGCCCGGGACGCTAAGCAATGCCGACGGCAGTGCCTCAATTACCGTTAGTGAACCTCACAGTTTTGCCTCAGTATTTTTAGACAATGACACTTACACCAGCCTTTTTACTATCGACGTTGTCAGTGAAGATAGAGGCAATAATGCTGATCTGTTTATGGCTGCAACGGTCGGCGATGTTTGGTATCAAAAAGGCGAGCGGCAGTGGCAGCTATGGAACTCCGAGTCAGAAGCTCTCGAGCCTTTTAATAGAGCGGTCCTTAGCGAAAAAGTGCAGATGCAGGTCATCGACACGCAGTCGCTCGGAGCAGGAAAATATGAAATCTTTGCTGGCTACCAAATTCTGGGACAAACAATGGTTATGGCCCCACAGTCACTTCAGTTTCAAGTAAAGGATGCAAGTGCTGATACCTTGTATCCGTTTACCTCAGATGCAGCCATGGAAAGTTTCCTGAAACAGGGATTAAAAGCCGGCTCTGCAAATCCCAAGTTCTTTCAATCAGTCACAACTGCAGCAAACGACAGCACCTCGGCTGAAACTCCTGCCTCTGCCACCAGGGTCTCTTCGACTAACTCACAAGAAACAGATGTTGATGAAGCCGATACTGTAAAAACCGACGGCGCAAACATGTATACGTTTCGCAGTTGCTCAAGACAAACCTGCATAGTCACCTATGAGTTAGATGCAGGTCAGGCGCAAGCTACAGAATTGGGAAGTATTCAACTCTCAGGCACTCAGGCCCCACAGGGAATGTATCTCATTCAAAACCGGCCCGCAGGCAACAACATGCTGGTAACAGTCGGCGGGCAGGACTCCAATACCTATTGGAGGGAAATATGGAACTGGCAAAGCGGCGAAACACAGCTCGAGTTTTTTGACGCTAGCAAGCCTAGGGATTTACAGTCCATCGAAACACTTAGCATCGAAGGGCGTTTAATATCCAGCAAGCGCATTGAAGACAACATCTATCTAGTGACACGCTTCACCCCTTCCCTACCGGAGTACCAACCTTATGCATTCAACGAAGAAGTCGTCGCTCAAAATGCGCTGATCCTAGAGTCCAGCTCGCTATCATCGCTGACACCTAAAATTACTGACTCGCTAAAAAATGTGCAGGATTTAGTCAGCAGCGAAAACTGCTACCTGCCAACTAAGTCTCTTGATCGCAATCAAAACCCATCTGTAATCACCGTCACGGTCATTCCACTGGCCTCTCCCACGCAGCACAAAAGCACCTGCTTTGTCGGCAATACAGAAACACTTTACATGTCCTCAGATTCTCTTTATCTGGCCACTACTCAAAGCAGTTACGATTCATTTGCTCAGGATTCGCTGGTCTATAACCCGGAGCATACAACCGCCGTTCATAAATTCTCTTTAGAAAGTGACAGCATTAATTACCGCGGCTCAGGCCAAGTGCAAGGTCATCTTGGATGGAGTGAAGGCAAAAAACCATTTCGCATGGGCGAGAACGGTGACTACTTAAACATAGTCACTTCCTTAGGTGATACCTGGGGGGCATCTTCGAGCACACGACTGACAGTAATCAAAGAATCCAATATCGAGGGCGAACTTCAAACCGTTGATACCATCGACGGAATTGGCAAACCAGGCGAGCGGCTTTATGCTGCCCGTTTCATAGGCAATCGTGGCTATTTGGTTACGTTTAGACTTACCGACCCTCTATACGTTGTTGACCTATCCAATCAAGAAAAACCACTGATCGCAGGCGAACTGGAAATCGAAGGGTATTCAGACTATTTGCATCCGATAAGCGACACTTTAATTTTAGGCATAGGTAAGGATGCAATTTTCGACGACTCATCTATGGATTTTGATGGTGCACGTGGCGCCTGGTACCAAGGCCTTAAACTCGCTTTGTTTGATGTGAGTGATCCGGCCAGTCCTGCGGAGGTCAATTCAATTATTCTAGGAAAACGCGGCACAGATTCGGAAGTGCTGAGAGATCACCACGCCTTAGCTTTTTTACCGGGGACGCAGTCACAAGCAGCTCGTCTAGCTATTCCTGTTCGCCTCCATGATAAGGAGCCCAATTCAGGAGTATCTGCCCCCTCAAGCCCAACAACATTCTACGACTTTACTCACAGCGGTCTCTACAGCTTTGAAGTCTCTGCCTTGGGGATAATCCAAGCCGGGGTTCTTTTGGGCACCGACCCGGACCACGGTTTCGCATTTGGGGACTATTCAGAGCGTTCAATAATACTGGATGACTCGGTGTTCTATGTTCGCCAAGGTGAGGTCTTATCTTCGCGCTGGAATACACCGCTAGAGGAATAATAATCAGAAAAAGAAGAAAGAAAACTGAAGAACGGTAGGTTTCTCGCCCAGAGTGAAAAAATAAACCTGTCTCATTTGTTAGAGAATAGCCTATACTGATCGTGTACATATCATTGGGCGCAGTTCTGCAGTACCCAGCCTATATAAAAATTGTAGGGGGTCGAAGATGGTTACGTTTTCTAAGTACTTCTGTTGTTTTTTTGTTTTAATCCTACCTGTATCTCTCAGCGCTCAACAATACCCAGAAATGACGGGTATCTGGAAAGGGCATATTCGTATAGTTGAGTCACCCAATCTCGATGAGAGCCGATTACAAGTTGGCGGTGTAATTATCAGTGAAGTGGAGCTCGCACTCACCATTGTTGCGCAAGACGCAGAAGTGTTTATAGGCTCCTCGCGGCTCTCAAATATGGCGAAAGGCGCTGAACCTATCCATGTCTATGGCTCTATTCGCTCCACCGGTAAAGAGGGGTTGTTTATCGACTCACTCGGTGGGCACGGCCAGCTTTGGTTCGAGGACGAAAATAGTTTTGAGTACTGTTATACATCAATAGTTAGTGGCACCATTACTTCTTACTGTGCGGAATTAAAGAAAGAGTAGTGTAAGAGAGGTAGTGTAAAAGAAATAGCGCAAAGGGAATATTAAGGGACCGAGTGCATTCTTCATTTTATTCGACGAAAACCGGCACCGTAGACCCGTCCCTTTTAATTCTGGAATGAGCCTGGCTATAAGTCGGACATCACTAGCGCGCCCGATTCAATTACTAAAAACACCGAACGCTGAATTGCTGCGTCATTCACCAATAGAGTTCATTTGGAATTTGAGCTCGAACGACGCATCGCCGGTTTTTAGCACTATCAAGGTTCCAATGTGTTTTGAGTCTGCATCTAGACTGCGCATCGAGCTTCCTGTTGCACCGACGTTACCCAAATTTTCAGAATCCAAGGCTCAGCCTTGTTCTTCGATTTGAGTTTTAAAGTGGCGGTACAGCTCGTCCAGCTTCCAATCTATATTAACGTTGATATGCACTTGCACACCGCTATTGCTTGGGCTAAATGCTGGCCCGCGAAAAGGCGTAAAGCGACCTGCTCGCTGCAACTTTGATTACTATTTGCCGGACTCGATAATGCTGTAACCACACCATAATCATCCAGCTCAAGGTAGCTAATTGGCATTGCCCCCATCGGGTCATGACAAAAATGATTGTAGGCTCTAACGCTCACCTAAGTCGAACTTACAAACCCTGTCTGCCAACCGTTTCCTCGCGCTGAGTCTAACTCCAAAAAGCCTGCTTCCAGTAAAGATTGGATAAGCAGAGCACTCCTCTCGGTTTCTGGAAGCTCAGTCCTCAAGGCTGCCGAAACACCATAGCCGCGCTCAATACTGCCTAAAAATTCAAATCCAGCAGGGATAGTTATATCTGGGAAGCTACCGGCAATATCGGAATAAAGCTTGGCCTCCCCATAAGGCAAGTTTGTTAAAAATGCTTTAGCGAGTTCGAGAGGCACACTGTCTTTAAATTCAGTATCGGCGAAAGAGGTTGGCAGGCGCAGAGAAAAAGAAAGCATCGACACAAAAAGCACTATCATAAAGCGAAACAGAGGAATTTCCTTAGAAAGCATCATTTAACGAAATTCGTGGTTTATCGTACTCTTAGATTTTTCTGCAAGCAAACAACCTCGGCAGTAAAACTTGCGCGCAAAAAAAGGGCCGGGAGAATTTAACCTTCTCGCGGCCTCTTAAATCTGTAATGACTATTTCAAAAAGTGATTACTTCTGTGGGCAAATCAAAAATTTCTTGCCCGTAGCCTTAGTGTTGTATTCATTAACCACGTCGGCTTGCAGCGCCTGCGCCAATGAAATCTCATTGGTGTAGTGACTCGCAAATGTGGTCTTCAATTCGTTAGCAACACGGGTGCGCAAGCGAGTCGCCACCTCCAACCCTGCCTTCGCTAAAAAGTTAGGCAGCAACCAGCCGCCAACACCCCATGCCATGCCATAGCCGCGATTCAGAGTAGTTGCCGATGTATCAAGGCCGCCGTAGAGATAAACTTGCTTGTGCTTAACAGACCCATAGATGCTGTAAGCGCCTGGAGTTCGTGCAGCAGCCGCTTCCATACAAGACAAAATGTTAGATGCCAGCATTCCGCCGCCAGTTGCATCGAACGCAAGCGTCGCACCGGTCGCATGGATGGCGTCAGTTAAATCCGCCATAAAAGACTCGGCACTGCTATTAACAACATACTTTGCACCCATGTCTTTAAGCAAAGCAACTTGCTCTTGCTTACGCACAATGTTCACCAGATCCACATCGCCGTCTTTGCAAATGCGGTTCAACATCTGCCCAAGGTTTGACGCGGCCGCGGTATGAACAAGCGCAGTGTGGCCTTCCATATTCATAGTTTCGATCATAGAAAGTGCAGTCAGTGGATTAACGAAGCATGACGCGCCGTCTTTTGCTGTATCGCCCTCTAGAAGCGGCAAACAGGCAGATGCGTCGATGCAGCGGTATTGGCCATACATGCCGCCGCCCATTACCGCGACAATTTTTCCGTCCAAACTCTTAGCCAGGTCACTGTCGCCGGTCGCGACCACCATCCCTGCGCCTTCATTACCAACAGCTAAAGATTGCCCCACCCTTGCCTTCATTACGCGCAAGCCTTGCTCTGACACAGGTGCAGTTAATACTGTGTCTTTGCCTGTTCCTGTGGTTTTTGCATTGGGCATGTCAGACCATCCAAACATCACACCGTGATCAGAAGGATTGATTGGGGTTGCCTCTATTCTAACCAAAACCTCATTAGCTTTAGGTGTAGGAGTTTCTTGCTCTTTTAGCTCCATTCGTAATTCTCCACTTTCCAAGACAGTGGAGTACATTTGAAGATAAGTTGGGTTTACTGACATTTAAGACCTCTTTGTTTTAATTAAATTGATGTCGCGATAGAAATTAGGCGGCTTTTAAGGACCCATAGTTAAACAGAACACGGCGGCCGCTTGCAATGGCAAATACCGGATTGAGCTTAGAGAGTGAGGTTTCTGCCGATTTAGTGCATTTGCGCAGCCATAAAAAAACGGCAACACTATTCATGTCGCCGTTGTTTCGTTCTTAGCTCCGCATGTAATCAAGATTGCGGTATATTGGTTTTTACAGATCGAAGCGATCAAGCTCCATTACTTTAGTCCAAGCGGCTGCAAAATCAGTCACAAACTTCTCATCTGCATCGTCAGTTCCATAGACTTCGGAGATAGCCCTCAGCTCACTGTTTGAGCCAAAGATGAGATCTACCGGAGTCGCTGTCCACTTAACCCTGTTGGTAACGCTGTCACGGCCTTCGTAAATTTCCTCTGACCCTGAAGACTTAGTCCACTTTGTGGAGCCATCTAAAAGGTTAACAAAGAAATCATTGCTAAGCGTGCCAGCACGGTCAGTAAAAACACCGTGAGCCGCTTGTCCGACGTTTGCGTCCAACACGCGAAGACCACCAACCAAGACGGTCATCTCAGGCACCGTAAGGTTCAGCATGTCAGCGCGATCGACTAGTGATTCGACCGGCGGTCTGCTATTGCCACTGGCAATGTAGTTACGAAAGCCATCTGTGCTTGGCTCAAGTACCGCAAACGAATTCACATCAGTTTGCGCTTGTGTAGCGTCAGCGCGCCCTGGGGCGAAAGCAACATCAACATCGTAGCCGGCTTGCTGCGCTGCCTGCTCAATAGCTGCAGAGCCTGCTAACACAATGAGATCGGCCATCGAGATTTTTCTAGACGAACGTCCGCTATTGAACTCAGACTGTATGCCATCCAAAACTTCAAGCACCTGAGCCAATTGCGCGGGCTGATTAACATCCCAGTCTTTCTGAGGGGCTAAACGAATACGCGCACCGTTTGCGCCGCCACGAGAATCTGTTGCGCGAAATGTAGCGGCCGACGCCCAAGCAGTATTAACCAACTGCGCCACAGTTAAACCAGAGTCTAATATCTCAGACTTCAAGCGCGTGATATCACGTGCATTAACTAAGCTGTATTCAATTTCAGGAACAGGATCCTGCCAAACCAACTTGTCTGTCGGAACCATTGAACCTAAGTATCTCGTACTAGGCCCCATGTCTCTGTGGGTTAGCTTGAACCATGCTTTAGCGAAGGCAACCTCAAACTGTTCAGGATTCTCTAACCAACGCAAAGTGATTTCCCGATAGGCTGGGTCCATTTTTAACGCAAGGTCAGTCGTGAACATGATAGGTGCGTGTCGCTTCGAGGCATCATGTGCATCTGGCACAAAGTTAGAGGCTGCACCACCGGCAGGAATCCACTGCGTGGCGCCTGCTGGGCTTTTGGTCTGCACCCAATCATAGGCGTAGAGGTTTTCTAAATAGTCGTTAGTCCATGAGGCTGGGCTCATAGTCCAAGCACCTTCAAGGCCACTGGTAATTGTATCTGCTCCGTTACCACTGCCGTAGCTGTTCTTCCAGCCAAGACCTTGGGCCTCGATACCAGCCGCTTCAGGTTCCGCGCCAACATACTCAGCAGGATCGGCAGCACCGTGGGCCTTACCAAAAGTATGCCCGCCAGCAATCAATGCTGCAGTCTCTTCGTCGTTCATCGCCATGCGGCCAAAAGTATCGCGAATGTCGCGAGCGGCAAGAAGTGGATCAGGGTTGCCATTCGGGCCCTCTGGATTCACATAGATCAAACCCATTTGAACTGCGGCAAGCGGCTGATCTAGCTCTCTGTCGCCGCTGTAGCGCTCGTCTGCAAGCCACTCGCCTTCTGGGCCCCAGTAAACTTCCTCTGCTTCCCAAGCGTCAACTCGCCCGCCAGCAAATCCATAGGTTTCAAAACCCATAGAGTCCATAGCAACCGTTCCCGCTAGAACCATCAAATCGCCCCAGGAAACTGTGCGACCGTATTTCTGCTTGATTGGCCATAGCAATCTGCGAGCCTTATCTAAATTGGCATTATCGGGCCAGCTGTTTAGAGGAGCAAACCTCTGCATGCCGCCATAGGCGCCACCACGGCCATCACTGACCCGGTAAGTGCCGGCACTGTGCCAAGCCATGCGGATAAAGAACGGACCGTAGTGTCCGTAGTCTGCCGGCCACCATTCTTGTGAGGTTGTCATAACCTCCACGAGATCAGCGGCTAATTGATCAAGGTCTACACTCAGGAACTCAGCAGCATAGTCAAAATCTTCGCCCATTGGGTCTGATGCGGACGAATTGTTGCGGAGCGGATCAAGACTGAGGCTGTTAGGCCACCAGTAGTCATTGCTAGCAATTCCTTCTTGAGCGAACACAGGATTGATAGATGCCAACGGGGACAAACCGATGGTCATTGCAGTAATTAAAGATATGGTCTTTTTAAGCATTTAAAATGCCTCCTTTGAGGATTTGGGTAAAACTCAATCGTACTTACAGGCCGTATAATCTTCTATTCGAGCTATTCAAACAGGTAACTTGCTCCTATACAGTGTTGGTAACAATAAAGATTTGATTTCAAACAGTACAATGAATTATATCGATGGCTGTGATCGGATTTACCGAACGTAGCTCCTCTTTTATAAGAAAACGCCGATAACTGAACTTGGCGCGTAGCCGCCTAAGAAGCGGAGCTAAAGAAACTTCACGGGCATTTTGATGGATTTGTGGGGCAAGTTATTCGCCTAATTGCATAGTGGAGTAGTGACACGGTGTGACCCCGTACACAGTTTTAAATGCGCAGTGAAATGCCGCGTCTGCTTTGAAGCCAATCTTGTGGGCAACCGATTCATTTAACTCTCCGGCGTCGAGCAATTCTCGCCCATGATCTAGGCACACCCTCTCTACGAATTCCCCCCCGGGGGGGGGATCTCGAAAAAACCACTAAATTTTCTATGGAATGAACGGGCACTCATACCAACAAATTCGGCCACCTCCTCAACTCTTGGCGGCTGTTTCAGCTGCTTTACTGACCGCTCAAAAAGCCCATCAAAATGTGCTTCACTGCGTGTTTGTGCTTCCAGCAGCTGACCAAACTCGGCCTGATTTCCTGGCCTGTGAGAATAAATCACCAACCGTTTAGCTACTTTTGCTTTTAGGATATTGCCACAATCCGCTGCAACTATCGCAAGCGCCATATCAATCCCAGTGGTCACGCCCGCCGAAGTCCACATTTCTTTATCTTGGACATAAAGCGCATCGCCATCAACCCTAGCATTGGCGTATCTAGTTTGAAGCTCGCGAATGGCAAACCAATGAGTTGTTACTCGCTACCGTCGAGTAAACCCGCCGCGCCCAAAACAAACGTTCCCGAACAGATTGAGCCGCAGCGCTTGGTGATTTTTGCGGCTTTTTGCAAAGTCTTCAACAGATAGCCTGACTCGACTACTTTATTGAAAACGGTGAGTACGCAAACGGAACAATGTTTAGTCTATCTGTCTTCGATGTACTTTCGAAAGTGGAGCCTGACTTAAATAGTTTTAGTCAAGACGAGCTGCGCGGGTTTGAAATCCATTTGATTGACAGTGAAAGAAACACAGATGGCAGGGAGTTTTTTATGTTCGCTGCCGATGACCTAAACGCCGCTGCGTTAGCGGATCAGAGCGCTTGTGTGAACTGCCACCGGCAAGAAGCAAAGTTTGAATCCACTTATGTTCAGGTTTATCCAAAACTCAAAATGAACTGATCTTGCTCATTCGTGGCCTTTCATAATTGACAACAATACTGAAGCCGTTAAAGGTGAGGGTTAGGAGAAAGGCATGAACACTCAATTACAAAGGCTTGGCGCAGGTCTATAGAGGTCAGCTCCAATCTTTGTTCCCGTTATTTAGCGAACATAGGGTTAGAACTGTCAGTGCTAATTTTCGAAACGCGCTACTATACTTACTCACCTTAAAGTCAGGGATGGCGCTTTTTTCGTTTTATCGTTAGCACAACTCTTTCTATGGCCCTATAATGACGTTCATCAGACTTCGCAATTCACTTGAATGCCCTTTAACCTGCAATACATTAACCTGCAATACATTGTTAGCTGAAAGCGTTTTTTGCCATCCATAGGCGTCTATAGCCAGGTTAAGCACGGCGTCACCAATCTATAACTGGCAGATTTCTATTGCTGGGTTTGGGTTTTAAATCAAATTGACAGAAATCATCCTTTACTGAGGTTCCTTATGTTGTTGTCTTCTACCCGACGAGATTGGCTCGGGAATGTCCGTGGCGATTCCCTGGCGGGCATTGTTGTCGCCCTCGCCCTGATCCCAGAGGCTATCGCTTTTTCTATCATTGCAGGGGTCGATCCAAAAGTTGGCTTGTACGCTTCTTTTTGTATTGCCGTACTCACCTCAATACTCGGTGGCAGACCCGGCATGATTTCAGCCGCTACCGGTGCCATGGCGCTGTTGATGGTAACTCTAGTCAAAGACCACGGCCTGCAATACCTGCTCGCTGCGACGATGCTTACCGGTGTATTACAGATGATTGCTGGCTATTTGAAGCTTGGCGAGCTTATGCGCTTCGTCTCTCGCTCGGTTGTAACCGGTTTCGTGAATGCATTAGCCATCTTGATTTTCCTAGCACAGCTCCCAGAACTGACAGATGTCAGCTGGCATACCTATGCAGTCACTGCCGCTGGTCTGGCCATCATTTACCTGTTTCCACTCATCAACAAGACTCTGCCGTCTCCTCTTTTGGCAATCTTAGCGCTTACTGCCGCAAGCACTTACCTAGGCTTGGATGTCCGCACTGTCGGCGATCTAGGTGCTCTACCTGACACACTACCGATATTCCTTTGGCCTGATGTACCACTAACTTTCGATACACTGAAGATTGTTTTCCCTTATGCGGCGGGGCTCGCAGTTGTAGGTTTATTGGAGTCGCTAATGACCGCGACTATCGTTGACGACCTTACTGACACACCCAGCGATAAAAGCCGTGAGTGCAAGGCTCAAGGCATCGCCAATATCGGTGCCGGGCTGCTGGGAGGAATGGCAGGCTGCGCAATGATTGGTCAATCGGTCATCAATATTAAATCAGGCGGCAGGGGCCGTTTATCAACCTTGGTCGCTGGAACCGTATTACTTTTAATGGTGGTCTTTTTCGAAGAGCAAGTGTCAATGATACCCATGGGAGTGCTTGTGTCAGTTATGATAATGGTCTCTATTGGTACCTTTAATTGGGGGTCAATTCGCGATTTGAAGACGTATCCGCTGTCGTCAAACCTAGTTATGCTAACAACAGTGACCGTTGTCGTTTGGACTCACAACCTAGCCTACGGCGTGTTGGCCGGGGTATTGTTAGCAGCCTTGTTCTTTGCAAATCGCGTCGGCCACTTTATGTATGTTGTCAGTGAACACAATGAAGCTGAAGATATGCGCAGTTACAAGGTTGTTGGACAAGTATTTTTTGCCTCCGCTGAAAAAATGCTCGCGGCATTCGATTTTAAAGAAGCCGTTAGCAAAGTGGTTATTGACTTAAACCGAGCTCACTTTTGGGATATCACGGCGGTCAGCGCATTAGACAAAGCAGTTATAAAATTCAGACGCGAAGGCGCCGAGATAGAAGTGCGAGGCCTGAATGAGGCTAGCGAAACTATCATTGACAGGTTTGGTGTCCATGACAAACCCGAAGAAATCGATAAAGTATTAGGTGAACATTAATGAGCAATGAAACTGAAAAGTCAGTGATTACAGAAGTGCTAGCCTGCATCGACGGCTCCAGATACAGCTCTGCGGTTTGTGACTATGCTGCTTGGTTTAGTCTGAGTTTGTCTGCTCCGTTGTCTTTACTTCACAACCTCGAAAATTCTGAGAACGCGGCATCCTCAGATTTATCAGGCGCTATTGGGCTTGGCAGTCAAGAAGCGTTACTAGAAGAATTAACCTCTATTGAAGCCCAGCGAAACAAACTTTTGATCGAACAAGGCAAGCTCATGCTGGATGCTGCGAAAGCACGTGTTGTCGCTGCAGGAATAGCAGCTCCGACTCTCAAGCAACGACACGACGGCCTTACCGAATCTCTAATAGCGATGGAAAATGATATTCGACTATTGGTACTCGGTGTCCGCGGCGAAGAGCATGCTCAAGATGCGCATCACTTAGGCGGTCATTTAGAAGCTAGTATCCGCGCCTTACACCGCCCTATTTTGGTGGTGAACTGTGATTTTAAAGAGCCAAAAAAAATAATGCTCGCGTACGACGGCAGCGAAGCATCTGGCAAGGCCCTAGAGCTACTCGTAAACAGTCAGCGCTTCACTCACTTGCCTGTACATCTGGTCACTGTAGGGGAATCTCCAAGCACGGCTTGTGCACTTCAAGACTCTGCCACCCAGAAACTGCAGAACGCCGGTCACACGGTCATCGCTGCAACGCTAGAAGGTGAGCCGAGTAAAACTCTGCACAGTTACCAAGATGAACACGATATCGATTTAACCCTAATGGGCGCCTTTAGCCATACACGACTTCGAGAGTGGGTGTTGGGCAGCATGACAGTTAAAATGCTATTGAGCTCAAGTCGGCCGCTATTGCTGCTTCGCTAAATTCAAGCTAACTATGATTGCGTGCCAACCCCGCCAAGCGGAAATAGGCTCGATTTCTCATCGGCGCGCCAGTGTGCAAGCTAGGCAATAATTCCTTTCATGATCGGCGGAATTTGTTCTTTTACACTTTTCCAGTCAATTCCTCCCACCGCGATATCCCAAGCTACAAAGGGGTCGGTTACCAAGCTTCCAGACTTTAGCGCTCCTCCCACTAAAGGACCTTTTGGCCCGTCTGAAAACCTCACCGAAAACACTAATACACTCACGACGAAAA
Organism: Pseudohongiellaceae bacterium; assembly: GCA_047617605.1. Taxonomy (GTDB): domain Bacteria; phylum Pseudomonadota; class Gammaproteobacteria; order Pseudomonadales; family Pseudohongiellaceae; genus UBA9145. The sequence goes on along the minus strand of JBLGBJ010000014.1, from coordinate 63,699 downwards.
TTTAAAATACAAAGACTCCACCAATTTTGAATAGAATACTTTTCGTGATTCCTCCAAATGTTTTTTTAGCCCGTCCAAGCTAAAGCTGAACACAAATTCTAATACGCCATCTGACTCAGGAGAATCGAAGTGGTGTTGTCCGTACTCTGCAAGGTCTGGTGTCAGCATGCGCCAAAAAACCAGCTGCTGCCGCCATCACCTCTTTTGCATCGCGAGGAAAATCCACTGCCTGCGCCGTAAATCCAATTATGTGCATTGTTATCGCATGAGACCCACGGCACGCTAACGCCACAGAGACGCCGGCTTCTCGAAGTCCCCTTAAAATTGATTCCTCGTGCTGCATTTTAGCTGGGCCACCTGAACTCGACCATAAACTGATCACCCATGAATGTTCGTAAAATGTTTCATCCGCAGTAAGTGCTATTTCAGTGATATTTTTTCGCCAATATTTATCCTGGGGCGGCACCTTTATCTGAGAAGCAACGAGGTCCACCATCCCGGATACCAGCTCATCCTTATTTTGAATACAGGTATATAGAGTCATCGCCGGGAAATTCAGCTGCTAGGCGAGAGAGCGCATATTTAGCGTGCTGATTCCATTTGAATCGGCAGATTTCAATATGCGCTCACGCTTGAGACGATCACTTTTGGGTTTTATTTTAATAGGCATATGACCGCTTCTCCGTACTAAGTACGAGATATCTCGTACTTAGTACGGAAAGCCAAGGCAGGCTCCAAACATGACGTTGAAAACGAAGAAATTTCTGTTCTGGAGGCACTAACCTATAAGACTAAGCTCGACCCAAAGCGGCCTCTGAGCTTTGCTCATTTTACTATTTCGCATGGCTAGAAATCCTGCCGGGTAAGCGAGATCTTGATAGACATTCAAAAAATCGAGAGCGGCGCGTCCTAATTAAGAGTCCCGCGGAAAATCTCTCTCCTTTGGTCATACCCCTCAGGCATTGGCAGAACATTGTTTTCTCGAACAAACTCTTCATAGTCGTTGAGCATCTCTTTGAACCGAAGCGGCTCATCATTTGCTAGATCATTGGTTTCACCGGGATCGGTTTTAATATTAAAAAGGTGCCAGGTTTGATCGTTTACTGCACTGCGATTAAATACAACCTTGTAATCGCCTTTAAATAACGCTCTATTGCCTCCTAACTCGTAGCCAATTGCAGTGGAAGCATCGTGTATATCGTTGTCATCATTGCTTAAGAATCTTGAAAAGTCTTTGCCAACGATTTCCTCAACAGGCTTATCCTTCCAATGTCCGCTGTGCCCCTCAACGCCTGCCAAGCTCAATATGGTTGGAGCTAAGTCAGTGACGAAAACAAATTCATCAGTTTTTTGATCACGCTCAGCTATCCCAGGCCCTGCCATGACAAGCGGCACACGCAGCCCTCCCTCACTGGCATAGAATTTATAATAAGCCAGCGGCGAGGCCGCGATAGTGGCATTATTGGGCCCAATTGCGTTAAAAGACCCCTTCTCTCCCAAGGTGTCATAGTCGGCGTTATAACCCACTTGCTTAAACCACGCACTTAACAGTGACATCCCATCGGCACGAATTAAATTTGAACCCTCAGCTCCGTTATCTGATGTGAAAATGAAAATAGTGTTTTCAAACTCGCCAATGGCTTTCAAGTGATCCATGAGGCGGCCAATATGCATGTCCATCGCTTCGACCATGCCAGCATAAACTTCCATTCGCCTTGCATGGTGACGTCTTTGCTCGTCGGTCAATCCACCCCACTCTAGTGTGCCCGGAGTTACTACTGTCTTAGTATTTTCTGGAATAACACCAGCAAACTCTGCCGCCTTGCGTCTTTTTTCCCGCATAACAGTCCAACCTTCATCATACATACCTGAATACTTATCGGAAAATTCTCGGGGTGCCTGCACCGGCATATGCACAGCTTGAAAAGGAATATAAGCGAAGAAGGGTTGACCATCGTCTGCATTGCTATCAACAAACTCAATGGTTTTATCCACGAAATATTTAGACGAGTAAAAATCATCAGGCAGAGTATGAGCTTGCCCATCAGCGTACCAGTTAGCTTTATCGTAAATAGGCAAATAAGGGCGCTGTTCCCAATTATCTGCGCCTGTATCAGCCATCGCAATTGTGCGCTCGAAACCCTTCGCTGATGGCAGCAATTCAGGGGTATGACCTAAATGCCATTTACCGGTCATGTAGGTGTGGTAGCCCTCATCGTTTAGCAGGGTCGCCAGAGTGACCACCTTATCGCTGAGCACACCAAGATAGTTTTCAAAACCTTTCTGCTCAGAGGGTAATGCTTCTGGAATATTTGGCACGCCGTTTTTGTGACTGTCCACTCCAGTCAAAAGCATGGCTCTGGCTGGAGCGCAGCTTCCCGCCGTGTGGTAGTTGGTGAACGAAATGCCGGCTTTAGCAAGCGCCGCAATATTGGGCGTGCTAATTTCACTGCCAAATGGCGAAATATCAGTGAAGCCCAAATCATCGGCTAAAATGAGTACAATATTTGGACGACCGGCTAGTTCAGGCTCACTCTGAGCGGCGAAAACCAAACTGGAAGTCACCATGCCAGCAGTTAGCGCACTGATTATTATTGATTTAGAATGCATTCGGACTCCTAAGTGTTATTGAAAAAAATCACGATGAAACATTACAGCAAAGAGTAAGCGGCGAGCGAGCGGGTGTCTATGGTCAGGCTTAAAATGAGAGAAGGACTATTTTGGGCCACTGGGTTTAGTTAGCTTGGTTTTGATTCCCCTTGATTCCATACCTACGAGTCAGGGGCCTTGGGTATTGATTGCGAGCAATCAGGCGGAGCGTCCTGAACAAATAGTTCTCGGGGCTGGCCGCCTGAAGATTAAGCATAGAATGGAAAAACTTCCAAACGAATAATCACCGGCAAAAACATCTGTGGCAGTGTCCTAGCCCAAATTTCCACCCTGTTTCAAGTCCAAATTAGATCTAATTAAGGCTTAGGACTATGGTCGATAGGAGTCTCAATACATTCCAATTCAGCAAATGTCTCGCGGCGGCACTGAACCTACCCCTTTCCTAGCCATGCCACCCTATTTTTACTAATAGCGTTTTACATAGGTTTTAGAAATTTCAATGTCATTCGGTCGCTCTCGCCGATCTCAGTAAACTCAGCCTTATTTTCTTCACCCATCCGATAAGTAGGTGGCAGAGTCCAAACGCCCCGAGGATAAACAGTCTGGTCTTTAGCGTTTGCATTGATCTCAGACGACCCAACGAATTCGAATCCGGCAGCAACCGCGAGTTCTTTGACATATGCCTCTGTCACATAGCCAGTTGTTTCCATTACTTCCATGCTTGAGCCTGGCTTAGCTCGATGCTCGACAATACCTAAAATGCCTCCAGGCTTAAGCGCCGTATAAAAGGCGGTAAAGAATTCAGCCTGCTGCTCAGCCATAACCCAGTTATGAACATTCCTAAAAGTCATCGCCATATCCGCGCTTCCTGGAGGCGCTATAGCGGTCTCATAAGGAGGGTTTAGATGACGAACAGTGGTCTTACCATAAAGATCTGGATTAGAGCTAAGCTTATCTTCGAATCGCCCCAGTGAAGGCGCCATATAGGAGAGGCTAGCGTTGGGAGAAAAATGCGCAGCATACAGCTTACCTTCCTCTTTTAGAAAAGGGGCTAAAATTTCGGTATACCAGCCGCCACCTGGCAATATCTCTATCACCGTCATGCTGGGCTTTAGTCCAAAAAATCTCAACGTCTGCACAGGATGTCTGGCAGTGTTTCGAGAAATATTGTCATTGCTGCGATGGCTTGCTTGTATAAGCTGACTCAGGTTGTTCGCCTCGTTATGATTGTCCGCGAAAACTGCAGAGCAAGGTAAGCAAAGCGCGCATAGCAGCGCTGTAAGTTGCTGCCTAATTTTTTTGGGGATTAAGTTTGCAGTTTTTATATTTTTTATTTTCATCGCGGGCGCTCCGAGGGACTGTTAATTTTCTATACAGAAATAAAAAGTTGTAATTAATTGGGCTGACTCCAGCTTAAGGTAAAACATAGGTTTCCATATCAGAAGTCGTTATGGCTAATAGTGGCGAATAGAGGAAAAACAAGCAACAACATTAGCAGCACTTGGGTTCGCAGTTTTAGCGAACCAACTGCAGAGCAAGCACGAAGGACTCGGCCAAAACGCCAAGCGGCAATGAGAAAGCCCTAACTAGCTAATTAAGCGCGCTAATCACGCTCAAAGTAACTTCTGGCTTAGGTCGTTGCTTGCAATTGAATCAGCTTGGGGCGGCATCTATTGATTCTTACGCTTGGGGCCTTATTATTAGAAATTCCGAGGAAAAATGGTCATTCGCCGACTACTATTAGTCGCATAGAATGAAAACCTTCAAGGTGTGACAATGGAAAGTACAGGGACTAACACAGCCTTCTATGATTCAATGTTTCCGCACTGCGCTCATAGCCTCAACAGTCTAGAAATTTCGACTAAAACCTCCATTCAGCGCTCGTTGTCAGACATTGATGAGCTGAATAAAAGAATTAGGCCCCTGCCCGCCCTGCAGATGAAGCTACTGGACTTGCTACGCAAGCCAGACACTCATTATCTAGAAATTGTCGACCTCATAAATCAAGACCCTAGTCTAGCTCTACGAGTACTCAAAATTGTAAACAGTGCTCAATATACAGCAGGTTTTGAAATACGGGATCTAGGAACTGCTGTCGCAAGATTAGGCATGAATGGCATATCCGATATAGTCAGCGCCCTGCTGATGAAATCCCTGCATCCGCCAAAGCCAATCTACTATAAGCTTTATGGCAAGCAAATTTGGGATCACTCATTGCACTGCGCCTATCTTTGCAAAGGCTTCGCTACGGCGCTAGGTCAAGATGGTTTTACTGGGCATTTCTTGGGGCTTATCCACGACATCGGCAAGATCCTGGTGTTTGAATGCTTGGTTGAAGCCCTGGTTCACTGCGACACCAACGATGAACCCGGAAGTATCGAATTCAGAGAATTTATTACGGAGGTATCAATGGATATCTCCTATTTTGTCGCTAGGCAATGGGACCTCCCCGGCGACATTTGCGATGCGTTGCAGCAACAGCGTACCGGTTTGAAGTCGCCTTTGGCGATAGCGCTGCACTGCGCCAACGTTTGTGCTGAACAGTATCTAATCCAAGACCCGCTCAATGGGGAAGACTACAAACTGCCGGTTCTTGCTTGTCAAGATGAGCAATTTACTGGTGTATGGAATAGCTTTCTAGAAGAAGTTGATAAGCTAATTGACTTTGGTTAAGACTTGTCGAACTTAGAACTTGAGCGAGCCGCGACGTCAGTATTTGACTTGAACTTAAAGCAAAGAGGCCTCGGCTAGGTCAAAGCGTGCAAAGATTTTTCCTACCAGCTCGGGACTTAAACCATTGTCTATTAATACTGCAACCCCGTCTGCTTTGGACAAGTGATTACTGTTGGTAAGAGAATGGATCATTGCACATTGAGAACCGAGGTTAAGCACCTTAGTATCGTCAGACACCTGAAAATATTGCTCTTCACTGAGTTCTCCAAGATAAAGTTTTTCGAACTCTCGAAAAGTGATTAAAAAATGCCCGTCGAGCCCCCACTCAGCCGCGATGAAGGCTGATAGCCAAGGTCCATATTCTTTCATCAGTCGGCGAATAATCAAAAAATCATCGACTCCGTCAAGGTTTTTGCCGGCACACTCCTCAATAAAGCAGTTCAAGATTGATATTCGACCTATCTCATGAATTAACCCCAGTAAATAGCCTCGAAACTCCTGACTTCGATCAGCCAAAACCAAGCAAGCCTCAGCGCTTTTAAGGCAGTGCTCCCAGACTCGGCTAACAGGTGTTCGATAGCGCTGTGATTCAATATGGAAAACCTTTTTCATCATCACAGCAGAAGCTACCTGCATTATTTCATCAAACCCCAGCATCGAAATTGCCTTGTCTATCGACGTAATGTCATCGCGGCGCCGACGGTATAAAGGACTGTTGGAAATTCTGATTATTTGACCGGTGAGGCCTGCATCCGCTTTAATGATTTCTTGTATTCTTTTGAAGTCTGCCGCTTCTGACTTTAAAGTATCTATAAGCTGTATCAGCAAAGTAGGTGCACAGGGGACGTATTTAGAAAACTTGTCCTGATTTTCAATATGCGCCGAGACTTGATGGTATATGGTCTCTTCTACGTTAGTCCATACTGGACAGGTGCTCGAGCTGGAAACAAAAAGATAGTCATCAAACGCCTTGGCAAGAGCCCGGCGGTCCAATGCAATATTTTCCATCTCTTCAGCGATTCGTGAATTCATCATTTTTTAGCCTTATTTGGGCAGTCAAGGCATCTCGAGGAACTTGGCGCTGCGAGTCAAAAGCTGTTTTAAGCGTATATAGCTTTTTCCTATTTCCAAGTGATGCCTTAGGCCTTCCTATCTATGAGTCTACGTTATAAAGAAACGGCCTTAAGGGAGGCCATTGAATCCATCACGCCAAAATTCAGCACTTCTCCTATAGGTATAGCTCATTGCACATAGGATCGTCAGAATTCTTAGCCGTAAACAGACAAAACTACACTCTCTGTGTGATATCTATTAATATCTAGTTCTCGGCATTAATTGCCGGCAAAATAGAGTTCGAGCCAGCAAGTCAGCTACAGATCAGCTTCTCTCCACCAACGCTAAAATCACCTTCTCAAAAGAGCAATAGCTATGACCATTTTGCTGGACGACATTAAACTCGCTGCGAAACGCATATCAGGATCCGTTATTAACACCCCTTTTCAGAGATCGAGAACTCTATCCGAAATTCTTGGCGCCGAAATATTCCTTAAGTTTGAAAACCTTCAATTCACCTCCTCCTTTAAAGAACGCGGCGCGCTGAACAAGTTACTTCAACTCAGCGATGCAGAGAGAAAGTCAGGGGTGATTGCCATGTCGGCTGGCAATCATGCCAAGGCCGTGGCTTATCATGCGCAGCGCTTAGGAATACCAGCAACCATCGTCATGCCCAAAAACACACCTCATGTAAAAGTTGAGGATACGCGAAATTTTAAGGCTAACGTGATACTCGAAGGAGACGGGCTTTCTGAATCGGCTGTTCACGCTCACAAGCTCGCGGCGGAACAAAAACTAGTCTTTGTGCATCCTTATAACGACGAGCAAATAATCGCCGGCGCCGGCACAGCGGGGTTGGAGATGATGGAAACGGTACCCGACTTACAGAGCATCGTTGTGCCAATTGGAGGCGGCGGTCTGATTTCCGGTGTCGCGACAGCGGCTAAAGCAATCAATCCCGCTATCAAAATAATTGGCGTAGAAGTCGAGGGCTATCCAAGCGTCTACAATTCGGTCAATGGGTTAGACTCTCCTCTGGGCGGCTCGACAATCGCAGAGGGTATTGCCGTTAAGCAGCCGGGCGAGATAAATCTAGAAATTATCAAACGCCTCGTTGATGACATCGTCATCGTGACGGAAGATCAGATAGAAGAAGCGATCAATTTACTACTGACTATAGAAAAGACCGTCACTGAGGGCGCTGGTGCAGCTGGGCTGGCAGCTGTCATGGGGAATCCTGAATTATTTATGAAGCAGAAAACGGCAGTAATTCTTTGCGGTGCCAATATCGATCCACGAATTTTGGCATCAGTGCTCATGCGACAGCTAGCGCGCAAAGGGAGTATTGTTCGCTATCTAATTAAAATAGACGACCTACCTGGAGTACTATCTGATATTTCAGCGAAGATCGGTGATTTGGGTGGGAACATCCTCGAAGTTTCTCACCAACGAATGTTTGCCAGCATTCGAACTAAAGATGCAGATTTATATGTCACTGTCGAAACTCGAGACCGCCAGCAGAGCAATGAAATTTTGCAAAGACTCATTACTCTCGGTTACAAGGCGCAGCTTCTTGATAACTAACCTATATTTTCTATCCTGAACAGCTAATCTAAAATTAACGGATTAGACGCCGACGTGTTTAGCTTTCTAAGCCACCGCACAAAAGGTTCTCGGTAATTCACTTCCATATCGAAGCCGTCTGGGTCGAACTCGGCGACCATGCCAAAGCCGTCACCACCGTCATACATAAAGCTGTTGATTAGAACACGATAAAGCCCACCCTCCACTAATGCTTTACCCGTCCGGCCAACAACCCATTCGCTACCTACTTTAGTTAAACCTGCAAACACCGGACGCTCTCCTTCTTCAAGGACTGTTCGCAAAACTCTTCCACTAATCTGGGTTGCAATGATAGTGTTATTAAATGGCAACATGGACACCACAGTACCAAGGTTAATTTCACCAGCACTAATAGATGAGCGAATACCGCCCGCGTTGGTAATAGCCATGTCTGCGGTCACATCAAACTCAAGCCAGGAATTAATAATTGCACGCTGCAGTTGCTCACCAGACCTCTCCCATCCTCTCACACTAAAGCCCAAATTCTCCGCCAAGGTTTGCTCTGAAAGAGATCGCCATTGACCTACGATTTCGGCAATTGCCTCACCATCTGATCCGGCGCGATTTTCATGTGTTGTAAAAGATAAATTTGTTACAGATTCCAACCTTACATCGTAGTCGATAACCGCCTTGGCGTAGCTAGTAAAATGATAACCACCACCAAGAATAACCGTGTCGCCAATTTGTTCGGCCACCAATTCGTTGCAGTGGCCAGCACCCATCATAGTGATATCCAAATCTTCGACTTCTCCTGCCAACACGCGTAGCTCACCCATGCACACATGACTAATAAGAATAATAAGGTCAGGGTCAGCCTGTTTTACGCTGGGCATGACTTTACGCAGAGCCTCTGCATAATCATTAAAAGCCAAAGGGGCCACAACGCTTGGCATAGTAGTTGTGGCCGTATCAATGGTTGACAGCCCAATAATCGCAACATCCAAACCCGCTACTTCTCTGACAGTAAAAGGCAGTATGCCTAAGTCCAAAGGAAAGCTCCCAGAGTCCTTCCAAGTCGTGTTAGCACTCAAATAGGGGAAATTGGCCTGGCTGGTCCTGACAGCTAAAGTCTCTAAACCAAAATCAAATTCATGGTTGCCGACAGCAGATGCATCGTAGTCCATGGCATTCATAACCTCGACCATGCTCTCCCCCTCGACCCAAGTTGAGATCGCAGGTCCTGTCCAGTTATCGCCCCCACTAAGAACTAAAAAGGGACCGTCTTTTGTAAACCCCTCTTGTACCTGCCATTGCTCAAAAATACTCGCTGCGCCCCGCCCTTCTTCCACGCCCTCCATCCAACCATGTTCATCGTTGGTATAAAGAATAGTCAACTTAACACTCTCAAGCCCGTGGCTAGAACCATCCATGTTAGCTGTTTGACAGCTGATGAGCAGGGTAAGTACTGTGACAGTAGTGACCTGTTTGAAATAGGGAAAAGTGCAGAATTGTGTCACGGAAAAACCTTGGTCAATGACTTTAAAAAGTTGAAATGGGCTGACAGCCATATACTACTAAAAACTCTAGTAACTAATCGATCACTAATAACTAAAGCTTAATCAAAAAATACCATCCCTGTTAAGAAGCTCCTAGTAAAACCAAAACACTCAGTGCTATAAGAGCGATACCCGCTAATTCTCGTTTCGAAATTTTCTCAGAGAAGTAAAAAGTCGTTATAGCAATGGTCACTAAAAACTCCGTTTGCCCCAGCGTTTTAACCAGAGCGGCATTTTGTAAACTCATCGCAGTAAACCAGCCGATAGATCCAAGAACCGATGTAATGCCAATAAATATTGAGGCTGGCAAATTCTTCGCGATAAGTACGATCTGTGCATACTCAAAAATTACAATCCAGAGCACGCACAATACGGTCTGCAAGATAACCATAAATACTAAAACGGTGGCCGCACCGACGACACCGTCTATTCCTAAGGAAAGTGATGCTTCTCGAATCCAAAGCGAAGCAAGAGCGAATCCCAGCCCTGCTCCTACGCCGAATTTAATACTTTTATTGGTCGTAAAGTCAGTCCAGCTGACACGCAAGTTGCTCGCAATAAGAACGCCTGCAACTCCGAGCAAAACTGAAACATATCCAAGTAAATTTAGAGCCGAAGAAAAGAAAAGCGACCCAATAACAGCCGTTAGTATCGCTTCTGTTTTAGCCAACGCTGTACCCACAGCAAAATTCTTCAAAGCAAGCGCTTTTATTAAAAGAACCGTTGCCGCTATTTGAGAGACGGCGGCTAAACTCGATGATATAAAAAAAGTTGGGCTTAACTTTTCAGCAATAGCGTGCCCACTTTGAAGCCAATAGAAATAAACGAGAGCAACCGGAAGCCCAAATAGGTACCTTACTAAGGTCGCTGCGGGCGGGGAGATTTTCGTTGCAATTTGCTTCTGACCAGCGGTCCGCACCGATTGCATAACCACAGCAAGCAAGGTAAAACTTATCCATGTTTCCATGTTGGCACTATACCTAAATAGGAATATGCAATATAGCAACGCGTAATAATGTGTCCTTCTAGACTCGGTCGCTTTTTTTTATTCTGCCACACCTCACTTCCCAATAGTTCACATTATATGAGCCCGTCAAGGCTCGGGGCATTATTTGCTCACAACGTTCTGTCTGATTGTTCACAAACAATACTCCGACCTCTGACGCCGGGGGTTGACTTCAATGAGAATTCTAGAAAATCGACAGAAGCTCACCTAGGCCAATTCTCCCAAAACAGGTTAATAGTTTGAATATACTGGGTATGTCCTGATGATATTGCAGCATTATATTTGTTGATTTTCTCAGGCCTAGCCAGCTTATCTGGGACAAAAAAGCACCTCAAGCGGTGAAGCAGCAGCAATTCCCGATAATAGCCCGCACATCTATAGGGGGAACAGGGACCGCCGCACATTTTTAGTCTAGAATGATCGCCTAATCACATAATGCGACATGATTTAAGTACCTGCTTGGACAAAAGGCAGGTAAGGGAGAAGACAGTGAGCGTAGTGAATTTTAAGCAACCCTCAGGAGCCTCACAGCAGCAGGCTGAAAAGCGATCATGGCTAAGATTTGTGACTGCAGCAAGCCTATTTGATGGTCATGATGCAGCTATAAACATCATGCGCCGCATTCTTCAGGCCAGTGGTGCTGAAGTAATCCATCTCGCTCACAATCGCTCCGTACAAGAAATAGTCGAAGCCGCCATTCAGGAAGACGCCGACGCCATTGCTATCAGCTCTTACCAAGGTGGTCACATCGAATATTTTAAATATTTGATTAATAGGCTGCAAGAATTAGGTGCCGGTCATATCAAAATCTTTGGTGGCGGTGGTGGGGTCATCATTCCTGCTGAGATTGATGAGCTGCACAACTATGGAGTGACTCGAATCTATTCACCGGCCGACGGTCAAACAATTGGCCTGCAAGGTATGATCGATGACATGCTGGCTCGATGTCACACTGGCCAGCAACGCCCCTCAGCGCCAGCGATAGAAGACTTGAACAAGGGCGATCGCCTCCTGCTCACCAGAGCCATCACAGCTTTAGAGAACAACAAATATTCGAGTGCCGATATAGAGAAGTTAGCAACGCTTTCGCAGGCAACAACCGGCTCAGCTGTTCTGGGTATTACCGGCACTGGCGGGGCAGGAAAGTCGTCCACCACAGATGAAATTATTCGACGCTTTAGGCAAGACAGCCGTGATGAGCTAACCATCGCGGTACTAGCAATCGATCCGACACGAAAGAAGACAGGTGGCGCTTTACTTGGTGACCGCATTCGAATGAACGCTATAAGCCACCCCAATATATTCATGCGCTCTATTGCCACAAGAGACGCATCGGTAGAAATCCCACACCACCTGTCAGAAATTATTCAAGCGATAAAGCTTTCTGGGTTTGATTTAATCATCATAGAAACTCCGGGCATCGGTCAAGGGGATGCAGGCATTGTTCCTTTTGTAGATACCTCGCTTTATGTGATGACGCCAGAATTTGGCGCGGCCAGTCAACTGGAGAAAATCGATATGCTTGACTATGCCGATATCTTTGCCATCAATAAGTTCGACCGCAAAGGAAGTGAAGACGCGCTACGCGATGTATCAAAACAGGTGCAGAGAAATCGAGAGGCTTTTACCGTGATGCCTGATGCGATGCCAGTCTTTGGAACAATCGCTTCGAAATTTAACGACGATGGCATCACTGCCCTCTATCAAGCATTAGTACCAGAACTACAAAAACAAGGTCTTAAGGAATTCAAACAGCATCTAGAGACAGTGAATACCAAAGTATCTACTGCCCGGACGCTTATAATTCCAGCGCAGAGACAGCGGTATTTAGCTGAGATCACCGAAATTGTGCGTGATTATCATGATCAAGTGACGCAGCAATCAAAACTGGCTCGCGAGCGCCAGCAACTTATCGCTGCTAAGTCTATGCTTGAAACCGCCGGGCAAGATGGAAGTAATCTCAACGAACTTATCACCAAAAAAGACAGCGCAATGGATGGCCGAACCAAGCGTTTACTCGAGGACTGGCCACAGCTCAAGGACGATTACTCTGGTGATGAGCTCGTCGTTAAAGTTCGAGACCGTGAAATACGCACCCAATTAATGAGAACCTCATTATCAGGCACCAAAATCCCACGCGTATCTTTGCCTCGCTTTGAAGATCATGGCGAGCTATTACGCTGGCTATTGTTAGAAAACGTACCAGGACGATTCCCCTTCACAGCCGGCGTTTTTCCATTCAAGCGTGAATCAGAAGATCCAACCAGAATGTTTGCAGGTGAAGGCGATGCGTTTAGAACTAATCGCCGATTTAAGCAGCTGTCCAAACACTCTGATGCAAAACGACTGTCCACCGCTTTTGATTCGGTGACGCTTTATGGATTCGACCCTGATGTTCAACCAGATATTTATGGCAAGGTCGGCAACTCAGGGGTTTCCATAGCAACTTTAGACGACATGAAAGCCTTGTACGACGGCTTTGACCTATGCAATCCAAGCACGTCTGTATCTATGACCATTAATGGTCCCGCGCCGACATTACTCGCGATGTTTCTAAATACAGCTATTGATCAGCAACTACACGAGTTTACGAAAACGAACTCAAGAGAGCCAAACGCTGAGGAATTCGAAAAACTCAAAGCACAGACTTTAGAAAATGTACGCGGCACGGTACAGGCGGATATCCTAAAGGAAGATCAAGGCCAGAATACTTGTATTTTCTCGACAGAGTTTAGCCTTAAACTTATGGGCGATATTCAGGAATATTTCACCACCAATAAAGTTAGAAATTTCTATTCTGTTTCAATCTCTGGATACCACATTGCTGAAGCTGGCGCTAACCCAATTTCACAATTAGCATTTACCTTATCTAACGGTTTTACTTTTGTTGAAGCCTATCTAGCCAGAGGCATGGAAGTAGACGACTTCGCCCATAATCTTTCGTTCTTTTTCTCCAATGGCATGGACCCTGAATACACTGTAATGGGGCGTGTCGCGAGAAGGATCTGGGCTACCGCCATGCGCTTTCGCTACGGCGCTAATGAGAGAAGCCAAAAGCTTAAGTATCACATCCAAACTTCAGGCCGATCCCTGCACGCTCAGGAAATGTCGTTCAATGATATCCGCACAACGCTACAGGCTCTCATTGCTGTTTATGATAACTGTAACAGTCTACATACCAATGCTTATGACGAAGCAGTGACCACGCCAACTGAGGAGTCTGTGCGCCGGGCAATGGCCATCCAGCTCATCATTAATAAAGAATGGGGACTAGCGCTAAACGAAAACTCAAATCAGGGCGCATTCATTATTGAAGAGCTCACAGATCTTGTAGAAGAGGCAGTGCTTAAAGAATTTGAGCGAATTTCTGAACGCGGCGGTGTTTTAGGCGCGATGGAAACTGGTTACCAGAGAGGCAAAATACAGGATGAGTCAATGCTCTACGAACATCGCAAGCATGACGGCAGTCTTCCTTTGGTAGGTGTTAACACCTTTCTCAATCCAGAACCCGAACCAGAACAGGAGATAGAGCTTGCGCGTTCAACGGTCGAGGAAAAGCAAAGCCAAATTAGTCGTCTTGCCGAATTTCATAAAACACATAAGGACAAGGCAAACGAGGCACTGGAGCGGCTTAGAAACGCTGCGATTAAAGATGAAAATGTATTTGAAGAGCTGATGAATGCAGTACGGTACTGTTCATTGGGACAGATAACAGATACGTTTTTTGAAGTTGGAGGCCAATATCGCCGTAATATGTAATTAGCTGGTTTTTCAAGCTAAAAAAACACTCTAGGGGCCTGAGCAAGTAATTCTAAAAATAGGTTTAAATCAACAGGTTTGACTCAAGTTTTAAAAAAGACATCAGCCCCTACAGTGGCCTTTATTTCATATGGAAGGTTTGCGGAATAGGTAAACAAATCTGTCAGTATTGCCTCGAATCGCCGGACCATTCATCGACTTAATACGGTTATCATCCGGATTTCTTAACACATCTGATTCACCCTCAAAAAAAACGCTTGACCCAAATCATGATGAATTATCAAGGGGTCGATCCGGTGGAGTGTATTAGCAACTTCAACGCTAACCCCTAAGGTCGCCGCATGATCGACGATACCTATTAATCCACCTGGTTTAACACTGTCCTAGATCGCGGACGTAAAGCTTGTGGCACTAGGTTCGGCAACCACTGACTCAACATTTGGTAATCGATTACCTGCGAGCCGCTCTGCCACGCCAGCAACCATCCCAGCCGCCTTTATTATAAAGAGTCACGCTGCTGCCAGAACCCACTGCATAGCTTTAAATTTCAGAGTAATAACCTACGCCAGCAAAAAATATCTAATACCTTCATGTCAGGCGCGATACCAAAAAACTCAAGGACGTCAGTAGGCTTACGACTTGCGTCGCGAGCGGTGTCAGTTTTAGAACTGTCACTATTGGCAACCGCTCGCTCTAAGTTTAAGTGTCCGTCGGCCCAGCTAAAACCTGAAACTATCATTAAAAGAAATACTAAGACCAGTTTTTTGATATAACTCACCACTAATACACACTAAATGAAACTATTTTTCTGAAATTTGATACAGATTTTAAGCCTAAAATTACACAATCGATTTATTTTGAGTAATAAAAAAGGGCGGTAGATACCGCCCTTCAAATACTGCTCTGCATAATGAGAAGTCTAGAGCTACTACTCAGTCACATTCACTGTCACATAGCCGTCGTGATAAAGGCCGCCGTCATCTGCACGTCCCCATAAAACATAAGTGCCTGGCTCTTCGAAAGTGATCGTTTGTTCGTAGATGCCATCTGCAGGAACTGCCGGCGGCACCCAAAGAGCACCCCATGGCGAATTTGCACTGGTGCGTGTGTCTTCCCACGGCTTTGGCATTGGCGGGTCAAAGGATACTTTGCCTGCGCCTCTATAGACATTCCAAGACAAAAATAATCCATTCACTTTGCCAACGGTCACCCTTGTTGGTGGTGAAGACAGACGGCGCTTGTTTACAGCCTCTGGCGTAACAAAGGCAACGGCCAATGGCCCACCGATAAATTGAGCAAACCTTTTAGCTTCGGCAACTACATCAGTTGGGGTTGGCAAACCATCATCTGCCACCAACGTGTCGAGCTTCATTGCTTGGCCAGCTCTGACAGTACGAATCGCATCGCCCTGCACTGTTACAATTGGCGCGACATTCGCACGTGATTCAGGGCTGCTGGTGCCAGCTCCTAAGGATCCCGTTTCAGAGGCGATAACCATGTTGTCAACGAGGTAGTCCGACTTCAGGGTGGCGTAAGCTTTTCGCTGAGCCCCATTGACGTTCAGTGTCCAAACCAGTTCACGATCTCCCCAGTCTGCAGGTACGTTTACTTCGAATGTGAATCGATTGCGACGCGGCAAAAAGTGGGTAGGCTGGCCTCGGTCAGGGTCGCCCGGTGAGAATGAATTGTTCTCACCTATATCTACATTTGGCTGCTCTTCCCAGTTTTCATTCATGTATCCAAACATGAAATTAAAGCTGCCATCAGGCATTGGGCGCCAACCTTCATAGGCCGGTTCGATATGCTGACCTTTAGTGTAAGATTGAGCCATAAGTCCTTGCGAGAACAATGCAAGTAAGGTTGATAAGGCGAAAAAACGTATGGCTGATACTGCGCCCTTATTTAAACTGTAAATCATGATTAATTACTCTCCTGTAATGCGACTTCGTTACCAGCTGTTTTACCAGATATAGCTGATTCTTCTTTTACTAACGGGGCAACCAAAGGGGCTAGACATAGAGGGCATCCTATCACATGATCGTTTGGCCCCAAATTTAGCACCATCCTTCTTTTTTCCATTTCTTCCAAAAACTGCTCATCGCTGAGTTTTACCCGCATCCCCAGATCAATAAACATATTAGTTACTGAGCGGTTACCTGAGCCCTGCCAGTTACGTGGGTCAGGAACATTCGGGTTGGTACTGGTATTGTTCATATAACCTACGATGTGCAAAATAGTCCCTTTGGGGAGCAGAGGCGCGGCGTCATCCTCATAGGCATAGCCGCGAACCCAGTTATGGTCATAGCCGACGCACGATAAGGTTTCTACGCTGTAGCCCCAGATCGCCTCTAAACACATCCGTTCACCTGGAGCATGCAGATGGGGCTCAAAAGTAATAACCTTAATATTGTCAGTCAAAACCTTGTAAGCATGCAGCTCCTGCTCATTTTCGTTGCCAGCAATGCTGATATCCACTCCGTTGCCTAAGCCCAATACTGCTCTCTCATACTTTGGCTCGTAGCCTACCGGGTGAAATCTAAAGCCAATTTCTAGGTGGCCTTCAGTGTCTTTGCCGTTAGAATGGAGATGAACCGAGTCAGAGACGACAAAGCTATTTGCCCTAAGAAGTCGGCCGCCGTCTGGATCAAAAATATCTGGATTACGGCCAACCTCATGTACAGGCCAGCTAGTGTTGGTGCCGGCAACTCGCTCTCCGTTCTCATCGAGCTCTGAAGTTCCCCAAATCATGTGATGGAAGATATAGCGGCCACCAACCGTGTCACGGCCAGTGCCTTTTTGATTATTGACATCATTAACTTCAACGATCTCCACTGATTTGACCCAGCGATCCTCGACTAGGCCTGTCGGCACTCTATCAATTTCACCCCACCAGTCCGGGGTCCCTGCTAACTTAGTTACTGAGTTAGTCACAAGGATTAAGTCTGGTAGACCTGCAGTCCATTTTTGACTATCGTCAAATACCAAGGCTAAAGGCGCATCACTCTCTTCTCCTTTAGGCGTGCCCGAACGGGCCCAGACTGATATCGCTGCTATTTCTTGGTCTGTTAAAGACGGGTCATTCTTATAATTCTGAATACCAATGTTCTTTTCCATATACCAGGGAGGCATTGCCCCAGCACGGTCGCGCAGGCCGGTCTTATACTCAATAAGCCCTGCATAGGGAGCCACTTCCTCATAGCTCACCAGTGGCATCGGTCCGACTCCGTCAGCTCTATGGCAGCCTTGGCAGCTACGCTGCAAAATAGGCTCGATATCTTTATGAAAAGTTATCGTCTTAGACTGTGCTATCGCTGCGCTGGGCAATAGAAACAACAAGATTGAGACGGTGGCTGCAAGTTTGGTCGCCGTTTGTAACGTGAAGTGCAAAACCCTAGATAAAGTCATGGCCTGTTTCTTCCCTTATAATTGTGCGCTCTTTGGCGCTATTTCATGTCAACAAACTGAGTCGACATCGTTGTTTTTGAACGTCTTTGGGGCTTTATCTTTTGATTGAATCAAAATAAACCTTGGCTGTCTTCTCAATTTTGACAAATTGCCGACGAACTTCGGTGAATAAATGCTAAACCGAACAGCACACCGAGTGTTTGTCATTGAACAATGTAAGGATGCAAGTCAATTGATCCGAAATCTAAGCAGATTTTCTCAGAACCCAAAAATTGATTAGTCTTGATCAGCTGCTAATAAACTATTTTCAATACTATGGAGAGTCTGCTGACCAATTGAAATACTCCGGCACATACAAAAGATTTAGATACGGCAGTATAGAACCTTCCAAAAAAAAGCCCACTGTGCATGGCACAATGGGCTTTTTAGTCATACCTTAATGGATTAGCTACTCAGGAACAAACCCATCTTTTTCTTCATCAGTGATTTCTTTAATGCTCAGCTTAATTCGACCACGAGCATCTAGATCTGTCACCTTAACCAAAACATCTTCACCTTCGCTCAAATACTCAGTTACGCTTTCAACGCGTTCTTGAGAGATTTGAGAAATATGAACTAATCCGTCTTTGCCTGGAAGGATTGTTACGAAAGCACCGAAATCTACGATACGGGCAACTTTACCCATGTAGAGTTTTCCGACTTCAGCTTCAGCGGTAATGGCATTGACCATGTCTAATGCGGCATCTCTGGATGTAGCATCTTCGCCGTAGATTCGAACATTGCCGTCATCGTCAATATCAATCGATGCGCCGGTTTGCTCAGTAATACCGCGAATAACGGCACCACCTTTACCTATCACGTCACGAATCTTATCGGGATCAATTTTGATCATGGCCATTGCTGGCGCATTCTCTGATACTGATTCACGAGACACAGAGATAACCTTATTCATTTCACCAAGGATATACACTCTCGCTGTATTAGCTTGCTCCAGCGCGACTTCCATAATCTCTTCAGTGATTCCCTGAATTTTAATATCCATTTGCAGTGCTGTAATACCGTCTGATGTACCTGCGACCTTAAAGTCCATATCACCAAGATGATCTTCATCACCAAGGATGTCAGTCAACACAGCAAAGCGCTCTCCCTCTTTGATAAGGCCCATCGCAATTCCGGCTACCGGCGCCTTAATTGGCACACCAGCGTCCATTAACGCAAGGCTGCTGCCACAAACGCTAGCCATTGAACTTGAACCATTTGATTCCGTTATCTCAGACACAATACGCATTGCATAAGGAAAATCTTCCTCTGCAGGCAATACCGCAGCAATACCGCGACGAGCGAGCTTACCATGACCAATTTCTCGGCGCTTAGGTCCACCCATAAAGCCAGCCTCACCTACTGAGTAAGGAGGAAAGTTGTAATGCAACATAAAAGGATCTTTTCGTGAACCACTTAAGTCCTCTACTATTTGAGAGTCTCTAAGCGCGCCCAGAGTTGTTACAACCAATGCTTGAGTTTCGCCACGAGTGAATAGGGCTGAACCGTGGGCCTTTGGCAAAACGCCAGTTTCCACTTCAATTGCGCGAACAGTTTTGGTGTCACGTCCATCGATACGAGGTTCGCCGTCGAGGATACGATTTCTTACCGTGCTTTTTTCAAGCTTACCAAAAACGCCTTTAACATCGCTGGAGCTAATACCGGCCTCTTCGTCAGCTATCTGTTCTACCGCTTCATTCTTCAGCTGAGCGAGACGCTCGTAGCGCTCCATCTTGTCAGAAATCTGATACGCCTCAGTAACCGCAGCCGCGAATTTTTCAGCAACTGCAGACTTTAATGATTCGTTTTCTGCCTCAGGCTCCCAATTCCACATTGGCTTGCCAGCTTCAGCTTTCAACTCGTTGATCGCCTTAATGACAACCTGCATTTCCTGGTGAGCGAATAGAACACCACCTAACATTTGATCTTCTGTTAGTTCTTTTGCTTCTGATTCAACCATCAAAATCGCTGACTCAGTTCCTGCAACAACCATGTCCAGCAGAGATGACTCCAATGCTGAATGAGTCGGATTTAAAGAATAGCCATTTTCGTGATCATAGCCTACACGCGCGCAACCAATTGGCTCCGCAAACGGAATGCCAGAGATTGCCAATGCAGCTGACGCGCCAATCATTGCAGGCACATCTGGGTCAATATCCTTATCCGCTGAAATCACAGTACAAATAACTTGTACTTCATTCATGAAGCCTTTTGGAAATAGTGGACGAATAGGCCTGTCGATCAATCGTGATGTAAGAGTTTCTTTTTCTGTTGGACGGCCTTCACGCTTGAAAAATCCGCCTGGTATTTTGCCTACCGCGTAGGTTTTCTCTTGGTAGTTAACCGTTAACGGGAAAAACGCCGCATGAGGATTTGCTTCTTTCTTTCCAACAACTGTCGCTAATACTTGAGTAGCGCCCATTTTTACCACAACAGAGCCCGTGGCTTGTCGTGCAACTTTACCTGTTTCCAAGGTGATAGTGTTATCACCGTACTGAAACGTTTTACTTACCGGGTTGAACATAATTATTTCCTAGTTGATTACATTGAATCAGCGCCAACTCATCAGGCGCTGAACAATTTTAAAATGTGATTACTTTTTAGCGACGCAGACCTAGGCCTTTGATAAGTGCAGCATAACGCGTTACATTTTTACGCTTTAAATAATCGAGTAGTTTACGACGGCTATTCACCATGCGAATCAATCCGCGGCGTGAATGATGGTCGTGAATGTGCTCTTTGAAGTGAATTTGAAGATCGTTGATGTTGGCAGTAAGTAAAGCAACCTGAACCTCAGGAGATCCCGTATCGCCTTCACTTTGTGCATATTCTTTAACGATCGTTTCTTTCTTTTCAGCTGATAAAGCCATTTCTATTTCTCCACAATATGCGGTTAATAACCAGTTTGCTTTTAGGCCAAGAACTTAATTGTTTGTCTTAAGGCTTTTAAAAGCAGCTAAACATCCGTTTAACATCAGAATAACCACGCATATTAATAGTTACCTGAACAATCCATTTACCAGAACTTATCTTTTACAATGAAAAGTTGCTCACTCAGTTATGGGTGACAACCAATCGTTTCGGAGCCACCTTACCATCGTCATCAATACAGCCGATGCCAAGGAATTGCTCCTCTTCGTACATCCTCACCAGACCTTCAGCAGGCAGGTGACTTACTAATACTGCCTGACCGTTTTTTACAAAGTCGGCGGTAATACTGGGCAGAACAACAGCAGGCAAATCTTCGATCGCCTTATCCATAGGAATAAGCAAATCGTCTAACGAAGATAGCCCAGAAGTGTCCTTCTGTTCTGTCAAAAAATCTAATGAATAGCACGCCTCTTCTGAAAAGACACCTGCTTTCATTCGGTGCAGAGCGGTAATATGGCCACCGCAGCCTAGTAACTCTCCTAAATCATCGGCAATTGTCCGAATGTAGGTGCCTTTGCTAGAGGCAATTTCCAGAACTAACTCAGTTTCTGAAAACTTGGTAAGCTCTATCGAATAAACCACAATGGTGCGAGGCTTTCTTTCAATAACTTCGCCTTTGTGAGCTCGCTTATAAAGCGGTATGCCATCAACTTTTAAAGCAGAGTGCATTGGTGGAATCTGTTGAATCTCACCTTTAAAATTTTCTAGCGCGTCAAGCACATCTTGTTCTGTGACTGTAAAGTCATCACAAGTCGCTATTACGTCCCCTTCGGAATCAGCGCTGTCTGTACGTACTCCAAGCTTTACGGTCGCTCGGTATTTCTTGTCAGAATCCAACAAGAACTGTGAAACCTTGGTGGCCTCTCCCAAACACAATGGCAAAACGCCTGTTGCTAAAGGGTCAAGACTACCAGTATGACCCGCCTTATTCGCCTCATAAAGACGCTTGACCCGCTGCAATGCAGCGTTCGAGCTTAAACCGGTAGGCTTATCCAACAGGACTATGCCGTTAATATTTCTGCCTTTGTTTCGGCGCTGTGCTGACAAGAGTTTTTCCTTAGATAACTGAGTTTTCAGCTATCGGAATGCTGATCTTCATCTGCTGCGAGCGCGCTATCAATCAAATTAGAGAGCTTATGACCACGCTGAACACTCCCGTCAAAATGAAACTGAAGTTTTGGCACCGAACGAGTTTTAAGTCTTTTGGAAAGCAATGTTCTTAAAAAGCCAGAGGCCTTAGCTAGTGCTTTCATATTTTCGTCAATTTCTAGCTGGTCTAAATCACCGGGCTCGGTCAAGGTAGATGCATTTACATCACTGTTACTGGTCAGTGAGTTTAGAATAGTCACATACACTCGTGCATGGGCTAGATCTTTGCTAACAGTTACGCTAGTGACCGATACCATGCCAACGCGAGGATCATTAACCTCCAACTGAATTAGCGAAGCTAATTCCCGTTGTATTTGATCAGCTACGCGCTGCATCCTTGGAGACATTCCAGACACTTTTTGACCTAATCCTTGACTGTAGAGTTAAAGACTTCGCGCAATTTCGGTGGTCTCGTAGACTTCTATTTTGTCGCCAACTTTGACGTCGTTATAGTTCTTAACGCCGATACCACATTCGATACCATTTCGTACTTCATTAGCATCGTCTTTAAAACGGCGAAGGGATTCAAGCTCACCTTCATAAATAACAACATTGTCGCGAAGTACACGAATTGGCTTACTTCTATACACAGTGCCTTCGACGACCATGCTTCCTGCAATAAAACCAAATTTCGGCGAATTAAAGACATCCCTTACTTCAGCAATACCAACTATAGTCTCGCGAATCTCAGGCGACAACATGCCTCCCATGATTGCCTTCACATCATCAATTACATCGTAAATGACATTGTAATAACGCAGCTGCAAACCTTCATTATCAACAATGTCTCTCGCAGATTTGTCTGCACGAGTATTGAATCCAATAATCATAGCTTTTGAAGTTGCTGCCAAGTGAACATCTGTTTCTGAAATACCACCAACACCAGACCCAACTACGTTGACTGCCACCTCGTCGGTGCCAAGCTTGTGCAGGGAGCCAACTATGGCTTCTAAGGATCCGCGCACATCAGTTTTGATGATCACGTTAAAGATTCCCTTCTCTGGCTTGCCCAATCCTTCAAACATGTTTTCTACCATGCTAGATTGCTGTTTCGCTTGTAGAGAATCTTTATGGCGGGTGCGTCTAAATTCTGCAACTTCGCGGGCTTTTTTCTCATCAGTCACTACAACGAAATCGTCACCGGCTTCAGGAACACCATTTAAACCTAAAACTTCAACAGGTATTGATGGGCCAGCAGATTTAACGTTTTGGCCTCTTTCATCAACCAATGCTCGAATTCGTCCGTACTCGTGTCCTGCTAGAATAATGTCGCCTGTCTTAAGCGTACCATTTTGCACAAGAACCGAGGCTACGGATCCACGCCCCTTATCCAATCGCGATTCGATAACCACACCATGCCCTGGAACATCGGTGTAAGCCCTAAGTTCAAGTAACTCAGCCTGCAACAAAACAGCCTCTAGCAACTTGTCAACGCCTGCGCCTGTAAGCGCAGAAACTTCAATAAACTGTGTCTCACCACCCCACTCCTCTGGGATAACTTCCAAGGCAGCAAGCTCGTTCTTGACTCGGTCTGTATCAACACCTTCTTTATCCATCTTGTTGATTGCTACAACTAAAGGCACACCCGCAGATTTTGCATGCTGCACGGCTTCTTCAGTTTGTGGCTTAACACCATCGTCTCCAGCAACAACCAAGATAATGACATCGGTCGCTTTCGCACCACGTGAACGCATTGCGCTAAAAGCAGCATGTCCTGGTGTATCAAGAAAGCTGATCATGCCGTGATCGGTATTCACATGATAAGCGCCAATATGCTGTGTTATTCCACCTGCCTCACCGGAGGCGACTGTGGATTTTCGAATATAGTCGAGCAAAGACGTCTTACCATGGTCAACATGGCCCATCACAGTAACGACCGGTGCTCTTTCAATTTCTACTTCACCAACATCGGCTGCCAATGATTCTGCCAACTCTTCTTCAATAACGTCTTCAGAAACAAATCTTGCTTTGTGACCCATTTCCTCAATCACAAGGCTCGCCGTATCCTGATCGAGAACTTGGTTTATATTGGCCATGACGCCCATTTTAAAAAGGATCTTAACAATCTCGCCAGTTTTTACTGACATTTGCTGTGCAAGATCAGCCAAGCTATTAGCCTCGCCGATTATTACATCGCGAATTTTGGTTTCTGTAGGCATGGCAAACGCGTGCTGCTGCGCAGCCATCTTGGCTTTTGACTTACGGCCGCCGCGACCACGTCTGCCACCCATGGCATCGAAGTCGTCGCCTTCTAATACAAAATCATCATTAACATGGATAGTTTTCGCTTGACGCTTGGCCGGCTGCACCTTGCCTTTGTTTCTTGGATTTCCCTTTTTCTTCTCATCGGGACTTTCCACTGGCTTGACTGGCGCTTTACGTTTAGCACCTTGCTTCGAGTCTGCTGAATCAGCGGGAGATTTAGTGGCGGCTGGAGCTGAAGCTGGAGCGGCGACTTTAGCGTCTGCGGCAACCTTTTCAACAGCGGCTGCCTTTTCTGCTTCCGCGGCTGCGGCGGCTGCGGCGGCTTCTGCGGCTTCTGCGGCTTCTTCAGCTGCTGCTAAGGCTGCTGCCAATGCAGCTGCTGCTTCTTCGGCTGCAGCTTCTTCTGGAATTTCGCTACGCTTGACGTATGTGCGTTTTTTGCGCACTTCCACAGCAACAGTCTTGCCTCTACCGTGAGTAGATGCCGACTTCAAAGTCGCAATAGTCTTGCGCTTCAGCGTTATTTTTTTGGGAGCGCCGTCAGTCGCGTCGCTGTCACCATGACCACGACGTAAAAACACCAACAAGGTATTTTTATCCTCGTTGGATATAACATCGCCCGCTTTTTCATGTGGCAATCCTGCCTCTTTAACCTGAGACAGCAGCTTGTCCGCCGAAACCCCTACGACGCCGGCGAGCTCACTTATTGTTACATCTGCCATTCAAACAACTCCCATTCTTCAACCCAAGGTTGAATTACTCGAACCAAGGTGCGCGCGCAGTCATAATTAATTGACCCGCTCTTTCTTCTGTCATGCCTTCGATGTCCATAAGCTCATCGATGGCCTGTTCGGCTAAACCTTCCATATCTAAAATTTCTCTTTTAGACAGAGCTAAAGCCAACGTGTCGTCCATTCCTTCCATGTTCAGAAGGTCATCTGCTATGTTTGCCGAAGAAAGCCCTTCTTCAGAAGCAATTGCTTGTGTCAGCAATGCATCTTTAGCTCGATTTCTAAGCTCATTAGCGATTTCTTCGTCAAAACCATCGATGGACAAAATCTCGTCCAACGGCACATAAGCAATTTCTTCAAGTGAAGTGAATCCCTCTTGTACCAATACTTCTGCGACGTCTTCATCAACGCCCAGCTTTTCAACAAACATCTCGATGAAACCGCTAGCTTCTTGTTGTTGCTTAGCCGCTGCATCTTCTTCACTCATAACATTGATAGTCCAGCCTGTTAGCTCGCTGGAAAGCCTTACATTTTGTCCGTTGCGTCCGATAGCCTGAGCTAGGTTGTCTTCTTCAACAGCGATATCCATGGTGTTACTGTCTTCGTCAACAATGATGGATGCCACTTCTGCCGGAGACATGGAGTTGATAACCAACTGTGCGGGATTATCATCCCAAAGAATAATATCAATTCTTTCGTTAGCCAATTCGTTGGAAACAACTTGGACACGAGATCCACGCATACCAACACAAGCGCCAACTGGATCAATTCGGCCGTCGTTTGTGCTTACTACAATTTTGGCTCGCGATCCTGGATCGCGCGCAGCGCCCTTAATTTCGATAATTTCTTCTGAAATTTCTGGAACTTCAATTTTAAATAATTCGATCAACATATTCGGCGACGTGCGACTTAGAAATAACTGCGGGCCGCGCTGCTCAGATCTAACGTCGATCAGCAACGCACGCATTCTATCGCCCATGCGAAAAGTCTCACGTGGAATCATTTGATCTCGCGTCAGCATTGCCTCGGCATTGCCACCCAAGTCTACGATGATGTTATCGCGGGTTACTTTTTTAACCGTGCCAGCTACAAGCTGACCAATTTTATCTTGGTACTGAGATATAACTATTTCTCTCTCAGCTTCTCTGACCTTTTGAACTATTACCTGTTTTGCAGTTTGAGCTGCAATTCGACCAAACTCGACGTTCTCGATTTTCTCTTCGTACGTATCACCAGGCACGAGGGTCGGAGCTTTTTCAGTTAATTGTTCAAGTATTAACTGGGTTTCCTCTATCAAATATTCTTCATCGGCGACCACAGCCCACTGACGAAAAGTTTCATACTCGCCTGTTTCTCGGTCTACCGTAACGCGACAATTAATTTCTTCATTGTCGTTGAGTTTTTTCGTTGCCGATGCGAGCGCTGATTCAATCGCTTCAAAAATCACACCACGAGACACACCCTTCTCATTCGAGACGGCGTCTGCAACCATTAAAATTTCTTTGCTCATCATAACTGGGTCACCTTACTCGAATATTGCAGCAGAACCGAAAGCTCTGACTACTGAGCAGTATTCATCGAAATACCACACTCGCCTTCTCGATATCACTGTGATCTAAATCGTACTCAGTCCCGTCGACATCGATGCGAATCGCATTTCCATCAATCTTAGTAATACGTCCTTTAAATTTACGACGCCCATCGAGAGGACTTCTCATTTTGATGTCCACCTCACTATCGGCGTACTCTTCAAATTGCGAAATTTTAAACAGTGGCCGGTCTATGCCCGGAGACGACACTTCCAATGTGTATTCCCCGCTGATTGGATCTTCAACATCCAAAATCGCACTAACCTGACGACTGACTTTTTCGCAATCCTCGATAGTGATTCCTTCGCCACTTTCGATAAAAATCCGCAGCACAGTAAATTTACCCTGCTGAAGAAGTTCTATTCCCCAAAGATCCAAGCCCAAGGCCTCAACCGTCGGTTCAATTAATTCTGTTACTTTATTGGCACCACTACTCACATTGATTTGCTACAGATCGCCAACCTGCACTCCGGATTTAAATGTCTAGATACAAAAAATGGGCCGAAGGCCCACTCTCAAATGCTTCCGTTCATGGGCCATATACCCACGTGAAGCGTCCTTTCGGCTAGTAGAAACCCATAACCGAAACGATGTTGATTTGCGACCTTCAGCGGCTAAACCGCACTAGGTTTGGACCTGCGACCTTCAGACGCATCTAAACAATAGCTGCGCCGCATAAAGAATCGAGCCCGAGTCGGGACTTGTCTAGGTATTTCACTTCAAAGAAATGGTAGCGCTGGCAGGGTTTTAACCTAAGACCTTCAGCGGCTGTGCCGTATTGAAAGTCCAGCCCAAGCGTTGGGCTGCCTAGAACTACTCTATCTTGAAATGGTAGCGGGGGCAGGATTTGAACCTACGACCTTCGGGTTATGAGCCCGACGAGCTGCCAGACTGCTCCACCCCGCATCAACTCTTCTGTAACTTCTTACTTAATAGCACCTTGATATAATTAAACTTTGTTCCGCTTTCGCGCCTCTAAGTTCTCTCTTTCAAGGGGGACGCATTATACGGAGCCCAGAGGACTAAGGTCAAGGGTTGACGTAGGTTTCGCTTGAATGAATTAAAACCTACTCAAAATCGAGTGACGCACATGCGCATCGACTCGAGTATTTGGTGCCGAAGGCCGGACTTGAACCGGCACGACCAAAGGTCACTACCCCCTCAAGGTAGCGTGTCTACCAATTTCACCACTTCGGCATAAACTTCTAGTTATCCACGCCTGGAAGGCTTGGCACATCTTGGTTGTCGCCTGACACCGGCGCTGCCTCTAACTGAGGAACATCAGATACCGGCGCCGAAGGCGACTCCTGCAATAAGTTTTCATTGAAAATAGGGATGCCTTCAGGGGATGAAAAACCTGCATTGTTTTTCGCAAATATGGCCAATGACAAGCTCGTAGCAAAGAAAATAGTGGCTGCGATAGTTGTAGCACGCACCAGAAAGTTTCCGCCACCGGAGGCTCCAAAAACAGTTTGAGAAGACCCAGAGCCAAACGAGGCCCCTGCATCGGCACCTTTACCCTGCTGTAACAAGACTAAACCGACAATCGCCACAGCGACAATTACATGAACAACAACTATTACCGTTTCCATCACTTAGAATCCGCACTTTTACAAATGGCTATAAACTCTTCGGCACTTAAAGAAGCACCACCCACCAAACCGCCATCAATATCGGCCTGATCAAACAACTCTGCGGCATTATTACTTTTAACGCTACCGCCGTAAATAATTCTTAAATTTTTAGCAACCAGGCTGTCGAGCGCTGCTACATGCTGCCGCACCAACGCATGAACAGCTTGCGCCTGCTTAGGGGTGGCAGTCGTACCCGTGCCAATAGCCCAGATAGGCTCGTATGCTAACACTGCATCGGCGAATGCCTGAACCCCAACCTCAGCTAAGACCGCATCCACTTGTGCCAATATCGACGCCTCAGTTACCTCCTGCTCGCGCTGAGCTAGAGATTCTCCAAAGCATAACACTGGTGTTATCCCTGCCGCCTGCACTGCAGCGAATTTTTCTGCCACGTCAGAGTCAGTTTCAAAAAACAACTCGCGCCGTTCAGAATGTCCAACTATGCAAAAGCTCACGCCGTATTCCTGCAACATTGCAGCAGCCACTTCACCGGTGAACGCGCCACCGGTCTGAGCATTAGCATTTTGCGCGCCCAGTTTGATCTGACTTCCAAGCAATGTATCCGAAGCCAAACTTAAGTGTAATGCAGTTGGGCAAACACCTATTTCCACACCATCTGTTTCATCAAGGCCTTTTTTCAATCGATTCAGCAGCTCCTGAACCAGCTGACTGGAGCCATGCATCTTCCAATTGCCAATAACCAATTTGCGGCGCATTGAGTTCAAAACCTCGGAATTCCAATTAATTAATTCGAAGCCCAGTCAAAACGGGCGACAAGTCTAACCAAGTCTTCAAATCGTTGCAATAAATCACTAAGCAGAAACTTGTGCCGCCACGACTTCTGCCAATTCTTTAGCTAATTTAATGACGCTGTCTTGATCCTCTCCTTCAACCATAACTCTGATAAGAGGTTCTGTACCTGAGGGCCTCAATAGTACACGCCCTTTGTCGCCTAATTGAGCTTCAACCTCTGCTACCGCTGACTTCGCCGCTTTGTTGTTAGAAATGTCGAAATTATTGCCTATTCTTACATTCACCATGGATTGGGGCATTTTTTGCATCTTATTCTTAAGCTCAGCTAAAGGCTGCTCGCTGTGGGAGACCGCCGCAAGGGCTTGAAGCGCAGAAACGATCCCGTCACCGGTAGTCGTCTTATCGAGACAAATGATGTGTCCAGAGGACTCACCCCCTAAATTCCAACCGCGCTTAAGCATTTCAGCCATCACGTAACGATCACCCACTGCGGTTCGCACAAAGGGCACATCAAGAGCATCTAATGCCAACTCTAGACCAAGATTACTCATGGCGGTTCCAACCACGCCACCGAAATCAATACTTTGGCTGCGCCTGTCCCTAGCAATGATGTAAAGTATCTCGTCACCGTCCACTACTTCGCCGGTGTGATCGACCATCGCGACTCGATCGCCATCGCCATCGAAGGCAATTCCAATATCCGCCTTTTCTGCCAACACCGCCTTAACTAGCTCTTCGGGCGACGTGGATCCACTATTGGCATTTATATTCAAACCGTTCGGAGAAGTTCCGATTGATATCACCGTCGCACCGAGCTCTTCAAACACAGATGGCGCTATGTGATACGTAGAGCCATGGGCGCAATCAAGGACTATTTTAAGACCGTTGAATTTAAGCTCCGAGCCAACTGTGCTTTTACAAAATTCAATATAACGACCCGCTGCGTCAGTTATGCGCGACGCCTTGCCCAATAACTGTGGCGCGACTGTCGTTAGGTTTTTGTCTAATTGTTCTTCAATAGCAAATTCGATGGCATCCGGCAGCTTTGTTCCATTGCCGGCAAATAGCTTTATTCCGTTATCTTCAAAAGAATTGTGAGACGCGCTGATTACGACGCCGGCCCGCGCCCGCAGTGTTCGAGTTAGGTAGGCAATTGCCGGTGTCGGCATAGGACCGGTCAATTGAATATTAACGCCGGCGGCTGTAATACCGGCTTCTAACGCGGCTTCAAACATATAGCCGGAAATTCGTGTGTCTTTGCCGATTAATATTTTGTTTTGAGCGTTGCCGTCCTGAGCAAAAACACGACCGACAGCCCACCCGAGCTTTAGCATAAAGTCTGGTGTGATCGGCGCTGTGCCAACAGTTCCGCGAATTCCATCTGTGCCGAAATATTGCTTTGATTTCTTTTGCATTTATCGTACTCGCTATGCATTTTGTAGAGCGCAGTGTACTCTAATTGCATCCATGGTGGCAGCGACATCATGGGTCCGCACAATTTTTGCGCCGCCGGATAAAGCCACCATAGTTGCCGCGATAGAACCCGGCATACGTTGATCGACAGGCCTGTTGGTGACTCCTCCGATCATAGATTTTCTAGAAACACCAACCAACAAAGGCAAACCGAGACTAGAGAACTTAGTCAGGTTTTTAAGTATCTGAAAATTATGCTCGAGGGATTTACCGAAGCCAAAACCAGGATCAACTAACAGGCGAGATCTCTCAATGCCGCCATCGACACAGAGCTGAACTCTGACTTTGAGAAACTCAAAAACCTCATCAATAAGATTGGCATAGGCTATTTTATCTTGCATGGACTGAGGCTTGCCCTGCATGTGCATTAAGCAAGCGCCGGCGCCTGACGCGGCAACCGCGGCAATAGCACCTTTACTCGTCAAGGCTCGTACGTCATTCACTAACTCGGCGCCGGCCCCAAGCGCCGCCTGCATCACTTGTGGGGAACTAGTATCTACAGAGATACAAATGTCAAAATTTTTGCGCACCGCCTCAATCACAGGTATTACTCGGTCCAGCTCTTGGGCGACAGGAACCGGACTAGCGCCTGGCCTGGTTGATTCTCCGCCTACGTCAATAAATAGCGCGCCTTCGACAACCATGGCGGCCACAGCCTGAAGCACTTTGGCAACATCAACATCGAATCGGTTGTGGGATGTATCTTTGCTGAATTGCGACCCATCGGAAAATGAATCTGGAGTGACATTAACAATACCCATGCACGCAGGAGTAGACAGATCGATCTGTCGTACTCCTAGTGTTAGATTATGCATTGAATTTAATCAGCCAAAGTGGCAGTGACCTGCCACGAACACTGACTTTAGTGCTCGCTTGCAGGACCACCGATAGGCCTTGATTTCTCTTCCTTGCTGGGCTGCTTCTCAGCAATTCCACCCGCGCTGCTAGAGCTCGAACCAGAGTCATTATTGTCAGAATCCGACCAATCTGCAGGTGGCCCCGGCTTCTTGCCTTCCATAATTTCATTGATCTGCGCCTGATCAATAGTTTCGTATTCCATCAGAGCGTCTTTCATGAGATCTAGAAGGTGCCTGTTATCATTCAAGATCTTAGTGGCGCGGGCGTAGCATTCGTCAACAATCTTGCGAACTTCACGGTCAATCGCCACCGCTGTATCACCGGAGACCGATTTACCTTGAGAGGCTGCTGAGCGCCCCAAAAATACTTCACCTTCATCCTCAGAGTAAAGCAAAGGACCTAGCTCATCAGATAAACCCCATTTGGTAACCATATTCCTAGCCATCTCAGTGGCACGCTGAATGTCATTGGACGCGCCAGTTGTGACACCGTCCTTGCCAAGGGTCAGCTCTTCTGCGATCCGGCCGCCATAAAGGCTGCAAATCTGCGAAAGAATACTTTGACGGCTCAGGCTGTATCGGTCTTCTTCTGGTAAAAACATAGTCACACCAAGAGCGCGGCCACGAGGAATGATACTGACCTTATAAACCGGATCATGGTCAGGCACCAAACGGCCAACTACGGCGTGCCCAGATTCATGGTAAGCGGTGTTCAAACGTTCTTTTTCCGACATCACCATGGACTTGCGTTCCGCACCCATCATGATTTTATCTTTGGCTTTTTCAAATTCTTCCATCGTTACCAAGCGCTTGCCGGCTCGGGCTGAAAACAATGCAGCTTCATTAACGAGGTTTGCCAAATCAGCACCTGAGAACCCAGGTGTGCCGCGAGCGATAAGGCTTGCTTTGACGTTGTCATCGATTGGAACTTTACGCATGTGAACTTTCAGTATTTGTTCGCGCCCGCGGATGTCAGGCAGACCCACAACAACTTGTCTGTCGAAACGACCGGGTCTAAGTAAGGCAGGGTCAAGCACATCGGGCCGGTTTGTGGCGGCAACAACAATAACCCCGTCATTCGCTTCAAAACCATCCATCTCAACCAACAACTGATTTAAGGTCTGCTCTCGCTCATCATTTCCGCCACCAACGCCGGCTCCACGATGCCGACCAACCGCGTCGATCTCATCAATAAAAATGATGCAAGGCGCCTGCTTTTTAGCTTGTTCAAACATGTCACGTACGCGCGATGCACCAACACCGACAAACATCTCTACGAAATCAGAACCAGAGATTGAAAAGAAAGGTACTTTTGCTTCTCCAGCAATTGCCTTGGCCAGTAAAGTTTTACCTGTCCCTGGCTGACCGACCATTAAAATTCCGCGAGGTATTCTACCACCCAAACGTTGAAATTTATCTGGTTCGCGTAAGAATTCCACGAGTTCCTTAACGTCTTCTTTGGCCTCATCAACACCCGCAACATCTGCGAATGTTATTTTTATCTGATCTTCGCCCAAGAGTTTAGCTTTACTCTTACCAAACGACATGGGGCCGCCTTTGCCGCCAGCACCGCCGCCCTGCATTTGCCGCATAAAGAAAAAGAACAAAGCTATAATAATAAGAATCGGGAAACTGGCGACGAGAAGCTGCGTCCAGATGCTCTGCTGCTCAGGCTCTTTAGCAATAACCTCGACATCATTTTCAAATAAATCACTAAGCAGCCGGTCATCGCCAATGAGAGGCATAACCGTCCGAAATCTCGTGTTGTCTGAACGTACCCCTGCGATATCAATGCCCGCCAGCTCCACTCTTTCAACTTGGCCAGACCTGACCTCTTTGACGAAGGTTGAGTAATTGATACTGTCATCGCTAGTTTCTTGGTTAATATTGCTAAATACCGTTAGCAATACACCCGCGATAATCATCCACAGAACTAAATTTTTTGCCATATCATTCAAGGGTTTATCCCCCAGGTAACTAAATTCTTGTCTTCTCAGACGGAAAGCCACAATCCACGTGGCTCTGACTATTAAACTACTCGAAGGTTTATACGTTAAACTATCCGCAGCAGATCGAACTAAATAGAGATATATTGCATTCTACTGTGATGCGATGAAATTTCACAGCAAATCAGCCAACACCCTTAAAGCCTACGGCGAGTAGATAAACCTCCCGTGATCGCGCGCGTGAAGCATTCGGCTTGCGCACTTTGATGCTTGCGAAGTCTTTCCGCAAATCACGCTGAAAACCTTCAATTCCCTCACCTTGAAATATTTTCACTACAAAACAGCCACCAGGCTTAAGTATAGTTCTTGCTAAGTCCAAAGCCAGCTCTGCCAGATACATTACCTGCGGCTGATCAATATCTCTCATACCAGACATATTGGGTGCCATGTCCGAGATTACAAGGTCAGCGGTTGCGCCATCAAGCAATCCGAGCAATTCATTGACAACTTCGTGCTCGGTAAAATCACCTTGTAGAAATTCAACACCGACCATACCATCCATGAATAGAATGTCCGTAGCGACAACGCGCCCCTTATGACCCACCAGTTTAGCTGCCACCTGTGACCATCCACCCGGCGCTGAACCAAGGTCAACCACGGTCATGCCGGACTTTATCAGCTTATCCTTGTCATTAATCTCTAACAATTTATAGCTAGCGCGGGACCTGTAACCGTCTTCCTGACTGCGTTTCACATAGCTGTCATCAAAGTGTTCCTGCAACCAAGCCTTGCTACTTTTAGATTTTGCCATTAAATATTCATCCTGCAGGCACTGTAAAATGGGCATCTGCGATTTAACATTTTCCAGACTTTGGTTTTATTGCTAGACTCCGCAGCCTTCTTCGCTTTGCGACACTGCCATGATTATAACTAATATCGACAAAAAGAAATTCCGAGCAATTGGACACAAGCTGAAACCAATCGTCATGATTGCACAAAAAGGACTTTCCGAGACTGTAGGGGAAGAACTCGATCGCGCTCTAGAAAACCATGAACTCATTAAGGTAAAAATAGCTGCAGGTGAACGCGATGATAAAAAAGCGCTCACTATCGAAATCTGCAAAGAGTTTAAAGCTGAATGTATTCAGAGCGTTGGGAATATTGTGCTGCTCTATAGACCATCGAAAAAGCCAGACCCGAAGCTTTCAAACCTGAAACGTCGTCTCGCCTAAGGCTATTTGCATAAGTCGAGACAGCCCGAGAACTAGGAGTTAAATATGCTCCACTAGCTCAATTTCAAATTCAATGTCGCCGGCGGGGGCTTTTACTACCACCTCGTCGCCCTCAGATTTGCCCATCAAAGCGCGAGATATTGGCGAACTGACGGAAATCTTCCCTGACGGCACATCCGCTTCATCATCACCAACAATGCAATA
The DNA here is from genome assembly GCA_047617605.1 of Pseudohongiellaceae bacterium. Taxonomy (GTDB): domain Bacteria; phylum Pseudomonadota; class Gammaproteobacteria; order Pseudomonadales; family Pseudohongiellaceae; genus UBA9145. The sequence continues at coordinate 29,331 of JBLGBJ010000014.1, read as the reverse complement.
TTTAACTCTCGCATCTGACTCTAAATTCAGCAAAGTTACGGTCGTGCCGAAAATCACCCGCCCGGTCGGCTCTATTTTAGTCACGTCTATCACCTGCGAGTCAGCAAGCTTGCTTTCGATATCGGCAATACGTCCCTCACAAAAGCTTTGCTGCTCTCTTGCCGCATGATATTCGGCATTTTCCTTAAGATCTCCATGTTCTCGAGCCTGCGCTATTGCAGCTATGATCCTTGGCCTGGTAGTGCTTCTAAGCTCATTGAGTTCAACACGGAGGTTATCCGCGCCGTCTACTGTCATCGGTACTTTTCGCATAATTAATTCTTAGGTTTGGTGGCTAGAAAAACTGCTCGACTGCTCTGAACCACTATCGGTTACTTTCAGCTACTCACAGCCATTTTCAGATACTCTCGCCTACTGAAGGCCAGCATGCAACTCTTGCAGGGTGTATACACTCATATTGGTGCCGAACTCGAGCGCCTCGCAAACAGCGAGAGCACCGGCTATTGTTGTTGTACAAAACACACTATGTTTGAGTGCCGTTCTGCGGATGGTTGAAGAATCGGCAATTGCTTGCTTGCCCTCTGTCGTATTAAAAACAACCTGTATCTGGTCGTTTTTTAACATATCAACAATATGCGGTCTACCTTCGTTCACTTTGTTAACGTATTCAACTGCCAAGCCCGCGTCTTCAATAACTTTAGCTGTGCCTGATGTCGCCACCAAAGCGTAGCCTAGAGCAGCAATCTTTCTCGCCACTTCAACAACATGAGGTTTGTCTGGGTCACGAACACTGATGAACGCCTTACCCGGACCTTCTATTGCCTCACCCGCTGCCATTTGTGCTTTTGCATAGGCTTCGGGAAATGTCTTACCAACCCCCATCACCTCTCCAGTTGACTTCATTTCCGGCCCAAGTATTGGATCTACTGCTGGAAACTTATTGAAAGGGAAGACAGCTTCTTTAACTGCGTAAGTTGATGGGATAATTTCTTTGGTAAAGCCCTGCTCTTTAAGTGTCATCCCAATCATGCAACGAGCCGCAATTTTGGCCAAAGACACCCCAATACACTTAGACACAAAAGGCACTGTGCGAGACGCGCGTGGGTTTACTTCGATAATGTAAATTTCACCGTCTTGATAAGCGAGCTGAGTATTCATTAACCCCACCACCCCAAGTTCTAATGCAATGCTCGTCACCTGCTCTCGAATCTTATCTTGCACATCCATTGGCAAATTATAAGGAGGTAACGAGCATGCCGAATCTCCTGAATGTATTCCTGCCTGCTCTATATGCTGCATAATTGCGCCGACCACCACTTGCTCTCCATCACAAACCAGGTCGACGTCTATTTCTATGGCTGAACTTAAAAAATAATCGAGCAATACCGGGCTCTCGTTAGAGACCATGACTGCTTCGTGCATGTAGAGTTTGAGTTCGGCTCGGTTATAAACAATCTCCATGGCCCGGCCACCCAACACATAAGATGGACGAACCACTAAAGGATAAGAAATTTTCTCAGCCTCAATTAAACTCTCTTCAACACTGCGCACGGTTTTATTTGGCGGCTGCTTTAGCTCCAGTTTTTGAATCAATTGCTGAAAACGTTCTCTATCTTCCGCTCGATCGATAGCGTCTGGGGACGTACCAATCACAGGCACACCCGCTGCCTCTAATCTTTTGACGAGGTTCAGCGGGGTTTGGCCTCCAAATTGAACGATAACGCCCACTGGATTTTCTAACCTCACAATCTCTATAACGTCCTCAAACGTTACAGGCTCAAAATACAAGCGGTCTGAAATATTGTAATCTGTTGATACTGTCTCAGGGTTACAATTCACCATAATTGCTTCATAACCATCTTCACGCATAGCCAGCGCGGCATGAACGCAGCAGTAGTCAAACTCAATACCTTGACCAATACGATTGGGGCCCCCGCCAAGCACGATGATTTTTTTATTGTCAGTCGGGTTTGCTTCGCACTCTTCTTCGTAAGTGGAGTACATATAGGCGGTAGTTGATGCAAATTCGGCAGCACAGGTATCGACCCGCTTGTAAACAGGGCGAACGTCGAGCGCATGTCTGCGCGCTTGCACCTCAGATTCGGTCACATCCAGCAATTGCGACAACCGCTGGTCGGAAAAGCCTTTGCGCTTTAATTGGAACATAGAGGACTTGTCTAGAGCGGACAGCTTGGTATCTGCCAGACTCATTTCGATTTTAATCAGATCCTCTATTTGAACTAAATACCAAGGATCGATCCCTGAAAGCTCATAGATTGTGTCTATGGACCAACCTAATCGAAAAGCGTCCCCTAAATACCAAATTCGCTGAGCGCCAGGCTCAGTGAGTTCTCTCACCAGAATCTCTTTAGCATTACTTACATTGATATCAAGGATAGAATCAAAGCCACACATGCCTACTTCAAGCCCACGCAAGGCTTTTTGCAAAGACTCTTGGAAAGTTCGGCCAATAGCCATCACCTCGCCAACTGACTTCATCTGTGTGGTTAAGCGATCATCGGCATCGCCGAATTTCTCGAAGGTAAAACGAGGTATTTTTGTAACAACATAGTCTATAGAAGGCTCAAACGATGCTGGGGTTACGCCTCCGGTGATTTCATTGCGAAGCTCGTCTAAGGTGTAACCGATGGCCAGTTTTGCTGCAACTCTAGCTATTGGAAAACCAGTCGCCTTTGAAGCTAACGCAGATGAACGAGAGACTCGAGGGTTCATTTCGATGACAACCATTCTGCCGTCTTTGGGATTGATTCCAAACTGAACATTTGACCCGCCAGTTTCAACCCCTATTTCTCTGAGGATGTCGATAGAGGCGTTTCGAAGAATTTGGTATTCCTTATCGGTCAAAGTCTGCGCAGGTGCCACGGTAATAGAGTCACCTGTATGCACACCCATAGCATCAAAATTTTCAATGGCACAAACAATAATACAATTATCATTTTTATCTCGAACCACCTCGAGCTCATACTCCTTCCATCCGATTAACGACTCATCAATAAGCAGCTCATTGGTCGGTGAAAGCTCTAAACCACGATCACATATTTCTTCGAATTCTTCTTTGTTGTAAGCAATTCCGCCGCCCGATCCACCCATGGTGAAAGAAGGCCTGATGATGCAGGGAAAACCGATTTCTTCAGCGGCTTGTTTCGCTTGCTCCATGTTGCGCGCCATAACATGTCTGGGGGTTTCCAATCCGATCGCGACCATCGCTTTGTCGAACAGCTCTCGATCTTCTGCTTTGTCGATTGCCTCACTGCTGGCCCCTATCAATTCAACCCCATATTTTTCGAGCACTCCATGGCGTTTCAGATCAAGAGCGCAGTTCAATGCTGTTTGTCCGCCCATGGTGGAAATCACCGCATCAGGCCTTTCCCTCTCAATGATTTTCTCAACCATTTGCCACTTTACAGGCTCGATGTAGGTGGCATCCGCCATAGAGGGGTCGGTCATAATAGTAGCCGGATTCGAATTCACAAGAATGACCCGGTAGCCTTCCTCTTTCAGGGCTTGGCAGGCCTGTGCGCCTGAGTAGTCAAACTCACAAGCTTGACCAATTACAATTGGGCCAGCGCCCAGAATAAGTACACTTTCTATGTCGGTTCGTTTTGGCATGATTTAGGCTGTAACGCTCATTTTATCAGGTGAAAATTCAGAAGGGAGCTCAGCTATAAGCTCAGGTAATTTATTGGCTCTCTACAACGACTTGGCTGCTTGCATTAGCTCGATAAAATGATCAAACAACGGCGCAACATCATGAGGCCCTGGGCTCGCTTCCGGATGACCTTGAAATCCAAACGCCGGCTTGTCTGTTCGCTCAATACCTTGCAAAGAATCATCAAACAACGACTTGTGGGTGGCTTTAAGATTTGCCGGCAAAGTGGCCTGATCAACCGCAAAGCCATGATTCTGACTAGTGATCATTACCTTTTTCGAGGATAAGTCTTGCACCGGATGATTAGCACCATGATGACCCAACTGCATTTTTACGGTTTGCGCTCCGCAAGCAAGAGCTAGCAGTTGGCAGCCTAAGCAAATGCCGAATAAAGGAATGTCTTGATCGAGAAATTCTTTGATGGCCGCAATAGCATAGTCACAAGGCTCAGGATCTCCCGGGCCATTGGAAAGAAAAATCCCATCAGGATTCATCGCCAAGACTTCCGCAGCTGGCGTTTGGGCAGGCACAACGGTGACCTTACAGCCACGCGCTACCAGCATGCGCAAAATATTACGTTTCACGCCAAAGTCGTAGGCTACCACATTGAACACAGCGTCTTGCATTGACTCATGCCCCTTAACTAAATCCCAAACCCCGGAATCCCAAACATAGCTTTCTTTAGCGCTCACGACCTTCGCTAGATCCATCCCTTTGAGGCCGGCGAAGCCTCTGGCTAACTTACCCGCCTCCTCAGCCGCGCTATCTGAAAGCACTGGACTTGCAACTATACAGCCATTAAGCGGGCCTTTTTCACGCAAAATTCGAGTTAACCGGCGAGTATCGATTTCAGCGATGGCAACGACATTATGAGCCTTCAGAAATTCGCCAAGGCTTTGTTCGCTGCGCCAGTTACTGGCCAGCAATGGTAAATCCCTAATAACCAACCCAGACGCCCACACGTGATTGGACTCATTGTCTTCTTCGTTTGTACCCGTGCTCCCAATATGAGGATAGGTCAATGTGATTATTTGTTTTGCATAGGAGGGGTCCGTAAGAATTTCTTGATAACCGCTCATTGAGGTATTGAACACCACCTCACCCGCGGAGCTTCCCTGCGCTCCTATTGCATTCCCGTGAAAGACACTTCCGTCTTCCAATACCAGCACCGCTGTTCCAGCCACACTCACTCCTAATTACATTTTATTTATTTTAGGCAAAAAAAAGCGGAGTGAAAGAATTCACCCCGCTTTTCATTTAAATTTTTGATTTCAACTTGTGTTTAATTCTAGTTTTTAACATTTTTCTCAGCACTCAAAACGCAACATACTGAGCGAGTATGATACGGAAGCACCCCCCTACCTGTCTATTAGAAATAGCAGAATTGACGTAGAGAAATAGTCGGTGTAGGAGTTTGTAAGTTATTGCTAGGGGGCCTAACTATTTTTAGAGCTCTTTACACAGCGACCCAGCCACTTATTCAGAGAGCTACGGCAAGTTTTCACAAGCTGTCAAAGGCCCAAGACATCTTCCATACCATACAAACCGGGTTCTTTTGAGTCAACCCAAAATGCGGCTCTAACCGCGCCACTGGCAAAAGTCATGCGATTGCTAGCTTTGTGAGTAATTTCCAATCGCTCACCACCGCCTGCAAACAGCACCGTGTGGTCGCCGACAATATCGCCAGCACGGACAGTTGCAAAGCCAATGGCCTGATTGTCCCGCTCTTCACCCATTCCTTCACGCCCATATACTGCAACCTCCTCTAAATCTCGACCTAAGCTTCGCGCCACCACCTGACCCATTTTCAATGCTGTTCCAGATGGAGCGTCTTTCTTGTGACGGTGATGGGCCTCGGATATCTCAATGTCGTAATCGTCACCTAAAACCTTGGCCGCCAACTCTAGCAGTTTGAAGCTAACGTTCACGCCCACGCTGAAGTTGGGTGCCATCACAACCGCTATTGACTGGGAGGTCTCCTCGATCAAAGCCAACTGCTTTTCATCGAATCCAGTAGTTCCGATAACAATGGCTTTGCCAGCCGACCTGCAATCGGCAAGGTTTTCAAGCGTAGCGCTAGGGCTCGTGAAATCAATTAGAACGTCAAAGTTACTAGGGTCCAGAGTATCTTGGGCCACCACCTTTAAGGGCCTCCCCAAACTAAGTAAACCCACATCCAGACCCAAGCTTGGGTCTTTCTTTGATACTGTGGCTTGGCGCAGCTCAAGCCGCCCAGCCTGCTGGGCAACAGCCTCAATTAGGGTTTTGCCCATTCGCCCCGCAGCACCAGCTATAGCTATTGTGATCATTCAGTCATTCCGCTTATTTAAAAAACACCCTATTCTAACACGACATTATCATCTGCAAGCCCCGTCAATTTGATGCCAAAGCGCTGGTAAAAAGCTTGAAGCGCCCTAGCAATTTAGGCACACTCTCAGGCCTTGAGAACTCCAGCGGCGGACATTCAGCAAGAAACTACCGCTAATTCTTAGAAAAAACGCCCTCTTTGCAGCGAATTTGAAAAAAAATGAGTGATATACCGGTCCTACATGGAACCACTAAAAAACAACGCTATGAATCGCTAGTTGCTGCGCTTTACCAAGACGTCTACCGCTATGCGCTCTGGCTATGCAAGAACCAGCCATTGGCCGAAGATTTGGTTCAGGAAACATTTTTGCGTGCTTGGCGGTCTTTAGAGAGTCTGCAGAATGATAAAGCAGCCAAAGCCTGGTTATTTACCATTCTTAGACGAGAGAACGCTAGGCTGTATGAGAGATACCGACCCGAGCTGGTTGATATCGAAGGTCAAGTGATTGCCGAAAGTGATGAAAACGAACCTGATTTTAAAATGGACCGAGAATTGTTGCATAACGCAATCAACCGGCTCGAAAGCGAATACAAAGAACCTTTGCTGCTTCAGGTTATTGGCGGGTTCAGTGGCAAAGAGATTGCCGAAATACTGGATCTAAACAATAACACCGTAATGACTAGGCTTTTTAGGGCTAGAAGCAAATTGAAAGTTGAATTTGGCATAGACCCTGAAGAACTTAACTAATAAGTCACAGAACATATCGCTGCATAAACCAAACAGATCACTGAGACATAGAGCCGAATAATGAACGAAATTGATTTCCGGAAACGGGTATACACAGACCCTACAGCGGCAGACCAAGAAATATTGGATAGCGCGGCCAGCAACCCCGATCTGCAAAATATCCTGGACCAAACTCAAAAAATGGATGAGGATATGCGCGGAATTATTAACGCTGTCGGAATTCCTGATGGCCTCAAAGAAAAATTGTTGTCCATCCCTGAGGCCGAACAAACTTCCAGCGATACGTTAAACCTTCTCGCTGAGAAGCCTGCAGCTAATTCCGAAGTTTTTCAGTATTTTGCTGTTGCGGCAAGTTTAATGCTGGCAGTTGGCATTACATTCTCACTTACCTATAGTCCTGGCTTCAACACCGGCCCAAACGCCGCTGAAATAGCTTTTGGTAATGAAGTCATCGAACATTTGTACCATGAATCAACTGAGATAGAGGCTATTAATAGTGGCTTATCTCTGGACTCAGTGGGCATGCCAATGATAGTAAACGCGATGAAGGGAGTTGGCACGCGTTTGGCCAGCAATTCTTTCATCACTAAAACGCCGGTGCACTTTGCCAAGCCGTGCATCATCATTCCTGCTTATGACAGCGCTCACTTGATGATAGAGGGTAGCGAAGGAGCGGTTAGTGTATTTGTTATCAATAACAGCCCCGTCAGCATTGAATACAAAATCAATGACGACCGCTTCAACGGCATTGTAGTGCCCATGGACAATGGCAATATGGTTTTGCTGGGTGAGGCCGATGAAGACCTTGGCCTGTATAAAGACTTGTTTTCAAAAAACATTGAATGGGTAATCTAAAGACCACCCATTCAGCGGAAGACAACAACCGCTATTTAGAATTGATCGACTGACATTGCCATCATTGAATCCGCTCCAGCAGATATTTCTTCTGCCAATGATTTGGCCCGCGGCAATATGCGAGCCATAAAGAAATCTCCCGTTTTGATCAAACCTTCGAGATGATTGCTATCACCGGTGCCTTCTGCCATTGCTTTAAAGGCTGCCGCCAGAACACGGTTCCACATATAGCAATAAAGACTTAACCCCATTAGCTCCATGTAAGCATAAGACGCAGCCCCAACTTCATCTGGGTTGTCGGCGCAGTTAGCAATAATTGACGTTGTGGTCTCTGACAGCAGAGCCTGAGTATCCGACAGATTCTCTAAATAAGGCGCTAGCTCTGCAATAGACTGGTTTTCGGCCGCGAAATCATTCATTTCACCAAGCAAGACTTCTAATAGAGCACCTTTACTGCGAACAGTTTTCCGGCCCATTAAATCTAGCGCCTGAATGCCATTAGCCCCTTCATAAATTTGAGCGATACGTGCATCTCTAACGTTTTGCTCCAACCCCCATTCAGCCACATAGCCGTGACCGCCTAAAATTTGCTGGCCTAAAACACAGGAGTCGAAACCACGGTCCGTGCAATAAGCTTTTTGAACTGGAATCAGTAACGCTACGAGCTGATCGGCTTTATCGCGAGCATCTGCGTCAGGGTGAAAGCGAGAAATATCCAACTGACTTGCTGCATACATCGACAAGGCACGCCCAGCAACAATATTAGAACGCATAGTTAGCAACATGCGTCGAACATCCGGATGCACAATAATCGGGTCAGCCATCTTTTCAACTAACTGCGGGCCAGTTGGCGCCCTGCCCTGCAATCTGTCTTTTGCATATTCTGAGGCAATTTGATAAGAACTTTCAGCCAAACCATTCCCTTGCAGGCCCATAGAAAGCCTTTCATAGTTCATCATAGTGAACATATTAGAAAGGCCTTGATTAAGTTCGCCCACTAAAAAGCCCGTAGCTTCCTCAAAGTTCATAACACAGGTCGCAGAACCTTTGATTCCCATCTTGTGCTCGATGGAGCCGCAATGAACATTGTTTTTTTCACCAGTTAAATTGCTTTCATCATCAACAAGAACCTTGGGAACTAGAAACAAAGAAATCCCTCTAGGACCAGCTGGCGCATCAGGTAATTTTGCCAGCACCAAATGGATGATATTTTCCGTTAAGTCATGATCACCGGCGGTTATAAAAATTTTAGTGCCAGAAACTTTATATGACCCATCTGCTTGAGGAACGGCCTTGGTACGGATCATACCTAGATCTGTTCCTGCATGAGACTCAGTCAAGCACATTGTCCCAGACCAGATACCCTCATACATCTTGGGCAGGTAACGTTTTTTCAATTCTTCACTGGCATGGTGACTAAGAGTAAGCGTTGCTCCGGTAGTAAGAATTGTATAGAGCGCGAATGAGGAGTTAGCACCGAACATCATTTCTTCAATGATAGCCGAAAGCAGCTTTGGCATGCCTTGGCCGCCGTAGTTAGCGTCGCCGGTCAGCCCAGACCATCCGCCTTCAGCGTAGGCTTTGTATGCTTCCTTAAACCCTTTTGGCGTGGACACTGCGCCATTTTCTAATTTACAGCCAATTTGATCGCCAATTTGATTAATGGGGGAAAGCAAGCCTTCAGCGATTTTTCCTGCCTCGTCAACAATGGCGTTAATCAAGTCACCTGATACCTCTGCCGTATCTGGCATGCCACTGAACAAAGATTCTGCCTGAAACACATCTGTTAATAAAAATCGCATGTCGGCAAGCGGAGCTCTGTATGTGGCCATGGTCGAATCCTTGATTAATTTTGAAACCGCTTAAGATTATAAGTGAAGCGGTCATAAACATGTACCGTGTTGATCATTAACTTAGCCAACTTGCTGTCACTGCCTATACTTAGCCATCCCCTGCATTGGGGCGCACAAAATCGACAACAGTGGTTCAACCAACTGTCAGTAAAATATGAAATCTGGAACGACAAGAGCATTCAAAGAATGGCCTAAAAAAGCTGGCTCTCAGGCCCGTTCCTTCGCTAGCAAGGTGCTCCACACACTGGCACCCTATGACTGCATTCTCTGCGGAGAGAACTCAACCTCTCACACCAATCTCTGCCCAATCTGCAGCCTAGATCTCCCGCTTATAAAACAGCCATGCCGACACTGCGGCGTGGAGACGGCTCAATCGTTTAGTCCGCTATTGTGCGGGCCCTGCACACTCAAAAAACCGGTCTTTCATCAGTGCATCGCTGTTATGTCCTATGCAAGCCCCGCTGACAAGCTAATCAGGCAGTTTAAATTCAATGCAAACTTTGCTGCCGGTGTTGCCCTAGGAGAGATTCTTGCACAAGAGTTTAAACGCCACTGCGAATGCCACGGCTACCCAGATGCCATTGTCCCAATTCCTCTGCATCAGAGCCGCTTGCAAGAGCGTGGCTTCAACCAAGCCCTTGAACTAGCTAAGCAACTTTCCTTTTTGACCGGCACACCTGTACTTAACAAGACGCTGACAAGAATAAAGAACACCCTGCCCCAAACCGAAATCAAACGGGCAGGCTTGCGTAAATCAAACCTCAAAAAGGCATTCGCCTGCATTGATTTACACAATGAAGCAGGCGTTAAACATATTGCATTGGTTGATGATGTAGCGACAACGGGGGCAACTTTAGGCGAAGCGGCACGAGCGCTTTTTATCGGCGGGGCAGAAAAGGTCGACTGTTTTTGTATCGCTAGAGCAAATCGCTAGCTTAGGTAGCGCAGGTATGACAGTAATGAATGGAAGGCTCATCCTTGCTAGACTTTTCTACCTTGCTTTTCCTAACTAAAAAAGTGTGTTCTTAGAACTGATACTTAATTGAGCCGTATGCCACGCGGCCATTCTGATCCAGAATACGCGTAGTCGCATTAAGTATTTGAGCACTTTCTTCATTGAAAATATTGCGGATACCGAACGAAATAATTGCCCGGTCGTTGTTGCCAGTATTCACACTGTAGCCGTACTGAAAATCAACGGTGGTAATGTTATCGAGCAATTCGTTAATTTCACTTATATCAAGCTCGCCGATGTCCTTGAAAGAATCAAAATAATTCGTTATTGCTTTTGCTCTGTGGTTTCCAAACTCCCAACTGAGCATCAGGCTACTTTGCAGCTCGGGGCTTACGATGCGGTCATTAACTGCCTGAAGATCTGATTCAACAAGTTCAAGTAAACTGCCGCTATTTTCAAATTCGTCGACATAAGTTGTTGTAGAGCTCAACGTAAATTGACCGAACCGGCTGGTTTCCCAAACGTAAGAAGCACCAATATCAAAACCATTGCTTTCAAGACTGGAACCAAGCAAGGGATTCTCAAGGCCAAACTCGTTAATTATAGAATCTTGGATATAAAATTGCGGCTGACTGGACCACTGTTTTACGTCTGAAGATGAAGCTGCAGGACTGTCTTCTACTTGCAGACGCCAAGCGTCCGCCCTTACGCTAAGCCCTTCGAAAGGAGCAAGTTGAAGCCCTAAATTAAAATTAAGCGCTTCTTGCACCATATTATTTTGGAAGTCTTTTTCCTCAACTGCACGCCCAACGCTGATGCTGGGTTCTATATCGGCCAATAGCGCACTTGGGCCAAGACTAAAGCTGGCGGCTGAATTCTGACCGGACAAAATAGAGATAGAATCCTGTGCATTCGCGGCGCCAGCAAGCCCCAAACTCCCTACATTAGCAAGGAGCGCGGAGAAAAGCGCGAATGTCAGTGTTCTTAATTTCATTTACCTAAGCTGGCCTTTGGCAGTTGTGTTATTAATTATTATAGGCTGCGTCACCATTACTAGCTTTAGTAGAATACCAGAACGGGAGCTAAACTTGTATGAATTTTGGGGAAATGAGTCACTAACTAAAACCCAAAAAGCCAGCTTTCGCCTTATCCATACTGCGATCAAAACCACTCCAAGAACACATTTTATTGATATTTATCAGTAGGTTAAAAATATTTATGGGGTACCAAGAAGAAAATCTGTTGAGCTAACCCCAGCCACTGCACCCCAACCCACTCAGAGCTTTTTGAGGCCAGGTGACTTTGGTAGACGGTGAATTAAGTCCGCGAGATTGCGCGTGGAAGCGGCAAGCTCCAACTCAGAACAAAGCTCTGACAGAGGAACTAAGACAAAAAGTCGCTGTGCTGCGCGCGGGTGAGGCAAAGTGAGCCGCTCATCAGCAATCACCGCCCCATCAAAACTAATTAGGTCCAGATCCAAGGGGCGCGGCGCATTGGCCTCAGAAGCATGTGCGCGCTGACGGCCAAATAAGTCTTCAATTTTGTGAAGCCGGCTAAGTAAATCATAAGGCGAGACTACTTTTGAGACCTCTAGCCTCGCCACCGCATTAACGAAGTCCTCGGTACCAGGCTCACAGTCCACCGGATCGGAAATATAAAGACTCGATAGCTGCACTGGTGCGGCGCAGAGCTCCTGCAAATACGGCACGGCTGCCTGCAGGGTTTGCGGCTCATCGCCTGCAAATGACGGCTGGTTAGCTCCTAAGCTAACAAAAGCCGTGATGGTATCCTTAGCACTATGTTTATCTATGGTACTGACCTGAAAGTTCATGAACTGAGTCAACAAAAACGCTGACATGGTCAGGGTTAACCTGTGGCGTAATACCATGACCAAGATTGAACACATGGCCAAGGCCGGGGCCATAGCCGGCGAGAATCTTATCGACTTCTTTGCGTATAGCCGCTGGCGAAGCGTACAACATCGTCGGATCCATATTCCCTTGCAGTGCCACAGCTCCCTCAGCGCGACGCCTCGCCTCAGCAATATCTATAGTCCAATCCAATCCAACAGCGTCTGCGCCTGAAGCGACGATAGATTCTAGCCACTGCCCACCGTTTTTAGTGAAGACGATACTAGGCACTTTGCGGCCTTCACGCTCTTTGGTGAGATTGGCGATTATCTTTTTCATATAGGCTAACGAGAATTCCTGGTAGCAAGAAGGCGTTAAAATACCTCCCCAGGTATCAAATATCTGTACCACCTGCGCGCCAGCATCAATTTGGGCGTTCAGGTAGTCGGTGACAGCATCAGCCAGCTTACCCAATAGCAAATGCATTGCCTCAGGATTGTCATACATAAACTGCTTGGCGTGGCGGAAATCTTTGCTTCCGCCCCCCTCGATCATATAAGTCGCGAGAGTCCAGGGACTGCCTGAGAAACCAATAAGTGGCACAGACCCGTTTAGCTCCTTGCGAATGACACTGACAGCGTTCATGACGTACTCAAGCTCAGAGGCAATGTTCACCTCTGGAAGATTCTCAACATCGGCGGCTGTGCGGATTACTTTCCGAAATTTTGGCCCTTCGCCCTCTTCAAAATACAGCCCCTGGCCCAAAGCATCAGGAATGGTCAGAATATCTGAAAATAGAATAGCGGCGTCAAAATCATAGCGCCTTAATGGCTGCATGGTTACTTCGCAGGCCAACTCCGCATTTTTACAAAGATCGAGAAAGCTGCCAGCCTGTTTTCTTGTGGCACGATATTCAGGCAGATAGCGACCAGCCTGGCGCATCATCCATACCGGCGTTACATCAACGGGTTCGCGCATAAGCGCCTTTAGGAAACGATCATTTTTCAAGCTCACGCAGATTTATCCTTTGTTTCGGTCGGCCACCGCTTAAGTAACCAAAATATGTGCAGGTAATTTTACACGAGCAGCACTTAAGCTCAAAGGCTCAGACACCAACTTAGGCAGATCTTAGGAGCTTTTTAAGGGGCTATCGCAATTTTTGGATGTCAGACTGGATACCGACAAGACTGCGAACCCAAGGGCCAGAAGCTTTAGCAGAATCGGACAGTGCCGAAAGAAATGCGGTGGCTGCTTCCCTGTCAGGAAAATTCCCAGCAACCACAACATACCAAGGCTTGCCATTGAGGCGTGTCTCAAAATACCCTGCAGTAACCGATAGTTGCGCCGCCTTCACGAAGGCTTGAATGTTTGCCTCAGAAGAAGCTCCAACAATCTGCACGGTATAATTAGCGGAAGGATAAGCCAGAAGTTTTCGTTCGAAACTGCTCAACTCATTCGCATTTGAATCTTCAGTAATCGGCTCTGGAGTTATGACTGGAGTTCTGTCTGCAGTGCTGATAACCGCGCTGCTTGCAGGGCTCGGCGCAGATACCACTGGGGCTAATGAAGTAGCTATAGCGGCGGAGCCCGAAGGCACTGAAACGGGCTCCAAGACAGGCTCAATCGCAGCCAAAACAACCGCACTAGCGGGCTCTACTTCGTCAGTCCTGATAATAGTTCCGGTGGCTGCGGCACCTTGCTCACTCTCAGCCTCATTGCTGGTCGCTGACTCAGCCTCAGTCACATTCTGGCTTAAGCTGGAGGCTCGCGGGCGCCGAGCCATAATCGACAATGAAACGTCGTCAGCAATAGTCCCAGGCGCTAGTGCCTGTGCGGCTGACTGCGAGGAACTAGCAACAGTAAGCGAGTCGGGAACCGGAACAGAGATCCGTGCAACGTCGGTTCCTACCCCTTGATTCGGACGAAACATCGCAATCGCCGCAATGAACACCACAAGCAAAACAGCGGCGGCAACAAAATATCGCGCCGCAGATGATGTCTCATCTAAAGTCGAGTCCGGAACTTCAACCTCTCGTGCCGCCGAGAACTCCTCAAGTTCATCTTCCATCAACTCATTTTCCTCTATAGACACGTCGGCACTGAATTGTCTTTCCAAAGCCCCTAGCTCAACCCCTGCGGCCTCTACATCAGCTGCGAATTCTTTATCCAATGCATCACGTACCAATGCATTGATTGCGCCAGGCATACCGTTAGATGAATTATGAATGGAGCCCAAAACGCTGCCCGTCAGAGGCATCTCCTTAGTATAACCAGCACCGCCCAGCTTAAATCGCACATAATCGATGGTTGCATCACTACCAAAACCGTCTAATTCAAACTCTGCAAGAATAGCTAACTGCTCACGCTCTAATGTGTTTTCAAGCACATTTCCCAACTGACTTTCACCGAACAAAATGACATGCACACTTTCCGCCGCGGCACCCTTCTTGAGCGCTACAAGCTCCTTTAACACTTCGCTACTAAGCTCGTGGGCATCATCAACCTGAATTAGCAGCGACCTTGCATCCATTTGCAATTGGCCAGCTAAATGAGCCACCGCATGTGCCCTATCCTCAACACCTTCAAACTCTCCGGGTAACTGCAGCGCCCCAACCAACTGATTCATAAACTGATCAGTGCTCATAAACAACGTAGCAACAATATCAACGACGACAGCTTCTTCACCAAAACTTCGAGTAATGGCGGCGAGCAAGCTTGTTTTTCCGCTACCCAAGCACCCCGAAACCGAAATCAAGGACTCGCTGTACATAGCCCTCTCGACAATCTGATCACGGACTTGGCTGCGATTGCCGCCTTCGAAAAACTCATTGCTAATAGCGCTCGCTTTAAAGGGGTCGAAGCTAAGCTTTAATTGTTGGACGTAAGATTTCATCACTTACCTACACAGGCTCTGACCAGCGGTTAATGTTTGTTTTAGCAGCTTAATATCAACATCGGCTTCTATACAGGCTTGGCCAATGGCCTTCAGAAGAATAAATCGAATCTTTCCCAGCTCCGCCTTTTTATCCGATGCCATTAAATCCATGAACTGCTCTACCGATATATCGGCAGGAGGGACGACCTGCATACTAAATTTTTCTTCTAACATAAGGCGAATAGTTAAGGCATCAGCCGCACTGAGCAATCCCATCCGCATTGAAAGGTCTGCCGCCATCACCATGCCCATGGCCACGGCTTCACCATGCAAAAGTACGCCGTAACCACTCGCTGTCTCTATGGCATGACCAAAAGTGTGTCCTAAATTGAGCAACGCCCTTACACCGCCCTCTCTTTCGTCAGCCGCCACTATTTCAGCCTTCGCTTCACAAGAGACCTTTATCGCTTGTGCTATTAGCTTGGCGTCCAAAGTCAAAAGACCCTCGCTATTATCTACCAACCATTGAAAAAAGTCGGGCCGATTGATCAAGCCGTATTTTATCACTTCAGCTAAGCCAGCTTTGACCTCTCTTATTGGCAATGTTTTGAGAAAATCAGTACAGATAACAACACATTGAGGCTGATAGAAAGCGCCGATCATATTCTTACCCATAGGATGGTTAACCCCGGTTTTGCCGCCTACTGAGGAGTCAACTTGGGCCAGCAAGGTCGTTGGCACTTGTACGAATTTCACCCCACGCTGGTAAGTAGCGGCGGCAAAGCCGGTAATATCACCGACCACACCGCCGCCTAGGGCAAGCAGCGTTGTCGTTCGGTCGCACTTGGCAGCCATTAGCTGATCATAGATATGACTAATCGCATCGAGATTTTTGTACTGCTCTCCATCGGGCAAAACAATTTCCAATACCTCTCGATCGTGCAGCAACGATCTAACTTGATCTAAATACAGCCGCGCTATGGCGTCATTGGTAATCACCACAACTTTGCCAACACCTAAGTAGCCTGAAATTTTTGTCGACTGTGACAACAGCGTATCTACTATCATAATTGGATAGCTTCTATCTGCTAGTTCTACTGTTATGGTTTTCATTGCTTGTTCCATCAATTATTCGGGCTCACCCTCAGCGTTCGGGTTGTTCAGTTGGAAGAGAATTTCATTACTCACCGCTTTCGGACTACGGCGATTAGTATCGATTATCAGATCAGCAGCCTCTCTGTAGAGAGGGTCTCTTACCTGCATCAGCTCCTTAATTCTTTTTTCAGGGTCTGGGGTTTGTAATAAAGGCCTGTTTTTATCGCGGCTCGTTCTTTCAAATTGCTGTTTAATCGAGGCGCGCAGGTAGACAACAGTGCCTCTGGCGGATAACCACCGACGATTTTCAGGCGATAAAATGGCACCACCACCGGTCGCTAAGACTATTTTCTTTCTCTGAGTCAGAATCTCGATCATCTTTGATTCCCGTATTCGAAATCCTGCCTCACCTTCAACATCGAAAATCCATGGAATATCGGCACCGGTGGAGGCCTCGATCTCTCTGTCAGAATCGAAAAAACTCATCCCCAGTTCTTCGCTTATCACTCGGCCTATGGTGGTCTTGCCGACCCCCATTGGACCAATTAGAAAAATATTATGTAACGGCTTCATCAAGTAGTAAAACCCCTGAATTTTAGTGAGGCTATTTGCGTATGACTCACGAATAAGGCGCACGGGAAGTGGTGCCTTTGCTATATTCTAACAGACACTAATTTCCCGGTCTCATAACGAAAACGGGCGGAGTTGATAATCAGCTCCGCCCGCTTACAGACATCGATACAGTGATGGTGAAATTATCTAATATTGATATCGGCAATAATCTTAGGAGTTATAAAAATCAATAACTCAGTTCGACGACTGGCACGCTCAGTTCGTTTAAACGCCCTGCCAATATAGGGGAGGTCGCCAAGAAAAGGGGTCTTTGTTTCCGTTATTGTATTTTCTTCTCTAAACACACCGCCCAGTACAATAGTTTCTCCATTGTTCACCAAGGCACTTGTTTGCACCTGATTGGTGTTAATCGCAGGTACCGCTCCAGAGCCGGCAGCGACCGAGTCTTGGCGGATATCTAACTGCATATTAATACGACCATCCGGTGTGATTTGAGGAGTGACTTCCAGAGACAGCACGGCGTCCTCAAATTCGGTTGTTGAACCACCGGCGGTGCCGCCAGCTTGGGATTGAAACGGAATTCGTACGCCCGACTGAATAAGCGCTGTCACCTTGTCTTGTGTGGTAACTTTTGGCCGAGCAATAACCTCTCCATTACCGCTGCTTTCCAATGCTGAAAGCTCTAATTCGATCAAACCATTTGCGCCAGTGAAACCGATTGAAAAAGAGGACGCGGCAAGATCATCCACTCCCAAGTCAACAGCAAGGGCGTCTGGAAAATTTATCTCGCCTACAGGAATAGGCACAGCAGCTATCGCTTGTGCGATAAGCGTGCCTATTAGACTAGGGTCTGTACCATCTTGAAGTGCCGCAGTTCTGGCGGCATCACCAGCGGAAAGCGCCTGTTGAATAGCTATCTGCCGAGCGTTTTCGTTGTTTAATACTTCTCCGGTCGTTATCTGAGAACCCCCGTAGCGAATATTGTCGCCAGTTGGTGCACTTCCGGCTCCGCCCCATCTAATACCAAGGTCTCTGCCAAAATCTGTCGAAACGTTAACGATCCTTGCTTCTATAAGCACCTGACGAACGGCAACATCTAAGCGCGCTAGCATCGCTCTGACTTCTTGAAGTTTTTCTTCTATATCTCTGACAATAATAATATTGGTTCGAGGGTCAACTGAAGCGGTGCCTCTGGCTGAAAGAATACCGCCACCGCCGACCGCTGCGCCACCGCCCGGCAAGCCTCCGGCATCCGCGCCAGCTCCACCGCCAACACCGGTGAGAAGCAGTAGAATTTCCTGCGCATCGGCATAATTAACTTGCACGAACTCTGTGAACATGGGTGCCAAAGCCTGCGCTTGTTGTGACGCCTCAAGCTCTAGCTGATCCTGCGCCGCGATTTCATCTGCCGGTGCCACATACAACACGTTGCCTTCCAACCGGCTGCCAAGATTTCTAGACCTAAGCACCAGTTCTAACGCTTGATCCCAAGGCACGTTTTCCATCTGGATAGTTATATTCCCAGACACCGCATCACTGGCGATAAAGTTAAACTCATAGTAATCCGCGAGAATCTGCAAGACTGAGCGCACCGGAATATCTTGAAAAGAAAGACCCCCAACTTCGCCTGTATAGCCGGCAGTATCTGAATTCCCAGAAACATCGATTGCTGGAGGCCGCACGCTTACGGTATAAACACTGCCGCTTTGAAAGGCAACGTATTCATAGGTACCGTCTATATCAATAACAACCGTTGCGCGGCCTGTTTGCCCCAACACATCGACTGTACTGACATTGGTGGCAAAATCGCTTACGTCAAAACGACGATTTAAATCTTCAGGGACCTCGGTATCAGCGAATTCAACATAAACTCTAGCGCCAACCTGCTCAACACTGCCAATCACTTGATCACTTGACAGCTCAATGACAACTTGGCCTTCATCTTCGTCACCGCGCCTGAAGTTTACGTCAACAATTTCATTCTGACGGCTGCCGGCAATACCGGAAAATACCTGACCAACCGCAGCCACACCGCCGCCGCTTCTACTGTCGTTGCCAACCTGAATTGTCAGCACATTTCCCGCTAAATTTGACTCATAATTAACCAGTTGATCCAGATTTACGACCAACCGAGTTTTGCTTCCGTCATCCAATACCATGACACTTTGAGCGTTATTTGAATCAATATTAAATCTTTGCTGGGCCAAACCGCTTGCAACACCGTTAAGATCGAGAGAGATACGGGCAGGATTATCAAGAACAAAACTTGATGGCTCAGGCGGTACTGAATCGAACGTTAACTGGATTTCAATACTGTCGCCAGGCAAGTTAGCGAAACCAATACTGTCCAATGTTATCGACTGCTGGGCATAGCTATTAAATGACACGCCAAACGTCAGCGCAATAAGTGTAGTCCACTTAAACGCTATGGCTGCGCAACTCATTGTTAGCTTTTCTATTTTTTTTCCAATCATTTTTAACATACCCATTGCCTTAACTCACTCAAGCTATTGCAGAGTCAGCATTTGTGGTCGCTCTACCCAACCGTCATTACCGCTTGGCACTATTTCTCTAATATTCATTTGAGTTTCACTAATAGCCTGAACTCGGCCATAGTTACGCCCCAAATAACTTCCTACACCAACTCGATGCACTTCGCCGAAGCCATCTTCAATAAGTGCTTCGTAAGTTTCTTGCCTAAACAGCATCCCGACCATCTTTAATTCGCTTAGCGACTGGCTTTCTAATAGTTCCCGCTGTCGATCAAAATCTGGCTGAACGTCTAAAGCAAGTTCCTGAGATTCATTTTCATTTATAATCAGCGGCATATCAAATGGGCTACGCTGAGAAGCCGCACTGTAAATAAACCCCTCATAAGGCACAAAGATTGGCACCGGCTCAACCTGTGCTGCGGGCCTCTCCTTCACACTAGCCACAAATCCTTGCAGATCAGAAAAATTGTCATTGCTCCCGCAAGCAGCCAGCAATGTTGACAGACAAGTAATCAGTAAAACTCTAAATTGTTGAATAGATAAAATCATTACAGCTCGGCGTCCACATCCTTATATCTATACGTTTTTGCAACAATATTCATATTCAAATAGGTATCGCTTCTGGACTGAATCGTAAAATCATGGAGCGTAACGATTCTGTCGAGACTGGCCAGACCGCTTACAAAAGTACCAAAATCGTGATAATCACCAACCACATCAATATCGATTGGGAGTTCAATATAAAACTCCCGAACGGCTTCTTCCGCCAGAGCTATATTTGAAATCTCGAGGCCGCTGCCCTTACCTGTGTCAGTTACATCGTCCACCAGACCTGGCACCTCTGTTGCCGATGGCAACTGCCTTAGCAACTCGGTGAAAGACTCTTCCATCTCAAGAGTTTGAGCGCGATATTCTTCTAAATTAGAAGCTAGAAAAGCCTTCGCTTCAAACTCCGCTCGGATAGTGATTTCTTCAGCAGTTGAAGTTGCTAGCGCGGATTGAAGGTTTTGAACATGAAAAAAGTATCCGGTCGTCAAACATCCAGAAAATATCACAAGAACGATAATTGCTTTAACCGGTGACGGCCAAACACCCATGGTGTCCAGATCTTGCAGGTCGGTCCAATCAAATTTTTGTAGGTCGGTAACTAAATTAATAATAAAAGACATAGGCGCCCTTAAACCTCTTCCTGCTGGTCAGGCAGGTCTAGTGTCACAGTAAGTGAAAATGTAAAAGCTTCTGTCAAAGAATTAGCGGCGCCACTCGCCGCGGTGATGTCGCTTAAATCTGGATCTCTAAACCAATCCGAGGCCTCTAAATTACGCAATAATTCAGTAATCCGCGAATTAGATTCAGCAACACCGTCGATAGCAATCCTTTCACCTACCCTCTCGAGGGTTTTATAGTAAATACCATCTGGCAGCGTGTTAACCAACTCATCAAACATCCTAACGATTAATGGACGAGTACCCTGCAAATCGGTAATCACGTTCATACGTGCACGAATGTCTTCTTTTTGTTGACGCAGCGCTGTAATTTCTGCCACTCGTTCATCAAGTATATTGATTTCTGTTCGGACAAAATTATTGCGTGCCGATTGCGCGTCTATTTCACCAACAAAATATCGATCAACTAGTAGCACCAAACCACCAGCGATGATCACAATACCCACTAGGATGTTGATAAATTCTCTTTTACGCTCTTCCCTTAGCCTCTCGCGCCAGGGTAGAAGGTTAATTTGCGCCACTAGTACTCACCTCGCATGGCAAGCCCGCAGGCTATTAATAGCGAAGGGGCATCGTTTTTCAGCATAGTTTTGTTAACTTTCGAACCAATGAGCAAATCCTCAAACGGATTAGCAACCCGGGCTGGAGTAGACAGACTTTCTTGCACTAGGTCACTCAACCCTTCTATGGCGGCAACGCCGCCAGCCAAAAGAATATGGTCAACTTCATTGTAGTGGCTTGATGAGAAAAAGAATTGCAGTGTTTGGCTTATTTGCTGCACTACCGCGTCTTTAAAAGGCGCTAGTATCTCGTACTCATACTCTTCAGGCAGCCCACCGCGCTTCATAGCAGCCTCTGCCTCAGCCGCACTCAAACCAAATCGGCGTTGAACTTCTTGAGAAAGTTGGTTACCGCCAAACATTTGTTCACGCGTGTAGATGGTCTTGCCGTTTAAAATGACATTGAGTGTTGTCATCATCGAGCCGATATCGACAATAGCTACCGTTTGCTCGTCTTGCGAGCCTATTTGTTGGGCCAACAAGGTGTAAGCTCGCTCGATTGCATAGGCTTCAATATCAACAACTTTTGCCGTCAGCCCCGCCAACTCTAATGCCGTGACTCTGGCATCAACATTCTCGCGCCTGCATGCAGCCAGAAGCACTTCCACCAAATCAGGGCTTCGCGGGGAGAGTTCTTGCCGCTCAAAATCGATCGAAACCTCATCAAGTGGATAAGGAATGTATTGGTCAGCTTCTACAACAATCTGATTTTCCATCTCCGTATCAGAAAGTGATGCATTCATTTCAATAGTCTTGGTAATTACCGCTGAACCAGCCACAGCTACTGCTGCACCTTTCGTTGTAGGCTTCATGATGCTGATGGCCTGACTTATACACTCGCCCACCGCATCGATATCACTGATGTTTTTCTCAACCACAGCATTAGGCGGCAATGGCCGGATAACGTAGTTATCGACCCTATATTTGGACCCAACCGGACTCAGCTGCAGCACCTTTATTGATGTCGAACTAATATCGACACCCAGCAAGGTATTGGACTTCTTTCCAAAGCCGCTAAATGAACCGAATTTGCTAGTAAGCTTTTCTAGCACAAGTTTTTTCCTCAAATCCCCAAAACCGCGACCCTTGTTCAGGTCTCGAATAAAACCTATCTGTTATCCCCAATAGCCTTTAATCATTCTAAAAGCCTTCCCCAAAAACATAATTTTCTTATTTATCAATAACCTAACTATTTGACAAATAATATTTTTCCTTCCAGACCGAAGTATCGGCCGGATAAGAAATTTATATAGTTATCAATTAATTATCGGGCTTTCACAACAAACAACCTTACCATTAAATAATGAACTAAGGGATTCTGAAATTCTTTGAATCAGGTCACGCCGCTGAGCTATGAACAAAGTCGACTAATCAATGAGAAATAGGCCCATCTGACTTGCCGGCCGTCATCTTTTGGCCACCGCTCTAATCACCATGCTTGGCACTCATAGTTCAAAAAATATCGCTCAGGCCCCTAATCCTATGCACCAGTTGCTTCAAGTATGGCCTTAAACCCAATAAAACCCCAGAATTACATCCCATTGAAAGTTGCCAAGTGTATACTCAGTGGCCCGTATATAATGATTAGCGAGTTAACGCGACAGCAGGACCGATTAGCTGCACACACAGGCCAGCATTCGCGTCCCGTCACATTCAGTTAAATATTGTGGATGTTTGTCTGCCAAGCTTGAGAAGTTAAAGCCGCAAATGGAACACACATAGGTGCACCCCAAATTAAACACCATCGCCAAAACTGCTAGGCTGATTTTTTTTGCCACAAGCGCTGGCGTGATCATGATCTTGAGTGCGGCCTATTTGTATTTGGCGCCGCTATTGCCTGCAGCGGATACCTACCGCAATGTTCAGCTCGAAACGCCGCTGCGGATATACACTTCCGATGGACGACTCATTGACGAAATAGGCAATCGCCGAAATCCGGTTATCTATGAAGAAATCCCACGAGTCCTTCTCAATGCAGTCATAGCCACTGAAGATTCACGCTTCTATTCTCACCCAGGAGTTGATCTGCAAAGCTTGTTACGGGTTTTCTATGGCGCTATTCGCGGCCAGAGAACCGGCGGCGGCAGCACTATCACCATGCAACTCGCCAAAAACCTCTCCTTTGATAGTGACAGCATCTATCTACGAAAACTTAAAGAAATCCCTTTTGCCCTGCAGATTCAGCGGGAACTGAGCAAAGAAGAGGTCCTTACCCTTTACCTTAATACGATTTACTTCGGTGCGGGTGCAGACGGCATCGGCGCGGCTGCATATGTCTACTATGGAAAAGAAGCTAGTGAGCTGACCCTAGCAGAATCTGCAATGATGGCCTCGCTGTTGCCCTGCCCATCGACCTGTAATCCTCTCAATAGCGGACCTCGCTCCATTACTCGCCGAGAAGTCAGACTTCGTAACATGTTCCGGCAAGGAATGATCTCTCAGCAAGAATATGAAATAGCCAATGCAGCGCCGATTACCGCAATGCGCCGCAACCGAAATATCGAGGTGCCAGCTCCCTATGTTACAGAAATGGTTAGACAGCAGCTTTATGACGAGTTTGGGGAACGCACTTACTCGGGCGGTTTTGAAGTTATAACAAGTATCGACGGGGACAAGCAACTCGCCGCAAATCAAGCCGTCGCCGAAGGCTTGGAGCAATATTATGATCGTCGTCACGGCTATAGGGGCGCAGAAGCTAATTACCCGCCGGATATTTTAGAACCTATTAAGATTTGGCAGGAGAAGCTTGAGTCTATCCCCAGCTATGGCGATCAGCCTCCCGCTATTGTGACAAAAGTAGATGAGCTCAGCTTTGACGCCCTACTCAAGTCTGGCGAGATGGTCACCATCCCTTGGGAGGGAATGAGCTGGGCCTATGCGTTTAGAAGTCGCAACGAGGCTTGGCCGCCTCCCAGCGTCGCTGCTGATGTTGCTAAAATTGGCGACCTGATCCGTCTTAAAGCTGGAGATTCATCTTGGACACTTGGCCAGGTGCCAGACATTCAAGGCGCATTAGTGTCGATGTCTACCGACAATGGGCGAGTATTGGCCCTGGTCGGCGGCTACGACTTTAACCGAAGCCAAGTAAACCGAGTGCTAACCCCCAGGCCACCGGGATCGAATTTTAAGCCTTTTGTCTATGGCGCCGCACTGGAAGCTGGCTATACGGCAGCATCCACAATCAACGATGCCCCGATAACCCGCGGCAACTATCGCCCCAACAACTTTGAAAATAATTTCCTCGGCCCGGTCACGCTGCGCTTCGCCCTAAAAGAATCCCGCAACGTGCCAGCAGTGAGACTTTTCGATCAATTAGGCTCGGATACTGTCCTGAAATTCGCGAACAAATTTGGCTTTCAAACAGACACTTTCCCAGCCAACGATTTAACTGTCGCACTAGGCAGCCACGACGTGCAGCCTATTGAGGTTGTCTCCGCCTATTCTGCGCTGGCCAACGGAGGTTTTAAAGTCGACCCTTGGTTCATCGCTCAGGTCAGCAATCTTGGCGATGGGATTATCTATAGGGCATCCCCGGCAACCGTCTGCGAGAACTGCCCGCAGTTAAATCAGGAAAATGGCACTAATATTCAAGCTGCACCACGAATAGTGGATGCCGAGGTGGCTTATATTTTGAATACCATGCTGCGCTCAGTAATTGAAGAAGGCAGTGGCAATCGAGTGCAAAGAGAACTAAACCGCAGTGACTTGATGGGCAAAACAGGAACCACCAACGGCCCTAGAGAGCTCTGGTTTTCTGGGTTTAACAGAGATATCGCGACCACTGTATTCGTCGGCTTTGATCAGCCAGAACCCTTAGGCGAGAGAGAACAGGGCGCGACTGTCGCCGTGCCAATCTGGATCGATTATATGCAACAGGCACTCAAGGGCATGCCAGAAAGGGTAATGAACCGACCGGACGGACTGGTCGATCAATTGATCAATATTGAAACAGGGGAACCTGCCACCCCTGGTGACTTAAACGCCGTCTTCGAGGTTTTTCGACTAGAAAATGCGCCGAATACTGGCGCGCCAAACCTGCCGGGAGCCGATGCTGAGGATGATGCCGAGGAAGTATCAACCGAAACCATTTTTTGATTCTGGCCGCCAACGTTTTTAACTTCAATTCCCAGCTCTACCCAAAACCCAACGCTTAGCAAAGCTTTTATTAGCCAAGCTCCTAACCGCTGCCAATCAAAGGACTTTCTCGGCCCAAATAAAAACACCGCTGAAATTGACCTCAGCGGTGTTTTGACTGGCAAGCAGCGGAATCTAGCTCCGCCTCAATGGCATGCTGGCTACAGCTTGCGATTTCCAAAACGCTTGTTAAAGCGATCAACTCGACCACCTGTATCAAGGATCTTCTGCTTGCCTGTATAAAACGGGTGGCAGCTTGAGCAAACTTCGATAAGGATATCTTTACCCAAAGTTGATTGAGTTTCGATGACGTTACCGCAGCTGCACGTAGCCTTCATAGGACCGTACTTTGGGTGAATATCAGCTTTCATAATGATTCCTGGTTAGTTGATGTCGCCGAACGCTAATATGTGCGCTAAACCACACCTGCTTTGGTCTACAACCAGAATCAATGGCTGCAGAAGGGGCGAGCATTCTAACAGAGAAATTTCAAGACGCAAGCGCCACAGCAACCCGCGCCTAGTAAAGGGCGCAGCGGGCGGGCCTAAGCCTCCAATTCCGCCTTCAAACGCTGGTGATTTTTGACCACTTCTTGCATGATCTGAGTGAACAGGTTTGCCACCAGGTCAGGGTTTATACCCATTTCCTCACTCATTTTTGTAAGCTTTAGTATCTTTTGCGTTTCTCGATCAGGGTCAAATGATTGCAGTTCCTGGCTGGCTTTAATCCTGCCTACCTGCAGAGTTTGAGAAAATCTATCGGCCAACAACTTGATCAATTCATTGTCTATTTCATCAATTCTTGCTCTTGCCTGTAATAACTCAGGGGGTAGGATGTTGTTTACCATGGATCGAATCGCCTGTTTATTTTCTGGGGACACTTATTTCAATTAAGTAGCGGAGCCATCTTTAAATTAGGTTAGAGCAAAAGCCGAGGCGGGGATTATAATAGAAGCGTGTAAAAATCGCAGCTTCAAATGCGCGACTTATTTTGAATGCAATTATAGTTAAACCGGTTTTAACCAAGGCTGGCAATTCTGCTATGCTTGGCTCCCTTGAAAACCTCACCTTAAAGCGAACTTTCACAAGCCTTTAAATGCCAACCACGAACTCTTCTAACTCCTCTAATTCTGCAAGCTACCAAGGGGTAGTCTACAACATAGCGATCCAATCACCTCTCAGGCGATGCTTCGATTATTTGCCGCCGGTTGAGCATCCAACACCGCTGGCCAATGGTGTTCGGGTCCTCGTATCTTTTGGCAGACGTCAGGTTATTGGTATTGTGGTGAGCAGTGCTACCCAATCAGATCTGCCTGAGTCTAAGTTAAAGGCGATCTTGTCAGTTATTGATGCAGCGCCACTGCTGCCAAAAACACTGATGAAAGTTCTGCACTGGGCGGCTGACTACTATCATCATCCTTTGGGCGATGTTTATTCCACTGCTCTGCCTTCGAAACTGCGAACTCTGCAAAAGCCAGATAAGCGAAACTTAGGCTGGCAGCTTGTCAAAGAACACGAGTCGCGCATAGACGATATCTTTGGCAAGGCTCACCGGCAACGAGCGCTATATGAGCACATCCAAACCAGCGGGCCTGTCACTGCCTCTGAAATGATACAGTCGGGCTTCAATAGCTCGGCATTAAAAGGACTCAAGGACAAAGGCTTAGTTGAATCTGTCGAGCTGCCACAAAAGCTGTTACAGCCTTTTTCAGCGCTAGAAGAATCCGAGCACGAGCTCAGCCTTAACCTAGAGCAGCAAGCCGCGGTTGATCTCATAAGGACCTGCGCCAATACTTACCAGTGTTTTGTATTAGACGGGGTTACCGGGTCCGGGAAAACTGAAGTGTATATGCGGGTTATGGAAGACCAGCTGCGCTCCGGCAAACAGTGCTTGGTGCTTATTCCGGAAATAGGCCTGACCCCACAAACCATTGAAAGATTCAGAAAGCGCTTTGCCTGCCCAACGGTGGCACTGCATTCTGGATTAAATGATTCAGAAAGACTTTTTGCATGGCAACAAGCAAAATCAGGTACTGCAGGAATCATTTTAGGCACACGTTCCGCCATTTTCACCCCCATGCTGCATCCCGGCATCATTATTCTTGATGAAGAACATGACAGCTCATTTAAACAACAGGAAGGGTTTCGCTACTCGGCGAGAGATTTAAGCGTGATGCGCGGCAGGGAAGAAAAAATCTCTGTAATATTAGGCTCCGCAACCCCTAGCTTAGAAAGCTTGGCAAATTGCAGGAGCAATAAATTCCAGCACATAACGCTAACCAAACGAGCAGGAGAAGCAGCGCCCGCGACGTTACAGTTAGTAGATTCCAGCGAGCAGACACTTAAACATGGCTTTACTGAATATACCCTCGCCGCTATCGATCGGCAGTTAAGCAGTGGCGGCCAGGTTTTAGTTTTTATCAACCGCCGCGGTTTTGCACCTATAGTAAATTGCGCCAGCTGCGGCTGGTCCGCCGAATGCGAGGATTGTAATGCACAATTTACAGTTCACTCCAAACCAGCAGGTCTGCGCTGCCATCACTGCGGCGCAGCGCAGCGTATTCCAACCAGTTGTCCTCATTGCCAGTCAAGAGATTTAACTACCGCCGGCATAGGCACCCAGCAGGTAGAAAGTTTTCTAGAGCAGCAGTTTGCTTCTACCCCGGTGATCAGAATCGACCGCGACTCGACACGGCGTAAAAACAGCCTAGATGAGAAGTTAAACCTCATTAAACAGGGCGACCCATGCCTATTGATTGGCACTCAAATGATCGCTAAAGGGCATCATTTTCCGGGCATCTCATTGGTAGTGATACTTGATGCTGACTCCGGTTTATTCAGCGCAGATTTTCGAGGCCTTGAACATATGGCGCAAACCATAGTGCAAGTAGCCGGCAGAGCCGGACGAGAAAAGCGCCGCGGGGAGGTCATAGTTCAATCGCGCCATAGCAGTCATGAAGCATTGGTAAAACTTAGCAGCGAGCCCTATCACGAGTATGCGGATTATCTGCTGGGAACGAGAACAGCCAGCCACATGCCGCCGTACTCCTACCTAGCCTTAGTCCGAGCGGAATCACCAGACTTCAGTAATGCACTCAAATTTTTAACCGATGCAGCCACCCGCGCCAACCAGTTAATTAAAGCTAATAGCCTGCAAGTCCAAACGATAGGGCCCTTGCCGGCGCCTATGGAAAAGCGTGCCGGACGTTATCGTTTGCAGCTTTTGCTAAAAACTCAATCTAGGTCGCAGCTCCATAGGCTGCTGTCTCAACTAGTGCCTAATTTAGAGCTGATTAGGCTAGACTCAAGGTCTAGATGGAGCCTGGATGTTGATCCGCAAGATCTCATCTAAAGCATTGGCAGCGGCGAAGCTAAATTAAGCGGAAATATTTCTTCAGCTTCCATCGACGCTACCGATACTTGGGGTGGCAGTGACATAAAGACACAATTATCATTTAAAACAAAGTGTTATAAAGACCCAAACGCCATGACTCAAGATTTCGCAAAAATAAGACCTGAACCTTTGTTAGAAACTCAGGTTGTGCAAGCACCTCCTGCCTGGTCATTGATGCTTACCGGCATCGTGGTTGGAATTGCTGTCGGCATATTCGTTTGCGTTATGTTCTATTTATCTGGAAACGTCCCGCCTTTAAATCAAGTGGCCACCAACGCTCGTCCGGGATTAGCAACCACCCCTGAGACGGCCAACCTGGCTATTGAAGCAGAATCTGGAGAACCAGAGATTACCTTGGAATTCTACCGAGAACTCCAAGACTACGAAGTTGAAGTCGATGCCGTTCCAGTCGAACTCACCCGTCTGCAAGCTGGAGACACCAGCCTTGAGAGAGCGATCCTTTTACAGACAGGCGCCTTTGAATCGAGAGAATCGGCGGAACGCGCTCGCCAGAACCAAGAAAATCTCGGCTTGCAAGTGTTTATCAAGCAACAGCAGTCCACAAGTAGGTCAAAATATTTAGTGCAATCGGGCCCTTACACCGACCTGCTGCAGCTTCAGGCAGCGGAGCAAGTCCTTGGCAGTGCTGGTATTCAACATTTCAGACTCAGACCGCAGTAGCTCAGAGCACAACTTCCTGACACTCCTAACTGACATTGAAATGTCAGACCCTAACTGACATTGA
>JBLGBJ010000013.1:0-76292 GCA_047617605.1 Pseudohongiellaceae bacterium | reverse complement strand
TCTAAATCTCTTAGCAGCAAGCAAGACCATCCCTCAAAATGCCCGGATGGCGAAATTGGTAGACGCAAGGGACTTAAAATCCCTCGCCTGAAAGGGCGTGCCGGTTCGATTCCGGCTCCGGGCACCAACTAAATCAATGAGTTACAGTAATTTCTTTGAAAGCTGCAAGTCGCTTCTTTTGCTTTCGAGCAGGTCAGGACTGAACTTACCCCGAAAAAAATTAAAACTAGGGGAGACTAATAGTTTAATAGCTTAAGCATGGTTTTCGTAGTTGAGTTATCGTTAAGTTACTGAATTCTTAGTGTCCCCAAATATTCCACATTAATTTGTATTGATTAGAGTCTATATCCATGAGCTACATAACTTCAGAAGCTGAAGCTAGAGAAATAATAGGCACCCCACGTGCTGGATTGAATTTAAAGAAAATTGATTTTTTGGAAACACATAGCAAGCACTACCTAGAGATGAGTTGTTTGCTGGCCATTGCGTCTGAGAAAATTCCTAGCAGGGTGCTTTTGGTTGCGACTCAGGAAAGCCAGTTAAGTATTGAAAGCGATACTAAGTTTTCTTTAACGGTAGCGGATAATACTTTAGCTGCATTATCTATCCAAGATGCGCCTTGTGGTCTTTATGTTCTGATTTCAGGCTTTGAGGAATCCCTTCGTATCAATGGCAAGGTGAGTGTTTCTTCCATAGGGGAAGGAGAGACTATTATCGAAATAGAAATAGATGAGCATTATTTTCACTGTGCTAAGTCAATTAGACGATCTGAATTCTGGGGGGCAGTCGATAGTCCTTTTCCAGCGACCGGTCCGTTAACCAAAGCAACCCTTTCTGAAAAAGAAGTAGGCGACTTTATTAAACAATCCCCTTTTTTACTTTTGGCTACTCAGAATGAAAAAGGCGAAGCTGACTTGTCACCTCGCGGTGACCCTGGTGGTTTTGTCAGGGTGTTAGATAACAATAAAGTATTGGTGCCTGAGCGCCCAGGCAATTTAATTGCAGATAGCATTCGAAACATTATAGTTAATCCCTCTGTTGCAATGATTCTTTTTATCCCCGGGTCTGAGCTCACCCTAACACTCATAGGAAAGGGAAAGTTAACGTCTGCATCGGCTTTATTAGAAGCTTCAGAAATGAACAAGAAAATTCCAAAAATTGGAATTGAGCTCACTGTCGAAGATGTCTATTTTGGCGTTAACTCGGCATTGGCCAAGCAAGATTTATGGAGCAAATCTGGCTTTGGCGATAGGTCTGCCTTTCCATCGTTGGGTATGATGATTAGCGAACAAATGCAAACTGCAGGGAAAATCCCGAAAGGCAATTCCGCGAAAGCCATTGGGGAAGTTAGTGAAATAGCAATTGAGAAGGACTATAAAGAAAATCTTTATTAATTGGGAATGAATGGGGTAATGGATGTAATCAAAGGGGTTGGAGTAACATAATCTGATCAGTCTCATGCGCGAACATTGGAAAAATTCTGCTGTTACGGTTAAACCAAAAGAGTGGGGCGGTTAGTTTTTCAAATTATATAGCAATACCTTTAGGTAAAGCGGCTCTGCACTCTTGGATTTCTATCATAGTATCTGTAATTAGATTGCTAGACATCAAAGGGATCGGAGTAAAGTGATTCCTATGTAATTACCAGATCAAAATTTAATTCGATAAAAGCTGTTAATTTGAGCATCCATTGCTCGCGCGAGTTTTCTTGCATCTTCAATGTCTGTTCCGTCTTTCAAAAAAAATCCAATGTTAGATCTTTCTAAATCGGGTATTTCCTTGGCTTTAAATAACTCGAATCCGAGGTAAGGTTTGCCTTCCTAGTCGCATCCACCTTGCGGATCATAGAGTTCAAAATATCATCAAGATCCTCTAAAATTCTCTCTCTTCTTTGGCGACCAATTTCCCAAGACAATATCAACCCTTGATCGGCCTGTTTTCAGCGTTCTTGGAATGAAAAATACCCTCGGATAGGTTCATTTCTCGACCTGAAAATTTCCATAAGTTGGTTAACCTATATGTTTTCTTGATGTTCTTCAATTTCGTGGGGCTGCCATATAAACAATCGGCTGTGGAGTAAAAATAATAATTTTTTTAATGCTTAGGTCGCTGGTGTCATGGTGTTTTTATAATCCTCCCAATCTTCTATCGAAAATTCTTCACTGGTCTCAGAATCATAATGCTTATAATCAACCATAGAGTAAGCCCAATGTGAATCTGACCACCTTATTCTTGATAGCTGTTTGTTTTGCTTAATTAAAACCAACCCCCTATTAAATTTTTTCATCCAAAGAGAGCTTGGTCTTTTGTCTGGACACCATCCGGCACCCATAGCAGAACCTATGAATTCCCAAAATGCTTCGGAAGTTTTAGATATCAATTGATACTTATTCGCAACAACTGGCAATTCTCTAATTTTTTTATTAATGCTATTAAGCTTTACTTTGAGTCTAAAACGGACTTTTACACCAAATTCTAGATGTTTCTGATCGTGTCCATAGTCTCGATTGATTCAGTGAAGTTGACTGCTATCTCAAATGCGGGCTGTTCAATGATCTGCGCAGGTATTGGCAATCATTGGCCCGCCATTGCTACAGGCTGCGTGGTGACTGGGAGATAGCTTATTGGAACAAATAGATAAAATTGTCTCTATTCCTCTTGATGTTTAATATGTGGTAAAAAATAGAATTATGTGCTAATAATTTTTCCTCTGCATAAGCCGAAGTATCGCTATATACAGTCCATAAATACTAATAAAATAACAATATGGAACTAAAATTATGAAAAGGCTTACTACAATAGGAATCACTTTTTTTTCTCTGCTGACATGTTTTTCCGCTCAGGGTCAGAATCTACCGCCCGGTGCGATAAATCAAATTATTAGCTGCAGTCTAAATGAAGGTACAACGATGGCGGAAGCCGTTGCATTTGCACGTAACAACCCGCGGGATGAAAATGCGCCAAATCAAGTTTATTTTCGGCAGGCGATCTTTGCTCCGGGATTTAAAGAAAACTATGACTTTACCATTGTCAGCTATTATCCCAGTTTTTCTGAAATGAATACTCGAATCACGGCTCGCAATGCCAGGCCGGACATCAGAGCACGCTCAGGTAGACGGGGCAGCGATTTCTTTACATGTGATTCCGCGACTCAACGGGTACTTTTGAATCGAACTATTAATCCTGATAACGATGGATTTTCCGGAGATCAGACTTTGATGAGTGTTCGTTTCTGCCAACTGAACGAGGGAGAGACTGCGGCAGATGCATTTACTTTTGGTCAAGGAGTGGCTCGAAACTTCAGAGCCGCTGGAGACAACTCAATGATGCAGCTGTATACGATTTTACTTGGTCCCGTAGGAGAGGCGGTAGCGGGTAGAGGTTTAGCAATTGCCACAGTAGCTGCAACCTCCTCCTCATACGCTGCCAGGATAGATTTGCCGAATGGAGGATTTAGTCCCACAGAAGGGCTTACACTACCAATGGCTTGCGATTATCCAGCTATGTGGAGAACAAACACTATATACCGGGCTGGGAACTAGTCGGCTGATTTATCTTTGTTGTGTACTTAAAATTTTAGATAAAATCAAGGTGTTGATAGTTCATAGAAGCCCGCGCAGTGCGGGCTTTTTCAAAACCGAAACCCTCGGAATACTGATCGATTTTACAAATATCTTAAAATGACCGCTCTTGGCCGAAAGCGGCTCTTCGCAAATCTAAATTCCAAAAATAAACAACGGTCTGCTTTTGACCCAGAAGCGGATGTTTGAATTTCTGAAGTAAATGCTAATCGTCGGGGCTGCCTATAGTTTAATTATTTGGCACTTAACACTTTCACTAAAATGGTTGTTCAAACGCGTTGCGTACATTTATTGACAGGACTCCAAGCTAATCAAGGTCTTGGAAATTGTTTGTTTTTTCATAGTGTTTCCAATCCTCAATATTTCTACCCTTGTCTTCTTCGTTGTCATGTTTTTGGTAGTCACTATCGAATATGCCCACTGCGCGTCAGTCCATGACATATGTGATAGCAGCTTATTTTGTTTCAATAGTTAAGATCCTCACTAAATTTCTTCATCCATAATGAGTCTGGTCTTTTTTTTGCGCTCCATCGTGCTCCCATAGCACAGTCAATAAACTCCCAAAATGAATCAGGTTTTTTGAATATCAATTGATACGTACTGGCTACAACTGGCAAACTTCTAATCTGTTTGTTTACATTATTCAGCTCTGCTTTATTTATCTCTTAAGTTTCTTTTTTCCTAAAGGGGAATTAGACAAAGCTTCTCGTAATTGATTCCGTTTTAGATAAAGGTGCTTATTGTCTTCTAAAGTAGTTTCGTATGAGTCAGTAATTAATTTACCCATGATTCCTAATTTAGCTTCTTTGACTGTTTCCCATTCGGGGGCTTTGGCAAATTTTCTTATACATACCGGTTACCGATATTAGTACCTTGTCCTTTGTCTTCGGAAGCCTTTGTTAAATAGCTGGTTGCCTTCGCTATATATGCACCGGCACACAATGGATCGTGTGTTTTCTCTAGGTGTAAGTATCCCTTGCCCCAAAGTGATTCCAAGCGTTTTGCTCATTCCTTAAAAAGGCTATGTTCGACTTCCCCGTTTATTAAAAGTATGGGGACGGATTTATTTTCCTGAATCGTTGAAGTTCGAACTAAAAAGTTGTCGCCGGTTTAGTTGATAATATGTACGGGCTGCTATCAAGCTACCCTGTCAAAACTTAGTCATATAAAAGTACTCAATCTTATCGTTCATTGCTTGCGCAAGCTGCTTTGCCTCTTTGATGTCTGTTCCGTCTTTCAAAAAAAACCCAATGTTAGATCTTTCTAAATCGGGTATTTCCCTGCCTTTAAATAATTCGAATGCCAGGTAAGGTTTGCCTTCCCTAGACTCCTTAACCGTTACTTTCTTCTTGCTGGTTTGTGCCTTAGCCATGTAGTGATCTCCTTTTAGCCACATAATGTAATGCATGCGATATTAATGATTGTCTTAACGCTTATTAACTATTTCATTAGTTTAGCGCTAACTCTAGGTTAATGCTTTCTAAAAAAAGCGGGATTAAGTATGGCGAAGTGTCATCATCTGACTAATTTCATGTGTTGATATAAAAGGGACCCAAAGGCATAGCAAAAGAGTTGATCCAAGTGCCGCGATTAGCATCCTTTTCATTGGGGCTGCAAATGCAAAATACGTGGGTCTCAGTTTTACACATTTTGAAAAACCCTAGCGGCGGATAAAATAGGCAAGAAAATGATGTTAAGCTTCAGGGTCGCTGCCTGCGTCTAGTTCCTTATAATTTGGTTGGGAGCGCCTTGCTGGACAGTATAAACCTCATAATTTGATGGTCGACTCAATCATGCTTTCAAACTCGCAAATTCAAACATGGAAAGAAGAGGGGGCTGTTATCTGCCAGCTGCCTGCGCAAGTCGTTGAACCGGCGCTGATTTGGCTAAAAGCCAATTTGACAATAGAGCAGATAGACAGCCGTCATCTGGATTTTGGTTCCCCTGACAAAAAATTCGAATTCCCGACTTTTATAAACCCTCTCGACGATTTAGTACTTAGTGAGCCGCTAATTTTAGCTGCTCAAAAATTACTCGACACGAAAGACGTCCGCCTGATTCAAGCGGATCTATGGCCTAAAGTTGGCGTGGCTGATGGCCATCACGAAGCGCAGGCAAATACCGATCAGCGGATGCACATGGATTACGGCAACAACACAGTGTTGCATCCACAATGGGATGCGCCGGATGTGGTTGCGGCTATTGTTTATTATGATGACGTTGATGAGACCGGTGGCGGAACAGGCTATGTTAAGCGTCGCGGAGTAGATGACCCGGTGTATCGATCGCCATTTGTAAATATGCCAGGGCAAGCAGGCAATCCTTTTTTTAATGACCGAGCCACTGTTGAAAGCTGGTTTAAAGAGAACGACCCCACTGCATATGAACTCAGACAACAACTTTATGAGCGAGAAGAAGTCGTGCAGTTCAAACCGGGCACTATTTTGTTTTATCGTCACGACCTGTGGCACCGGGGTCGGCCACTTGTGGCAGGCAAGCTGCGCAGAGTCCACAACCTTGCATGGAAACGTGCGGATGCACGCGGCATTAGTCATTGGAACGAAGGCTTTGCGCGAGGAAGTTACTACGGCAAGGTTGAGTCCATAATCGGTCGTAGTACACCACTGCAGCGCAGCGTTTTGGATTTTCCTTTACCTGGAGATAACTATTGGAGCTTGGAAAGACTAAAAAATGTAGAGGCACGATTTTCCGCTTATGGGTTTGACGTGGCAGAGTATCTTGAAAAATTAGACAAAAGGCCTTAGCTTTAAGCCAGATCAGATGAGCTGGTTCAGCTTGATCTATCAGGTTCCCATGAGCAGTTGTTGACTTTGCTTCCCTAAAGACCTCATTGTTCATTTAAAATAAAAATACAGACAGTGAAAGCCAATGACAAGTCTCAGTAACTCGAATATCACACCATTTAGTGAGCATTTTGAATACTCACGCGGCGGCATAACCCACACTGTCTTTACGGCAGGCTCAGGCCCGGGTGTAGTGTTAATGCACGAGTTGCCGGGCATGACCAAAGAATTCTGGCGGCTTGCTAACTGGCTTGCTGAGCATTTTACAGTATGGGCGCCTGATCTATTCGGCAACAGCTCAACACCTACTAAACCTATTATGGCCAAGCTTTTGATTAAGGCTTGCATCAGCCGAGAAATTCACCTTTTTTCAAACGATGACCCCGGGCCTATCACACAGTGGCTTCGATCTTTATCGAAAGATCTGCACGATAAAATTCAGGGCCCTGGTGTCGGTGTCATTGGCATGTGCATGACAGGAAACTTTGCCTTAACTCTCGCCCTCGATCCTTGGGTTGCAGCGCCAATTGCATCTCAACCTGGACTTCCTGTGACAACGCCATTCACCAATAGAGATGGCGGCCTGCAAATGACTGAAGTCGAGCGTAGTGCCCTTGGCGCTCGAGATGTTGATGTAATGGCGCTGCGGTTTGTTGGTGATAGACTGTGCAAAGCAGCGCGTTTTGAGTCAATACGGCAGGTAGTTGGAGACAACAGAATCCATGCTCATGTTATTGATGATGAACATCGCAGTCCCAACGGGCCGCTAAAGCATCCGCACTCTGTGCTGACTGCAGATTTGGTGAATGACGATAGCGGGGTAACCAAACAGAAGCTGATGGAAGTGATTGAATTTTTAAAGCAGCGAATTGAATAAGTGGGTTTAGTCGTCAGGAAAATAAACCGCTTAACTAAAATTGTATTGGTTTGTTACAGCGCGCTGCATTACCTCTTGCTAGTCTCTAAAAAAATATCCTTAAGATAGCCCACACCAATTAATGTCAAATGGCTGTTGCCAAAGTAAAGCGGTTGACCTTTTCATTGGCAACGGCAAATGTGCCATCAGATAGGCTCTTGGCGCCGCAGTGCCAAGTAAAGGTATTTCGCTCCCGACTATATTTTTTAAAGGTTTCAAAAATTTTGGCGTCTAATTCATAGGGCTTCTGCCCGCCATGTCTTCTTTTTTAATTTCTACGGTTGCTAAATAGTCGTCATACAAATTTTTCAACACGCTCGAGTCATAAACAGGGGTTTATGTCATAAAGACTACGCCAATATTTGATTTGGCTGTTTTCTATGCAACGGTTTCTGGCTCTCCCCGAATTTTTTTCTTAGTGCTTAATGAGTCACTATGGTTTGAACATTGTGATGAATCGCCTCTTCAATAAAATTTAATTTGTCATGATACGCATAAACAGCTTGGTAGCCCTTTATCTAACGCAGATTTTGATTGTTGGAATCTAACACTTCCAAAAAACCTGTTTTGATCATGTCCGCACAACAACCACCAAGCAAAAGAAAACGGTGACTGGGCTTTGCAATGTTGTTTAAGCGGCTGTTGCTCCTTTCTCATGCTCGACTGTTAAAGGAAGAGCGCATTGAAAAGGGCCTCGGTCTTCGCGAGCATTGCTCAGGGTCAGCGCGGCAGGGGACAGTTTTTTTTTGCTTAATGACACTGCCGGTTTGATTGAGACCGCTAAAAGGGCGCAGATAAGGGCAGTGCCAAAGGCTAGTTGTTTGCCGGTAAAGCGGTGGCGAGTTTTTGTTTCGATTTGCTGTTGGAGTAAATAAGCGCTCAGGGCTGTTGCGGCTAGGATGATGCTTAAATTTGACGCGTTTTCAAAATAAAGATTGTTGCCGCCTAATGGATAGTAATTTACTAAAACAATAATAGGGAAATGCACTAGGTAGATCGAATAAGAATACTTTCCCAGTGCAACCAGGGTTTTTGAAAGTAAGTTGTTATCGCTGCCGGTGGAGAATCCAAGGCCAACAGCTTTTGCACTGAAAATAACAACGGCAATGCTAGGGATGAAAACATTCCCTGGATTGGATATCGACATGATGAGCAACAGGGCAAGTAATAAGAGGAGGCCAACTAGTCCGGCATAGTCATGGCTAAGTTCTTTTTTTAGAATTAGCTGGTACGTGTAATAGCCCGCCAAAAACTCCCAGAGTCTGCTTGGTAGAAGATAGAACCCCGTTGTGGGATCGACAACACTTAATGCTGCTGCAATAAAAAGTGAGAACAGTGCAAAAATTAAAAGCCATCTATCGGCAGCTTTTTTCACTAAAAGTAACAGCGGGAAGGCAAAATAGAATTGCAGTCCAACCCCGAGAGGCCAGAAATGCAGCAGTGGCCGCAGTCTCAATGATTCGAAATAAGCAGTGTTCTGCCAGAAGCCAAAATTAGGCAGCAGGGCGGCTGACCAAACTCCTTGTTCCATGAGCAGTTCGACTTCATAGGGGAGTAATAAAACTGCCCCAATAATCATTGTTAGTATGAGTACCGTAAAATAGGCTGGAAGCAGTCTTGCGCCGCGGCGAACCAAAAAGTTGATTGCTTCAGGCTTTGTTTTTATATCGCCGTATAGCATGGCCATGAGATAGCCGCTGATGACGAAGAAAATATCCACTCCCAAATAACCAATCGAAAAGCCCGGAATACCCAGATGGTAGAAAAGCACTAAGACAACGGAGATCCCTCTTAATTTTTCTATATGTAGGAGCTTTTTCTTGGGTTCGTGCTTGTCAGTGGCGTTGCTCAATTGTGTTTTGATCTCTCTTGCTCAAGCTGGAATCGTCAAATCATTATCGCTCACAGCAATGCAGAAGCAATAGCTAAGCAGATCTTACGCACAGACATAAGTTACCGTAAGCAGTTCGGCAGTATTGAGCGGATATGTAATAAGGCTTATCTAACAACCCGAGCGGGGTATGCGCTTTGTTTAGTAATAGTGCCTAAAATAAGCCCTTCAATAAGCTGCTTAATCGAGCTTTCAATAGGCCCTTATGGAAATTCCAATCTATAACAGTGCCAAGCTCTGTTATATAATCGCCGTCAGCACTTGTATAGCCAATAGCGCAGCTGCTACGAAGGCTTTTCATGGTGAGACACATGGGCTAATCACTTGATATGATGATCTACAAAGAATCTAATAAAAGCCTCCTTATGGCATACATACGAAAAGCAATAGGTCTCACAACAGTCTTTTAACAAGCCGCACAACGACTAATGCATCTACTCATGCACTTACTCATACAACAAAAAGGTTATAGATAATGTCAGCACAGATTTTGGATGGGAAGACCCTCGCAAAGAAAACCGAGAGCGAGCTTGCAAGCCGCGTTGCGGCTTTAAAGGCCGCTAACAATGGCGCTACTCCCAAACTCGCCACAATCTTGGTTGGCGATGACCCCGCATCTGCTACCTATGTGAAAATGAAAGGCAATGCCTGCGAGCGCATCGGCATGCAGTCTGTGAAGGTAGAGATGCCTGCCAGCACAACTACTGAGGAGCTGTTGGAAAAAATCGCGGAGCTCAACAGTGATGAAAACGTTCACGGCATTCTTCTTCAGCACCCAGTACCAGAACAGGTTGACGAAAGACGTTGCTTTGATGCCATAGATGTCGAGAAAGACGTAGATGGCGTGACTTGCTCGGGCTATGGCCGAATGGCAATGGGTGTGGATGCCTATGGCTGTGCTACCCCTAAGGGCATCATGAGATTAATGGAAGCCTATGGTATTTCAGTGGTTGGTAAGCACGCGGTAGTTGTTGGCCGCAGTCCTATTCTTGGCAAGCCTATGGCGGCCATGCTGCTTAATGCCAATGCAACCGTTACAATCTGCCATTCTAAAACGAAGAACCTGTCAGACCTTGTGAAGCTTGCTGACGTGGTGGTTGCCACTGTTGGTCGACCGGAATACATACGGGCTGATTGGATTAAAGACGGCGCTGTTGTAATTGATGCCGGCTATCACCCGGGCGGTGTTGGTGATGTTGAGCTTGGCCCTTTAGTCGATCGGGTTGAAGCTTATACGCCTGTGCCGGGTGGTGTGGGCCCTATGACGATTAATACGCTGATCGTGCAAACGGTTGAAGCGGGCGAGAAGAAACTACTGAAGCCATAAGCATTAACGAGCTCTCAAGCGATCCGAGCGTTCTGCATATCAACATTTGTGGATGTTCGGTCTCATGAATTCAAAAAGCGAAACTTAATGAAATTCTATAGCAGTTGTTTTCTGTTCCTATTTATCTGTCTTCCAGTTTTTGCCCAGCCGCCATACAGCGGTACGGTATTCTTAGACTCGGGCATACTCACCGCAGACGACCCCTCTACGTTAGTTCAGGTTATAGCCACTGGTGTTGGTTCCCGCCAGATGTTCGACCGGCGCGCAAACGATGGGGCAGGCGTTTTCATTGCCGTAGATGCGCTGTTGTTCAATGCCTTTTAACCAGACGGCGAAACCGTCGAAATTCAGGTGAACCCGGAGTTTGAGGCAAGCGATGCGCAAGTGAAGGCGAATATTTATGGCCAGACTATTGGTCAACTGCCAGCGCTGCTCCGGATAGACGTGCAAACCGTTTGGATTCACAAAGGCGATAAACCTTTTGGCGGTGGCAATAATAATATCCTGATTCACACTGATTCACCCGGTTATCACGGGGAGTGGCTAGAAGAAACGATCTATCATGAGGCATGCCACACCTCACTTGATTCCCGATTGGCAAATTCGGCGCAGTGGTTAAATGCACAATCTCTTGATGGCGAGTTTATCTCTACCTATGCCAGAGATAATCCAACGCGTGAAGAAGTAGCTGAAAGCTGTTTAATGCACTTTGTGCTGCGCAATTATCCCGATCGGGTTCCTGCTGCGACACGGTCGTTGATTGAATCGACAATTCCTAACCGGTTAACGGTTTTGGACGCTATGGCCATAAAGGCAATAGTTGAATCAGACCGCTATGCTTCATTTGATACAGCTGCCCAGCTGCTTAAGCTGCCAGCGGCGAAAGTGGGGGACATCTATTACGAGCTGTCTTTAAGGCTTGCTGATCCTGCGACGTATCGTT
Organism: Pseudohongiellaceae bacterium; assembly: GCA_047617605.1. GTDB lineage: Bacteria > Pseudomonadota > Gammaproteobacteria > Pseudomonadales > Pseudohongiellaceae > UBA9145. The sequence continues at coordinate 64,830 of JBLGBJ010000013.1, read as the reverse complement.
TTACATTAGCCTCAGTAATGGCGACGGTGGCGACCAGCTACCCATTATTAACTCAGTTTTCTAATGGTTTATTAGAGATACCTTTAGTTTTAGTGGCGGGCAAGCGTTATAAAATAAGTTTGAAGCTGACTGGTGATGACCCAATTGAGTTTCAGCTCAGTGACGCGAGAGTGTTAAACTGACTTTTATAAGGCAGGCGCGAATCAGCGGTTAAGTACCAGTTTTAACTGGTAATCGAGGGGTTGGTTTAAAGGGGCTGTGGATGCTTGCGATTGCGGCAGCGATTATTGGTAAAAATGCTTTGCGTCCACTGTCTTCACTTTTTAGAAGGGCCAGCTAGCAGCGTTAACTGCTAGCTGGTTTGATGCTTTGTTCTTCACTGTCTTGCTTCTTTTCTTTTGTTCTTACTTTTCACCCTCCTACGTTCTCGCTAAATACCAAATTTAATCGGCTGCGACGTTGGATCTAATTTCAAATTCACATTAGGAATAGCCACGGTTACGCCATTGTCAGATACGATAATCGTCGGCATATTAAGCGTGCCTGTGGCCAGATCAACGGAGGATCCTGCTGTACCCGTAAACCCTGATAGCACGTCAAATTCTAGTAATTTGAACACTATGCCAGGCAAGGCGGTGAGCTTAAAGTTTGCAGAGATTACGAGGCCTCCAGCATTAAGAGTGGGTAAGTGAAGAATTTTTTCTTGGACGTAAAACGTAGGCGTGTTCTCTTGTGCAGGTAACACAATGTAGCGGCTAAACAGTGCGCCAAAGCCTGTGGTTTCTGGTCCTTCTTTTGAGCGTTTTATGCCGGCGTCCTGAACTTGAGCAAAGGCTATAACAGGATTGGGGCTTTGAGCAGTAACATTTAGTGTCGCGGCAGCATCGCTAATTTCGCCTTCACCAGGGATGTTCCAGCGGAACGCAAGTGCATCTCCCTCTGGGTCAGATGCGGTTATTGCGAGGTTAAATTGATTGTTGCCGATGCTCGTTTTAGTGAGAGCAGCCACGGGGTTTTTATTGTCAGGGCTTGCTATCACGTCCACCGGCAGTGTGAACTTGCCGATCTCACTGCCGCCATTGCCGACAGTGACAATCCAATCCCCAGCAATTGCTGTCAAAATTTCATAACTTTCAACATAGATAAAGGTTTTTTTGTTTGCTAAGTCCAAATTGTTGTTTGGTAGCAAATTGGTGTGACCATTGGGGTCGGTAAGATAAACCGCCAATGCTGTATCTGCGACTTCTCCTGCATGGGATATTTGCAATGTCACTATTGAACCGGTGACGGCGCCAGCTGTAATGCGCTGAACAGGTGCTTCCGAAAACCCATCAGTTTCATTCTCCGCACCGAGTAGAAACTGACTTCCCTCTGGAAGGACAAGGACACCGCCACTTGCTGGTGTCGGGTTTAAATTAATCGCTAAGTTAGGAATCGTAAGAATGTCTGGCGGGCCATACATAGCCTGTAGGGCGGCGATATCGTCCGCTTGCGGTTCATTAAAGCGGCTATCTTCGGGCCGCATAATAGAAACAGGGCTATCTGAGTGAGCCAAGCCGAGCAAGTGCATCATCTCGTGAACAGTGGTGGAGACGCTTGGGTCACCAAAATTAGAATTGAAATCTAACGAACCTGAAATGTAAGGGAAGTACCCGAGTTTCATAAACGCATCTGTATCAAAGGAGGTCGATGGTCCTGCCGTTGCAAGCGTAGATCCTTCTCGGGTAAACCAAGCCACTACAACTATGTTATTTGCGGCATCGGCTTCGGGGTCAGCAGACACACCTGAGTAGTCAAACTTGATGTCTGCAATGCCTTCAATGGTAGCAAAGGATTTGCGTAATATCGCTTCCATTTCTTCGATCGAAGTATCGGCGGGTGCGCCAGCGTGGTTGTACGACATTTTAACGACGCCATCAGGAAAGCGGCCAAACGTAGGGCTGCCACCAACGAATTCTGATTGCTTATCGAAGTATTCACCGGTTGCGGCGTTATACATACCGTGGTCTATGAAAACCGGCTCAACGGCGCTTGCGGACGTAACAGCTGCAGCGAGAGCCAGAGCGGCGAAAGCTTTTGGACAAAAGTATACTGGCATAATTGGCATATTCGAAGACTCGTTATTATCGTGTTGACGACTGGAACCTGACCCATAAGGCCAGTTATAAAACACACAATACCCTTGGTCTCTGACGATGTCGAGAAAGGTTAGGGGAAGCGGTTCACATTGCCGTCACGGGGACACCGCTAAGGGATCTAGGCCAATCTTATACCTGCGCAATTAGCTTGAGATAGCACGTGAGTGCCCCTTGATGAGATGGAGAAGGAAAAAGTCTGCAATTCCACTAGTCAATAGCCTCGAGGTTTTGCGCTAACCTGAAACTGGTTGGGTAGGTTTGAAGAAGGTGTGAAATTTCTCCCGTCTACTCGTTTGTAACTAATTCCCAGTGCAGGCGTCTCAATTAACAAGCCTTGCTTGTTGTGGGGTTTCTAGCTTGGCTGCGTTGTAGAACAAACACCATCTGTTCGTTAGCAGTTACAAATTAGCAATTAGAGATAAGCACTTAGACAAATGCGCCTACTTACAATGGCACCTACACTAGAGGGTTAGACAGTGAGACGACTTCAAATATTAGTACTATTTTCGCTTCTAACGGTGAGTGGGTTAAGTTTTGCTGACAGCTACAAAAACATCACCAGAACACTGAATGTCGATGAGTTGGACAGCCTGCGTATTGAGTTCCCAGTAGGGGAACTGGAGGTTGAAATTTGGGATGGCGAGTCAATAGAGCTGGATATTGAACTAAAGTCAGAGCGTAGCTGGCTGTCATGGCGTCGCCATAAGGTTGATGACATTGAATTAGAAGTTAGCACCAGTGGCGGTGAGGTGTTTTTGCGGATTGATGCAGACAAACTGAATCAGCATTGGGTCGTGAAAATGCCGGCTAAATTGGCTTTAGGCATAGATCTGGGAGTGGGTGAAATTCGCATAAACGGTTTAGAAAATAACCTTGCTGTAGAGCTTGGTGTTGGAGAAATAGAGGTCGTTGCGGCTACTGATAACTTTGATCATATTAATGCTTCAGTTGGGGTCGGAGATGCCACGCTGCGAGGCTTTGGTCCTGATACTGGAAACAAACACAGTTTCGTACGCGCCGATGCTCACTTCGAAGGCCGGGGTGACTATCAAATTGAGGTGGAGTTAGGTGTGGGAGAGGCATTAATCAGGCTAGACTGATTTTGCTCCGAGCGCTCCAAAGGTCTTGGCGGTCGCTAACCGCTGCGGTGAACGTTTACTGCGGCTAATTTTTTAGACCGCGTTCTTTTGCAAGATGCTTGGGCTAAAACATGTAGATAAGCTTTTTTGTAAATTAATTCCCCAACTATTTTCCTTAATTGGTTTTTAAAAAGAAGTGTTATACCCGAGGCAGTCGGCCTAGCTAAGTCCTATCGTTCTGGTGATTTTGTTTTTAACTCGCTGTGCAAACGTTATCGGCAGCTTGTTAATCCATTCAGGATTATCAAATTCTTTCTTATCGTTTTGGTTGTACAGCATCGGCGTGTAATAGCGGCAATTCTCAAAAAAGTAGTGAGTAACTTGAGAGTGACGTGAGCGTTTTACATCTTGATGAGGATAGCCTCCATGTAATAAGTTGGAGTGCCAAATAATAGCTTCACCTTTCTTTACGGTGCCAAGGCTTGGTTCTAGTCCGTTTTCTGCCACCAGCCGCTCGATGGCTATTTCATACTCTGGATAGTGCTCTCGACCCGCTTCTAGCTTCAGATCCGACATTGTCATCCCAGCCATCTTGTGGCTGCCTGGGTAATACATCAGCGGTCCATTGCTCTCATCAATATCTTCAAGTGCAATCCATACGCCCGCCATAAAGCCAGGCGGCTCGGTATTGAAGTGGATTATGTCTGAGTGGGTTTTTTGGCTGGTGCCAATAGGAAAATTTAAGGTCTGAAAGGCCAATGCTTTGCGGCCCCATAGCTGATGGAGCGCATCGAGCACCTGCGGAGCGATTGCTAGACTTTTAACGCTTGGCAGCTGTTTCCAGCCATTGCGAAATCGCTCTGGGGTCACCGGATTGGCCCGAAATTGCTCACTGTAGTGGGGCTGAACATCGGCAACGACTGAATCGATCAGTTCTGGGCTAAAACCAAAGTCCTTCACCAAAAAGCCATCATCGTTAAAACGCTGTATCTCAGTGTCACTTAAAGGCGTAGTGGTAGTTTGGACGGCAGGGTCAGAACTAGGTGGGCTGAGATCTATTGCTGCGGGCATTCCTTTGTCTCTAATGCTGGATATAAATTGAAGTTTACCATTTGAAGCAGGACTTAAGTGTGTATTTTATGTGAATTTAAGCAGTCTCATTAAACGCCCTTACAAGGACTCATAAATAGTCGTGATTTGTCATGGCAAACAAACAGATAAGTGATAGTTAAACCACAGGCGCTGGTGCGGGGAACGTTATAGGGAGCTTTGCGAAAAAAAATGAGGAGCACCGTGGGGGATAGAGATTGACGGTGGTCCTCTTCAAGTCAAGGAGTTACAAGCACAGCTGTTAGTTGAGCCGTGCTTTTTAAGAAAGGCCGATGTGCAGTGATTGACGAGGGTTGCCAAAATGCTCATTAGTCTCTCTTACTAAAGATATTGGGTTGGATGAAGTGATTTCAAGGTTAGCCCGCTCGTTAAAGACCATGTAAAGCGCTGCAATAGCTCACTTTCTACATGGTTAATTCTGCGCATGTAATTGATTTTATTGACTTACACAGGTTAACTAGGGAAAAATATAGGCAGTATTTAAGAAAACCGGGTATACCCCTGCGGAGCGCACCATGTATGAAATAAGCTGGATGTCAGTGATCCCACCCTTGCTGGCAATTGTTTTGGCAATAATCTCCCGCCAGGTCATTATTTCCCTGAGCATAGGCATCTGGATTGGGTTCTGCATCTTGGAATCTGTGAACCCCATTAGCGGTCTGGCGTTGGCAATTGAGGGGGTTATCAATGTCTTCAGCGATCCTGGTGACACCCGAGTTCTAATCTTTACGCTGATAATCGGCGGCTTAATCGCCACTATCGAAAAAGCCGGCGGGGTAAGGGGCTTCATTCGCTTATTAGAGGAGCGCAAATGGGTGAATAACGCAGTCCGAGCCCAATGGCTGGCTTATTTGATTGGTGTAGTGGTGTTCATCGAGTCCAATATTACGTTATTGGTAGCCGGGTCCATTTCAAGACCATTGTTTGATCGCTACAAAATATCTCGAGAGAAGCTTGCCTACATCATTGATTCAACTTCGGCGCCTATCTGTATTCTTATTCCACTAAACGCCTGGGGCGCGGTTGTAGTGGCTTTGTTGGCATCGTCTGGCATTGATCAGCCTATTGATGTGTTTGTTGGTTCCATATTGTTCAATTTTTACCCAATGGCGGTGTTGGCTACAGCCGCGATTGTTATCTGGAAGGGCATTGATATCGGTCCGATGAAAGCCGCGCAAGCCCGCACCGAGGCTGGCGAAATGCTTTGGCCTAATGCCACACCTATGGTGGACCCTTCAATATTATCATCGCTTTCAGGCGACGTAGATACTAACCATCTGGACAAGGCTCGGTATATGATCTTACCTATTGCGGTGATGGTTTTCGCCATGCCGCTAGGGTTGTATGTTACCGGTGACGGGGTGGTTAGCGACGGATCTGGGTCTAAGTCGGTGCTATGGGCGGTATTGGCTGCGCTGTTCACTTCTTGGGCATTGGTATTGGCTGCAGGGCGATCAAAGATTGATGAGCTTATGCAAACCTTTTTGAAAGGCGCGGGCGGCTTGCTGCCTGTCTCTATGATTTTGTTATTTGCGCTGGCCTTGGGCGACGTGGCGAACTTGCTAGGTACAGGCGAGTATGTTGCCCAGTTGGCTCAGGATACGATTCCGAGTTTTTTGCTATTGCCTTTGCTGTTCATTATTTCTAGCGTCATAGCCTTCTCTATTGGCTCCAGTTGGGGCACTTTTGCCATTATGATTCCCTTGGCCGTGCAAATCTCCACGGCGCTAGAGTTATCGCCTTCAATGTTTTTGGCAGCGGTGCTAAGCGGGGCGGTTTTTGGGGATCACGCCTCACCAATCAGCGATACCACGGTGGTGTCCTCCATGGCATCAGCCACCGATCACATTGATCACGTACGCACACAATTGCCCTATGCATTGATAAGTGCTGCTATAGCGACGGTTGCGTTTTTTCTGCTGGGACTCGGTCTTTAAGACCGAGTCCTTATAGCGAAGACTTGTGCTGAGGCCTTTTGCGTAGTGGCTAAAACTGGGCCCCTAGGGCAGGGCGATAATAGCGAGTACTTAGGGCTAAAATTACAGTCTGATTGCCCTTACTTCTGCTAGAGGTAACTTTTCTATATCTTTGAATTTACTATTTTTTAGCTGATCTTCAGTAAGTAAATTTTCAATACTGGCGTAAGAGTCCGTAATGAAGACATTGTCGTTGCTGGGGGCGGTGCGTGAGATGCCAAAGCTTACTTTTTCGCGATCGGCGCTAGGGATTTGGTTAAGCATGGATTTGGTGGCCCATACCGAGCCATTTCTGGCAAAATCACTGATACGCCCAGCGTGATTGATAGTTTGTCCTAAAACCGTAAACTCCACATGTCCACCGGCGTGATAGCTACCAAACCATTCCTCTCCTTCGTGTAAGCCAATATTCAAATAGACATCACTAAACCAGCCTTTGCGGCTTTGCCATTTCTGAGTGATCTCTTTCATCATTTTTTTTAGCTCTAACGAGCACTGAATAGCATTTAGTTTGTAGTCGCAATCGGGTTGAGGGAAGAAATAGTAAACCATGCCATCGCCGGCGTGTTTGCCATAAGTTCCGTAATACTTACGATAAATGGGCTCACTGCGCTGCCAAATGTCGTTAATTAGCTCAAAGTACTCTTCTGCTGGCAGCTCGGAGCAAATACGGGTAGAATTTTGGACATCAGCAACCATCACCGCGACTTTGGTCAGGTAAGGTTTGCGGTCCTTAAGCAACTCATTGATTACATAATTACGCTTACTTAAAAACTGAAGTAAAAAGTCATCTCCAAGATGTACGGGGCTGTAAGTAAAAAGAATTCCTTCTCTGTAAAAGCAAACATATAGGTCGCAATATTGCACGTCAGCCGCAGGGCCTGGCAGGATATACGGGTAGTGGAGCATCGGCTCTTTGCCATTTGGTTCTACTGTCTCATAGACAGATTTCAACGTGTTGAGCTGATCAGAATCCAGAGCAGAGTAAATCTTAATTAACGCTTGTTGGCTTAAGCGCTTTTTGCCTGCCGCCACATGAGGCTTAAGCAGCTCTAATAGATCATTTTGAGAGTGGATGATCTGAGAATCAAATATCAATTTCAATAGGTTGCGCGATTCTAAATCTCTCGGAAGATCATCGTTGCTGCCAAAGAACGTGTCGGCTGCACTCTCATTCCACCAAATCAATTCAAAGTTGTTATTTACCATGTAAGCAGGGCCTGGCAGGCTGTCTATGGAGCTATCAAACGAAAGCTGCTCCAGTGTGCCTTGGGATAGATTAGGCGCAGGTGATGGTTTGACAGGGGTGTGGAACTTTGCTGATTTGCTAGTGCTAAATTGGGCGGCTATATCTGCCATCGAGAGTCCCTGTTTCTTCAAGTCTTTGACTTTTTGAACAATCTGCACGGCAGCATCTTCAAAATAACCGAGGCGAGTTGCGCGACCAGCATCGTCAGGTGAGGTTTTGACCACCGGGTTGGGCAAAATCCCCAGCGCAACGTAGTTGTTTAACGTGGCTCTTGAGATACCGGTCATTTCGATTATTTGTTTGCTGTTCAGCATGATTGCGCTCAATATATTTTTCAAGTATTACGCAGTATAGTTAGACTGTCCAATCTATGTCAACTGTATAATTAGACTGTCCAATTATGCGCCAAGACTAGAGGGCCAATTAGACAGTACTAACCGATTAGATTTAGACAGTTAGAAGCCTTATACTGCGTGGCTCAAGCCGAGTACGACGACTCAATTACGCAGTCCTCACAGCACGGTGATATGGATAACCCCGAAAGGAATGGACAGTATGAATTTCACCAGAATCAGTGTTACCGAAGCACAAGAATTACTGAAGACTCAGCCGGCGACCCAGGTGATCGATATTCGCGATGAGCAAGCTTTTGGCCAAGGCCATATCAGCGATGCGCGTCATGTTCACAATGACAACGTGCAGGACTTTATGGCGGTGGCTAACTTGGATCAACCCTTAATAGTCTGTTGCTATCATGGCAATATGAGCCAAAGCGCTGCCGCTTATTTTGCGGAACAGGGTTTTGAGAGTTCCTACAGTCTAGACGGCGGCTTTGAGGCCTGGCAAGAAGCCCAAGCTTAGACTTCAGTCCTTGCAGTTACGGCGTGGAAGCTTGGGCGTCTGCTTTCTCAAATATTCGTTTCGTGGTCATCAATCCCACCATATAGATCATATTGAGCATGGCCCACGCAAATATTTCCAGTGGCCATAGTTCATGACTAATATTGTCACCTAATCGAGCGAAGGCGATTATCACTAGCATTAGCGCGAGAACTCCGGCAGGAGCTAAAGCGCCTAAGCGCCAGCTCTTTTGTGGCCAGTTTCTATAAGCGGCAATACACAGTGCAGCGCTGGCAAGAGTGGCGCAGATGACAATTAGAGCTATCACTAGATTCCAGAACCATGGGCTACCCTGACTCGAGTCGAGGTTGTTTACTGCAGCAAAACTGCTAGGGCTTAGTAAGGCTAATGGGCCATATGCCAGCGAGCCTAAAATAGACGGTTGGGCAGTAATCTTGTGGCGAATTGACTTAATCATTGGGTGTCCAGTGTTGTTTTTCTGACAGTTAGTAGAAGGCATAACCTTTCTAAAGCATTTAAACAAAGCCTAATCAATTCGGGAAGGACTGATTGCGTTGTTGTTGTATTAATTGAGTATACTGTGCACGGCTGAAATTCCGCTTGGCGGATTGATAATTAAAACCTAACTTAAGAGCTTACTTAAGAATCAACTTAAGAGCTTACTTAAGGGATAACCAGAGGCCTAACAATGCCCCAGAAAACCATCGAAGCTTATGAGAATTTAGTTGAACTGAAATATCAGCTTTATAACGGTTTATTTCTTACATTGCCGCTTGATGCCATAGAGCAAACGGGTCTGTTTATACCTTTATTAGATGAAGCTAGTACCAAAGGTTTGGATAAGGGGTTGAATCCCACTGAGATCATCGAGGGATTCTTTGCCTTACACCGACCTGATTTTGGTGAGCAAGAGCAAGTACAGTTTCTGTTTAAAGTCATTCAATACATCGAACGCCAAATCGTTTTAGTTGATGCTTTAGAAGACGCGGCCTACGACCAAATTCATCAGACAAAAAGCCGAGATCAGCTGCGCAAGTTAATTGAAAGGGTTTCGTCCGATTCTCTTATGGATTCAATGCGCAAAGTGATGAAATCATTTTCAGCTAGGGTGATTCTTACCGCACACCCCACGCAGTTTTATCCCGGCTCGGTGCTTGCAATCATCAATGATTTGCAAGATGCGGTGACCGATAACAATATCGGCGATGCTAGAACTTTGCTGCAGCAGCTGGGCAACACGCCTTTCTTTAATAAAACAAAGCCTTCCCCTAAAGACGAGGCCGTGCAGCTTACTTGGTACCTCAGCAATATTTTTTACCCAACTATTGGCAATATCCTTGACGAATTAGCGGAGCAGGTAGGAATTGAAGAAGGCTTCAATGATCAGTTAGTAAGTATTGGCTTTTGGCCGGGTGGAGACAGAGATGGCAATCCCTTTGTCACATCACAAACTACCGAGGAAGTCGCTCGCAAACTCAGAGCGTTAATTATCGAATGCTATTACAACGATGTTAGGCATCTTAAGCGGCGATTGAGTTTTAGCGGAGTGCAAGAATCACTAGAGATAATCGAGAAGCGGTTTTACAAAGAGTTTACCGAAGAAGGCGCTTTAAGCTATACCGATGTGAGTGAATTATTAGATTCTCTTACGGCTATAGAGACGATCGTTGAAGAACGCTATCAGGGGTTATATGCCGACAAGATAGCGTCATTTAAGCGAAAGATTGCAGCTTTTGGCTTCCATTTCGCCAGCTTAGATATCCGTCAGGACGCGCGGCAACTAGGTAAAGTTTTGCTGGATATCGATGCGACTCACCCGAATATATTTCCCGATGGTTGGCGTGAACTGAGTGAAGAAGCTCGTATCGATGTTTTGCTGTCTATTAAGGGTGATGTAAATATCTCCCTGCTTACCCATGAGCTTGCTAATGACACCTTAAGCTCAATGCAATCCATTAAGGGCATTCAAGCTAGGAACGGTGAGCTAGGTTGTCATCGCTACATTATAAGTAACTGTTCTGGGGCGTATGACATGGCCGTCATGATTGCGCTATTCAGACTTTCGGGCTGGACGGACGCCCCTATTACCGTTGACCTTGTGCCTCTTTTTGAGACTGTTACAGATCTAGCTGGCGCCGGCCCAAACATGACGCGTCTTTATGAACTGCCTCTTTATGCTGAGCATTTGGCAAGACGTAAGAACAAGCAAACGGTGATGCTGGGCTTTTCTGATGGCACTAAAGATGGCGGTTATTTGATGGCTAACTGGGGTATTTACAAAGCTAAAGAAGATATTACTTTGGTGTCTAGAGCTGCCAATGTTGAAGTGGCATTTTTTGACGGTCGCGGTGGACCTCCAGGGCGCGGTGGCGGCAATACCTATAAGTTTTACGCAGCCTTGGGTAAGAAGATCGAGAGTAATGAAATACAAGTGACAGTGCAGGGGCAAACCATCAGTTCTTACTATGGCACGCCTGCCGCGGCTAAACACAATCTGCATCAATTGCTTGCTGCCGGCATTGAGAACAATCTTTTCGATCGGCCAGAACGAGAGTTGGCTGACCACCAAAGGGAGTTGATTCAAAAGCTGGCGGATAAAGCGTTAGAAAAATATCTAGCACTTAAGGGAGATCCCTTATTCCTGCCTTACTTAGAGCAGATGAGCCCGATGCATTATTACGGGCAGTCGAATATCGGTAGCCGACCTTCTAAGCGTGGCGGCGACTCTGAATTAAAATTTGAAGATCTTAGAGCAATTCCATTCGTGGGTGCTTGGGGTCAGCTTAAGCAAAATGTTCCTGGCTTCTATGGAGTAGGAACAGCGCTTAAGTCAGCGGCAGATGAAGGCTTACTCCCAGAATTACAGCGGCTGTGCAATGAATCTAAGTTTTTTAAGGCGTTGTTAGAGAACAGCATGCAAAGCATGAGAAAGGCTAACTACAAGCTCACCGCTTATATGGCAGAGCATCCTGTTTACGGTGAATTCTGGAAGACCCTTTATGCCGAATTTCAACTTACTCAAGAGATGATATTAAAGGTGTCAGGTCAAACAGAGTTATTAGGCGATAACCCAAGCAGTCGAGAAAGTATTGATTTGCGTCAGCGCGTGGTTCTCCCTTTATTAGTTATTCAGCAGTACGCCCTAATCAAAGTGAATGCTTTAGAAGAAGATGACGCAAAGACTGCTGCATCGCAGGCAGAACTAGTTAAGCTTTATGAAAAAATGATAATCCGCAGCTTATTTGGCAACATCAATGCGTCGAGAAATTCTGCATAGAGGGTTTTTAGCGATCCTAGAATGAACTGCCTGAATGGAATCAGGCTTTTAGGGATAAGTGCCTAAGAAGAAGGACAAGGGCGGGCATAGAAGGAAGGAAATGGTAGGGCCCTCAATAACAAGGGCCGTATTAAAAGAGCGGGTAATAACAGCCCAGTAATCTAAAGCCTGGTTTGCACTAATGTTTAGTGTCTTGTAACCAAATATCGGCGTATTCCATCGCCTCTGCTAAATCTTGATCAATAAACCGTTCCGATTTTCCTGTTGCCGCTAGCGCTTTTTGAGCACCGAACAAAGACCATATGTTGTGAGGGTGATCGTTTAAATCTTGGCGAAACTCAGCCAGTGCTCTGTCGTATGCACCGAGTTCTATGTACACAGAGCCGAGCCAGTGGCGTGGGGAAAATGGCAGAGGCTCAGGTTCGTCATAATTCAAGTTGTCATAAAATTCGGTGGCTTCTCTAAACGCAGCGGCAGCGCCTTCTAGATTGCCTTCACTCCAAGCAATCTCACCTCTAAGAATTCCTGCCAACGTACCCACTATATCCTTACCTGCGTGAAAGCGAAATCTCGCCTCGGTGGTGTTGGTAAGTTCTTGAAGTTCAATTAAGGTTCGTTTTGCAAAACCCACATCACCCAGCTTTAGCGCTGCATAGGCTTTAGAGAAGTCGAACATGCTTTTGTTGATTTCGCCGATGGGCGCTTCGGTGATTCCTTCTAGTTCATCAAAGCGGCCAAACCTTATTAGAGACATGGCATGCATTGCAGTGTTTTTATTTAACTTAGCGAGATCTTTAGCCGCTTGAATAGAGGCGGCACTTTGGCCGCCCATGCTGGCGGCGTAATAGAGCATGGTTAAGTTATGAGTAGGATAAATCGCAAAGCCCTTGCCAAAAGCCGCTTTCTGATCCGAGTGCCAAGCTAGCGTGTTAGAGCGAACAGCATCGCTCCAAAGGCCCATCTCGTTCCAAGTATGACTTGGCATATGATTTATATGGCTGGCACCAGGAATGGAATTACCGAGGTAGTGAGCGCAAGGGGCAGCGATTTCTGGTTTTGTGGTGGATTCTGTGGCGTGTACAAGTAAGTGGCAGGCTCCCGGATGGCGAATGTCTCTTTCTAAAACGCCTAGCAAGACATTGTGTAGCCTGATCACATTCGGGTCTTCTAGTGATCTATAGCCTCGGCGTTCCTCCAGTAAAAACAAAGACTGTCCATAAAGAGTGCGGATGTTTAGATCGTTTGGATAGTTAGCTGTTACGCCAGCCATCACGTCAGCATAAGCTTGATCTTGGTCTCTGCGAGTTTCAGGGTCAAAATTTTCGACGTAGCGAGACTGCAGGCTCTTTATTAAGTCGGCTTCTTTTGTCGTTGCAGTATCAATCCGCGCCAAAGCTTGCTGCATTGCGCCATAGGCTCGCGGCGCTTGGGTTGTTGTCATCGCCCCATTTAAGTAAGAGCCCCAAGCCCATGCCTCACCCCAAAAACAAATCCCGCAGCTTGGGTCAGCAATGTGTGATGCTTGAAACGAGCGTGCAGCATCTTCCTTAGCGAATGAATACATCAGCTGAAAACCTTGATCGAAGTATTCTTGCGCTAATGGTACGTTGGATGAGATGGGGAAATGAAAGTCGCCCATGGCCTCAGGAAAAAGAGCCATCGGCTCATTAAACGAATCGGGGTAATCAATTTCTTGAGCAGTAGCATTTGTAAGCGCGAAAATTGCAAGGCTGAGAATAGCAGTAGAGGTTGCAAATTTTATTCCGATGTTTAAGTTTGAAGCCATGATTGAAACCTATATTTATTGCTTTGAAAAATTAGAGGGCGATCATATAGCGGCCAACTAAGTAAAGATAAGGTGGCCGCTATTTTGATAGCGTTTGCAGACTGAGTTGCTTAGAGTGAAAAGCTCACCGGCGCATTTGGTCCTAAAGGTATTCCAAGTATTACCCAGAGTACTGTCATTAAAATACCCGCCCCAAGCATCAGCATGGAGTAGGGCAGCATGGTCGCCGCCAAGCTGCCGAGGCCAAACTGTTTTTGCCAGCGCTGGCAAAAAATAAGTATTAAGGGGAAGTACGGCATCAGAGGCGTAATGATATTGGTCGCGCCGTCGCCGACTCGGTAGGCTGCGGTACTCATTTCGGGACTGATACCAATCAGCATCAACATAGGGACTAGTACTGGCGCGAGCAGTGCCCATTTAGCACTTGCTGAACCAATAAAAAGATTAACGATGGAGCCGAACACAATGATCAGACTGATAAGAGCCGCATCGGGCAGACTAGAGCTTTCTAAAACCGCTGCGCCTTTGATAGCAAATATCAGGCCGAGATTTGACCAATTGAACAAGGCAACAAAATGAGCCGCTGCAAAAGCGAGTACCAGGTAATAGGCGAGGTCGGCCATTGCGCCGCTCATCATTTTTACAATGTCGCGGTGGGACGTGACTGAGCCTGTCGCTGATCCGTAAGCCCAGCCTGCGGCTAAGAAGAAAATGAAAAATCCTGCCACCAAGGACTGATATAAAGGATTGTAGCGAGCCTGGGGAATCGCGCTTTCATCTATAAGAGGTGTCCCCGGGCCGACAGTTAGGAAAACCCAGAGAGCCACAATGGCTAAAGCAGCTAAACCAGCTCGCTTTAAGCCAGAGATTTCGTTGGCGCTTAACGCAGCATTTCCCTCTTTAATAACTCCGGCGGTACTGCTTTCTAGTTCACCTATATTAATAGGCGCTAGTTTTGGTTCGATTATCTTGTCAGTGACAAACCAAATGACGGGTAGGAATACGAAAGTCATGCCGATTATAAAATAAGCATTACCGGCTATATTTGCATCCCATGTAGGCAAGATGGTTTCGGCTGCTGCTTCTGTAATTCCAAATAGTAAGGCATCTAGCTGCCCGGGCAACAGATTGGCTGAAAACCCTCCGGATACCCCGGCAAACGCTGTGGCTATTCCGGCAATAGGATGACGGCCGGCGGCGGCGAAGGCGACACCCGCTAGTGGAATTAACACGACATAAGCCGCATCGGTTGCTAAATTACCAACCATGCCTATTAAGGCAACCGCTGGAGTTAGAAGAAATATGGGAGCTTTGGACATCGCGCCACTCATGGCGGTGCCAAAAAAGCCTGACCTCTCAGCAACACCTGCTCCCAGCATGACCACCAATACGTAGCCTAAAGGATGGAAGCCGGTAAACGTGCCTGGCATCTCTATTAATAATTTTTGGATATTGTTACCCGACAGTAAGCTTTCTGCGGTCACCACAATGGCGTTGCCAGCGGCATCTAATTGGGTTGGGTGAAGCGCAGAAACTCCTGCTAAGGCACAAACCACGCTGATGGCGACAACAGCTAAGATGCAGTAGATGAAGATAAAAACTGGGTCAGGAAGTTTGTTGCCAGATGTCTCTATCCATCCCAGAAACCCGGTCATCTTGCTATTATTATTGCTGGTTAATTCAGTCATATGATTTAGCGCTTTAAGTTTATGATTTTATTGTTTTATTGTTTGCTCTTACCACTAATTCTAGAGAGAAGATGTTAGCGAAACAAGCGAAAGAACTTCTGTAAATCTTCTAAATAGAGCTGAGGTTCTTCCAGTGCAGCAAAGTGCCCACCCTTGGGCATCACTGTCCAATGACGAATATCATAAGACGCCTGCGCCCAGCTCTTCGGTGTTATGTAGATATCAGCTGGGAAAATAGCCACGCCAGTAGGGACGTCGATATAGTCCATTTCCTTAAGGCGGGGTGCCTGACGGTTTTCGTAATAGATGCGCGTTGACGACGTTATTGTTTGGGTGTGCCAGTAGATCGAAATATTTGTGAGAATCTCATCCTTACTAAGTCGACTGTTAAGATCTCCGTCTGCGCCTTGGGGTAAATCTGTCCAGCCATGAAACTTTTCTACGATCCAGGCCGCCAAACCGGTCGGTGAATCATTTAATCCATAACCTAAACTTTGCGGTTTAGTTGCTTGTATTTGTTGATAACCTACTTCATTTTTCATGTAGGCGATACGGTCGTCCCTGAGTGACGCTTCTGTCTCAGTAACAGTAGATTCCTGAGTGGTGTCTGTGGGCGGAGCAGCCAACAGCATGTTGGAATGAAGGGCAATCAGCTTGTCTGGAAATGTGTTTGCCATGTGACGATTAATAATTGCACCCCAGTCACCACCAGCTATTGCAAACTTCTCATATCCGAGCTGAGCCATGAGCTGCGCAAAAATATGCGCCATCTTTTCTGGGCTATAGCCAGATTGGCTGGGTATTTCTGAGAAACCAAAACCGGGCAATGACGGTGCAACCACATGAAAAGAGTCCTGAGGATCCAGACCATGCTTCTGGGGATCGGTTAGTGGGCCAATGATTTTAGAGAATTCACTTATTGATCCCGGCCAGCCATGGACGAGCAGCAAGGGCATTGCGTCCTTGTTGCTGGATCGCTGATGTATGAAATGAGTAGTCAAGCCGTCAACTACAGTGGTGAATTGATCAAACCGATTTAATTCGGCCTCTTGTTTCCTCCAATCAAAGTGTTCCCGCCAGTAAGTTATAAGTTCAGTTAGATAGGCAAGGTCGGTACCGTATTCCCAACTTGTGCTATCAAGCTGATCTGGCAGGCGCGTGCGCGCTAAACGTTCTGCTAAATCTTCAAGAGCAGAATCAGAGACATGGATCGTAAAGGGTTGAATGTTAGGCATAGTGGTGGCTAGTCGCGTAGGTTTTGAAGTGGAAGGATTGCTTGCTGAAGAACTTATTTGATCCGAATTGCTGAAATCATGTCTGTTAATAGGGGCAGTATTATCGAGTGATGCTGTGAATGAAGCGGCTACTACGGGGGACGCTGCGGCGGTTAATGTCTCTCCTGTAGATTGGTAGCTTTGTGCGAAGGAGTTAGGCTGCATTATCTGCAAAAGAACTTGGCTCGCCAGCAGTGCCAATGGTGTTGCTAATTTTATTTTATTTCCAGTTAAAGAATTTATCCAGGCTACTGTTTTTATTGAGTTATTTATATATTTTAAGTGGCTCAGGAAGGTCTCCATAAGAAAGGGTTTACTTGTGTTTAGGAGATTAAAATTCATGCTTTATCCTTTTGGCACATAATAGGTAAGTCGTATACGAGACTACAAAACCTTGCTCTGACGCGCTAGTCTCAATTTTACAGTACTCTGGCGTCTGAAACCTCAGCTCTTGCGCTAAGGCCGAGCTCTTGAAATATCTACTCAGGCTACCATATAGGATGCCAGTGTGATGAGCCAATGCCAGAGAACAGATGTACTATTTCGGCTGGCATATAGCTCACAAAAACGTAAGGATTACATAATGTTATTTGATTTTGCTAGTAAAAAACTGAAGTTGCCAACAATCGAAAACGCAGCTGTGGGCAGCAGTCAGTCGGTAAGTTTTACGAACATGCATTTCGTCAATGGCAATCCTATAGCAGAGCCAGTGCCGGGAAACCTTGAGAAGGCCGTGTTTGGGGTTGGCTGTTTCTGGGGAGCGGAACGATTATTTTGGGAACTGCCAGGAGTCTATAGTACGGCGGCTGGCTATGCAGGTGGATTTACTATCAACCCGTCGTATGAGCAAGTGTGCAGTGGAGCAACTGCTCATACCGAGGTGGTGCTAGTGTTCTTTGACCCCAGACTCATTAGCTATACGCATTTGCTTAGAGCGTTTTGGGAATCCCACAATCCCACTGAAGGTATGCGCCAAGGTAATGATTTGGGGACTCAATATCGCAGCGCAATTTATACGTGCTCTGAGGCTCAAACTCAGCAGGCCAGAGGCAGTGAGGTTTTATTTCAGCAAGCATTATCGGAAAAAGGTTTTTCAGAAATAACCACTGAAATTAGTGATTTAAAAGCATTTTATTATGCAGAAGATTATCATCAACAATACTTAGCAAAAAACCCTGGTGGGTACTGCGGACTTGCCGGTACTGGTGCCTGTTATCGAGCAAGTTGAGTTTGTTGGGTTTACTGTTCGGCGAAGAACTCTCTAATTTGCGCCTCTTTCTCCATGGCATCCTTGAAGCCGAGATCACACAGGGCATTGCAAAAGCCTGGTTCAAATAGGATTAGGCTAAGCAGCGTGCCTGACGAACCTTCCTTAATATATTTGGCCATGGGCTTTGGAAGTTCGTGGTAAAACTCCATAGCCATCACGTTAAGCTCCTTGCTTGGGGAGATTTCTAAAAGCTTCACCTCTGATATAGCCACCTGTTTCTTTTTGGCGAGTTCCGGCGGTACAAGTGGAATTATCTCATTGATATGGCGAAGGAATTCTAAATCATTCTCCAAAGTATCGACGAATGCACTGTTCATTATATGGCCGAGTATCTGCAGCAAGGAAGGTTGCTCGATCATCTCATCCTCAAGAGGCTTTTTGTGACTGTTTGCGCTCACGCCAACGGCAAGAATACGCTTAGCTCCCAAATGTATTGCTGTGCTCGTGGGTGCAATTTGTCGAATTGCGCCGTCGCCGAAATACTGATGCCCAATACCTACGGCTGGAAAAATGACCGGGATCGCAGTCGAGGCCATTAAGTGATCAAGTTCTAGTTTTGTGTTTACCCCGATTCTATGTGGCCCTTGCCATGGGGCTATGCCCTTCATAGACTGAAAGAACGAGATAGATTCTCCGGTGCTGTAAGCCGATGCGGTAACCGAAATTGCATCCAAGTGACCGAGATTGATATTGCGTTGAATTCTCTCAAAGCGAATAACTCGGGCTAATAATTTCCGAAGGGGCAGGTTGTTTAACAAGGCAACTGCACTATCTGGTTTTTTGCCATTAAACGCGGAGAGCACCAAGCTCGTAGCGCTAGTCAATAAATTGCCTGAATAGGGCGTATAGACTTTTGAGCTGTCTATAGTTTTCCAGAGGTGCTCAAGCGTGTGAACGGCAGTCCGAAGACGCTGTGCCTGTGAGGCTATGGCAACAGCATTAAGCGCGCCCGCCGATGTGCCGGAAATTATATTAAAAGGGTTTGCCGCACCTTTAGGCAGAATATTGGCAACCGCCCGCAAGACACCAACCTGATAGGCTGCTCGCGAGCCACCGCCAGAGAGTATTAAGCCAATTTTTTTATTGTTTTCGCGGGGGAGTAAACCCATCAACGTTTCACTGCTTGAATTGGGGGATTGAATAAATAGATTTGGCGAGCAGTGGCTTGATTTTCAAAAATTGCCATTACACCAAGTAAACACAGGTTAATTTGCAATTGAGCACTAATCGATCACTAATCGAGCACAATGAAGATATCGGCCATCTAATTAACAAGTTAATCACAGTTGCCGCATCACTTTTAAAATAATGTCCTACCTAGACAATGTGTCATGGCAAAAAGCGAACTCGCGCTGCGTGTCACAAAGCAATTTAGCGTAATGACGCGATTAAAGGAAAGGTTCACGAAGAGCTTACTTTACCTCTTTAACGGTTGGCCCAACCGGACATAAAGCAGCCGCTAACCTAGAGATCTCTGTCAGTTAATAGCGCGAGGCGAGTTAGATGAGTGCTTCCGGCCTTGTTTGAATGCGTCAAAAGGTCTGCCGAGGTCAATTGCTTGGCATTTGCTGAGTTGAATAGGGAATGGGCTATAAAGCTAAGGGGGATGACAATTGCCAACACAACCATTAGCTTAAAGAGGCCATTTTTATTATCAATTGGTACCTGGTGGCTTGATTGAGGGTCGTTGAAGTTCAATTCATTAAAAGTGCCAAAACCCATGCTTGATGGCGCTGCAGTGTTTGCTCTTGGTTGGGCTGGAGTAGAAGAGAGACTGTTAAGTTTCTGCGCTAACAGTTTGTTTTCTCTCTCTAAAAGCTGATTTCTAGTTAGTATTGATTCTAGTGTGGTTTGGGTTCTGATGACAAGCTGTTGAGATTGTTCGGTGGAATGCTGGAATTTAGAGATGGAAGAGTTAAATTTCCCATTTTGACTACTGGTTTCAACTAAGGCCTTAGCGGCATTTTTTAATAAGGCTTCGTTGCTCTCTAACTTGGAGAGCGCTTCAGTGTATTGATCTTTGTAGCGTGCCTGAAGGTCACCAACATCTTTTAATTTGGTTTCGGTCTGCTGTAACTTGGTCTGATACTTCTTCGCCGTTTCCAGAGCACTACTAAGCTCGTTTCTAAGCTCATCATGTCTAGACTGAGTCAGCTCGATTAGCGTGATTTGTTGTTCGTTGAGTTTTTCTGTCTTTTGGATTTGAGCCTTACTCTGCTGATTCAAGCTCAGCTGAGTATCTTTTTCCTGCTGTAACTCCTGCCTCAACTCTAGCAGTGATTTGGTCAGTGCCTTACCTTCGGTTTTAGCAACTTGATGGAATGCTAGTGCGGTTTCGAGTTCGCCCGAGCGGGCAGATGCTTGTCTGTTGGCAAGGCTGGCTTGTTCTAGCAATCCATGTGATTCGTCAACTAGACCGCTGATTTTATTAGCTTTATCCTGCGCAACGGCTTTCTTTTCGGCAATGGATTCGACATCTTTTTCGAGCACTTGCAGGAGCGCGCTACCCGACTGCTGCTGAGAGAATGTTTCTTTTGCTAGGTGGCTAAGTTCGTTGATCAGCTTTTCGGAGCTTTGCTGAGCGGCAATTGATAGAGTTTGGCTTTCATCGGCATCGGCTTTGCTCAATTTTAGATCATGCAACAAGCCCTGAGCATGTTTAGATAATTCCGATAACTCGGCAACGACAGTTCTCTTTTTGTCCTCCGATGCCTCGAAATCGTTTCGTAGACCCGTTAGGGCTGACAACAAGACGGCGGATTGCGTATTAAACTTCTCTGATTCTTTATTTAAGCCTATGGTTTCATTGATTAACTGCCTGAAACGAAGCTGTTTGGCTTGGGCGCCAGATCCGCCTCGCCGTTCTTGGTGGCGCTCTAGCTTGGCTTTTAAGCGATCTACCTGCTGCTTTGCCACGGCATCTTGATCCGCGGCCGTGTCATGGCCGTCATCGCCTTCAATCTGTTCCGTATTTTTATCTAGCTGCGCTGGAGGTGATAGCACTGCTTTTTGTGGAATCGAGTTGAAATGCTCATCAAAACCAGTAGTTGCTGTAAATATAATTTCTGTTTCGTTAATCAGTTCGTCGAATTCAGTCATAGAAGAAGCCGGCATAGAGCCATTCCTTTGTCTTGCCCTTATTTAGGGGAGCTTTATTGCAAAGGGCTTTCAATCTAAGAAACACCCCTCATATATGTTTAGACGTAAACGTTAGATTACGCCATAGGTTTGACCAATTTTGAGCGAAGATTGTCAATATTTATGGCTGCCGACTAATCCTGCGGAGGATTGCACAATCTCTAATGATTTTCCGGTAGACTCATAGCTGTCTTTTTTCAAACATCAAACATCAAACCGCTACCCCTTTCGCATGACAGAGCAAAAACAAACAGATGACTAACAAACAACCCTCTATAGATCGCCTAGTTATTGCGGTTTCCTCCCGCGCCTTGTTCGATTTGGCTGAAAGTCACCAAGTTTTTGAAGAGGAAGGTCTGGATGCTTATCAGAAATACCAGATAGCCCGGGAAGACGAGCCTCTGGAGCGGGGCGATGCTTTTGAGCTAGTACAAAAACTTTTGAAACTCAATGATTTGCTGGAAGAGTCGCCAGTTGAGGTGATTCTGTTATCTCGTAATAGTGCGGACACTGGCCTGCGTATTTTTAACTCAATTGAGCATTATGGGTTGGATATAACGCGTGCCGCGTTTTGTGGTGGCGATAGCCCTTATCGCTATATCTCTGCCTTTAACAGCCATCTATTTTTATCTACCGATGGCTATGATGTCCGGCAGGCTCTGGAATTAGGTGTGGCTGCAGCGACAATATTACCTTCGAGCAAGTCCAATCGTAAAAGTCCAGAATTGAAGATTGCCTTCGATGGCGATGCCGTTCTGTTCTCTGATGAATCTGAGAAGATATTCAAAAACAAAGGGTTAGAAGCGTTTACCCAAAATGAAAGAAATGCAGCTAATGAGCCAATGAGCGGTGGGCCGTTTAAACATGTGCTCGCCGCGCTACAACAAATACAGAAAGCCTTTCCGCAGGATGAAGTGCCGCTGCGAACTTGTTTAGTGACGGCTCGAGCGGCGCCAGCCCACGAGCGAGTGGTTAAGACTTTGCGGGCTTGGAATATACGTATTGATGAGTCTTTGTTTTTGGGTGGAATGGATAAAGGGGAATTTCTGCATGCTTTTGATGCGGATATCTTTTTCGATGATCAAGAGGGGCACTGTGACTCTGCGAGAAACCACGTAGCTACTGGGCATGTTCCTCATGGAGTAGCTAATTCAAAGAAATCAAAAACTTAATTAACTAAGATAATGTAATTTATCGTATTGGTCTGGTCCGCAGCCTAAGCTGCGTTGACCGCCTCGCGTCCTCACCTATTAATTCGCTAGCCAACGCTGTAGTAAATGCCCAAGCCTAACAAGACGACGATTAATAGTTGCTGCAGCTGCTTGTCCGGCACGGCATTGCTGACTTTGCTGCCAAGGTGGATTGCTGGTAAGGAGCCAAGCAGCAGGCTGATGAGCAAGCTAAGATCGACGTAACCTGCAAACAGGTAACCTAAGCCGGCGATAAAGGTTAAAGGGACCGCATGAGCGATATCCGTAGCAATAATCTTTACGGCTGGAGTCTTTGAGTAGATTATTAACAGTATCGCCGCACAAAATGCGCCCGCACCAACCGAAGATAAAGTAACGCAGACCCCGAGTATCACCCCCATTAGGAATGTCACTAGGCTGCGGTACTTGTGAAGCAGCTTCATCAAGCGCTCGGGCCTATCGTTAACAGCATTAAATCTAAGTTTTTCTCTAAAAATCAGAATGGTAGCGGTGATTATTAACATCGCACCTAAACTGGTTGTTAGCAATTCCTCGAATTCTGCTGAGTCTTGGGCGCTTATATCCAGGACCACGGCATGCAAAAAAATTGACGTAGGGACACTGCCTAGAGCAAGCAAACCGACTATATGCCATTGGACATTGCCACGGCGATGCTGCGCCAACGCACCGCCAGCCTTGGTGAGAGCTGCATAAAGTAAGTCTGTGCCAATGGCAACCGGGGCGGGATATCCGAACACCAACAAAAGTGGAGTCATGAGAGAGCCTCCGCCAACTCCGGTGAGGCCTATCAAAAATCCGACGCCAGCACCGGCTAAAATATGAAGCAAGAATTCCATGTTGGTCTACATTAACTAAGTAGGGCAAAGATAGTGATATTTGCCTATTCTTAAAAGGAATATTTTGGCATATTTTAATAACTAAATGTTATAAGGGACATCCTTAGACGATTAGCTTCAATATATGCCTTGGAGGAATTATGAAACTGCAACAACTGCGATACATTTGGGAAGTTGCCCACCACGACCTTAACGTTTCCCAAACCGCGCAGAGCCTATATACCTCTCAGCCTGGCATCAGTAAGCAGATTCGCTTATTAGAAGACGAGCTGGGGGTTGAGATATTCTCTCGTAGCGGAAAACATCTAACACAGATTACGCCCGCGGGTGAGTCAATCCTCAAGACTGCCGGTGAAATCATGCGCAAGGTGGAAAGCATTAAGTCCGTCGCGCAAGAATTCTGTGACGAGCGCAAAGGCTCTTTGGCGTTAGCTACCACCCATACTCAGTGCCGCTATGTTTTGCCTAAGGTGATTCAGGGGTTCATTGAAAAATTCCCTGACGTTGCTTTGCACATGCACCAGGGCACACCAACCCAAATATCAGAGCTTGCTGCAGATGGTACTGCTGATTTTGCTATCGCAACTGAGGCGATGGAGCTTTATAGTGATTTAGTGATGATGCCTTGTTATGAGTGGAACCGGTCGATCTTGGTGCCAAAAAATCACCCATTAGCTCAAGTAGCTCAACCAACTCTTGAAGAACTCTCAAGTTATTCCTTAGTAACTTACACCTTTGGTTTCACCGGCCGCTCAAAACTAGATGAGGCTTTTACGGCCAAGGGCCTAGTCCCGAAAGTGGTTTTTACAGCGGCCGATGCCGATGTAATTAAAACCTATGTTCGCTTAGGGCTAGGAGTAGGCATAGTGGCTTCTATGGCCTATGACCTAGCGGTGGATTCAGACTTAGTGGCTATTGATGCGAGCCACTTGTTTGAGGCGAGTGTGACTAAAATTGGTTTCAGAAAGGGCTCGTTCTTACGAGGCTATATGTATGACTTTATTGAAATGTTTGCTCCGCACCTTACCCAGGAGCTTATCCAAGAAACTAGCTATAGACATACCAAGGCAGACTTAGACGCTTTGTTTAAGGATCTCGTGCTGCCTGTTTACTAGGTTTTTTACTTCTTAAGATTAGTGAGGTGCAGGCCACATTCTTTGATTGTGGCTTCCTCCCACCACCACCTTCCTTCTCGTTCGTGTTGACCAGGTCCAGTTGCTCGAGTACAAGGCTCGCAGCCGATGCTGACCATGCCCTTGTCATGAAGCTCGTTGTAGGGCAGTTCTAGTAAACGTATATAAGCCCAAACTTCAGTTGAGGTCCATTTTGCCAGTGGGTTAATTTTTATCACTTGGTGGTCTTCTGTAGAAAAGGTCGAGTCAATCTCAATAAAGGGTACTTCCGCACGGCTGGGGCTTTGATCTTGCCTTTGACCGGTTATCCAAGCGTCCACAGACTTAAGCTTTTGGCGTAAGGGCTGAACCTTTCTTATGTTGCAGCACTCTTCATGCCCGTCTGTATAAAAACTAAATAACCCTTTGTTTTTAGTAAGTTTTGTTACTTCGTTGGCGTCTGGAAATAGAGTCTCTATTTGGATCTCGTAATGCGCTCTTACCTCTTCAAGAAAACGGTAGGTTTCGGGGTGTAATCTGCCAGTATCAAGAGTAAAAACGACGGGGTTAAGCTGCTGTTTGACCGCCATATCGATTATGGCGACATCTTCGGCTCCGCTAAACGCCATTGCTGAGTTAGGGGCTAGCTCACTCATTTGAGCCAGGATTTCCTTTGGAAGCATATTTTCAAATTCAATATTAAGTTGGCTTACTTGTCGCGCGGATAGCATTTTTTATAGATTCCTTGTTTCTATGAGTGTCGTTGGCATAAGCGAGTGGGTAGAAGGTTAATTATTATCTTATATCATCAGTGGTGCATAAGAAGAGCATATCAGTGCAGTAGTGTCACTGCTACACACTATGTTCCACGTGGAAAACTTTAACGATTTTAATGACTTAGACAGTATAAGTCTTATTTTTACTAAATATTGATGCGCCATTGCCGTTGTGAACTACATATTGTGGTGTCTAATTACAGATGACATTAAACACTGTAAAGAATTCATGGTTTCTGATAAATTCTAGTTTTTAGACTTTTAAGCAGTTTTGGCGAGGTTAGACGAAGTAATGGAAATAGCGGCATTGGATTTAGAAGGGGTCTTAGTACCTGAGATTTGGATAGATTTTGCCGCAAAGACGGGCATTGATGCGCTGAAAGCGACGACCAGGGATATTCCAGATTACGACGTATTAATGCGCCAGCGCCTCGACCTGCTAAATCAGCATGGACTTGGCCTGCCAGACATTCAGGAAGTTATTGCGACTATGCAGCCTTTAGAGGGCGCTCCGGAGTTCGTCGACTGGCTGAGAGAGCGCTTTCAGGTGGTTATCCTCTCAGACACGTTTTACGAGTTCTCGCAGCCTCTTATGGCGCAGCTGGGCTTCCCAACCTTGTTTTGTCACCGGCTCATTGCTGATGAAAGTGGTAAAATCATTGATTACAAGCTGCGCCAAAAAGATCCCAAGCGTGAGTCGGTTAAAGCTTTTCATCAGCTCAACTTCCGAGTTATAGCCTCGGGCGACTCCTACAATGACACGACTATGCTGTCTGAAGCAGACGCAGGAATCTTGTTTAGAGCGCCAGCGAATGTCATAAGTGAATTTCCTCAATATCCAGCAGTGACAGCCTACGAAGAGCTTAAGCTGCAATTCATTGAGGCAAGCAATCGCGATTTACAACTTTAGCGGTTAGAAACCTAGAAACCTAGAGCGGGCTAGAGCAGTTAGAGTCGAGAGAAGGGTAGACAGCCCGACGTGCTAGAAGCAAAGCAAGTGCAGAGCTAGGGTTAAAGGCTCTCGAGGGTAGTGATCAAATTTTGAACCTTATCAAAGCATTCTTGATATTCTGATTCGCAGTCTGAATCAGCCACAATGCCGCCGCCAGCCCAGCATTCAATGATGTCTGTGTTACTTGTTCCAGTCGCCTCGGTTGCAGAAGATCGCCACTGTAGCGTACGAATGGTTATATTGCTGTCGAAGTCACCAGAAGCCGCCCAATAGAAAACACTGCCGCAGTATGGCCCGCGATTAGATTCCTCTACTTCCTCGATTATTTCCATCGCTCTAAGCTTTGGTGCGCCGGTAATAGATCCTCCCGGAAAACAAGCTCTTAGCATATCGATTGAGTCAAAATTAGCGCGTAAAGTTCCTGTTACGGTACTGACCAAGTGGTGAACGTTACTGTAAGTCTTAAGCGAGAATAAATCTGGTACTTTTATGGAGCCGGTTTCGCAGACTCGGCCGAGGTCGTTTCTAAGCAGGTCAACAATCATAAGGTTTTCAGCTTTATCCTTGGTGCTGTTCACTAGCTGATTAATCTGCTTTTTATCAGTCATCGCATCAGCGCTTCTGGCCCTAGTGCCTTTGATTGGTTTTGTTTCTAGGTGGCCTTGCTGATTGCGCATAAATCGCTCTGGGGACAGGCTTATCAGCGCGCCGCCAGGCCATTGGATAAAGGCGGAGAATGGGGCCGGGCTCGCTACCCTAAGTTTGCTAAACGCATCGAAAGGACTACCTGTGCAGCGGGACGTAAACTTTTGTGTGAGATTGACCTGATAGCAGTCGCCTTTTAAGATGTAATTTTTAATTTTTTCAAAGGCTTGCTTGTAATTATTATAAGAAGTTTGAGGTTGGAACTTACCCCTGAGAGAAAACTTCTCACCAGTTTGCTTATGAAGTTCTGGGCCTAAGTCGCTGCCGCAGTGGGCTAATAAGGTGTGCAGCTTCTCTTTAGTCGCTTTACTGCAATTTGGGTGAAAGACAAGCCTAGTCCTTGCTAGGCTGTGATCAACGACTACAGCCCAGTGATAAACCCCTAAAAATCCGTTTGAAACTTGAAGCTCCGCTCGGTTAGAGATTTTTGGATAGCCTAGAAACCCAGCAATACCGCCTTGAAAGGGTAGTTCCGCTAGAGCCGGACTCAAGGGCTCATCAATACTTAAATGTTTCTTTTGCAAGGCTCTGATTTTGTTGAAAATAACGTCTGTTGAAATTGCCGTGCTGACTATCAAACTGGCGACTGGGTCAGCGCAAACAATGGTGAATCGATGATCGTCACTGTTTTGGCTGATAGCTACGGTGCCACTATCTTGAGAGCCACGGTTACTTTCCAGAATGACCGGCAATGGCATTGAAGATAGTAGCGCGAGCAGGGGCAAGCAATCCTCATTATGGGGAAGGTCGAGAATAGATGGGCTTGTCATAGTCAATATTTTTAGTAGCTGATTAGGCTGCCTTGGTTCAGCAGTTTCAACGTATGTTTAAGTGATTCAGGAGCTTGAGATATTTTCTTCATGTCCTGTTTAGAAATTTCGGGCGCTTGGCACAGGCTATGAGCATACCACGCTAGCTGCGGGGCTAATTCGATAGATTCTCCGTCAACAAAGAGAAGGGTCTTGCCGCTAGGCTCGAGTTCTAAGAATGAAAAGCGTGATGAGGGGTTGATCGCAATTACGCTGTCAGCTAGCTCTGCCAGCACCTCAGCTTCATCATAGGGCTGTTCAGGGCCGCTTATTGAATTTTGAATTTTAGGGCGAGTGGCAAATTGACCAAACCAGCGGTAGTAATTTTCTTTATTATCAAGCGTTTTCATCAAGCTGTTAAAGCTATTAGATACTGACTGAGTGTCTATCTCGCCCCTGCGCTTGGCCACTTGAGCCGTTGGGTCGGTATACCTGTCTTCAGGTTCGCAGCGATCTATGACGGAATCACTGTAGCCCTCTAGGATCTCGGCTGTCGAGGGCGCGCGGCAGCCAATCGAATAGCACATGCTTCGCTGCTGTGATTTACCCCAGTGGGCGTACTGTGGAGGGACATAAAGGGCATCTCCAGCTTGCAGTGTGTAATCTGCGACCGCTTCAAATTCTTCTAGAATCGACAAGCCGGAGCAGTTCTTAAGCGCTGATTTTGATGAATATTTGGGCCCAAC
This sequence comes from Pseudohongiellaceae bacterium, assembly GCA_047617605.1. Classification (GTDB taxonomy): domain Bacteria; phylum Pseudomonadota; class Gammaproteobacteria; order Pseudomonadales; family Pseudohongiellaceae; genus UBA9145. Next base: position 36,897 of record JBLGBJ010000013.1, on the reverse strand, counting down.
TTGCCAATTTCTTGTGCCGCTGCCTTGAACTAAAAATACGTCGTAGTAATCAAAGTGCGGACCGACTCCAGCGCCGTTAGCGGCAAATGAAACCATCACATCCTCAATTCGCCATTGGGGCAGGAACTGAAATAGCTGTTTGAGATCAAAAACGGGCTCATTCCATTGGTCAACTGCTTGAACCAGAAGTGTCCAGCCATCATTCGGTAACGCCGTAAACCGGCTTTCTGCAAATGGGCCTTGGCTTAGCTCCCAGCTATCAGGCTCGGTGCCCTCAAGTAGTCGACTCTCACAATCTGTTTCCATAGCTAGCCCAGCAAGCTCTTCAGGGCTTATAGGGTCTTGAAAGCCAGGGATTAACTGCGGGATGTAGAGAGGCTTCTTTTGCCAATAATTAGCAAGGAAGTCTTTCGCGTCAAATGCCGGATTTAATTTGGAAGTGGTCAAATGTTTTTCGCCTGAATGGAAGCATTTCCTGTGTATTTTCTGGGGGTTAGCGATAGGAGCTCCTTTTTTGCTTCAACAGGAATATCAAGCTCTGAGACAAACTTACCTAGCGCTTCTTCGGTGATTCCTTTACCTCTTGTGAGCGCTTTGAGCTTCTCGTATGGCTCTGGAACGGAGTACCGCCGCATTACGGTCTGAATCGGCTCAGCCAAAACTTCCCAGCACTGATCGATATCTGCATCAACCGCGGCTTGGTTAAGCTCTAGCTTGCTGACGCCCTTAAGCGTTGCCTGGTAAGCTATTAGTGCATAGGCGAAGCCGGTGCCTATATTACGCAGCACAGTCGAGTCAGTGAGATCTCGCTGCCAGCGTGAGATCGGTAATTTTGCTGACATATGGTTCATCAGGGCATTGGATAAGCCTAAATTCCCTTCCGAGTTTTCAAAATCGATTGGGTTTACTTTATGCGGCATTGTGGATGAGCCTACTTCACCGGCAACCGTTTTTTGTTTGAAGTAGCCCAGTGAAATATACCCCCAAATGTCTCTGTTGAAATCCAGCAAAATAGTATTAAAGCGACACAGAGCATCGAAAATTTCGGCAATATAATCATGGGGTTCGATCTGGGTTGTGAACGGATTCCAGTCAAGCCCAAGGCTTTCGACAAATTGCTGTGCGGTCACACTCCAATCAACGAATGGGTAAGCGGATAAGTGGGCATTGTAGTTGCCAACTGCGCCGTTGATTTTGCCAAGGATAGGGGAGGACTCAAATTGGGTAAGCTGACGCCTGAGCCTGTGTACGACATTGGCGATTTCCTTACCAATGGTGGTGGGTGATGCCGGCTGACCATGAGTGCGCGATAGCATAGGTTGGTCAGCAAACTCCGTCGCCAGCTTGGCAAGTTCCGTAATTAGCTTCTCCATCATTGGAACCATTACGCCATTCCTGCCATCTCTAAGCATAAGGGCATAGGCGAGATTGTTAATATCCTCGGAGGTGCAGGCAAAGTGGACAAATTCAAGGCGATTAGTAAGGCTTTCATCGTCTTGAAGCTTTTCTTTAATAAAATACTCTACGGCTTTCACATCATGATTAGTGGTGGATTCTATGGTTTTTACGCGCTTGGCATCATCGAGCCCAAAGTTATCCACCAGGTCGTTAAGCAGCGTAGTTTCTGCATCATTGAAATTGGCAAGCTCGGGAATGCCCGGGTTGGCGGCCAAGCTCTGCAGCCACTTCACTTCAACCAACACGCGATAGCGAATCAAGGCGAACTCGCTGAAATAATTCGCAAGGTCTGCACTTTTGTTTCGATACCTTCCATCTAAAGGTGAGATGGCGGTTAGGCCGTTTAAAGAATTTTTTTCCATCGATTTTACCTAGGTAGTGTCTCTTTGTTTTTTGTAATCTATTACTTCTCAATAAAGCTTCATCTTGTTGATTAATAGTTATATTGAATGTATTAGTTTTTTCCGGATATGTGCGGCGGTGTCACAAATTTTCTTTCGGTAGATTAGTAGCCGCCAGCGCCTGCCACCGAGCTGGCGCCATAATACTGCTGAGCGGATGCCGCTTAACAAAACCGCTCTAATTGAATTTGCGATCTCTTCGTTTTTCAAATGCTCAGCTTTTCCCTGTATTTGGATACGGTAGCTTAAGGTACTGATTGTATCCTGATAGAGCCCGGCCAACTGTTTTATAATAAGCTTATCGTGTTCGTGCCCAGGTTCTGGGTCAGCGCCCTGAACTGAGCTCAATCCACTAACTTCTTCACCATCGAGGGGATCTATATTGGCTAGTGTGTTTCGAATCTGCCGTTGCATGGGCTTATTCCCTTCTAGACTGCCTCGGATATGCAAAAGCCCTAAGGTGTAGCGTAGAACCGCTGAATTGGAATTATGGCGGTTATCACTGAACGCTTCCTGCAGTATCCTAAAGCCAAAGCTTAAGTCTGTAAGATTCTGATATATATCAGAAAAAGAGGGCGGGTCGAGAATCAGCAACGGGTTCACACTGGCAGCAAGTTGGCGCGGATCTGCGTCGCCCCTGGTGGCGAGTTTGTCCACTATCGCCGCACATTGGGCAACCGCTGCTAGAGCAATGATCTCTTGCTCCCAAGAGGAGTAGCTAGTCTCTGAATTGTTCAATGATTGCACCTCCTAGACAGCGATCTTGTTGATAAAAAACTATGTACTGCCCCGGTGTAACTGCGCGCTGAGGCGCGTTAAAGGTGACTTCTATTTGACCGTTTGCAATACCCTTCACGCTACATTGTTGGTCTGCTTGGCGATAGCGGACTTTAGCTTGGCACTGTAAGGGTAGTAAAGGCGCTGCTTTATTAATCCAAGCGGGTGCAGAGGCAACTAGCACTGAAGAGAATAGCTCTTTACTTTCATTACCTTGGCTCACTATTAAAATGTTATCGTCGAGGTTCTTGTCGACAACATACCAAGGCGCCTCTCCATGTTTTCTCTGGCCGCCAATACCTAAGCCTTGTCTTTGGCCATAGGTGTAATACATGAGGCCGGCATGTTCGCCCAAAATTTCACCTTCTCGGGTTTGGATTTTGCCAGGTTGAGCTGGGAGGTACTGCTCGAGGAAGTCTTTAAACTTACGCTCCCCAATAAAACAAATACCAGTACTGTCCTTTTTATCATGGGTTTTCAATTCGAGTTGAGCGGCTATCTGGCGAACTTCAACTTTAGGAAGGCTGCCTATTGGGAACAGACTTCTTGCCAAACACTCCTCATTTACCTCGCAAAGGAAGTAGCTCTGATCTTTATTTGCATCGAGCCCTTTGAACAGCTGAGTGGTCTCTGCTACTTGTTGTTTTCGAACGTAATGGCCGGTTGCAATAAAATCAGCACCTAAGGACAAGGCGTACTCTAGAAAAGCCTTAAATTTTATTTCTCTATTGCATAGTACATCGGGATTAGGCGTCCTTCCGGCACTATACTCTTGCAGGAAATGTTCAAATACGTTGTCCCAATACTCAGCAGCGAAATTTGCCGTATGCAGTTCGATACCTAGGCTATCACACACAGATTGTGCGTCGGCAAGGTCTTCTTTTGCTGTGCAGTATTCAGTGCCGTCGTCTTCGTCCCAGTTCTTCATGAACAGGCCAGAGACCTTATAACCTTGGGCAATGAGCAGGTAAGCCGCAACCGAAGAGTCTACTCCTCCAGACATGCCGACAATGACATTAGCGCCAGCGTTCGTGGCTTCGCTGCTATTTAAGTTATTCATAACAAGGACTTATCAGTGATAATGGATAATGTGGTTTAGTAAGGTAGTCTTGAATTGCTGATAGCACCAAAGGGCTCCTTAGATTGCTTTTTTGCTGTAGCACGGCGTCCACATCCATCCACAAAGCTTCGTCAATATCGGGGTCCAGGGCAGAATTAACAAGGTGCTCCCGAGCGTTGCCAACAAAGCAGTGCCTGACGTAGGTAATACCATTAGCTTGTGATGTGAAGTGATAGATTCCAAGAAAGGCTGTTAATTCTATTTTCCAAGCGGTTTCTTCTAAGGTCTCGCGAATAGCCGCTTCCATTAAGGTTTCGCCTAATTCCAAGTGGCCAGCAGGCTGGTTATAAACCATTAATCCAGCAGATAGCTCCTTTACCATTAAAAATTTACCATCACGCTCGATGATTGTGGCAACGGTAATGTGAGGATAGTCAGTCAAGGAGGTACCTTAAATTGTTAATGCTAGCTCTTATGACCCTATTGGATCAATTGTTTAGCTCATTTTAGTTAGGTTTTTATCCACAGCAGTGGCTTGCTTAATCTACTTTAGATTCGGGCTGTAAACGGAGATAATGAAGAAGTAATGACGTCTAATTAAAAGTAAGATTAAATCTACCAATACAAAACCTAAACTATGGATGTAAACCTACCTTATGAGTGAATTGAGTCATATTGATGAGTCTGGCAATGCCAAGATGGTTGATGTTGGCAGCAAGGCTATTACAGAGCGTGTTGCGCTGGCCAGCGGCCGTATATCGATGGCGCAGAACACCTTTAAATTGGTCGCGGCAGGCGGCCACAAAAAGGGGGACGTATTAGCCGTCGCGCGAATCGCGGGAATACAGGCCGCTAAATCATGTGCCACGCTTATTCCTTTATGCCACCCTCTAATGTTGACATCTATAGATGTGGAATTTGATTTAGATTCAAGCACTAACAGCATAAATATAAGATCACGCTGCAAGGTTAGCGGCCAGACGGGCGTCGAGATGGAAGCGCTTACGGCTGTCTCCATAAGTGCGTTAACAATATACGACATGTGTAAAGCGGTTGATAAAGACATGGTTATTGGTTCGATATGCTTACAAGAAAAATTGGGTGGTCGTAGCGGTCATTACATCAAAAAAAGCGAAGTCTCATGAAATTGAATATTCACTATTTTGCCAGTGTCCGAGAGCAGCTTGGAGTAGAGGGCCAGCAGTTGGAACTGGCGGAAAGTCCCAGCGTTGCTGAATTAATAACTTTACTGACCCGGACTGAACTGAAATTTTCGGCCATGATAGAGGCAACGCCTTCGATATTAGTCGCGGTAAATCAGACAGTTGTCGGGAGAAGCTATACTTTAGCTGATGACGATGAAGTGGCGTTTTTCCCGCCTATGACAGGTGGCTAAAATGATAAGTGTGCAAGAGCAGGATTTTGATATTGGCCGTGAGCACGAAAGTTTGCGTGTTAGGGCTGGGGACCCAGGCGCGATTGTCACGTTCAGCGGCTTGGTTAGGGAGATTTATGATACCTCCGAGTCGGCAAGTGATGTGGTGAGCGGTCTTTTTTTGGAACATTACCCCGGTATGACCGAGCATTGCTTAGAGGATATTGCGGAGCAGGCATCGCAGCGTTGGCCCTTGCTTGCCACTCGTATTATTCACCGAGTTGGCGAACTCGGCCCTAAAGAGCAAATAGTGTTTGTTGGCACCGCGAGCGCTCATCGCCATGCCGCTTTTGAGTCGGCTATGTTTATTATGGATTATCTTAAAAGCCATGCCCCCTTCTGGAAGAAACAGAAGAGCAAAGTTGGCTCACAATGGATCGCCAGTAAGGCAAGTGATGCAGCAGCGATTAAAAAATGGGATTTGAATAACTAATTAAAACTGGCAGTTGGCTCGCGGTGGCTACAATCTTGTTTAAGTTAGGGTTTATGTTCCAGAGTCCCGCCGCATTGCTTAAGGCGCGACGCTATCTTCAATAACTCTGAATTTGCCTAGTTGGAGGCCGTCAAGTGTCCAATCCCCAATGCTGGCTCGTACCAGCCTCAATGTAGGAAAGCCTACTGCTGCAGTCATTCGCCTGACCTGGCGGTTCTTTCCTTCTCTGATTGTGAGCTCTATCCAGCTTGTTGGGATATTCTGACGTTCACGAATAGGGGGGTCGCGCTTCCATAATTTAGGTTCATCTATTACTTTTATTTTTGCAGGTAAAGTATTGCCATCCTTAAGTTTTACCCCAATTCTCAGCACAGATAGAGCCTCTTCTGTCACAAGCCCTTCGACTTGCGCTAGATAGACCTTGGGTTTTTTGTATTTCGGATTGCTTATTTGCTGCTGCAGCTTGCCATCATCTGTCAGTAGAAGCAGGCCCTCGGAATCTTTGTCGAGCCGACCTGCAGCATAGAAACCTTTGTGTTGAATGTATTGGGCTAAAGTGTTCTCTTGTTGATCTCCAGTAAACTGCGACAACACTCCAAAGGGTTTGTTGAAGAGTATTATACGAGACATTTATTGAAGTACTTTTTATAGAACATGGGTGCACACGAGCGCTACGGTCATTGCTAAACGTTGACTGTAGCATTCAATTCGGAATCTGTTTAGCTGTCATAGCGCAACTAGCTTAGATACGAGTTATTTGGGCTACTAACAACGACGTATCTAACTATTTAAGCCTAGCCACTAGTTAAGTGGCTAGGCGCTGGCTAAACTTAATCCTTGTTCAGAAGGTTCCAGTAAAGGTTCTGTCGAAGGCTCCGTTCGCTGTTCAACAGTTTGCTGAGCAACGGCGGCTTCAGTGCCTGCTTCTTCTGGGCTACCTTGTGTCGCTTGAATATTTGCAGCATGGAGGCCTTTGGGACCTTCGACTGTCTCAAAAGTGACTAATTGGCCAGCTTTGAGAGTTTTATAGCCATCCATTCCGATAGCTGAATAGTGCGCAAAGAGATCGTCTCCGCCATCGTCTGGCAGAATAAATCCGAACCCTTTTGCATTGTTGAACCATTTTACTTGCCCGGTACTCATAGGCTAACTCCATATTTCTTATTATTTTTTATAGGTTTTGGTGTGAGTCATGCTCACTTGACTTTAACTCTTACATGAAAGGCGCGTCATTGTCAAAACCGTTTGTCTTATTAGACGCGCTAATTGACCGTTGGAAGGCCTTGAAATGGTAAGATAAATCCCCATTTATAGAACTGCGCAGTTTATTTTCGCGTTAAAATTCGAGAGACAAAACCCTTTTATTAATGCGCCATCTGACGCAATATAATCGCTCAAGTTTTCCGAAACAAATTCCTTTTTTAGACGTTCTTTTTATGAGTATGCACAACAAACATCTACTAGAATTAAAGATGACCAACTTACCGACGGGGCCCATTGGTTCTCGGGAAGATGAAGGTGAAGACGATAATACCGGCTTTGCGGCTACAACCGAGAAGCCAAAACTAAAACGACCACCGTTATATAAAGTGGTATTAATAAACGATGACTACACCCCAATGGACTTTGTCATTGATGTGCTACGTTCGTATTTCAGTATGAATGCGGAGAAGGCGACGCATGTGATGCTCAAGGTGCACACCGAAGGCAAGGGTGTATGCGGGGTGTTTAGCAAAGATGTCGCTGAAACCAAGGCGGCTCAAGTCAACGATTATTCCAAAGAATGCGAGCAGCCCTTACTTTGCTCAGTGGAAATCGACGGATAATTATCTTGATCAGATTGATCTGATTAACTCAAAGGCAGGCTATGTTAAGTAAAGATTTAGAAGCGACCCTGAATTATGCATTTAAGGGTGCGCGGAAAAAACGTCATGAATTCATGACAGTAGAGCATTTATTGTTAGCTCTCCTAGATAACGAGGTGGCGTCCAGTGTGCTGCTTGCGTGCGACTGCGACCTAGGTCGTCTGCGCGGTGAGCTAGTGGACTTTGTAGACGCAACTACTCCGCTAATACCGGAATCCGAAAATGCCAGAGAAACCCAGCCCACGCTCGGCTTTCAGCGAGTGCTTCAACGCGCGGTTTTTCATGTCCAATCCTCGGGCAAGCGAGAAGTCTCTGGCGCCAACGTGCTAGTGGCAATCTTCAGTGAGCAGGAAAGTCAGGCTGTCTATTTTTTAAAGCAGCAGGATATCGCTCGTATTGATGTTGTGAACTTTATTACTCACGGTATCTCGAAGATCCCTGGTCATGCTGGTGAAAATGAAGGCTCTCCCGAGCAAGCTGAGGAAGAGGGTGGCGCCGAGGGCGGCAGCAGCCCGCTGGCGAACTTTGCAACCAATTTAAATGTAGAAGCGCAGAATGGGAGGATTGATCCGCTTATTGGCCGAGAAGAAGAAGTTACACGGGTGATTCAGGTGCTCTCGCGCAGAAGAAAGAACAACCCACTTCTAGTCGGTGAGTCAGGTGTAGGTAAAACCGCAGTTGCAGAAGGTCTGGCGAAGAAGATTGTCGATGGCGAGGTGCCAGAGATTTTGGCCAACAGCGTCATATACTCTCTTGATTTAGGCGCCTTATTGGCAGGTACAAAATATCGCGGTGACTTTGAAAAGCGCTTTAAAGCATTGTTGTCAGAGTTAAAGAAGATTGATAATTCTGTATTGTTTATCGATGAAATACATACAATCATTGGTGCTGGAGCTGCATCTGGCGGAGTCATGGATGCCTCTAATCTGCTGAAACCAGTTCTTACATCAGGTGATTTGCGCTGCTTAGGTTCAACCACCTACCAAGAGTACCGAGGAATTTTTGAGAAGGACCGTGCTCTGTCTAGACGTTTTCAAAAGATCGATGTAGACGAACCGGATGTAGATACTACATATAAAATATTAAAGGGCTTAAAGTCACGGTTCGAGGAGCATCATGATCTGCGCTACAGTGATAAGGCGCTGCGAGCGGCTTCTGAGCTTGCTGGGCGCTACATTAATGACCGTTTCATGCCAGATAAAGCTATCGATGTAATCGATGAGGCTGGCGCGTTCCAGCGCCTTCAGCCGGCGAGCAAGCGCAAGAAGCTGATTCAGGCGTCCGATATAGAAAAGGTGGTCGCTTCAATCGCGCGCATCCCACCGAAACATGTGTCAAGTTCAGATGTGGAGTCACTGAAGAGCCTCGAGCCTAACCTCAAGATGGTTGTGTTTGGCCAAGACAAAGCAATCTCATCGCTGTCGACTGCAATCAAGCTATCGCGAGCAGGGCTCAATGAGGGTGAGAAGCCAATCGGCTCTTTCTTATTCTCTGGACCTACTGGGGTTGGTAAAACAGAGGTCAGCAAGCAATTAGCCAGAGTAATGGGTATTGAGCTGGTTAGATTCGATATGTCCGAGTATATGGAGAGGCATACGGTTTCACGTTTAATTGGGGCGCCGCCAGGCTATGTTGGCTTTGATCAGGGTGGTTTATTGACGGAAGCCGTGACTAAAAACCCTCATTGCGTCTTGCTGTTAGATGAGATTGAGAAAGCACACCCTGATGTCTTTAATCTACTGTTGCAGGTGATGGACCACGGTACGCTTACCGACAACAACGGTCGTAAAGCAGATTTCAGGAACGTTATTCTGGTAATGACCACTAACGCCGGCGCTCAAGAAATGTCGCGCTCTTCAATTGGTTTTACTGAGCAAAACCACTCTGCCGATGGCATGGAGATAATTAAAAAGTCATTTAGCCCCGAATTTAGGAACAGGTTAGATGGCATAGTTCAGTTTGGAAGTCTCAATCCAGAGACTATCCGCACCGTGCTAGACAAATTTATCGTTAATCTGCAGGTTCAATTAGATGATAAGAATGTTCAGCTTCATCTTGATGAGTCTGCAGTGGATTGGTTTGTCGAAAATGGCTACAGCGAATCTATGGGTGCCCGCCCTATGGCGAGACTAATTCAAGAAAAATTAAAGAAAGCCTTAGCTGAAGATATATTGTTTGGGGAGCTTTCGGAAAACGGCGGGGAGGTTTTTGTTTCTACCGATGAGGGCGGTATTAAGCTGGATGTGAAAGGTCGCAAGAAGCAGGAAAAACGCGAGCTAAGTAAATCTAAGAGTTAATTTCTTTTCGCGATTAACTTTGTAAGCCACTGATTTAGTTCAGTGGCTTCATGTTTTATGCGTATTGGATTCTACTTAACGAGCTCTGTAGGTGATACGACCTTTCGTCAGGTCGTAGGGCGTAAGTTCTACTCGAACCTGATCCCCTGTAAGAATTCGAATGTAGTTCTTGCGCATTTTTCCAGAAATATGAGCCGTTACTATATGGCCATTTTCAAGCTTTACGCGAAACATAGTATTAGGCAACGTGTCTACGACTTCGCCTTCCATTTCAATCTGATCTTCTTTTGGCATCTAACAAACAACCTCTAGGTCTTTAATCGCGGGCGCATTGTGCCGTATTTTCATAAAATAAGCAAAGCCCAAACCATCTAATTAAACGCAACCCAGCGCCCATCGACAAGAAGTTGGAGGGGGCGGTAGTTGCTCTTATATTCCATTTTATGACAATCCTTAATCCAATACCCCAAAAATAAATAAGGCAGATTTAAGTCTTGGGCCATCTTGACCTGCCAAAGAATTGCGTAGCCACCTAGCGACCGCTTGGCCTGATCAGGGTCGAAAAATGTATACACCGCCGATAAACCTTGCTCAAGCACATCGGTGACACTCACTGCGACGAGTTGCTGGTCTAAATAAAATTTCAAAAACCGAGTATCAACTGTCTTAGTTTTAATGAAAGCCTCAAACTGTTCTGCAGTGGCAGGGTACATGTCCCCATCATCATGGCGATGGTTTATGTAGTGCTGATACAGCGCATAGGGCTCATCTCCGGTGAGATCGGAACATTCAAAAATTTCTAAATCTTGATTGGCCTTCCATACTTTGCGGTGGCGCCGTTTGAAAACAAATTCGGCAACCGGGATACGACAAGACATGCAAGCTGAGCAGTTTTCGCAGTCAGGTCGATAGAGATGTGCGCCAGAACGGCGGTAGCCCAATTCACTGAGCTTACTGTTAATACTTTTATCAATAACGAGATCTGGGTCGACGAATACTGTTGCTGCAATTTGGTCAGATTTATAACTACAGGGGTGGGGCGCCGTTCTGAACAAACGTACAGAATTTAGTGCTTTGGATTTCGAATTGGATGTCATTTATAAGGCTAGTTTAAATTAATATGAATTGGACTTAGGTCACTAAATCTGCCTGGAATTGCCATTGTTCGCAAGTGGTATTTGAATCAATATAACGCTCTAAATAAGCTCCGAATTGTTCGCGAGAAATCTCAACGGCACCTAGGGATATCAAATGCTCACTGCTGACCTGGCAGTCCACGACCTCAAACCCCCAAATCGCTAACTGTTTAACTAAGAAAGCAAAGCCAACCTTGGAGGCGTTACTTGTTTTACTAAACATTGACTCTCCAAAGAAAACCTTGCCTTGAGCAATACCGTAAAGACCACCTACCAGCTGTTTGTCTGCCCATACCTCAACCGAGTGAGCAATGCCCGCGTCAAATAAATTGCCATAGGCGGCCTGCATATCTTCGGTAATCCAAGTTCCTGCACCATCCGCTCGGGACCCCGCACAGGCTTGAATGACCTCGTCGAAACTAGTGTCGAATGTTACTTGAAAGTGCTGTTTGCGAAGAAGTTTCGCCAAGCTACGTGACACTCTCAATTCCCTAGGGAATAGAACCAAACGCGGATTAGGACTCCACCAGAGTATAGGCTGCCCCTCTTCGTACCAAGGAAAAATGCCTTGCCTGTAAGCGTGGACAAGCCAAGGTACTGTAAGCTCCCCACCCGCGGCTAGCAGGCCATCGGGATACTCCAGTGCCTGTTCAACTGGAGGAAATTCGATAACTTCTGGCTCTAACCATATGACAGGCATGGAAACTCACATGTGTTGCATACATAAATGGATGGAGGGTTAGACGTCGAGAAATTTCTCAGCATCTAAAGCGGCCATACAGCCAAACCCCGCACTAGTTACAGCCTGCCGATAGACTTGGTCTGCGATATCGCCGGCGGCAAATACGCCTGGCACGCTTGTTCCTGTTGCATTGCCGCCAAGGCCAGTATTGACAACCACATAGCCATTTTTCATTTCTAGCTGACCTTGAAAAATGTCAGAGTTAGGAATGTGGCCGATAGCAATAAAGACGCCATCTACTGTCAGTGATTGCATTTCATTGCTTGTGGCATGTTTGAGGTTAACGCCGGTCACGCCCATGTTGTCGCCGGTTACTTCATCAAGTGTGTGATTCCACAGAACAGTCATTTTTCCCTCATCAACTTTTTCGAACAGCTTTTTCTGCAGAATTTTTTCGGCTCGAAGGCTATCGCGGCGATGGACCAGGGTTACATGAGAGCAAATGTTAGAAAGGTAAAGCGCTTCCTCCACAGCGGTATTACCTCCGCCAATGACAACGACGGGCTTGTTGCGATAGAAAAAACCATCGCAGGTAGCGCAGGCGCTGACCCCCTTACCCATAAACGCAGTTTCCGATTCAAGTCCCAAGTATTGAGCTGAGGCACCAGTGGCGATAATAAGCGAATCGCAGCTATAGCTAATGTCGTTTCCGACTAAGATAAAGGGCCGTTTACTTAAATCGACGGTATTGATGTGGTCAAATATAATTTCAGTATCAAACTTTTCTGCATGATCCTTCATGCGCTCCATTAGATCTGGACCTTGTAGGCCCTCGACATCCCCCGGCCAGTTATCGACATCGGTTGTTGTTGTGAGTTGACCACCTTGGACCATCCCAGTGATCACCACGGGGTCGAGGTTGGCGCGCGCAGCATAAACAGCGGCCGTGTATCCGGCAGGGCCAGAACCTAGGATGATAAGTTTGTGGTGTTGTACGTCGGTCATAAAAATATCCTGATGTGTAATCGATTGAGAGGCTGCTCTCATCTATGTGTAGGCGAATTCTTTGAATTAAAGTGTTAAGTGGGTATTGTACCTAAAATTCTTTTCTCTAATTGGATTAAGCGCTTAATACTCAGTAGAAATCGCCCGATAACAGTTACATATAATCCTAGCGATGAGAGCTGTTTCCTGAAGAAATGTTGGGTAAGTTGCGCAGGGTCTCAAAACCACCTCTAACTTTTCTAGAATCGATCGTATAAACTAAGCGCAGGTGATTGAATAAATTGAAAGATTCCACAATGATAAAACCCAAGTCAGATTCCGAAGTCGACACTGTTGTTCAGCGTCTAAGTAAAGAAGGGGCCCTTATTGCCTACTTCTTGCTGGCTATTTTTATTCTTATTGCGTTGCTGAGCTATTCCCCTGGTGACCCGGCCTTTATGACAACGGGTTCCAGCACTGAAGTCTCAAATGCAGTGGGAGTTTCTGGCGCCATGGTCGCCGACATACTGTTTCACCTAGTGGGTTACTTAGCTTACGGATTTCCGGCCTTTCTGACCTATAAAATAGTCGAGTCGTTAAGGGGTAGAGCTGAATCCCCAGGCTTTTCCTGGGCGCTTTTTGGCTTTAAAACTCTAGGCTTGGTTCTTCTGGTCGTTTCCGCTTGCGGTTTAGCCACGCTTCACTTTGAGGTCGCGGAGGATGTGTCTTATATGGCGGGTGGAATGCTTGGAGCATTGGTTGCTGACTTGAGCACACCAGTACTTGCCGTGCTCGGAACTACCTTAGTTCTTTTTGCTACCTTTTTGTTTGGGTTGACAATTACTGCAGCAATTTCTTGGCTAGAGCTTATCGACAAAGTGGGTGCAGCGACTCTACGACTGATATCAGGCGCTATCGCTAAGGTAGATAAATGGGTCGAGAAGCGCAAAGTAGCTACAGCGGCGAAGGAGCGATTAGCGTCTCGAAAGAAGGTTCTCGATATTCATATTGAGAAAGAGAAAAAGCGTGTGCCACCTACGATTAAGACCTTGTCTACTAAGCGGGTAGAGCAAAGTCCGCGAGTAGAGAAAGAGCGACAGGGGACCCTGTTTACAACATCTTCAGTCAAAGAGCTGCCCCCCATAGGTTTGCTGGACGCATGGCATGAGACCAATGACTCTGGGTTTTCTAAAGAATCACTAGAAGCCATGTCCAAGCTGCTCGAGCTTAAATTGAAAGACTTTGGAATCGAGATTGAAGTTACTGCAGTAAACCCAGGCCCCGTGATTACTCGCTTTGAGGTTCAGCCAGCTCCGGGTGTCAAGGTGAGTAGAATAACCAACTTGGCTAAAGATTTGGCCCGATCCTTGGCGATCGTATCGGTGCGCGTTGTTGAAGTAATACCTGGCAAAACCGTTATAGGTATCGAAATTCCAAACGAAAAACGGGAAACGATACAGTTTAGCCAAGTTCTGAGCTCACCTGATTTCGACCTCTCATCTTCGCCGTTAAGCATGGCCCTGGGCCACGATATTGTCGGTAAACCGGTGATAGTAGATTTAGGGAAGATGCCTCACTTACTGGTCGCCGGAACTACCGGCTCTGGTAAATCTGTTGGCATCAACGCGATGATTTTGAGTCTGCTCTTTAAATCTACGCCCGAACATGTGCGGATGATAATGATAGACCCGAAGATGCTCGAGCTTTCTGTCTATGATGGTATTCCTCACCTTTTAACCCCCGTTATCACTGACATGAAAGATGCAGCCAACGGACTGCGTTGGAGTGTAGCGGAAATGGAACGGCGTTATAAATTGATGTCGGCTCTAGGGGTAAGGAACTTGGCTGGCTTTAACAAGAAAGTTGAAGATGCCAAGAAAGCAGGCCAGCCAATTATTGACCCTATTTGGAAGGCCGATCCGACGCTGTTGCAAGATGACCAATCCGCCCCAGAATTAGAAGCACTGCCAAGTATTGTCGTCATTGTTGATGAGTTAGCTGACATGATGATGGTGGTCGGCAAGAAGGTTGAGGAGTTAATTGCTCGCATTGCTCAAAAAGCCCGTGCTGCGGGCATTCACTTAATCCTTGCCACCCAACGACCCTCGGTAGATGTTCTGACCGGCTTGATAAAAGCGAATATCCCGACTCGCCTTTCTTTCATGGTGCAATCGAAAGTCGATTCACGAACTATTTTGGGCGAAGGCGGCGCGGAGCAGTTACTTGGGAACGGGGACATGTTGTTCCTCCCTCCCGGTGGCGGGGTTCCAACTCGAATTCATGGTGCCTTTGTGAGTGATGAAGAAGTGCATCGGGTGGTGGCCGACTGGAAGGAAAGAGGCACACCTGTTTATATTGATTCTATTACCCGAGTTTCTGACGAGTCTGATGGGTCAGGGGGATCATTTGACGGTGGGGAAGAAGAAAGTGATGCACTTTATGATGAGGCCGTTCAATTTGTAACCGAGACCCGTAAAGCCTCAATATCAGCGGTTCAAAGGAAGCTGCGTATTGGCTATAACCGAGCGGCGAGGATGATTGAATCGATGGAAGCGGCTGGGGTAGTATCAGAGATGGGCAACAATGGGTCTCGTGAAGTGCTTGCACCGCCAGCCCCACGCGATTAGTCAGCATGATAATTCCAATGAATCACTTAAAAGGTAAATCCAGTGCAAAGAGGTAAGCTTATTTCAATAGTAGCTCTGTCGATTTTATCTACGCTTTACTCGCTGTCAGCCCACAGCTGCGACATTGACGACCTTGATTCTTTATTATCAGGTATTCAGACACTGTCGGCGGATGTTTTGCAGCTTATCGTAGAATCAGACGGTGGGGTGTTAGAAGAAAGCAAAATAAAAATGCTATTAAAAAAGCCGGACGGCTTTTACTGGGAAACACTAGAGCCTTTTCCTGAGTTGATTGTGACCAATGGGATAAAGCTGTGGAACTACCAGCCTGATTTAGATCAGGTTGTTGTCGAAGACTGGGCAACTGATCAGTCAGAGCTGGCCGCTCAACTCCTAAACGGGCGCACTGATACTTTGCAAGAGGAATACTCGATAGCTGAAGATGAGGGAAGCTCAGCTGACTTCCCACGCTTTAAGCTAACGCCTCTAGAGTCGGACAACATTTACTCCAGTATTGCGATTGGATTTGCCCAGAACAAACTAGAGTCCATCACAATGGACAGTAAGAATGGCGAGCGAACAGTTTGGAATTTCGCTGGTGTTACAATTAATGGCTTTATCGACGATGAGGTTTTTACTTTCGATGCACCTGCCGGAATAGAGGTCATTGAAAACAGCTACCAACAATAAAACCACTCTGCTCCATTCACTAAACATACCCTATGTTAATGCACCGCGACCGCACAGGCTGACGAATTAAACCAAAATGACACTCTACCTATCGATAGCAATTGGCGGCGCCTTTGGTGCTATGAGCCGTTATTGGCTTGCGGCTAATGTAAACAATATTGCTAATTCGCAGTTTCCAATGGGGATTTTTGTGGTGAACGTTGCCGGCTCCTTTTTGATCGGGGTCGCGTTCATCTTCTTTGCAGAGAAAGTACAACTACAGGAGCAGTGGCGGCCCATTGTCATGGTTGGCTTTCTTGGTGCATTTACGACATTCTCAACTTTCTCTCTTGATGCGCTTTTGTTGTTTCAGCAAGGCCATTACAATACGGCCCTTCTTTACACTGCCGCAAGTGTGATTCTTTGCTTGATTGCAGTGTTTGCCGGAATTCATGCAGCGCGGCTATTTTTTTAGTCAAAAACAAAACGTTACAAAACTTACTACTAACCAGCTGAACCTATAATCAGGAAATTCCAATGTTAGATCCGAAATGGATTCGTACAGAGCCAGACGCTATTGCGGCTAAATTAAAAACCAAAAAATTTGATCTAAACACAGCGCTGCTTGCAAAATTGGATGCTGAAAGAAAGGCCTTGCAGCAAGAAACAGAAACGTTGCAAAACGAGCGCAACCAGCGTTCTAAAGCTATAGGTAAGGCCAAGGCTGCAGGGGAAGACATCGGCGAAATTTTAAGTTCAATGGACAGCATCAAAGGCGATTTGGAAAACAAGAAAGAAGCGTTGGGTAAACTCCAAGACGAGTTTAACGACTATCTGATGGGAGTCCCCAATGTCCCTGATGAATCTGTGCCAGAAGGGCTGGATGAATCTGCTAACGAAGAGATACTTAAGTGGGGCGTTCCCGCCACATTCGACTTTGAGGTTAAAGATCATGGCGAGCTTGGTGAACAGCTCAGCCAAGGTCTGAATTTTGCAGAGGCTGCCAAGTTAACCGGTTCTCGCTTCGCAGTAATGAAGGGTGGTACAGCAAGGCTGCACCGGGCGCTTACTCAGTTCATGTTAAATACTCATGTTGATGAGCATGGCTATACCGAGTTAAACGTGCCCTACATGGTTAACAAAGAGTCATTGAAAGGGACTGGTCAACTGCCAAAGTTCGAAGAGGATTTATTCAAACTCCAAGGCGATCAAGAGTACTACCTTATTCCCACAGCTGAAGTGCCAGTGACAAACTTAGTTAGAGATACAATCATCGAGAAATCTGAATTACCGATCAAGTTTACAAGCCACACACCATGCTTTCGCTCAGAAGCTGGCAGCTATGGTAAAGACACTAAGGGCATGATCCGTCAGCATCAATTTGAGAAAGTAGAATTAGTTCAGATTGTTAAGCCTGCCAATTCCTTCGATGCCTTGGAAGAACTCACCGGACATGCGGAAAAAATACTTCAGCAATTAGAACTGCCTTATCGAAAAGTCTTACTCTGCGGCGGCGACTTAGGTTTTGCGTCCGCTAAAACATACGACCTTGAGGTTTGGCTGCCTTCACAAGACTGCTACCGCGAAATATCTTCTTGCAGTGTGTGCACTGATTTCCAAGCCAGACGTATGCAAGCCAGATGGCGTAATCCGGACTCGGGTAACACGGAATTCGTTCATACCATAAATGGCTCCGGTCTAGCGGTTGGCAGAACCTTAGTTGCTATCTTTGAAAACTATCAGCAAGCAGATGGGCGGATCAAAATACCTGCCGTCTTGAAACCCTATATGAACGGGTTAGAGTACTTAGAGTAATGGAGCGCCTGCCTATATTTTTGAATATTAGGGACAGGAGGTGTGTGATTGTTGGTGGCGGTGAAATTGCCTTTAGAAAAGCAAGTTTGCTTAGCCGAGCTGGCGCTAGCTTGCATATTCAAGCAGAAGCCGTTTCTGATGAAATGCGCACATTGTGCGAAACTAACGGCTACACAATTTCTCTTGCGCCCTATAGCGCTGAATGTTTAGAAGATGCTGCGATAGTTGTTGCTGCCACTGACGATTTGGCGGTAAATACAGCGGTAAGCGTTGACGCTAAACTTAATAATATTCCAGTAAACGTGGTTGACCAGCCATCCTTGTGCACCTTTATCGTCCCATCCATTGTTGACCGCTCACCAATCGTAATTGCCATCTCAAGCTCTGGTTCATCTCCTGTTTTGATTAGAAAGCTTAAGGAACTAAACGAAACTTTAGTGCCTGGTAATATTGGTGAGCTAGCCAAGCTATTTCAAAGCTACCGTCAACGTGTGAAAGACCGGTTCGCCAGTTTTGACGACCGCCTTCGATTTTGGGAACAAGCTGTGGACAGCGAGGTGGCCGAACTTGTTTATAGCGGTCAGACAGAAAATGCCATACTACAAATGGATGCACAGCTAGAAAGCGGCATTGATAATTCAAGCCAGGGTGAGGTGTACTTAGTTGGCGCCGGGCCTGGTGATCCTGATCTGCTTACGTTGAAAGCACTGCGGTTGATGTATAAAGCCGATGTGGTGTTATATGACAGGCTCGTCTCTAAGCAGATTTTACAAAAAGTTCGTGCTGATGCGGATAAGATTTATGTCGGTAAGCAGCGCTCGGATCACAGTGTCGAGCAAGAAGGCATTAACGAAATGCTGGTGCGGCTTGCCAAAGAAGGTAAGCGAGTGTTGCGGCTAAAAGGTGGCGACCCTTTTATTTTTGGAAGGGGAGGCGAAGAACTTGAAAGCCTTGCCAAGGAGAATATTCCTTTTCAAGTGGTACCCGGTATTACCGCTGCATCTGGCTGCGCTGCGTATGCTGGAATTCCACTTACCCATCGGGATTACGCACAATCGGTTAGGTTTCTCACAGGCCACCTAAAAAATGGCAGTCTTGAGATGAATTGGGAAAATATGATTTCCGAACAAGAGACCCTGGTTTTTTATATGGGCCTGTTGGCTTTACCGACAATATGTGAGCGATTGATCGCCCATGGGATGTCTGAAGAAATGCCAATCGCACTAATAGAGCATGGGACTAGGGTAGAGCAGCGCACGCTTAAGGCTACCTTAAGGACAATTGTTGCAAAGTCCAAGCTTGAGAACTATGTGTCCCCGTCGTTAATTATTATTGGCCGGGTAGTAGATTTAAGAGATAGTTTGGCATGGCGCGACTGATCCCTGCTCACTTTACAAGAGGCTACGAACTTTATAAACAGTTATCAGGTTTAGGGAGACCAGCAATCTTGCTGCAAATTTTGGCTGGGCTTCCTCCAAACAGGGCCATAAGATAGGCACTTTTGCCTTTTTCTGGCCCAAGCTCTCTTTTAACAAGATTGACTAAGGCACGATTTGCCGGTGATAACTGATGCTCCCGGTAGAAACTACGCAGTAAATGTATCACTTCCCAATGTGTTTGCTGCAGGTCAATACCTTCCTGTTTAGCAAGCATACTAGCAACTTTCTCTTCCCAGTCGTCCAGCTTCCGCAGATAGCCTTCTTTATCTAGGCCGATGATGTTGTCACCGATTGCGATAGAGTTCTTCATTAGATATTAGAACCAATTAACAATGCCGTCATGGGCAGCACAGAGGCCGACAAACCCTTGAGTGTTTACAGTTTCAATTGCGCCGAGCTTCCGGTCAATTAAACCTCTTGCGATAAGATCTTCCCGAAGGCAATAAAACTTAACTCCTGCTTTTTTTAGTAGTTCTGCAGGCTGCTGGCAATGATAAACGCCATCTTCTATTAGAAGGACAGCATCGCCGGTTTGAATAATACTTAAGCAGGTTTCTAGCAAACCAAAAGAGGGTGCTTTGCTTAAGGTGTGCAGAGTGCTCATAAATTAAATACGCTGTTTGATGATTGGACTATTTTTGCAATTTCGTCTCGAGACACAATGCTAGTGACAAGAGATAGGTCGCTCGGTTTGATATTTCTTTCAGTAAGGCTTTGGCTATCAACATACACACCCTCAATACCATAGAGGTCTAAAGTTTCTAACGCATTAACAAGAGTTTTTGATTGAATGCTAGTGGCATTTTGATTTCCGAGTAACTGATAAACACCATCACCTATAAAAATATAATTAACAGTCTGCTCAAAAACCGCAGCTGCAAGCGCAATGTCTAGGCTCTGATGTGCTCGGTTGCTACCGTAGGGGGCCTGCCTAGAAATTACTGAAATTATTTTAGAAGAATTAGTTTCTGGCACAGTCTTTACCCAAAATTTATAACACGGTCGGATTTAATCGTCGCATCGATAAGCTGGCCTAGGCCAGCGATCTGTGAACTTGATGACAAGCTCACAGCGTCGAGTTCGTGACGAGCTGATTCTGCTTCATCAATGATTCCACGTTTGATTGCAGAGGAGACACAGACCACCGAATCAAGGTTTTGAAGTTCGATGAGCTTGTCCCATTGCTGTTGCCAGTTTGTGTCGTCCTGAGCCACCACAGTAAGTTTGGAGGCGTTATGAACGCCATCGCCGAAAAAAAATAGTCGATATACGTCGTGGCCTTGTTCGAGTAACGCCTTGGTAAATCTATATGCGCTTGCAGCGGCCTGAGTGCTGTAAGGCGCCGAGTGCACTACAACTGTAAATTTCACGTTAAGAATAATCCTGTACTGTTTTCTGACAGCTTAAACAAAAACGCCCCAGCTAGGCTGAGGCGCATTGAAACTGCTTAGTTTTTGTTTCTTAGTTACGGTTGCCAGTGAGCGACCCTAGTAAGTGTAATAGGTGAACAAATATATTGAAGATGCTTAGGTATAGCGAAATAGTCGCCATAATGTAGTTGCGCTCACCGCCATTAATAATTCGGCCTGTGTCATAAAGAATAAAACCTGACATAAGTAAGATCACACCAGCTGACAGAGCCAGACTTAACGCTGGAATCTGCAAGAATAGGTTAGCTAGCATCGCGACAACCACTACCATCATGCCAGTGAATAAAAACCCTCCTAGAAAATTAAATGATTTACCTGAGGTGAGGGCATAGCCTGATAAAGATAGAAAGATCAATGCGGTTCCACCTAAGGCTTGCGCGACGATTGCTGAGCCGTTGGTATAAGCTGCAAGGTAGACTGAAATAGTCGGCCCTAGAGCGGCACCCATTAAGCCTGCAAATACAAAAACAGCGATCAGGCCCTTGCTTGAATTAGCCGTCGCTCTAACAACGAAAGACATGCCAAATCCGCATAGCAACAAGATAAATCCAGCCCCTTGGCCAAGCTGCATAGCCATCGCAGCTACGGCTGTTACAGTGCTGAACAGAAGAGTCATCGACAGCAGCATGTAAGTGTTTCGAACAACCTTGTTAACAGACAGGGCTGCTTCCTGACTTCGTCCAACATTTAATTCAACTTCGTTCATTTGTATCTCCAGCAAAAATTATAGGTAAATTTCAGAGCACGTTTGTTTTTGCTTATTTACTCTATATCGGGATTGACTCTTTAAATTTCAATGCTTTAGATGAATTTAATATCATCTTTAGTAAAACAGATAATACCTGTAAAAAGCCCAAAATCAATGACTTTCGCCTATAGGTATCGTAAACAAATTCATCCAATCTCTATATTGACTGTGGCGGTGATTGGTGTAAGATTCTGCCCCTGTCGCGGAGGGGTGGCAGAGTGGTCGAATGCACTAGTCTTGAAAACTAGCGTGGGTTAATAGCCCACCGAGGGTTCGAATCCCTCCTCCTCCGCCACTTACAATAAATCTTGCGATATTTCCAACTCCGAATAAGCCTCGGAATCAGCTATATCTCTAGCCTCGAAGGCACCGGGGAGCGGTGAAACCTTACCGGTTCAAGTGATCGCGGAAGCATTCACCGCCGTGCGCAGCGTGTAATAAAAGCATTATTTTGCACTCCAACCGCTTCAACTTCTTTTCAAACAATTGTTGGCAATGGGTTAAATCGCTGTAATTGAAAATAATTTCCCCTGTTTACTAGAGCGCCGCTTTTTCAAAGTTTGCTAAATTTTTAATCCCAAGTATCTCTCTGATTCCTCTAAATCGCTATAAGTCTGGAGCTGAGCTCATTAAGGATTACTCCCTTTCAGGAGAAATCACTGACATGTAACCGCAATAGCTGCCTCAATACAGCCACAATTGATCGCCAATTCGCTAGTTTCAATCACCTGAATTGCCAGAACACCCTGTTGTAATGGAGCTTCAATCATATTGATTGAACCCTCCTAGAGTTCGACCCCGCTCAGTTAGCCCTCTTATCGAGGGCTTTTTTTTGGATAAACTTTAAAGGCCCGCAATTGCTCGAGTGGCAGTTTATGGCAGAAGGTTGGACTAAGAGATTTGGATAAAAGCAATGCTACTGTTGGGAATTTTAGACATAGAAAACAGAAGAAAATAAACCAGCTCTACCGGTAGAGGCAGAGCTGGGTGGAAGTAACTTATTTAACGGAGGCTGGCGCTCTAAGGGCCCGCGGCAGGCTTATTCAATTACCGAGCTCACATTGCGCGAGGTTAAGGCAATAAAGTCGGCCAGGATGCGTCCGGTTTCTAAGAGCAGCGGATCCTTCTCTTCGTCTTCGTCTTCGTCTTCCTCCTCATCAGAATCAGCTGAGGCTACGGTAGTATCATCATTCTCTAAAAGCTCTTCTTCCTCGTCCTCGGCGTTAGGGTCTTCTACCCATTCGTCAAGGCTGAGCCCTTTCAGAAAGCGTCTCATGTTGTTAGCGTCAAATTCTTCTCGTCGGCGACTCTGACGTTCAGCTTTGACAACTGATTCGTTGAGTGAGATCTCTTCTCTTTTACGCAGCTTCTTGCTGCGTTCGATTTGATCTATTAGGTAGCCGAAATCAGGAGAGGCTATAGCTCTTACGTCATGGCGTGACTGCAACTCAGGTAGGAGAGACTTGATTGTTGTGTAGCGGCGATACTCCACAGGCCTAACAGTATCCCAAGGCAAGGCACCATCTAAGCTGCTCTCACCAATATCTTCATAGGCTTCATAAAAATCAGGGAAGGCGATGTCAGGGAGAACGCCACGGTGCTGTGTGCTTTCCCCTGAAACGCGATAAAACTTAGATCTAGTCAGTTTCACCTGACCATATTCCATTGGGATAATTTCTTGAACTGTGCCTTTGCCAAAAGTTTGACCACCTAATATTATCCCGCGTTCATAGTCTTGGATGGCGCCGGCAAAGATTTCGGACGCTGAGGCACTTGTACGATTGACTAAAACAGCTAAAGGGCCGGAGTAAGAAACTTCAGGGTCATTGTCTCCAAACGATCTTGTGAACCCATTGCGCAGTCCTGAATATCTGATCTGCACTGTGGCACCAGTTTCGATAAAAAGCCCAACAAGCTGATTTGCTTCACTTAGGCTGCCGCCGCCGTTATTACGCAGATCAACTACTACAGCGTCAACTTCTTCCTCTTTAAGCTCTTCTAAAAGTACTTTTACATCGCGAGTAGAACTTTTGAAATCTTCTTCTCCACGTGAGGCCGCTTCAAAATCAAAGTAGAAAGTAGGGAGATGGATGACGCCTATTTTATAGTCTTGGTCATTGTAGGAAAGCTCGATGACTTCTTGTTTAGCCGACTGGTCTTCCAGCTTAACGTTATCTCGTGTAATGCTGACCATGGAGGCTTCAGATTCTGAAGCGGATTCTTCAGGTATCACACTTAAACGAACTATCGTGCCTTTTTCGCCTCGGATCTGAGCGACAACATCATCGAGTCTCATGCCTACAACGTCTTGAATCTCTCCATCGATTCCTTGTGCGATACCAATTATTCGATCACCTTTTTTTAGCTCCTTGCCGCGTTCAGCAGGGCCGCCCTTAATCAACTCGGCAACTTTCGTATATTCTTCGTCGGTGGTTAACTGTGCCCCAATTCCCTGTAGAGAAAGTGACAGTCCCATATTAAAGTTTTCAGAATCTCTTGGTGAAAAGTATGAAGTATGAGGATCCACTGCCTTGGCAACGGTAGCAAGGTAGGTTTGAAAAATGTCTCGTGCGTTTGTTTTTAATACCTGGCTGAGTTGATTGCGATATCGCTTACCAAGTTTTTCTCGGATCTCATCATCTGTGTCGCCAGTGAGTCTGAGGCTTAATACGCTGTTCTTTACACGCTTGCGCCAAATCTCATCAAGATCAGCTTCAGTAATGGCGTACGGAGCTTCTTCTCGATCAATCAGGATGGTTTCATCGATTGAAAAATCCATATTCGGAATGTCATTTTCTACGTTCTTTATTGCATAAACTAATCTTTCGAGAACGCGCTGATAATAGCGATTATAAATTTCGAAGCCTGGCTCTACGCTGCCATCCTTAAGTGAGTCATCTAATGTATAGCGATAGACACTTAACTTATTGATGTCATCACGCATGAAATAAAGATGAGCGCCATCGAGAGAGTCCAGGTAGCTGTCAAAAACAGTGGCGGAGAAATTGTCGTCAATTTCAACCGATGCATAGTGTTTGGTCTGCAATTCTTGCAGTAACTCAAGCGCTGTTTTGCCATGCACCGCTTCGCTGTTAACAGCCTCGTAGAGAGTGTCGACGTCGAGAACAGTGTGAAGCTGCTGAGTCTCTTCTTGAGCTAGGAGCAGGCCCGATTGCAGGGCGAAAAATGAAAAGAGACCGGCTTTAAGCGCTTGGTTAATTCCGGGTAGTGATCTACTACTAAATGTATGCATATTTCCCCACATAAAACGTGTGTCCTTGTGAAATATAAGGCAGGATCGCGCACGTTGTGTACTTTAAAAGGCAAGATCCAGAGACTAAGCTAAAACAAGGGCTCTGAGAAGCCCTTTAAATGATTATCAGATACCACGACCGGACCAATCGACGAGCTTAGCGGATTACCTTAGACCTGGCCGAGGCATGGCGCTCCGCTCGCTCTACGTCAATATAGCGATCGGTTATTGCGCTGGATCCATGACCGGCATCGTCTCTGACGTGTTCTCTAGGTCTATGTTTTACATCTTCTGAGATGCCTGTGTGCCGAAGCCAATGGACTGTAGCGTCGGACAAGCGCTCAGAATCTTCTTCAAATCCCTCTTGGCGCATCTTATCTGCTGCCGTATCAAAGCACTTTTGCACAATCCCGCGAATTTGTCTGGTGCTGGTAATCCCGCCTTTGCCCCGAGTTTTGTGAATGAGGGGCGTAGACTCTCCGGGTCCGGGCAGCGCCGGCAGTCCTCGGGACTTGCGATAGCGCTTGAGTGCTACAAGCATGGCATCACTGACAGATATTTCTCTTTCCTTATTACCCTTACCGACAGTCAAAAACCACCAGTTGCCTTCTTGGTCGAGCTGAAAATGGCCCATCTGCGGCTGCCATCTAGAGGTGTCGACGAGCTCCGAAATCCGCAGATACATAGCGAAAAGGGCGTTCATAATGAACAAGGTACGCTCATGAATCATGGGATCAAGTTCTGCCATGCTCTCGGCAGATTCGATCACATAATCCCATTGTAAAGGAGACAAACGACGGATTTTCCCTTGCGATTGGTGTTTGCGAATAAATTTACTTTTCTGACGAATTTGAGACACAGGATTTGCTTTTAAAATATTCTCTTGTATAAGAAAATTAAAGAAGCTGCTCAGCACACTAAAAAGTGATTGCAGGCCTGCTTGAGAGGCCACGTACTCACCTTCAATACTTACATACGGGCGCCACTGTGGATTTGGTTCTCTTTGCCCGTTTTTATCCAAGTACCTTGGGACGTTTTTGGTGCCGATCCAATTAGGGGGAGGATTTCTCGCAAACTCTGCATAAGTCTCTATGTCCTCGCGAACAATTTGCTTGAGTGACTTGTCAGCAACCAGCCAGCACCAGTGGAGCATATGCTCGATTTCTCGTCGATAGGTGCTGAATGTATCAGGGCTTCCTCTATAGCTAAAAATGAACTCGCTCGCATTTTGATAATCATCTAGAGCGTCCTCAGGCGTATTCTCTATGAGGTGAGCAATAGACAGAACCTTATTTTTAAATGGGTTGTCCATGCGCTCAAGAGTATCAAAGAATGCCGCGGGTGACTTCATAACTTAGGTTGCTTTTTTAATATAAGACGCTGTAATTATTATAGATTACTTTTAAAGCGGGCTAAAAATCAAGCTCAATATAGAAATAGATTGGCGGTAGGTTATAAATAATATCGTATTCGCTGCACTATTCTTTAACGCTAGCTGGATCGGATTAAAAATTCTCTGTGATATTGCGTGGCGTAAAGCCGTACGGACTTTGTAAAAGTGTCCAAAATTTTACGTCAGGATAAGCGTCTTCAGACGAGCAAAAGGTAAGTTAAATTAATAAAACTTAGACTCAGCTTGATAAAGTTTTAAAGTCTTGTGTCTCTCTGAGGGAGCCGCTGGCTGGGGATTAGCCATCTCAACGAAAGCGATTGAAGAAATGATATGACTAAGCGAGGAGGCCTCCGGATGACGATTGCTGAAAAGCTTTATTTGCAGCTGGACCCAGCGCAACGCCTTATCGCTGTTCCCATGATAGTGAACTAATTTTTGCCAAAGCTGGACATCAAGCGCTACTTCTCGAAGCCTGCTTGTCCAGTCTAAACCAGTGAGGGTTATGGTGTTCTCTTTGTTAGTGACCACTTACAGATTTGCCAAGTAAAAGTGAGGTATTTTATTAGTTTTAGTGTACAACCATTTGTATTTAAATGATTTAATTTATATTTTATTAATAAACCTATAGCTTTAAGCATAGTGCACTTTTCCTATATTGCTAGCACAAATGCTTTTTATGACTACTTTATTGCGTCCGCTTGATTTGCCGCGATAAAGAGCCGCGTCAGCTTCAGCTACTAGCTCTACCACGCTTTTTATATTTGAACCTTCTATAGCGATAACTCCCAAAGTCAGACTAAGAAACTCATCGCCGTTGACATCGTAAGGGATTTGAGCGGAAATCATTGCCCGACGAATACGCTCGGCAATAATAAAGGCCCCTTCGGGGCCGGTATTTGGCAGCAGCACCGCAAATTCTTCGCCACCAAAGCGGCTAACAACGTCGCAGGGGCGGCTAACTGCTTTGTTAAATAAATTGGCAACTTCAATCAGACACTTATCTCCTGCTTGATGGCCGTTGGTATCGTTGAAGCGCTTGAAGAAGTCGACATCTGCAATAATTAGAGAGAGCCAGCTACCATCGCGACGAGCTCTGCCTACTTCTCTTAGTAATGCACGATCCAGTGCCCGACGATTTGAGAGGCCAGTAAGATGATCTTGGCTTGCTTGCTGCTTATTATTAGTGATGTCCAGCTCTTTGCTTTGCGCGAACGCCCAGGCGATCCAAGTGCAGATGAGCGCGGTGGATATCACAGTCAAAAAGCGACTTATCGTAACCGCTTCTTCGGTAAGCGCGAGAGGGCGAAAAACACCTTGAAGATCGAAATAGAGTATTAGGCCTAGCATGCCAGTTATTATGACTAGAATTTTCCATCCAGCCTGAGTACCAAACCAGAGGATGCCAATCAAAGGGAGAATTGGCGCTAAAATGGAGGGCGCGCCATCAAAGGCTCCGGTGTTAGTCGTGGCGCCGGCATAACCCCCCAGTAGGATTGTCATCATCATGGCTTCTGAATTCGCTAAATCGCCACCTAGCAGTAGATAAATAGAATTCAGACCGATAAGGACACACACTATGGTTGCGGCATAGGGGAAAGCTTCGATTCCCAACTGAGCATACTTTAGAAGCCCAAAAGTCGCTGACAAAGCGAATAACATCCCATTGCTTGCAAGAATTAATGTTCGCCGTTTTTCGAGGCTAATATTCAACATGACCAAAGCGTAGCTGACTCTAAAAATAAGTTGTTAGCAGACCTGAATGTCGATACACCCACTAATACAGGCCGTGCCGCTTACCTTGAGTATAGGTAGTGATTTGTCAAAAAAGCTGAAACTAACTGAAGGATTATCCGTTTACTTTTGAAAACCTGCATTATTTACGTTAGTTTCGATATATGACGAATCTGTACCATACTTATGCCGCTCTCCAAATATTATCTAATCTATTAGATTACTGAGATAAGTTTATGAATATAAATGTTTTAGTTAGAATTTCACTTGGTCCTATCGGATTAGCAGCTGCCTTTCTGCTCAGCCCGAGCCTGCTTTTCGCACAAGACTGGGAGACGCCTCGAATAGCTTCCGGAAGGCCTGATTTGCAAGGAGTTTGGACAAACAAAACCCTAACGCCTTTAAGTAGACCAAAAAAGCTTGGTGAGACATTGATACTTAGCGAACAAACCGTCGAGCGCATGGTCACAGACAATCAAAGCTATTTGAATGCGGAGTACTCAGCGAGCAATCCCGATAGGGAAGCAGGGGCGGGCGCGCAGGCAGGCGATGATGGTGACACGAACGACGGCTATAACGAGTTTTGGAAAGATGTCGGCACCGACATTTTGCGTATCAACGGCGAGTTCAGATCATCAATACTTATTGAGCCCGCTGACGGCCAAATTCCTTATGTAGGCGACCCTATGGCTCGCTTTAGCAGGGAGCAGGGTGCCCCAGGACCTTATGATGGCCCCGAGGCTAGACCGTTGGCAGAGCGCTGCTTGCTTTCATTTGGGTCTCATTCCGGCCCACCCATGCTGCCGGTCATGTATAACAATAATTACCAGTTCGTGCAGACAGACGACTATGTGATGATTTTAGCGGAGATGGCTCATGACGCTAGGATCATTCGAATTGGTGACGATCAGCATATGAATAATATGGAGAAATGGATGGGAGATTCCGTTGGCTATTGGCAAGAAGATACATTAGTTGTTGTCACTAAAGGCTTTAATTCCCAGCAGAATTTCAGAGGCTCATCTGAAAATCTGGTAGTCACTGAACGTTTTAGTAGGGTTGCAGATAAGGAGATTCTATACAGATTCACAGTAGAGGATTCAGAAACATTCAGCGAAGCCTTTATTGGCGAGCTCTTATTTAGCGCGCGCCCAATGCAAGAATCTATGTATGAATATGCCTGCCATGAAGGCAACTATGCGCTGGGCGGCATCTTGGCTGGTGCGCGTCGCCTCGAACAGCAACAAGGCGCTGAAAAATAAGATTACATAGAAAGCAATATCAGATAGCTAAAGAGCGTGGCGAAAGTGAAATCTAAGAGATATATCGAACTGAAAGGGGTGCCGGGGTCTCCCTATACGCGGAAAATGCTTGCATTGCTAAGATATCGCCGTATCCCGTATCGCTTGCTTCAAGAAGGCCGCCATCAATTTGAGCCTAACGTAGAGCGCTTCCCGTTTAGGGCACAGCCAAAGGTTGAGTTATTGCCTACGTTTTACTTTGAAGACGAGGATGGAGCTGAGCTTGCGGTTTGCGATTCAACTCCTGTCATTAGGTTTTTGGAGAGCACCTTTGCCGATAGGAGCGTAGTGCCAAGCAATGGCACCCTTGCCTATATAAATTACTTAATTGAGGACTACGCCGATGAGTGGCTCACCAAAGCCATGTTTCACTATCGTTGGAGCTATCCGGCAGACATCAAAAAAGCAGGACAAATGCTACCCCGATGGGGGAATTCCACCGCCGAGGAACAGCTTTTACAAGAGAAATCGCGAGCCATCCGCGAGCTGCAAATATCCCGCTTAAGCTATGTGGGCTCCAATTCGGTTACAGCCAAAAGCATCGAGCAAAGCTTCATGAGGTTTTTAAAAGTATTCGATAAACATCTGCAATCATTTGCTTTTATCTTAGGAGATAGACCATCAAGCTGTGACTTTGCTGTTTTCGGTCAGCTTACTTGCATGGCGCTGTTTGATCCTACCCCTCAAGCTTTAATTCTTGAACATTCACCCAGAGTCTATGCCTGGACAGAAACCATGGAAGACCTTTCGGGCTATGAGCTTTTGGATGACGACTGGATGAATCCCACAGAGCTGCCAGAATCATTGGTGGAGTTATTAGGGGAAATAGGGCGTGTTTACTCACCATATTTGCTGGCGAACGCAGAGGCTCACCATAAGGGCCAGAAACACTTTCAGTGTGAGATTGACGGCAGGGATTGGCATCAAACTACCTTCCCTTACCAGGCCAAATGCCTTAAATGGTTAAGAGAACTTTACAATGAACTTGATGCAGACAGTAAGGCTCAGGTAACAACACTTTGTAAATTAACGAATAATGCTAAGCTGCTTAACAGCAGCTAATTCTGAGGAAGGGTTCAAATTTCGAAGCGTCCCCCGCTTAAAAATCCTCCACAAATCTTCTCTGCAGCAGAATCTGTTACTTTCTGCTATACTGAAAAGCATGGAAACTCAAATTGTAATTAAACTTATTTTTCTGGCGATAGTAATCGCTTTCTCGTTTCAGCTTGTGTACTGGGCTGCTCTGTACATTTCACAATTCAAATTGGTCAAAAAGTACCGAGTAAAGAAACTCGAATACAAACTGTGGAATAAAGTTCTAAGAGCTGAAAAGCACATCTAACATCTTCCAACGTTGATGCTTAGGCTCTGGTTAGCAGGTTATGTCAAATTCACCTACTGGCTTAGTTAGCCTCGATAACCACCTGAAACGGTTGCTTTTTTTATATGAAAGAATGAGCCAAGAGGCCCTAGGCCTGTTTTCTTGTGCCTGTTATTCCTGCCTTTTAATTGTTTCTTCTGAATCCCCCTCTTAATCCTGCTTGTTAACCTAGAAGGTCCAATGCTTAAGAATTTAAGGTCCACAACTGATAAATCCTATTAGTTTGTAGCCTTTGTTTTAGGCAGGGCGTTTACTACTCTTGCTGTGGCGATAAATAATAGGGTATTTCCCACAAAGAATGCCTTATAGGGTTAAAAGTTGGTTAAATGATAGATTGCTCTCTCGTCTTGAAAGTTGGCTTAGGCAATTCAAAGCAAGCGGAAACTGGTCCGAAGGTAAGCTTTAGGTGCCGACCTGGGCAAAACCCTGAAACTGTCTAGGTAGCGTGGCTGAAGCGGCGAAGCACAGATCAGCGTTCTTTCGGACACATGAAAAGGGCTTGGGGGAGCCTCTGTAGTCATAAATCGATTCTTTTGTCTCTGTGCCTCCAGATCTGCGCCCAGGGGATCTTATCAGGCGGTAAGCGCTTGAGAGAGACATCTTTGAGTCAACGAGGATTACTGGGTAAGTGCAAGCGAGATTCTAAATAAACTTTAAACACCTGCCTCATTTTTTGTAGCTATATGACTTCCCAGCATTACCTTCAGTCTCCTCGATTTGCGATAGATTAGGAGTTCATTTGACCAAGAAACCCACGTGTTTAGCTAGTAAAACATAATTATAGAGAGTAGGGTCTAAAAAGACCTGATACTCGCTAAACGAGGCTATTTATGAAAGTGATTGAATTGTTGCCTGAAGAAGCCCATCCCCACGCTAATATTGGAGACACAATGAAAGCTATTCATGCGCTAATGAGAGTTGCATGAGGTGGATTACCTGCCGCTGTTAGATGATCATGGCAAAGTTTTTGGCATCATTGACAATAGCGTACTGAAAGAAAGCCGCCAGGCAGATGCACCTGAGGCCTCTATAAATCCTTGGGAAATCTGTAATAGAAGCTTTAATTCAGCTGGCCCCGATTCAAGTGTTGAGGAAATAATAGCGCAGATGAAATCAACCGTTAATCACAATGGTTTTGTTGTAATAGCAGAGGAAGGACGTTATTTAAACGCAATAACCTCCGACTACTTGATAGGCAAAACTACTATCAAAGATGAAAGTCCGCATAAGGTGGACGCAGTTGTTGATAGCTAAATCATGTTAATCCGTCAATCTTTCCCGGTAATCATTACCACTCACTTTGAGAAGAGGGTTAAATAACCCTAGCGCAGTCAAAGTCAGTGATGTTGGAGTCAGCATTGATTCCATTTTTTTGTCAGCCGTATTCTTGCTCTCTTAATCATAATCTTCTAAAGATAGCTTGAGCAGGTTAAGAAACAGTTTCTGAGGTTAAGATAAAAGAAGTGCCTAAATTTTTTATAATCTACAAACATTTTCACTATTTCCGGTAATCTTTATTACCGGAAATAGTGGGTTTGGTCAGTAATCGCCAAATTCAGAGCCATTCCCCGATATTCATGGCCTTAGCGCCGCTTTAACGATTCTAGATTAGTCTCTGGTTTCCCTCATCGTCACCAGTTCTTCAGCTAAGGTCGGATGAATTCCTATGGTGTTATCAAAGTCGGCTTTGGTCGCGCCACAATTCATGGCGACAGCAAAACCTTGAACGATCTCTCCTGCATCAGCAGCAACCAAATGCATGCCAATCACACGGTCATCACTACGACTGACTATTAGCTTTGCGAATGAGTATTCATTACGGCCACTAAGTGTATGTTTTAGCGGTTTCATTTTTGCTGTGTAGACATCAATAGCCAAACCTTTGGCGATGGCTTGTTCTTCGCTAAGACCTACCGTTGCGATATTTGGATGACAAAACACTGCTGTGGCAATGTTCTCGTAGCTCAAATCTTTCTTAGGGCCACCAAACAATCGCCTCGATACAATTTGACCTTCTGCAAGAGCCACCGGCGTTAGCGCCATACGCTCGATAACATCGCCGACCGCAAAAATACTTGGCTCGGTGGTTTGAAATTCCGCGTTAACCTTAATGCCGCCTGAGGGTGACAATTCAACATTGACAGTATCCAAGCCAAGATCTGATGTCATGGGTGCGCGTCCAGTAGCCGCCAACACTTGGTCTGCCACTATTTCAACTCCTGATGTCAGAGTCACCTTTAACCCATTGTTTTCTTTAGATATTGACGCGACATCTTCATTGAGCACTAGATTGACATGGCGACCAATTTCTTCTGTGATAAAGTCTCTAATGTCTTCGTCAAAACCACGAAGCAGCTTGTTGCCGCGATAGACAAGGCTGGTTTCAACGCCTAATCGAGCAAAAATACTAGCAAATTCCAGTGCTATATAGCCTCCTCCTTGCACAACTATGGCTTTAGGAAGCTTGTCGAAGTAGAAGACTTCGTTGGATGTAATAGCATATTCGTGTCCTGAATATTGAGGCACACGGGGCCATCCGCCAACAGCCAGCAAAATGTGCTTAGCTGTGACTGTCTGATTGTCGACAGAAATAGAGTTAGGGCCTGTAATTCTGGCTCGAGATTCGAATATTGTGACATTATTGGATTTAAGTATTTTCTCGTATATACCATTTAATCTATTGATTTCAATATCTTTATTAGCGACTAAAGTAGACCAGTTGAAGTCAGGTGCGGCACTACCCCAGCCATAGCCGGCGCTGTCTTGAAAGTCATCATGGAAATGCGCTGCGTAGCTGAAGAGCTTCTTAGGGACGCAGCCCACGTTGACACAAGTTCCTCCGAAATAACGTTCCTCTGCAATGGCAACTTTAGCGCCAAGTCCTGCCGCAATTCGGCTAGCCCTTACCCCGCCAGAACCGGCGCCTATAACAAAAAGATCATAATCAAATTCAGACAATTTCCTGTATCCTTAATCAAGCTTACAAAATGGTGATTTCCGCATCAAGCGGCATTATGCACTAGCGTAGAAGCACAGGACAGTCACCAACCATGCAATCGTCTTTGTTTGACAATGCGCTCCCAAATAGCGACCTTGAGAGCCATAATTTAGGTAATGCTAAAATTGATGAATACCCTGCTGCCTTTGAATTTAACCACGCTCTAGAACTCATCGATATCTTGATAAACGAAATTCCTTGGCACCAGGGCTCTATAGTCATAGCTGGTGCACCCAGATTGGTACCTCGCTTACAGTGCTGGATGGGAGATGACGAAAGCCGGTATGGCTACTCCGGTATAGCTCTGACGCCAGAGCCTTGGTCTGAGGTCGTCACGCGCATCAGGCGCCGGGTGTTCGATCTCAGTGGCTTGAGCTTTAACTCAGTCCTACTTAACTACTATAGAGATGGCAATGACAGTGTTGCTTGGCATGCTGACGATGAGCGAGAGCTAGGTCAGGATCCTGTTATTGCCTCGTTGAGTTTAGGCGCAGAGAGAGACTTTGAGCTATGCCCTAAGAATTCATCAAGCAGGGCTGTTAAAGTACGAGTGAAATTAAAAAATGGCAGTCTCTTAGTAATGGGTAAGGGTTTACAAAACAATTGGTTACACCAAGTCCCTAAAGCTAAAGGTGTAGATGAGCCTCGACTTAATCTCACCTTTAGAAATATAAACCCAGTGCTGTAAATAGCTGTAGCGCTAATCGTAAAAGGCCAGAATGGAAAAGTTTGAAGCTTGCGTCATTGGAGCGGGAGTTATTGGCATCGCTATCGCCCACGCCCTTTCTCGGAATAAAGATATTAATCCTGAGAAGGTCTTACTGCTCGATTCTAACCCAAGCTTTGGCCAAGGGATCAGCAGCAGAAACAGTGAAGTCATTCATGGTGGTCTTTACTATCCTCCGGGCAGTTTAAAAGCTCAGCTGTGTATACGCGGCAAGGCGCTTCTTTACGAGTACCTCTTAGCTAACGGTGTCGCTCACGCCCGCTGTGGAAAGCTAATTGTGGCGCAGCGTCATCAGCAAGAAGAACTGTTAGAGTTGCGGAATAACGGGGTTCAATCAGGGGTAGATGACTTAGAAATGCTAAGTAAATCTCAACTTATTTTTAAAGAGTCATCGCTAAGTGCTTATTCTGCAATACTTTCTCCGTCTACCGGCATAGTAGATAGTCATCACTACATGCATAGTCTCTTAGACAGAGCTCAACAAAGAGGTGTTATCTTTGCGGCAAACAGCCGAGTAAGTGCTATCAAGCCTGGTACTGTTGGCTTTGAGGTATCGTTACAAGCGCGAGAAACCAATCAAGCCGAGCCAACGGAGTTTACCTTTGAGAGCGCTATGCTTATCAATAGCGCAGGCTTATCCGCAGATGCAATAGCGCATAAAATCATAGGCTTAAAGAAAGAACTAATACCAAAAGTTTGGTTGTGTAAGGGCGACTATTTCAGTTATGGCGGGACCAACCCCTTTGTTCACTTGATTTACCCTGTGCCTGAGGCAAATACCGTTGGTTTAGGGATTCATTGCACAATGGATTTAAATAATCAGCTCCGGTTTGGGCCTGATGCGGTCTACGTCTCGGGCGAGGACTATGCTGTTGAGGCGAACAAGCAAGAACAGTTTGCCATCGCAGTGCAGCGTTACTTTCCTGGCTTACAGCCAGACCAGCTTCAACCTTCATATTCTGGTATCAGGCCCAAGCTTTCTGGGCCGGGCGAACCCGCCCAAGACTTCGTATTTCAAACCCAAAATGAGCATAATATTAAAGGCTTGGTTCAGCTATTTGGGATGGAATCTCCCGGACTCACCGCAAGCCAGGCTATTGCTGAACATGTCACTGAGCTGTTGGGTTTGTCAGTATAAAAGCTAGCGCTTTACTCATCAAATCAAGAAATCCACCTATTTACTGGCATTGTTCCTAATATGGTCTTTACTTAGTTTAGAAGATAATTTCATTGCACCCCGCAAAGACTTTACTTCCATGGACTTGTTATCTGGTAGGTTGCGCAGCTGGCTAAATGAGGCCTGTTATCCCTACTCTTACATTTCTTTAATGTGTTATTCCTATTGTATTAGCCTGAAGTCTGCCCCGGCTTCAGGTTTTTTTTTCCTATTCAAGTGGTTTTGCGATTGTTGAAAAGAAAGCATCGGATAAAATAGCAGGAGCGCAGATGCAATAAGGTGGAAATAAGTAACGTGGGAACTAGGTGGAGCAGAAACTATCTAAGGCAGGAGCTAGGTTTTTTCGAGCACCACCTAAGCTAGTAATCCTCTGCTAAGAAGGTGGCTATCAAAGTATGACAATCAGAGTGTGTTGGTTGCTAGGTCCGAATCTAGCTGGCCAACTAGTATCCTTTCAATTCGAGTTTTTACAGCCGCATCCGGATCGCAGAACTGGACACCAATGCCTCTTACTCGCGCGCCCTGTGCTCGAGAAGGTGTCAACCAGACCACTTTTCCTGCTACTGGGAGTTTTTCTGATTCTTCCATCAGCTTTAACAGCATGAAAATCTCGTTGCCGATTTTATAGTCCTTATTTGTAGGTATAAACAAGCCTCCATATTGAATAAATGGCATATAGGCGGCATAGAGAACCGCTTTGTCTTTTATTGTGAGAGATAAAATCCCATGACCAGCCAATGTAGAATTCTCTTCCTTGAAATTGAAGGTTTGGGCCAACCGAAAAAGTACTAAGTACGGCCATGACACTTCTTAGCAGATATATATCAGTCCATAAGTCTCTGTCGATTAGCTAGGGCTTTACAAAAAGCTTAGTCCATTGCCACAGCAATGACTCTATAATTAGTTGTGGGTTAGGGTTAGAGCCGCTCATTAACTGATGGCGCCCCTTAACCAGCTCCTGCTGATAATTCAGCAATATCACGCTCAAGCTTCGATATTCAATACCGGTACTGCGTAGCTGAGAACTCAGTGCATTAATTTCAGCAGAGGCTCTTAGTGGGTCAGCTTCAGTGAGAAGGCCCTTAATTAATATAGTCGAAATCTCAATTAAATGCCCAATTGAGAGCAGTTCGCCAATTTTTGATGCCTGAACCACCCCGGGTCGTAATTCTGTCGATGAGTTAAGCAGACTTGATAAAACTTGGATCATTGTCCCGAAGTCTTCGACACCGCTTTTACTATCTTGAGTAAAGGCTAACAGTGGTTTGCTGGCGAATGTTGATGCCAAGGACGCTTTATCGCTGTCCTCGGATAGCTGCTCGAACAGCCACTGCGAAGACTTTTCTGTTGAAGGGATAGAAAACTGTAGTCGTTGGCAGCGACTTCTTATAGTTGCTGACAACGCACCGGGGAGATCGGTTATCAAAAATAGGAACGTAGTAGCGGTTGGCTCTTCTAGTGTTTTTAGCAGGGCATTGGCAGCAGAGTTGTTTAGGTTGTGAGCTCGATCGAGGACAACAACTTTACCACTGCCGGCATGACTACTCATATTAACAAATTTTGAAAGCATGCGAATCTGGTCAATCTTAATGTCGCGGCTACCCTCTTCTGGTTCGATAATAATTAAATCTGGTAGCGATCCGCTTACCGCCATTTTGCAAACCGAGCACTCACCACAAG